>CACNSC010000004.1 GCA_902623005.1 uncultured Coxiella sp.
CAAAAATTGCCTTTGCGGGATACGTGACTCATTTTTCTTACTACCACATTCTCTATGGTGCCTTATCCGTGATTCCATTATTTCTGATTTGGTTATATTTGTGTTGGTTAATCATTTTAGGTGGAGCTGTATTCTGTTGTTTATTAACGGAAAATCTAGAGAAGCCGGACTATATGCATTAAGAAAATATTAATTTTATTTTTTTAATCGATCATTAAGATTGGTGTGCTACATTGAGTGGGTAAATTTTTATCTACTTGCTTTTTTTCTTTGTTTTCAATTAGTAGATGTTACTTTTTATAGCGGTTGTCGATGTGACAAGTGTAATTATTTGTTTGTAGTGACCCAAGATCGACCTTGAAAGGCAATTTTAATGGAAAATCCAATAAATCCAATAAAACCATTAATGCAAAGCAACATGGCGTGCCCCAGTATTGGTGAGAGGAATTTATGTGTTAAGTCCATTGCTACATCAACAAAAACTGAATCAGCGAAAACTGACAGTCCTGCCGCTAGCACATCTTCATCCTCGAACTCGCCTCGAGCCAGAGACGAAATCGCCCCACACAATGCTCTGCATAGAAGAGACAGCGATAGTCCTCTGAATTACGAACACATTGATGCTTCTGAAGATCATCAATCAGGTCGAAACTTGTTAGAACCGACTATGCGTGGTTCATCACCGGTTAACAGTCAGTCCAACACATCTGATTTTCGGCAAGATCGTTATTGTCCTGAGCTCACTGCAGAGCAATGGGTATTACAAATCACTACGGCTTCGGTTGCTGTTTTTATGGGCTGCATTTATGGGGGGCTGACTTGGGAGAAGATCGACAATAACATTGGTTTGCGTTTGATCACGACTTTCTGTAGTGCAATGATAAATGCTGGACTGTATGAGATTACCACGGATAAATGGCTGCGGTTGCTGTTTGGTTTAAAATTGAGTTTCGGACAGACAAATAACAATCAAGCGGATTCACCGATTCAATCATACTCATTCTTGCTGCGCGGACTGACTCTTTTTGGGTTGACCACTCTAGCGGTATTACCCGCATTACCCTTATATAAAGCCTGTACCAATATCAAATTAGGTGAGGTGATATCTCTCACTGCATGGCTAGTTAGGGCGGCTACATCGGGTATGTCTCTAATGGAGTTTCCAGCGATACTCAGAAAAATATTTGTTTCTTCACAACCCTCTTCTGAGGAACAAGGGGCAGTATCCTCTGGAGCTCTACTTCAATTTGTTTGTATTTTATCTTTTTTTGCCTCGGTATTTTACACGTTTGCCCAACATGCGCCGATCTCCAGCGGTATAGAGCATTTTCTCGAGCAATGGTTTGACGCAGCCAATGATTATGAAAATTTAAATAATTGGCGTTATGCAATTGAGGCTGTTGGTGTGTTTGTTATTCTTCCCTTTAATATCTACTTTACATTTGAAGGTGCCAGTTACGCGTATCATTTTTTTGAGTCTTTATGCAGCTTGATTGTTGCCTCAAGCTCAACTGCTACAGATTATAAGCCTTTAGTGGATGCAGACAACAAGCCACTCCAATTAACGTTAGATACGACTGATGAGCCAATCACAATGACAGGCTCTATGTTCTGTAAAAATGCTTTGATTATTCTCTGCAGTGGTCTTAGTGGTGCGCCAGCTTTAGCGCTGACAAATGCTGCAGACAATGATCAGCATGCAACACAGTTTGATTTTGAATCCTATGGTTGGTGGGTGTTAACAATAAACGGTATAAGTTTTGCTGTTGGTGCACTCATGAATTTAGGTTCATTCAGTAAAAACTGTCAAAAGACTAGCGCTGGATGGGTATCATGGATGGCTAATACATTAATGACATCTGGCGGATCTGGTACCAATCACGTTGTTCAATCGCCATTTAAATTAATTGGAAGTTTGTCTTCCACTTCATTCTTTGGCAGTCAGCACAGTAGTTATTCAACACCGGATAAGTATCAAATGGATCTTGAAGGAGGTATAGGCAGTAAATTAACGGAGCCGCTTACAAGCCAATAAGTCTATCCGCTTTTGCTGTGTTGCGGATCTTCTGTGATCAGGCCCACTTGCTTAGCCCCGGCTTTTTGTAACAGGACCATGGCTTGCACAACTGCACCGTAATCGACGTCTTTATCACCTTTAACGTAAATGTCTAAGTGTTGATGGTTGTTGGCTGCCGACGTTAATTTCTTATCGATGGTGCTCATCAGTTGTTGTGCACTTAACGCTTGATTGGCATTTTTGGCAACGTTTAAGAAATATTGTCCATTGCGTGTGACGCTGACAATCAAGGGCATTTGTTGTTTGGGTGGAATGGCTTTTGCACTGGTTTTGGGTAAGTTAACGTTAACCCCTTGTGTCAGCAGTGGCGTGGTGATCATGAAGATCACGAGCAGCACTAACATGACATCGATATAGGGGACAACATTGATTTCAGCCATAAAGCCGCGACGAGATCGGCGTGATTTGCGTGAGGCCATGAACTGCTCCTATCGTTGTAGACGATGTGCGTCGCGGTGAAATAATCGCGTTAGCTCATCTTGAAACGAGTCATATTGGGTTTCAATGCGTTCTAATTGGTTGGAAAAACGGTTATAGGCAATGACAGCAGGAATCGCTGCGAACAAACCAATGGCAGTGGCAATCAGTGCCTCAGAAATGCCCGGCGCAACCATGGCAATACTGGCTTGTTGCACTTGGCCCAAAGCACGAAAAGCATTCATGATTCCCCATACGGTACCAAACAGTCCTATGTAAGGGCTGGTGGAGCCAACGGTCGCTAGGAAAGACAGGTTTTTTTCCAACTGTTCAACGTATTGCGTGCTGGCTAAGCGCATAGCACGTTCAGCACCTTCAATCACCGCATCCGGAGCGATCTCTGGATGTTGATTGAGTTTTTGATACTCGTCATAACCGGCAGAAAAGATGGCGGCTAGACCTTGTGGTGTCGATTGATTTTGCGTCAGGCTACGATGCAGCTCATCCATATGAGTCCCAGACCAAAAACGTTTTTCAAACTGTTTCGCATCGCGTTGTGCCTGGCTAAAACGGGAAAAGCGCTGCAAGATTGTGGTCCAAGATAGCACCGATGCCGCGACTAGAATAATAAGTACGCATTTAACGATAAGGTCTGCTTGTGTAATGAAGTGCCAAAGTGATGTGTCGTTGGTCATGGTGCTAACTCTCTAAAACAGGTTAATAGACGTTTGGGCCTTAATTTTTTGTCTAAGCATGCTACTAAAATGTCCGCTTTGCAATAGATCTGCTGCGGATCTTGCGGGTCGTGTATGGTTTGATAAAACCAGGTAGAGCACGGCTTTGAGCACGCAACTTGCGCGCTCGCATGAACCGTTTGACCTAATTTAAGCGGTTTGATGAATTCAATATTGACAGTTTTAATGGCAAAGCAGGTATCTTGTTCAAGTAGCGATGACAGTGGATGACCGAGCTCATCCAACCAGGCAGTGCGACAGCGTTCAAAATAATTCAAGTAATTAGCATGATAGACAATACCGGTGACATCGGTATCAGCAACATAGATCGTAATTGGGATAGCAAAGTGATTGGCTTTGGTCACGATGATGCTTCCTGTGCTGTATGAGGTGTGCGATCAAAGTGTTGATAGGCTTTCAATGAGGCAACACGTCCTCTTGGAGTTCGCATCAAATAGCCTTCTTGAATCAAGAAAGGTTCAATCACGTCTTCAATAGTACCGCGCTCTTCACTGATCGCTGCGGCGATAGTGTCAAGCCCGACCGGTCCACCATCAAACTTATCCAGTAAACACAGCAAGACTTTTTGATCCATCACATCAAAACCAACGTTATCGACATTTAAACAATCCAGTGCAGCAGCAGCTTGTTGTTGAGTGATGATGCCATTGCCATCAATTTCAGCAAAGTCTCGAACACGGCGTAATAAGCGATTGGCAATCCGTGGCGTTCCACGAGAGCGTTTGGCAATTTCATTAGCACCAGCAGGCTCACAAGTGGCATGGATGATACCGGCCGCACGTTGCACAATGGTCGTCAGATCTTGTTGCGAGTAAAATTCGAGACGCTGCACAATGCCAAAACGATCACGTAATGGCGATGTCAAAAGTCCGGCACGGGTGGTGGCACCTACCAAAGTAAACGGGGGTAAATCGAGTTTAATTGAACGCGCTGCCGGTCCTTCACCAATCATGATGTCAAGCTGAAAGTCTTCTAATGCGGGATACAACACCTCTTCAACCACAGCACTCAATCGGTGAATCTCATCAATGAACAAGACATCATGGGGTTCAAGGTTGGTGAGTAAGGCAGCAAGGTCGCCGGCTTTTTCCAATACCGGTCCTGATGTTTGTTTTAAGCTCACACCCATTTCGTTGGCAATGATATTAGATAGGGTGGTTTTACCCAATCCGGGAGGACCAAAAATTAGAGTATGGTCGAGTGCCTCACGGCGTTGTTTGGCAGCCCCAATAAAAACACGCATTTGATCTTTAACAGCCGGTTGGCCGACATAGTCGGCTAATGTGTGCGGTCGAATGGAGAGCTCGCTATGTTGTTCGTCTTGCGATGAGCCATCAAGCTCGGCATCGATCATGCGCATGTCTGAGTTCATGGCGTGACTCCTGTCATTAAATATTGTAAAGCGTGTTTAATTAAAGATTCGGTCGTGTGATCAGTGGAATGGCAATGCTCAATGGCACGTTTTGCTTCTTGCGCTTTGTACCCCAGCGACACCAAGGCACTGTGTGCGTCATCTTGAATGTTGAGCGTAGACAAGTGTGATTGAGTCGGTTGTGACACGCTGCGCCAGTGCTTGAGACTATCACGGGTTTCAACAACCAAACGTTCAGCAGTTTTTTTACCAATACCAGGGATATTAACCAACATGGCTAGGTTGTTGGCTTCAATGGCTAGGACAAATTGGTCCGGCTCCATGCCGGATAAAATCGTAATAGCTAACTTCGGCCCAACACCATTAACTTTAATTAAGGCGCGAAACAACTCACGCTCTGCCGAGGTTAGAAATCCGTATAAAATCTGTGCGTCTTCCCGAACAATGAATTGCGTTAATAGTGTCGCTTCTTGTTGTGGTTTGAGATGAAAGCACGTACTCATGGGCGCATGAATTTCGTAACCAACACCATGCACATCCAAAATAACCGTGGGCGGTGTTTGTGAAATTACTACACCCCGCAATTGTCCAATCATGCGCCATCTCCTGCCGTGATTTGTGAGCGCTTCAGTGTATGCGCTAATCGTTGTTGGTGGCAATGACAAAGCGCTATTGCTAACGCATCGGCCGCATCGGTCGCTGGGGTCTGACGCAATTTGAGTAGAGAACGTACCATGTGCTGTACTTGGACTTTGCTAGCACTACCAATGCCCACGATGGATTGCTTGACTTGCCTTGGGCTGTATTCAAAACACGGCAATTCATCAGACATTATAGCGCTAATGGCAGCGCCACGCGCTTGACCAAGCTTAAGAGCCGATTGCGCGTTCTTGGAAAAGAAAACCCCTTCGATAGCTAGGGCATCAAGTTGGTGTTTGGCTCGCAATTGTTTGAGTTGTTGATGAATGCTGTACAGTCGTTCTGACAACTGTTCACCTTGAGCGCGAATCACGCCAAAATCGACGGCACATTGCACGCCTTGATGATCGCTAATAATACCAAAGCCGGTAAAACGAGAGCCGGGGTCGATGCCGATAATAGTGGTCATCCTGAACCTTATTTGTTGCAACGTTGGCACATTGTAGCGAAATGCCTTAAGCTTGAGTATAGCTGTAACGATTAAACAGTCTGGTTTTTTGCCCGTTACCCCTTGTTATGTCTATATATGTATTATTTTTCTACGATAGCTATCTGCAGATAAAATAGAGTAAGAAACCGCTCAATACCCAAGATTTTCACCTTTAATAACAAAAAAAATATTGACTATTTATCATAGAGTTAAGTCTTTATTTGTAAAAAAAATCAGCAAAATCCTGACAAATCAGCTATAATATAGGCGGTTAAGTGTTAATTGGAGGTGTACGATGACAACTGCATTTTTAGCTCAATTTCTTGGGTTATTTTTCTTGTTTATATCGTTAGGCGTTTTATTTAATCATGATCATGCGACTAAGTTGGTCAATGATTTAGTGAAGCATTCAGCCTCTCGATATTTGTCTGCAATCGTGCCAATTCTACTTGGTCTGTGGGTGGTATTAACTCACACAAACTGGATGGGTTGGGAGATTGTGGTGACGCTTACCGGTTGGTTTCTGTTGATTATTGGTGTTTTTCGCGTTTGGTTTCCTGCCGTCTATGAAGCATGTATCGCGAAAAAAACTAAACAGGTAGCCGCAGTGGGTGGTGCGTTCTTTTTGGTGCTTGGTTTGCTGTTATGCTACGTTGGTTTTGTTGCATACTAATCAGTTCCGTTAGTTCATTCATCGAAGGTCGCCTAACCGGCGACCTTTTTTTCGCTTAGCTGCAGTGTTTTTAACTCCCTTAAGAATAGTACAGTTGATGATGTAGAAAATTCGAGAAGTTACCTCTGCATTAATTAATCTCGAGTTTATTTGAATCTTAGTTAACTGCTGTCTAGTTGTAGCGTAATAGCAGTAACGAATTGATAGCAGAGGTGGTAAGAGTTATCAGGATGATTGGAATAAACGATCGACGTCTTCGGCAGTAAAGCTGTATTGATCGTTACAAAAATCACATTGTACTACTAGCGTAGGCGTTGCCTGTAAGGCAAGTCGAGCTTCTGTCTCGCCCATGGCAACAATGGCCTGTTGCATCTTAGTTAGTGAGCAACTGCAGCCAAAATGAACCGATTCTGCTTCGTACAAAGTACATTCATGATCCAGCAAAAGGTTGGTCAGTAAAGATGAATTAGTGTGTGTGAAGTCCAAAGCATTTTCATCCAATCCAGCAATGAAGGAATCAAAATTAAAAACCGCTCCCGGTGATGGTAGCGCCTGTAGCAATACACCGTAAGCGGCTTGATCAGTGCCTGAGATCCATAGTTTAGTTGGGAGTTGTACCGATCGACTAAAGTAATCTTGCAACGATTCGGTGAGACCGGCCTGATTGAGTGGCACGATACTTTGATCCGGTTCAACACGTCGGTCGTGAAGTACGGAAGTGATTAAGTGACCCTGGTTCATTAAAGCGTCAGAGGATGCAGGTAGAGGGTCATGCCATTTGGCCATGCCGGTGATGTGTCGCTGATGGGTGGATTGCGTAACCAGCAACGACAAGCTGCCATTGCTTTGGTATTGCATGATTAATTTGCCTTGCCATTTTAATGTGCTGGCAACCAATAGATTGGCAATCAAGGCCTCAGTCAGTATGTGCTGAACGACTAATGGATAATGGTGTTGTGCCAATACGGTTTGTAATGATTGCGTTATACGAACCACTGTACCGTGCACTGGAGCAGAGTGCAGACTAAAACCTTGAATACTATCAGCAGTCGAGTTAATCATAATCAAGTTACACGCGGTCTGAACGCAGCTGTTGTAGTTTAAGGTCAAGGTTAAACGGTGATACTTCGGCGTATCGTGTCATGAGTACGCGACAGGTCCAGTACCCCAGAAAGCTACCGACCATGACATCACTGAAATAATGAGCGGCAACAATCATGCGTGACACACACATCAGCAGGACGCCCAGCAAACACCACCAGCGGTAGCGCGGTTTGCTCAGAGCAATGAAGGTAAAAAATGTGCTGGCAACAAAGGCATGCCCAGAGGGAAACGACCAATAAGCACCCTTTAATTGTGCAAGATAGAAACCATAGGCGTGATGATTAAACCACTCAGAGGGACGTGCACGTGAAAACAGAATTTTTAATACGGTGCACAAAACCGCATTGATAAAAAAGATGGTGGCTAATAGTAAACTTTGACGATACATCGTCGAGTTAGTTTGGCGCCTAATCTTGCAATAAGCAATCGTGAGTAGCGGTAAAATATAGAAAGTCTCTGCTCTGAAGTGAGTGGAGATAAAACCAGCGATGGCAGTTGTTACCGTGAGTGAGTGTTGGTGCAACCAAATTGCTAAAGGTTGATCGATAAAGCTGTAGCAGGCGACAAACATGACACTAACGGCAAAGAAAACCCTGAGGTGGTTGAGTGAAGAGGATTTCATGCGGTCTCCTTATGCTGATCGAACTGGTGTTGATGAGGGTTCTATCAAAGTCAGTGTAATATGTCGACCGTGGTTGATGTCGTAGCCATTAATTGTCGCAGTAACTCGATAGGCCAGGTGATGTTGTTGTGCAAATCGACGAAACCGTTGAAAGTATTTATCACTCATCAGCGCCAGTGTTGGTTGTTGGTGTTGATAGCTGACTTCAATGGTTTCTAAATCAGAGAACTCAACAGCGCGAGTGCCGGCTTCAAAAACTAGGCTAGGCTCGTGATAGCCTGCAACCAATACGGGTGATTGCTTTACCAGTTTTTGTAAGCGCGGTGTTTGAAGCAGCTTTGCTACGTGTTGAGAATTCCACAGCAAGTTGAGATTGGGGAATGCGAAATAAAAGAGCAGGCTGTAGACACAAATCGCAGTGAGGGCATTGCTGGTTAAAGATGCCACGATACGCTGTTGTTTAAAGTAGCGGTAGGCCAAGACCATGTTGATGAGTACAGCTATGGCAGCAAGAGCAACTGAGATTGGCAGCCAATGAATCAAATAATACGGCAAAGCGATAATGCCCGCGGCTAGTAACGTGTTGTAGCCAAACCAAATGATGGCCTCAACGCTGAGCCCTATGCGTCGTTGAGGTGCTCTACTGCTGATGGTGTGTAGTGCCAGGGCGATGACCAGTGCCATGGCTGGAAAGATTGGCATTAGGTAGTGAATTAACTTGGTTGGGATTAACTCATAAATCAGCCAGTTCGGCAGTATCCAAGCCGCTAAAAATCGAATCTCTGCACGCTGCCATAATTGCTTTGCGGCTTGGCATGCTGTGGTGAAATACAATGACATTGGCCAAAATAGTAAAGGCATCAATAGTAGATAATAGCCAATGGGTTGACCGTGACCTTCTTGACCGCCTGTGACTTTACCTGCCACGTCTTGCGAAATCATATCCCATAAAAAGTTGCTGTGACCGGCTACCGAGAAGGGCACTAACCAAGCTAGTGTTAGTGCAAGCACAGCCAACAGTCCCAGGCCGATATGCAGTTGCTTTAACCAACGCCATTGACGTTCAAATAAACAGAGTGCAACAACGGTGCCAACAGCAAAAATCGGTGCAATACCTTTGAGGAAGATACCCAAGGCCATGGCAGTCCAGAAGGCGAAGGGCCAGCGCCGCGCCGCCGTCTGCTGTTGTTGCGCAGCGAAATAGATTTGTCCCAGCGACCATTGCATGATGAAAATACTCAACATTAAGCAAGCGTCTGTGGTACTAAAGCTCGATTCAAAAGCCACAATTAGCGTGCTAGCAAAAATCACACTGGCAATAAAAGCAGTTTTTCGTCCAAAGCGCGGTGTGGCAAGAAAGAAGATACACAAGGTAGTGAGTGTTGCAGCAAAAAACGAAGGCAATCGATAACTGAAAATTTGATTGTAAGGTGTTGATTGTGTGAGGTGTGTGCTGAGGGATTGTAACCAATAAATTGCAGGGGGTTTCAAATGGCGAGGGGTATTTTGCAAGTTAATATGCCAGTAGTCTTGAGTTTCAAGCATTTGTTTGGAGGCTTGAGAAAAACGTGCTTCGTCAACGTCAGTGACAGGAATTTGAAAGAGTCCAGGTAAAAATAGCGCTATACATAATAAAACCAAGCCTATCCAGCTGGCGCGTCGCGACAAGGCGAGTTGTACCCAATTAATTACCTGTTTCATACCAGTTCCCGTTGCGGCTTAGGCTGCACACGTTGCCGCAAGATAAAATACAAATTTCTTGAATAAATAAAGATGCCGGTGCCTTGACCCAGGATAAAGACAAGGTCTTTCTTATGGAGGGCGTAGGCAAATAAGATCAGCCCACCGGCGAGACTAAAGTACCAAAAGAGGTCGGGAATGATGCTGCGTTTAACACGTTCACTGGCTAACCATTGGATTAAAAATCGAGCAGAGAACATCGCTTGGCCAAGAAGACCAATCATGATCCAGATGGTATTGAGGTGTTCAGCAAGAAAGGTGGTCATGAGAGGACTCGGTGGTTGTGATGGAAGTGGGTGTGGATTCGACATAAAACGGACGTTTGCGTAACCAGAGCACACCTAACATATCGCTGATGCCAACCCAAAGACGGTTGTTCAAGCCGTATTTAGAACGACCATGCTCGCGTTGATGGTGTTGTACTGGCACATTGATCGTTGTGATACCTAGGGCATGAAACATTGCCGGGATGAAGCGATGGATATGATTAAAATGCGGCAAGGCCAGAAAGCCCGATTTGGGGAAGAGCTTGATGCCACACCCTGAGTCTGGGCAATGGTCTTTTAAAATCCAGCCACGTACCGCATTGGCGACCCGGGAAGAAAGCTTCTTGATTACAGTGTCTTGACGATTAACCCGATGCCCAGCAATCACGTAGCCTTGGGGCGACTCCGGCTGTTCTTGCAGCGTTGCGATCAGCTTGGGGATGTCTTGAGGGTTGTTTTGACCATCGCCATCCAATGTGGCAATCCAGGCATAGCGAGCGGCTTTGACTCCCGAAATGACGGCAGCACTTTGGCCGGCATTGCGGCTATGCTTAAGGAGACGTAACTGGCTGAAGCGTTGTTGCAGCTGCATCAGCACCGACCACGTCTGATCTTGACTGTGATCGTCGACCACAATGATCTCATAGGTGAGCGAGGCAGGCATTGCCTGGTCAATGCCCTCGATCAGTAGCGGGATACAGTCTTGCTCATCATGTACGGGAATAACGATTGAAAGTTGTTGGTTAAACGGTGAGGTTTGCATAACATTTTTACCGGGAGGTTAGGTGTCTAAAGTGAGTTGTTGCAGGACTTCTTCTGAGATTTCGGCATTGTTATACACATTTTGTACATCGTCCAAGTCTTCTAGAACGTCTGACAACTTGAGTAGGGTTTGGGCTTGTTCTAATGAGAGGTTGACTTGGTTGGAAGCCACCAAGGTGACTTCAGCATGATCGGGATTCAGTGCCGTAGCGACCAATGCCTCTTTAACCGTAACAAAATCATCGGCTTCGGTAATCACCTGCATGGTTTGATCGTCTAAGGTGGTGACGTCTTGAGCTCCGGCATCTAAAGCGGCTTCCAATAGAGCATCTTCGTCAGTGCCAGATTGAAAATGCATAATGCCTTTTTTCTCGAAGATATAGGCAACGGAACCCGCTGTGCCCAAATTACCACCATGTTTATTAAAGGCGTGGCGGACTTCAGCCACGGTGCGATTTTTATTGTCGGTTAAACAATCAACAATGATGGCAACACCATTAGGGCCGTAGCCTTCGTAACGAATTTCCATCATATCAGCGCCATCATCACCGCCAGCGCCGCGTTTGATCGCGCGTTGGATGGTATCTTTGGTCATGTTACCGCTCAAGGCCTTATCGACAGCGGTGCGTAGGCGAGGATTATTCGCAGGGTCAGGATCTCCCATTTTGGCAGCAACCACAATCTCACGAATCAGCTTGGTAAATAATTTACCACGCTTGGCGTCTTGCGCGCCTTTACGATGTTGAATATTATGCCACTTACTGTGCCCTGCCATGCTAAGAGTCCTCATGCTGTCTGTTCTTAAAGAGGACGAATACTATCATAATTTGGCTGTGATTAAAGTGTTAACAAGGTCCTCACGATGAACCTAAATCCCTTATTGTTACCTGAAGTGTCGGAATACTTACGCGATCATTGCGTGCGTTCTCATTCAGTCGCGGAGGCGTTGTTTCAATACACGCAGAAACACGTTGCTTATGCGCAATGGTTGACCACCCCAGAGCAAGTACAATTTTTAGCCATGATGATTGAAACGTTAGCCGCAAAACGAATCATTGAGGTTGGCGTTTATACTGGACATGCAACATTAGTGATGGCCGATGCCATGGGGCCGCAGGGACATTTAATTGCTTGTGATAAGTCACAGCAATGGCTGGTCACCGGCCAACCGTTTTGGCAGCAGGCTGGCGTCGCCGACCGCATTGAGTTGCGTATTGCGCCGGCCGTTGAGACATTGCAGACGTTGATCGATGAAGGTCAAGCCGGCAGCATCGATATGATGTTCATTGATGCCGATAAAATCAATTACTCGCAGTATTATGAACAAGCCATGGTATTGCTGCGTCCAGGTGGCGTGATGATTTTTGATAACGCATTATGGATTGGTGAACATACCTACCAACAATCTTCACCAGCAGCACGTTCGCTGCATCAATTGAACCGCAAGGTTACCCAGGACCAGCGTGTCACTAGCAGTTGCTTAGCTTGTGGCAGTGGCTTATTGATGGCGTGCAAACGCCATTAAGCTGATCCAAGCGGTGCGTTAATGCCATCACGCGCCCCACGAGCGGATTTGTGTGCGACGTTGCAAGACAATATTAGAGGCAATGCCAATGCATGACCAAACGATAATGTCGCTAATGGCTGTGCCCATCATGCCGAGATAAAAAGTGAGTAGTGGGCATAAAATGAAGAATACCAGCATGCTCAAGCTCATAATTTTGAGTGCGCTGTTTTCATGACCTGTGTATTTAAGTCCATTGGAGCAGTAGCCAGAGGCCATAAATAACAGTGGCGAGATGGATAGGACTACTAACGTTGGGTAGGCAGACACATAGTTTGTTCCGAAGTGAGCTAAAAAGGCATGTCCAAATACCACAATGATAAAAAATACAGCAAGGGTAAGTGGCACAGCAGTCAATGTCGCTTTTAAAATCACGCGGTTGAGATGGCGGCATTTTTTAGGGTCATCAAAATGACTTGAGGTCAGTGGAGAAACCGTGTTGTAACTGTTGCTAACAATCAGCCATAAAGCCGAAGAAATAGTGGTGGCAACAGCAAACAGTGCAGTCTGATGCATGGTCTTGATCGATTCGACAAAAAAAGACATCAGATACAAAATCAGAATATCGCATTGAATGACCAGTACGGTCGACATATTAAAAAGCGCTACTTTGATTGAAGTGTGTAACCAGGTTTTCTGCAATGGTGTGACAGACAACTCACTCACCGGTGTTGTGAGTACCATCTGACGACGTTGATAGGCTCTGTAGCAGCCAATTCCAGTTATTGCAACCAGCAAACTGTAAGCCATCGCATAAATCATGAATACAAGTTTCACACCAAAGAGATGAAACGGCATCAGTAATATGACACAGGCGATCGCAACCAGAATTAAATTTAAAGCCGAGCTTTCAATAAAAGTTGCAGCAATGTTTTTTTGAATGGATGCGTAATAGGCGCTAATTAATAGGATAGCAGCACTGAATGGTGAGAATAATAGAAAGAAAAAAGTAATATAAATGCGTTGATCGATCACTTTTATGACTTTCTCGATCACAAAGATACCTATGATGGCGACGGCATCTGTCACGAGGATAATCACACTGGCAATCAACAGTACCGTGAGTGACCAACGCAAAAATTGCCTAGCTCGGTAACTGTCTTGTTGAAATAAGTATTTGGCCAAATACTTTTTTGAGGAGCTATCAACACCTATCAATGAGACAGTGCCAATAATGGTAAGTAATGAAATGGCAGCTGAAATGGCACCATAGTGACTCATGATCATGTGATGGGTGAGAAAAGCATTGAACGCATACAATGCGATATAGCCAATGATGCCGATTAGTAAGATGACTAATTGTTGCGTGTTAGATGAGCGCTGCATGACACGTTCTTTTGACTGAATGCACGTATTAAAACAAGCTCGCATGCAATTGTCGACAGTGCTAACGCGGTTGAATCACACGGTCCCAAGTACTGAGTAACATGCTACAGCAATGATTCACACGGCGCATCGTGAAGGCAATGGCGTCGGCTTGTTGATGCTTTTCTTGCTCCATGCTGAAGGCATCGAGCGCAGTTGATGCAGCCGACTGTTTGTCAGCCAGTGCCTTAAGTTGACTCTCTTTACAGCTGGCTGGTTGTTCAATTTCGATGTCATCAAGTAACTCCATCACAGCGTGCATATACTCTTTGATGTACGGAGTCAGCGTGGCCATAACGATGGGGATATGGCGTTTGCCATCCAGTACAGCGGTATCAATGAACAAAATATAATGAAAAATCGCTCTCATGTAGCGCATCATGTTGGACAGTTCCTGTTTAAACATGTTTTTCTTAAACGATTCATACCGCATGCCTTTAATGATCTGGCGTTGCTTGTGTTGGGTTTTGTTGATCTTGTTGTCTAGATCAGCCAAGTCAGTGTTATTGCGACGCTCAGTACCTTGAATAAATACCAGATCAATAAATAGATGGAGTTGTTTGGCATTTTTAACCGTGGCAATAATAAATGCACGACGTGAATTCAGTGGAAAAATAAATTTTGAAACAAACAAGCTGATAAATATACCGAGAAAGATATCAATCACTCGGTAGCCTGCGGTGACATACGAAGGGTGATTTGTCAGTGCGATCATGGCAAAGGTCGCCATGCCCAATGCACCGACGTAGTTGAGATCGTTGTCGCCGTAAGTAATCATGGAGAAAAAGATCGATGCGACAATAATTGAGCCGATAACGATATAAGGGGTGTGTGGTAACGTAATTGCCAGTAGTCCGAGAGCAGCGCCAACTACAGTGCCCATCAAGCGCAGTAGTGCGCGATTGACTTGCAGTCCAATGATATTTTGCGAGCCCATCAAAACTGCGATAGTGATGATGACCCATTGAGACTTACCGTCGGGCAACGGTTGCATGACGGCATAACCGAGCAAGAAGGCGAGTACATACTTTAGCGTATGAATGGTGTTCTCTTGATGCTCGTAGTAATACTGTTTGAGTTTGGAATTCATGGCGTGCCCTGCTGTTCATATGACACAGCAAAACCACAGTGTAGCGGGTATTGCCCGCAGTATAAAGCGTGAACAGCTGTTATATCGGATTAGATGGCTTGTTTTTTAGTGATAATGTGAGTTTGAACTGCGCAACCGGTTGGTCTGATAGTGTCGGTACCACAGCGCTGATGGATAACGTTTGATTAACTCGCGATCCACTGTCTAAAGTTTGCTGGATCATGCTCTGTATTAAGTCACCGTCTTGGCAAATGAAATGCGTATTACCATTGGCTCTGAGCAAGAAGTCAGCATGGAAATCCTTGAACAAAAGTTCAATTGGTTGTTGCGTGTGTTCGATTGCGGTCATAGCTAGAAAGCCACCAGTAATGTCAGCGCCCACGGAGAGTGCACCAAAGTACATGCAATCCAGATGGTTTTTGGTGGAGGCACTCAACGGAATCATAACTTCACAACGTTGCTGCGAAATCTCGATCAAGCGTGCTTGGCAGTAACCAATCATTGGCACGCGCTGGGTTGCGAACTGGTCCAGTAGCTTTTGGGCGTTACTGAGATCGTATGTTGACATGTGATTCCTTGTAAACATGCAGGGGGCATTATGCAGAATCTCGGTTGAAATTCCTAGCCAAGGCCTACTTGATGCTCTCATGACCAGCACGAGCAGGTCGCAGGCGCAAAGGGCTTGCACTCTGAAAAAAATCCAACATAATAGACAGCCATCCTGTATGACAGGGCCTATAGCTCAGTTGGTTAGAGCAGGGGACTCATAATCCCTTGGTCCTAGGTTCGAGTCCTAGTAGGCCCACCAATCCATTAAGTAATTGATATTATCCAGTTTTTTATGACTGCTAACTTCCTTGTCTAGGGGGTATCGGTTGCTCGAGGTTTACCCTGATTTTTCGCAGATTTTGCATAATTTTAATACTGACTTAATTTCTATGGTTTATTCTGTAGTTAGAAGTATTTTATCGAGAGTTGTGATTGTATGGCGTTATCTGATCAACAAGAATTCAATCTTTATAGCTTGTGTCAAAGTCTGTTTCCATCGGATAAGCTGCAATCCCTCACAATGGATCACTTGAAACGGTTGTTACCTTATGTGCAGTTTGATAACCCAAAGTTTTGCAGTTTGGATGAGGCTCAACTGCGCTTGTCTGAAATTAAAAAACCGCCTAAAGCTATTGATGCAATAATTGATGAATTTTGTCAGTCATATCCAATCAACATGTGGAATGATCAAAGGCAACTTAAAGAACCGCTAAAAGACCCGACTATTGCCGATCTCTTGGAGCAGCATGGTTCAGGATATAATAAAATTAAGGACAATAACTATTGGCTAAGTACGGGTGATATGTCTGCTATTTGTTTCCAATTTAATGAAGAAATAAAAGGTATACCGGCCCTGCATATCATAGAGCCTCAAGCATCATCGAGTAGTACGATAAGTGATGCAGTAGTACTTAGGGTAGAGGGTGGAGAAGACCAGAAAGTTCCGTCAATGGATGAACAAGCGCAGGGCCACTTCACCCGCAATCCAACATGCAAAACCGTATTGGCACCCTTTGTGACTGGAGGATTGGGTGAAAAATCTATCGCTGGGTCTAGCGTTTCACACTGGAATCTGGCTATTTATACAAAGGATAATAGCAACAATACAAACTGTGAAACGGTAGATGTTCGTGGTGATGGCTTTTGTGGAGATTGGGTGTTAAAGGAAATCGCCAAAAGAATTCAAGCTGAAAGTTCATCGGAGCTGACTACGGGCTATACTAGCACAGAAAACAATGTAAAACTTCGTCAGCATACAATTGCTCGGTTGCGTGATCACAGTCCCCACCAGTCCATGCTTGCTAATCGTGAATACATATCGAAAATGGCTCAAAGCCTCGATATTCAAAAGTCCTTAGATAGTTCTAACGCGGGGTCAAGTGATGTCGTCAAGTCAGGACCTACTCTATTTAAATCACAACCGCAATCTCCAACGATGGGGGTTCAAACAAAACCAGAGGACTTAGAAACATTCAAAAATGAGATTATTGCATTAGTTAGTAAAAGCACAAACTTCCAAGCTACTCTAGAACAAATCGAGGATGGTGTGTCCTTTAACTACCAGTACTTAGAACCAACGCTTGACGACAGTGATACAAGCTCAATAGGTTCTGCTAATACAGATCATGACACACCAGGGTCTGATTCAGATAGCTCATCGGTAACACCAAAAACAAAAAAAGTGGGCATTATTGTAAAGCCCACAAGTCAGGGTGAAACATTCTCAGTAGCACCATCTAGCCAACCTCGATTAACTGGTTCAGACCAGCAAATGGCGTGTTTGATGCAGATAGTATTAGAAAAACATTGCTTATTGGAAGGTAAAACAGCATTGGATCTTACTATACCCGAACGGTTTATAGATGCGCCGGTTAACTCGGAGTGGATTGTAGACCAAATAGAATGGTTGAGGTCACACGTTAGTAACCCAGCCAAGCTTGATAAAATCTCTGTCACAGTTAATGGAGACTCAATGGTTGAGGATGGTCAAAAAGTCAAATCTTCATCATCGAATCTCTATAGATAAAACCAACTTACTTAACGCACAAACACTAAGTGATGAAGTGATGAGTGCTCTTCGGAATACGTATAATCCAACCCATTAAAGTCACATAAGCTTGCCGGTGTTTTGCACGCCTTTTGTGCTAAATAACGTGCCATTGCACCGCGTGCACGTTTCGCGTTCATGCCTAGCGTTCTGAGTTTACCGTCTTTGCGGTCTTTAAAGTCGACTTGAATCACCGTGCCATCCAATTGTTCGGTATCAATCGCAGAAAAATATTCTTGCGATGCGAGATTAACCAAATAGCGTGTATTGCACTGAGCTAAACAGGCATTGATGGCTGGTGTCACGCGAGATCGCCATACATCATACAGATTATCGCCATAAGTATTATGCAACGAGGTGCCCATTTCCAAGCGGTAGGGTTGAATCAAGTCCAATGGTTTCAGAAGACCATACAGGCCCGAGAGAATCCCTAAGCGATCTTGTAAGCGCTCTCGTTGTTTGTCGGTCAGTGTCTGCACTTCGAGGTGTTTGTAGACATCACCTTGAAATAAATACACTGCAGGCATGGCATTTTTGTCGGTGTATTGGCGCGGTTTAAAGGCCTGATAACGTTCGAAGTTGAGTTGGGCGAGCTTGTCACTGATGTGCATTAATTCACCCAGTTGTGTCGCGCTCAGTGTTTTGAGTTGTTGAATCAGTTGGCGAGTCTCTTTAGCAAAACGAATTGCTGTAGTTGGGCCTTGATAGTCAACTTCGGTAGCGAGTTTTTTAGCGGGTGAAATTACGGCAAACATATTAGTCTCCAGAATGGTAGTGTTCATAGTGAGAGGCAATGACTGACGCCACGCAGCCGGTGATGCGTTTAGCCATATCAATGCGTAAGCATTCATTAGGCCCATGAGCATTTGAATGCGGCCCTAACACGCCTGTAATTAAAAACTGCGCCTCGGGAAATTGTTGACTCAGCATCGCCATCAGTGGAATGGATCCACCTTCACCCCAATACACAGCAGGTTGATGATAAAACAATTGCGATGCTTGCTCGCAAGCTTGCTCCAACCAGGCCGGCGGGATTGGTGCATGCCATCCAGCTGCGGTTTCATCGATGTCAAATTGCACGCTGCAGTGATACGGCGGAGCAGTTTCCAAGCAAGCTTTTAAAGCGCTAGCAGCTTGGTCAACATCACACGTTGGTGGTGTTCGCATCGACAGTTTAAGTTGCAGTTCGGGAACTGTGACATTGCCTGCCGCGGATAAATCGGGTAACCCTGCGATACCAATCACCGATAGGGCCGCTCGCCAGTTTTTGTTGGTGAGCAACGTTGCAGGATCATTCGACAGTAACTGAGTTTGCTCTGCCAAAGGAAAGGCGGCTTTGATTTCATCACCCAATAAGGTTGCTGCCTGTTGAATTTGATCTTGCCGTTGATTAGGAATGTCAACGATGAGTTCAGGCAAGGTAATTTGTCCATCCTTAGGATCTTCAATGCGCTGCAACAATTGTTGCATAATTTGCGTGGTGCTGGGTACCACACCACTGCCCATACCGGAATGAATACCTTCGGTTAACGTTTTGATCTGTAAAGTACCGCTGATCATGCCGCGTAATGAGGTGGTCCCCCACATCTGTTGATAATTACCACAGGACGAGTCCAAACAAATGACCAGATCTGGAGAGCCTATCTCTGCACGCAACTGCTCTAAATAATTTGGTAAATCATGACTACCACTTTCTTCACAACTTTCAATAACCACGACACAGCGTGCATGTGGAATCTGATGTTGTTGTAAATAAGCAATTGCCGATAAGCTGGAAAATACCGCATAACCATCGTCAGCACTGCCACGACCGTACAATCGTTGTTGCTCTAAAACCGGTTGCCAAGGTCCTTTGTCGGCATCCCATCCGGTCATTTCAGGTTGTTTGTCGATATGCCCGTATAACAAAATTGTGTTGTCAATTTGCCCGGGGATTTCAAGATACAGTAACGGTGTTTTTCCAGGCTCTCGCAGTACGCGCAAGGTGAGATCAGTGATCGGTTGACGCTGACACCAATCTGCAATCAGTGTCATGGCATCGTCCATATACCCGTTAGTTTCCCAGTCAGGGTCAAAAGCGGGTGAGCGATTAGGAATTTTTAAATAATCCATTAACGTTGGGATAATGTCATGGTCCCAAGTTGATTCAAGCGATGAAAAATGTTCTTGCAAGATACGTGGTGTTGAAGGCATGACAAAGTTTCCTAATCATCAAGGGTGGTGGCTAGTATAGCGATAACGCAAGCGGAGTGTCACGCTAGTCAAACATTTAACCGAGTGATAGCAATGGAAGTCATCGCGATTATGGGTTTGGTTAACAACGCTTAAGTGTCGTCGCGATTTTCATTAAAACTGTCTAAGAAGTCTTGTGGGAAAGCGTCATTATCACCAGGTGTCTTTGATGACTGACTTTGAGCCGTCATTTCATCCTCAAAAGCGGCTAAGAAATCATCTGGGAATTCTTCTAACGAGTCACTACGATTGGCATCGTGTATTGCCGTGACATTGTTACTTTCAGTCGCGGTCTCGTCAGCAAAGGAGGCCATGAAATCATCTGGGAATTCTTCTAACGAGTCACTACGATTGGCATCGTGTATTGCGGTGACAGTGTTACTGTGAGTCGCGGTCTCGTCAGCAAAGGAGGCCATGAAATCATCAGGGAATTCTTCTAACGAATCACTGCGATTGGCATCGTGTATTGCCGTGACATTGTTACTGTCAGTCGCGGTCTCGTCAGCAAAGGAGGCCATGAAGTCATCCGGGAATTCTTCTAATGATGTGGTTTTGCTGGATGTCGTTACCGTCGGTTCATCATCCAAGGTGGCAAGAAAATCACTGGGGAATGGGTCGATAGGGTTGTCTGTCATGGTCATCTTATCGGGTGTGTTGTGCTTGGGTGTTTGGTTGGAGCTGATGTTTTGAGATTGAGTCAATGATTCATCCCTGTGTGGATGGGTGCTGGCTTGTTGTGCGGTTGGCTTTTGAGGAGAGGCAGCGGCCTTTGCCACGGTGTTGGGTGTCGTTGCATTTGTAATTGGCTCAGCAAGCATCTCTGACAAGGGAGGCAGTGGCCCATTGTGCCCATCGTTAAGCTCCAGTGGTGCTTGTAGTAGCACGGCCTCATTGTGCTGATCAGGCTCGGGTAATGCTTGAAAATGCATAGCCGTCATGGCTTGAGATGCGGGTGCTTTGGGTAAATACAGCCATAAAATCAGATAAATGACGATGCTAAATTTAAAGACGAACAAACTGATGAGAAAGGTGATTCGTATCCAGGTCGGGTCAATGTTGAATACTTTTGCTATCCCACTGCAAACACCGGCAATCAGGTGATCCCCTTGGCTGCGTTGTAACGGTTTGTAAGTGGTGGATGATTTCATTTTGCTCACAAATAGGTAAAATATTAAACAATTTGAGTGTAGGGCATCTCAGCAGTCAGTCCAATAGTTAACGCTTATTTAATCTTTTTTTAAGGTGAGAAAGGTTAAATTTTTTACGACTTTTTAAGATTAGTTTAATCTGTAACACGTATATTAAGACAACATTTTAAATAGTCTTATCCAGTGGAATAACCATGCGTTCTAACAAAGAAGTATATCTATCGCCGCCTCCATCACCGAGTAAAGACGACGTCCCGTGTATTGGGCCACGTCACATTCAAATATCCGGTGATGTCACTGTTCCCGCTTATCCGCCTAACCCCTCAGCTGATACAATACGGTTACTCGCAGAAAGGGAGCTGGGCGCTTACAACAAAAGGTGTACAAATCCAAAAATAATAGCGAATTTAAATAAAACCTTTGAAGAGATTGTGGTATATCATCGCCGATACGTTTTTCGCCAGAACAGCGCATCCTCTTCGGCTGTCATTGATAATTTTCAACCTCAGCTTCCTAATGGCACGCAGGTGACGTGGTATCGTTTTATCATTACTCTTGAGGGGCAGTTAGTGTGTTCGATTAATGACTCACGCTTTGAGGAATACTCTCATCAGTCTATGTGTCAACGAGCGCACAAAGCCATCAAGCCAAATATGGATTTACAAAATCAGACGTATTTGCTCGCAGCGGGTGAGCTTGGTTTTGATGATCAAGCTAATTTAGTCTGCGTGTCTAATGGATCAGGTCATTACCGCATTCCTGATGGCACCATCGATAGTATTCTATTGCCCTGCCTGCAACGTGAAGGTTTCACTCAAGAGCAGATTAATCAGCTTTTTGTCCAGCGCTACGTCGCGGAGAACAATCAGTCTCTGCAAATCGCCGATTACGATGCTGACCATCACATACCCATACGCAATTATTTAGCCGGTACACACCAACGTGTTAATGAATTAATCAAAGCCTTGCCGCCTAAACCTGCTGAAAAAAAAGTCGGTTCAGCTATTATAGTGCCTCCCCCTGTGCTCAGTAATCTATTTAGTAATGATCTCAATGGTCATTCTGAAATAGTGGTAAGTGATCCTTTCTCGACCTCACCCGGAAAGCGGCATCGAGAGGAAGAGGGGTCCCTGCCTTCATTACATGCTCCTCCGCCTAAGCGTCCTGGTATATCGCTGTTCGGTGATCCTGTTCTTTCCAACCCGGGTCAATTACCCCCAAATTCGGGCAATCACGAGAACAACGATAATAATACTGATCGCAGTGGGTATCATTCCCCCTAACTGCGTTAGACTATCGCTTAATCATCGCTCGCCCTGTATGCGTCCAGGAGTTTTTGCGGTACAGGTCAAAGCCGATGCGTTGCCTACCAAGCCGGCACACCCTGTCCGGCGTATTATAAAAAAATCAATATAATCATACATTTATTTATTGTATCAAGCTTGAGATCAAAATTTATATGGAATATGGGTCTTGTTTCTAATGCGATTTGTACTATCATAGAGAACATATGGAGAACAAATAACATTGGTAGGTAGATCATGGCGCAACATTGGCCGCGTATCATTCTTCACGTCGATATGGATGCCTTTTTTGCACAAATTGAGCAGCGTGATGAGCCCGATTACCGCGGTCAGCCAGTGTGCGTCACCAATGGTCAGCTTGGCAGTTGTGTAATCACTTGTTCATACGAAGCGCGTGCTTTTGGTATCAAAACCGGTATGCGATTGACGGAAGCGCGTCAATTATGCCCTCACTTAATACAATGTCCGTCACGACCGACCGTATATGCCGGTGTGTCGACTCAGATCATGCAAATATTAGAAACCGTCTCGCCCGATATAGAGATCTTTTCCGTTGATGAGGCGTTTTTGGATTTATCGCGCTGTCGTAATCTGTACACGCATGCCAAAGCAGTTGGTAAGCAGATTCAACAAGCCATTGTTTCAGCCACGGGATTAACTTGTTCTGTTGGTATTAGTGGTGATAAAACAACGGCTAAAGTTGCATCAAAACGCAATAAGCCCAATGGTGTAACAGTGATTCCACCTTGGTTATCAGCCAGTACATTAGCACCTTTAAAAGTGACAGAGATTTGTGGTATCAGTACCGGGATTGCCCGTTTTTTATCTCAGTACAGTGTTTATTATTGCGGTCAAATGGCGACGTTACCGATAGATGTCATGGCGCGTCGTTTTGGTAATTTAGGACGACGATTGTGGTACATGTGTTTGGGAGAAGATCCTGATCCAGTAAAAACCAGTGAGCGGCCACCAAAGAGTATGGGGCACGGTAAAGTCATGCCACCCAATACGCGTGATCGTCATGTTATTTTTAATTTTTTAGGGCACATGTCGGAAAAGGTAGCCTTGCGCTTGCGTGCACATGATATGACATCACAACATTTCTTTATTGGATTGCGATTGGAGCAAGGTTGGATTGTTGAGCAATATAAAACTGTTCAAGCTACCGATGATGGCGCACTAATTTTTCAATTGGCTAAAGCCATGGTATTACAACGTTGGCATGGCGAAGGTGTGTTTCAATGTCAGGTGACTGCATTGCGCGTGCAACACGGCAGTGGTCAACGCGATTTATTTGAGCCTTATCCAGAAAAGGCGTTGGCAGTCAATACGGTGATGGATCAGGTTAATCAACGTTATGGTATTAGTGGGGTTGTTAGAGGGCATTGTTTACAACAATTGAATATGCCAGATGTGATTGCTCCTGCTTGGCGTCCTTCCGGTCATCGTGCCACGGTGGTTGCGAAACAACCGCATCACTCTGCACTAAAACGCCACGATAGATAGATGACAAGGTTGGGGTGATCAGGTTTAATGATGATAACAGGGAATACAAGAAGTGTGTTATGAATCTGCTCTTTTTAATACTAGGGTTTCTCATTGGTTGCGCGGCCCTAACCTGGGGTGCTGATCAATTTGTGAAAAGCAGTACGGTGATAGCGCGACACTATCGCGTCTCCCCTCTAGTCGTTGGTATGATCTTAGTCGGTTTTGGTACATCCTGCCCAGAGCTTATCGTGTCATTACTTGCTTCATTAAAGCAAGCGCCTGAAATTGCTATTGGTAATGTGTTGGGATCGAATATCGCTAATAAAGCGTTGGTTGGTGGTGTTGCAGCATTGTTGATGCCTTTAACGATACATTCGCGCGTGTTGTTTCGAGAGTTTCCATTTTTAATCATTGTCACCGTCATGGTCGGTGTGATGTTTTTGTTCGGTGCGTTAACACGTTTTGATGGTATTGTATTGCTGTGTTTATTCGTGGTTTATATCGCTTGGATGTTTACCATGGCACGAAAGCCAATGGGTCAGCATGATACTCTAATCGAAGAAATGGAGCATGAAATCCCACAAGTATCGATGCCGTTGCGTGCAGCGTACATATGGACCGTGGTGGGTTTGTTATTATTGTTAGGCAGCGCTGAAGTGGTGGTTAACTGTGCCACGGGTATCGCGTCATGGTTTGGTTTAAGCGATTTAATTATTGGTTTAACCATTGTTGCTATTGGAACGTCTCTACCAGAGTTGGCCGCAACATTAGTCAGTTGCTTTCGAAAAGAGTATGACTTAGCGATAGGTAATGTGGTTGGCTCGAGTTTATTTAATTTATTGCCAGTATTAGCCATGCCCGCATTATTTGCTCCCGGTCGGCTATCAACTGATCTGATTTACCGTGATTATCCGGCGTTGTTAGCGATTACACTCTTATTTTGGTTGTGTGCAGTGTTACCACCTAAACGTGGGCGTATTGGGAAGTTGGGTGGGTTATTGTTGTTAGGCTTATACGTAGGTTACATCGTGGTCTTGGTGCAAACGGCAATCCACTAAACTTACAAGCAATATTTAAGGTATAAAATGGCACGACCGAGAAATCGCTGGTACCAGGGGCGATGCTGTTTCCAACTGTCTAATGACACTTCTTGCGATTGTGTTAGGTCATGAAGAAATAACTGTTTGACAATGTTTTTCGATGTTTGATTGCGTAAGCGCACATCGACCTCAAGATCATGAAGTAGGCTACGGTGGTTCAGGTTACTGGAGCCAACGAGTACCCAATTGTCACAAATTACCGATTTTGCGTGCAAGATAGAGGGAAGGTATTCGTAGATCTTAACGCCCGATTCCAATAAGTTGTGGTAAAAAATTGATGATGCCCAAGGCAGCGGTAGTAGTATATGACATTTGCGCGGAATTAAAATACGCACATCAACACCGCGAAAAGCAGCCTGTGATAGTGCTTTTAAAATCCGGTGTTCGGGAATGAAGTATGCATTAGTAATCCATATACGTTTCTTCGCATGATAAATTTTATTAAGCAGCTGTTTGTACAAGGCGCGACGATGATGGCGAGAATGATTTAAACGAAACATAGGATCAAGTTGGCTTTGAGATAGTGATTGCTGCAAACGGTCTTTTAGTGGTTTATTGTCCCAGGCGTAATCAAACGCATCAGTCAATGGCGATAAATTACAGTGTGAGAGACGAACCGCAGTGTCGCGCCAGCCCAAGCCATTGTCGCTAGTCATTAGATGGTTTTTTACTGTATTGATACTACCTACATAAGCGATAGTATCGTCAATGATGCAGGTTTTTCGATGATTGCGTGAATTGATATTGAGTATTAAATAAATCCATTTAATAACCCATGGAGTTTTAACCATGCCGCGACTCCAATTCCATATTTGCCAGGGGAAAGGATGGTAGACGCGAGCCTGTGCGCCGGATTTTTCTAACCGGCGTGCAAACTGTGCTGACCAATAGGGGCTGCCGCAGCCATCAACTAAAACTTTTACTATAACTCCACGTTGTGCGGCTTGGCGTAGTGCTTTAGCGAGTCTTTGTCCAAGGTGATCATTGGTAAAAATAAATGTTTCAAACAGTATGCAATAACGTGCTTGTTGGATGTCATCAAGCATCGCATCGAAAAAACTCGAACCATTGTCGAAAATCACTTCGCTGTCTTGCACAAGCTGACTCGCCGTAATGATCGGATTTTTTAAGGCGGTGGCTGTTTGCTCGATTGTGGGTGTCGTGGTCATCGTCGTCACGGTTTAGTTATTAATTGTTGATCATAGCGTTTAATCAAGTGCGGGGTGTGATCGGGTTTTGGAGAAATTCAACGCTGAGAGAAGGTGTTTTGGCATTTGAATTTTCTTTTTACAAAGTTCATTATATCGCAGACTAGCAGCGAGTAAACATTGTCAAAATTGCGCCAACTTTGTCCATTATGTCGTTGATTAAGTTTATGTTGGTTGGTTAGCTCAGCGCCAGATTAAATTCATGCGCTTGTATCATCGTTGCGTGGTTTCTGCTACATTCTGCCGATAATATTGTCAAACGATCTTGGTATTTTTAATAAGTCATTGATTTATAGCACTAATAGTTAATTGTTCAATAGCACGATACGGAAACAGGGACATGAAAACACACACACCAAAACGATTTAGAAGAGGCATTTATTTGCTGCCCAATCTTTTTACATTGGCTGCCATGTATGCAGGATTTTTTGCCATCGTCATGGCAACAGCCGGGCATTTTGAGCGCGCATCCATTGCGATTCTGATTGCTATTTTATTGGATGGCTTGGATGGTCGTGTTGCACGCATGACCCATACCCAATCTGATTTTGGTGCACAGCTGGACAGTTTGTCAGATATGGTTTCTTTTGGCATTGCGCCGGCTGTGATGATCTACCTGTGGTCCTTGCATGAACTGGGTAAGCTTGGCTGCTGTATTGCGTTTATCTTTGCCATGTGCGGCGCATTGCGTTTAGCGCGCTTTAATGCGGATGACAATGCATCCAAACGTTTTTTTTACGGACTCGCAATTCCAGTTCCTGCCGCAGTGTTGGCCAGTTTTACATGGTTGTGTCATGAGTATCACTATAATGAGCCATGGATTCCCTATGCATTGATTGTGATGGCGTTAGTATTGGGTTATCTGGAAATCAGTGTATTGCGCTATCGCAGTTTTAAAGACATTGATATTGCGGGTAAGGTTCCTTTTCATAAAGTGTTTGCTGCAGTGCTATTTTTAATATTAGTGGTTTATAATCCACCGTTAGTGATATTTGCTTTCAGTTTAGCTTATGCCATGACAGCGCCTTCTCAGTTTCTGTACCGGCGTTTAATCAAGCAACCTGCTTTACCGGTAGAAATGGAATTATCAGAGCGAATTTAAAAATCAGTTGGCGGTGTCTTTGAAACCATTAGAGTCATTGTTGAATCGACGCATGCTGGCAGTGCTGGCAACTAGCTTTGCCTCTGGTTTGCCATTAGCATTAACCAGCAGTACCTTGCAGGCTTGGTTTACCGAATCTGGTGTCGATTTGATGACAATTGGGCTACTGACCTTGGTTGGTCTGCCTTATCTATTCAAGGTATTGTGGGCGCCATTGATGGAGCGATTCATACCTTTTCATTGGGGAAAACGTGCTTCATGGATGTTGGTCTGGCAGTTCTCTATGGTGGTATTATTGCTTTGGTTGGCGCACTTATCACCACAGCTTTCAGCAACCACTATGGCAGTTATTGCACTTCTGATTGCTTTTTGTTCGGCTTCACAAGATGTGGTTATTGATGCCTATCGTACCGATATTGCATTACCAGAGGAGCGTGGTTTTGCCGCATCATTACTGTCTATCGGTTATCGAGTTGCGATACTAATTTCGGGAGCACTGGCGTTGATCTTGGCTAGCCGAATAGGCTGGAAAATCACGTATGAGTTAATGGCGGTTTGTATGGCCGGTTGTGCCATCGTGAGTTGCTGTATTCCAAAAATATCCTGCGAATTTAATCGTCCTCAAACCATAAAAGCAGCGATTGTCGAGCCAGTGTTGGATATTGTCAGGCGAGACCAGCTATTGTTATTGGTTACTTTTATCGTGCTTTATAAAATATCCGATGCCTTAGCATTATCATTAAACACAACGTTCTTACTGCGTGGAGTTGGATTCGAATTAGTCACTGTGGGTATCTTGAGTAAATCTATTGGTATCAGTGCAACTTTGATGGGTGGTCTTGTTGGCGGTTTGTTGTACCCATGGTTAGGTTTGTACCGCTCACTTTTAATATTTGGCTTCTTGCAAATAAGCTCTAATTTATTGTTCGCAGGGCTAGCTGTGATTGGCAAAAGCTATACCTTTCTTATTATAGCAATTTTCGGCGAATACTTTTGTGGTGGAGTGGCAACGACGGCTTTTGTTGCCTTTTTAATGTCATTGTGTCACCCAAAATACACCGCAACTCAGTATGCATTGCTTTCTGCGATTGCATCAATTGGTCGAATAGTTTGTGGACCAGTTGCAGCCATATTGGTAAGAAGTCTTGGTTGGGCCGAATTTTTCGTATTGACTTTTTTAATTGGTATTCCAAGCCTTTGGATTTGTGTGGTCTGTCATCAACGAGGCGGGTTATCAGAGCAATATTAAAATCGTTATCGACCTCTGATTCGACGAATCAAATAGGGGATGGAGCACCAACCAACAATGCCTTCTATCAGTAAGATCAATCCCACAATCATGAAGAAGCGTAGACTAAAATTAAAATAGGCAGCGAAGAATAATAATAAGCCAATAATTGATCGATTAATTCGGTCAGTTTTATCAATGTTACAAGATTTTCCTAGCATAAATGATGACTCGTGGTTATATAATGGCGCTAGTGTATGTTAAACAAACCGGTGGATCCATCACATTGATCGGCTTGTGGCATACACACACTGAACTAGTTGATCGTATCGGATTTATTTTGTAAGTAGTGCATTAACAGTTGCGTTACTTGACGATGTTGATGCAGCAATGATATCTCAACAGGAATTTGCCCATCCGGTTCTGTCTTGGCATAAAGGTCAGCTCCAGCATCAACCAGAAGTGGTATGCAGTTTAATGCATTGTGTTGCGCGGCATAGTGTAATGCGGTGACATTGGCTTGGTCTAAAGTATGATTTGGATCAGCGCCTTCGTCTAAGAGCGACTTTACTTGCTCAACATTATTCTCTTGTACTGCGCTGATTAAATCGTATGTCAATCGGTCATTGTTCATGGATTTACTCTTAACGCTCTGCCGTGATTTGGTGTTTTTTTCGAGGGGTTATCTTTCTATGGAGTACAATATATCAATTCCATTGCTGTTGTCTAGTGAGTCTAATTGAGTTTGTATGATCCAACGTGGTGTTATGAAATAGCGAAGTTGGATTAAGTCGTCACTGTCGACAAGACCCTGGCTATAACGTAAATAGAGTTTCGATGACAGGTATTTTCCTAGTACAAAGTAATTCTGTTGCGACAGTTGATTGCCAGCAACGTCACGAGTGGAGTTCGTCTCGATACCAAGTTCGGATAATCCAAGTTTGCTCTGAATGGTATTGCTAAGACCCCCTGAACCTGAGTTAGCAAGCCCAGTTTCACTGAGCTTTAGGGTGTCAAAAATATTCGTGGTTGAGTTGGCGTTTTGCTGTGAAGGATTTGTCGGGTTTGGGTTAGTTGATAGGTGACCCAAAATTAAATACGACAGAATATCTGCTTTGGACAAGTTAGCTGGAATAGAAAATAAACCCAGTGTTGGACGGTCTAAAGGCCCTGTGACTTCAATGCCCACTGTGACATCATTAGCCGAAAAATCTTGTTGGAACAGTTGATTGTTGTTGGAGATAACTTTAGTTGCTCTTAAGTTCAGTAATGGATTAGTGATCAGATTATTGTTGTAAAGCAGCATAGATTGAGGGGCAATAATTAATTTATGACCATAAGCTTGATATTTGCCTTTGATCAGGATGTGGCCGTTACAGAGAGTGCTGGCTTGCGGTTTTTTACTAATCTTAAGTTGTCCTGTGGCTTTACCGTGAATACCAATAATTTTGAGATTGACATCATTGCCCAGAGAGGCGTGGACGTTACCTTGTAGTGTCCAGGGGTTGGTGTCATTGTCTTGTTTATATTGAATGTCATTATGTGGCAATGTAACAACGTTTTTACCACGGTAGGGCGTGATCTTGGCATGTGGGATCACAACATCACCTGTCACATTAATATTTTTATTATTGATCTCGACTTGCAGTTTTGGACTGATAGAGACTTTGTATTCATCGCTATTCATCAGTTGAAAGTTATTACCGATGAGATTAATACGCGAGGACCAAGATTGATTAATAATTTTAGTCTCGCCATTAAAGTGCAAAGGGCTTTTATTCGAATACAATGATCCATCAAAGTGAGTTGTATTACCTTGACTGACAACGTTAAAATCAAGATCAGAAATCAATAATCCAATCGAGGGTAAAAATAATTGTATATCGGATAACTTGGTTTCCCCGGATAAATTCGGTGCTTTAATATTTCCATGAATAGCTAACGAGGAAGTCAAGCTACCATTTTTAATATTCACGTTTGGGATTAATGCAGTATAGTTTTGTAAGTGATTGGCATTGATGTCTATGCTGCCATCAATGTTTTGTTGGGCGAGGTCTATTTGAAATGGATCAAAGTCATTGCTGCTAAGCTGGACATCCACATGATTATTCTTCTGTGTAATTATTTTTAATTGGGAAGATAGTGCTCCTTTTTTAAGTGTCGCTTGAAAATTTGCACTATTAATTGGAATGGATTGATTGGATGATTTGCCTACGACAGTCATTTGGCCTGATTCAATCGATGCATCAAGTTGAGCAGCATTAACTTTTTTATGTTGTCCACTGGCTTTCAGATCTACATTCAATAGTCCGCTTAATCCGAATTGTTCTGAGATTGTGTGTTGGTTGAGTAATGAGAGGTTAATGCCGTGGCTACTTAGCGAAGATGTCCAGGATTGATCTCGATTCCAACTAAGCTGCGTACAAGTATGATTCGGGGTTGACTGATTGACACGCAGGCAGATGGGTGTCGACTCAATCGATTGCATGCTGGTTTTAATATCAGTTGGCTGTGTGAGTTGCCAAGTTCCCAGCGTTCGCGTCACTAATTCCATAGACTCTATGGTATTTGTGATAAAAGACTTTTGATAGCTACCATGAAGGGCCGTTGATACAGCAGCTAGTGCATGATTGAATTTAAGTGTCATGTGATATTGATTCAATACACCATGGCCGTTGAGGTGGAGATTACTCATCTTTTGCTGATAAAGATTTAATTGTTTGACATCAAGGTCGACTGTGCTGTCCTTTTGCTGTGAGGTATCAATTAGAAAGCTTGATGCGAGCCCCTTGAGGCTATAATTTTTATAACTGAGTTGATTTGAATTGATCATAGTATTGATTAGTGGTTTTTTTAAGCTCCCAGTAATTTTCCCTGTTGTTGATAGATCACCGTTCAGGAAAGGTAATATTTCAGAGAGTTTCTGGCCGTTGAATTGCCAGTTGGCGTTGATTTTTTGGTTAACCTTAGCATTAAGTTGTAGTCTACTGTTTGTGGTTTTGCTATTGATAGCGACATTGAAGTCGGGCTGATGCTGCTTGAGCTGGCCATCGGAGTGAATCGATAATTCAAGTGATTGTGGCCAAAGTGGATTCCATTCACGTAAGTTGATTTGACTTGCGTTCAAGTTAAGCGACCAGGTTAGCTGTGGCTTCCATAACAGTGATAGCGTTGAGTTGAGTTGACCGTGGGCTAAAGTGTGGTGTTTCGTTGAGAGCGTGAAACCATTTTGATTGCCGTCTCCTTGCCAAGTAATGTCGCTGTCTTGTCCTATGATACCCAGGTTGATTTGATAATTGTCGGGCGTACCTTTTACTAATGCGTCGAATCTGCTTGCTACTGGCTGACGCAATTGACCCGCAGCACTCAAGAAGACCTTATTCGCTCTCAGTACTGATTGCATTGCGATATCATTAAGCACGTACTGTCTATCACTATTGGTTTTAATGGTAAGCTTCGCTACCTCCAATTGCCGTAGAGAGACTCGCATCTGTTTGCCTGAAGATAATTTGGATGAGCTTGTTGATTGCGAGTGCGCTATAGATAGTGGGGCGAGTTGGGACACAGTGAGATGATTTGCACTCATCCGATCAATAACAACATGACGTAAGAAAAGTTGTGTGGGCTGCCAAGCTATATAGAGTCGATCGGCCTCGACACAAACACGTGGATTGCAGGCTTTGAGGTCTTCTATTCGAATTGGTCCACTGATATTGCCACGAATTTTTTGATAAGAAATACTGTAGTCACTGTAGTGACTAGCAAGTTTAACAGCGACTCTTAACCCGGTATTACTAAATACAATCAGTAACAGTAAGCACACTGCAATAATTAGAACGAAGATGATTGATCCAAAGAATGTTTTCATAGAGCCGGCCCCATTGAAAAACTGACGTGTACGCCATGATCATCTTTGGGTAATGGAAAGGCGAGATCAAGCTCCACCATGCCCAGAGGTGATAGCCATACTACACCAAACCCACTACTGCTTTTCATACCGGTCAGTACGTTGTCATCGGAGACATTACCGGCATCAATAAACCCAGCCAGGTACCAGGATTTAAGGTTCGGTAATCTTTTTTGAAGTTCAATAGTGCCAGTCACTAAGTTTTTACCCGGACCAATCGAGTTATAGCTGTAGCCACGAATACTTCGGCTACCACCCGCAAATAATTGCAATGACAGTGGCAGTTGTGATAGATCATCAATATCAGTCCGGCCAAGACTGTTTCTTAATAAGAGGCGTATCTTTCGATCACTAAAACTACTGAGCATGCTGCTATCTATTCGTATTTGAGTGAAGCCCGTATCTTTCGACGTAAGAAAGTCAGGCGCGCCCGATAGATTTATCGTTGTGGCAAGACCTCGTGATGGATTTAATAAATTATCAGCTACCCGTCTCGTCCAATTGATATTGGGATAAATTAATTTTGCATCAGTTTTTGGAATATCAGTAATGTCGTAGTTTTCATTCAGAGCATTGAGAGATAATGTACGCTGCCAATTTTTTTTCTTTGTGACATAACTGTAGGCAATTTTTGTAACATCACTATTGCCGGTATCTTGATTAATATGACCAATGCCAGCACTGAGGAAATGATTTTGTGTGACAGGGTTATTGCCTGGAATCTTCAATGTGGTTGTAAAGCTACTGTTGTATTGTGAGGCTTGTAGAAGAGTCTCTAATTGTTGACCTTTTGGGTTGAGGTGACGAAAATTCACACCTAATGTGCCGCGTACTCCCGTATCGGTACCGTAGCCTGCACCCAGTAGATATTGCATCGGCTTTTTATCTTTTAAAATGACATGAACATCAATCGTGTTAGTGTTTTTGTTGCGATTAGACGTTTGAATAATAACATTTTTAAAATTATCACTGTTAATTAAATGCTTTTTTGTTAGTTCAATGTCTTTAGCATTGTAATAACTTGACGGTTTAAGAGTAATAAATTTTTTGATATATGCTGAATCAAAATGTTCACTATTAACCGTTATATTTTTTATCGTATATCGATTACCTGAATTAAAATGTAAAGTCATTGTAGCTTGGTGATTCTTTTGATCAATCAGAATCTGACTTTTCACCATGATTGCTTCAAAGTAACCGCGTTGAGCAGCCGTGTTGTACAGTTGTTTTTTCAACTCTTGGTACTGTTTGGTGTTTAATGGTGCGTTGATGGTCGGAGTATACTGTTGCAAGATGGCTTTAAATGCTGGGTCTGTTTTACCTGCTCCGGTAACAGTAATGCTTGCCTTGGTTAAGCGTGTGACTGGCCCTGGCTTAATGCTAATGGTTAATGCAATGCTATTCTCTGATACCTTAATTTGCGAGGCGACTACAACATCAGCATTGAAATAACCGAAAGGCTTGAGTGCATCGTCTACTCGATGTTGGGTTTTTTTCAGTTGCGCAGTTAGATTATCTGGGATGTGCTTATTTGGATCGAGATCTTTTTTAAGGTTTTTAAGTACTGCGATCACGTTGTCGTAGGCATCCCCTGGAGTGAGTCCAGTGATGTCATAGCTCACCACGGTCGCGCGACAGGGTTGGGATAAAATCACACCAATAATGAGTAAGATGCTGATACTAAATCGTTTTTTCATTTTATCGAGTATAGTCGAATATCGCTGTACCAGCTAGATTGGGCATGGTACTGGCAGGAGAGGACTTTTTGATTGGTCGGCTGCCAAATATTATACTTTAGTCGCTTTGAATTAATATTATTTTGTCATTAAACCTGACTAAAGGGGTAATACCGTGGAAACTATAGATCGAGAGTCACGGTTAGTGGATTCTAATCATGCCAATTCTCTCATCGAACCGCCCACAGTTTGGCCGATATTACCGGGTCTGACTATCTCTGATACACAATGGCGCTTGGATTATTGGCCATTAGCTGTACGCCTCTATCAAATTTATCAGTCATCAACGCAATCTTTGTGGGTCTCGGTTGACGGCTGTGAGGCAGTTGGTAAATCCACCTTCATTACCATTTTATCCAAGTTACTGGTGTCTTGGTGTCATCCCGGTCGTCTGATTACTTGTTGTCTTGATGATTTTTTATACTCTGGCGAGATATTAGATGATAATGGCCTCGCTCAACAAGCAGGCTTTCCCAGCACTCATGATCTTGCTGCTCTCGAAGCATACCTCGTCTCAGCTACTTCAGGCTATGGCCATGCCAGTAATCAGATTGAGAGCAGTATCATGCCTGCTATCTATCTCATTGAAGGCGGTTGTTTGATTGAATCGGCTGTACCAGCACATTGCACTGAATGTCGCCTGTTCTTAGAGGCAGATGTTGCTGATTGCCAACACTGGTTTGTTCAGCGCTTTAATGCTAGTCGGGGGAAAAAGCAGGTTAAATTGGATAATTCGCTCTCGGGGTTAGAGGCATTGTACCCCGAGCAACAGCAGGATTATTTAAGTCGCGTCTGGCACGACCGGCATTTGGAGAATTATCAGCAACACATTCTGCCGGCTAAAAAACAGGCAGATTGTTGTATCACTATCGATCACGATCACGCCTGCAAAGTGACCTGGCTTCGCTAAACAGAACTGGTTACAATGGCGCGAATTTGAATGTCTAGCAATATCGTCTTGAGGAAAAACCTATGGAAACTAAGTCTGCGGTGCGTACTCGATTTCCCCCCAGCCCAACCGGTGATTTGCATGTTGGTGGTGCGCGTGTCGCTCTGTTCAACTATTTATTTGCACGCCATCATGGCGGTCAGTTCGTACTGCGTATGGAAGATACCGATCGTGAGCGTTCCTCGCAAGCCTCGGTTGATTCGATTTTGCAGGGCATGGCATGGTTGGGGCTCGATTACGATGAGGGACCTTATTATCAAACCCAGCGACTGGATCGCTATCAGGCAGTGATAGAACATTTGTTGGCGACCGGTAAGGCGTATCGTTGTTCGTGCAGCAAAGAACGATTAGATCAGCTGCGCACTACACAACAAGCCAATCAGCAAAAAACTGCCTATGATGGACACTGTCGAGATGCCGAGGTGTCTGCAGATACGCCACACGTGGTGCGTTTTAAAACACCGCAGTCGGGTCAGGTGGTTTTTCAAGACTTAGTGCTTGGTGAGATCACAGTCAATAATTCCGAGTTGGATGACTTGATCATTGCTCGCAGTGATGGTTTTCCAACGTATCACTTAACCGTGGTCGTGGATGATTGGGATATGCAGATCAGTCACGTCATTCGTGGCGTTGATCATGTCAGTAACACCCCGCGACAAATTCACTTGTTACAGGCGCTGGGGGCGACTGTGCCGCAATATGCACATTTGCCAATGGTGCTCGGTACCGACGGAAAGCGTTTATCAAAGCGTCATGGTGCAGTTGATGTCATGCACTATCAACAAGAAGGCTACTTGCATGAAGCGTTATTAAATCAGCTAGCACGATTGGGTTGGTCTTTTGGCGACCAAGAGATTTTCTCAAAGGCAAGCATGATCAAGCAGTTTTCTTTGGAAGCAGTGAGTCGTTCGGATGCTGTGCTCGATATGGATAAGTTGAATTGGTTAAATCAACATTATATGAAGACGGTTTCGATACCGTCGGTATTGCCGGTGCTACAAGCCCAATTTACCGCCTTGGGTATTGATACAGCAGACGGGCCGGCATTGGATCAGGTCTATGCATTGCAGGTCGAGCGCTATAAAACATTAAAAGCGCTGGCAGAAGACAGTACCTATTTTTATCAAGCCCCAGCCGATTATGCACCCAAGGCATCAAAGCACTTAAATCAGGCTGCATTGGCGCCACTGCAGGCGGTATTAGAGCGCTTACTAGTACTAGATCCTTGGACGGTTGAAACAATTAAACAGGTATTGAACGATGTGTCTGAAGCGTGCGAACTTAAGTTTGGTAAAGTTGCCCAGCCGGTTCGTGTTGCAGTAACGGGCGATACCCGTTCACCATCGATGGATGCAACTTTGCACTTGCTTGGGCGCGAATTAGTTTGCCAACGTTTGCAGGCGGCTATCGCCCACATTAGCGCTTGACATGACAGGGCGTGCTTCCTAGAATGCACTTCTTTTGGGGCTATAGCTCAGCTGGGAGAGCGCAACACTGGCAGTGTTGAGGTCAGCGGTTCGATCCCGCTTAGCTCCACCAAAAAAAGATCCAGGTCCCCATCGTCTAGAGGCCTAGGACACCGCCCTTTCACGGCGGCAACACGGGTTCGAATCCCGTTGGGGATGCTTTTTTAAAAACACGGTCTACAACGTGTTTTATCTTTAGGCGCTTGCCTGTTAGCCACAATACTGATGTTTTCTCTGTGATAAGGAGTGGTAAATGAAGCTGTATGCGATGCGTCATTGTGAGGCTTTATCATCACTAGATGATCCGCTACGTGCTTTGTCCAGCAAAGGTCGTCGCGAGGCGATTGTTATGGCAGATTACCTGTCGTCTCAAGAGGCGCAGATTGCGCACGTGTTACACAGTCCAAAATTACGCACGAAACAGACGGCTGAAATTATCGCACTCGCGTTGCCGATTGATAAAATAACCGCATGCGATACATTGTTAAATGAAGAGATGGATGTCATGCCATTAGTGGATATGATTGAGCAATGGCACACGGACACATTATTGGTTGGCCACATGCCATTTATTCCTCGTTTAATTGCCAGTTTATCGCAGACTAATGTAGAAGCAGTTATGCAAAATTTCATCACGGGCACATGCGTTTGTCTTGAGCGTCATGATTCAGGTCTATGGCAGCAGCAATGGCGTCATTCGCCCGGTGATGTCAAAGCAGTTTAAGCCGTGTTAATCTCGTGCATGGTGTTCACAAGGAATGAGTTCTATGCCGTCATCTTCAGCCTCAGTGATTCGATTGCGACCCTCGCGAATCTTAGTGTGTGTCTTTTTTATTTTTGTAGCCATGTCTTGCGGTGCCTCATGGGAATCACAGTTACCCAATCTTTGGCACTTGGTGATCTCGGTTTCTGCTTGCGGCTACGGTATTTATTTAATGTTGCGATACGCATTATTACGCCACTCAATGAGTATCACTGCCATTAGCTTTCAACAAAGTACTCAATCATGGATGGTGTGTATCAATCGAGCGCATTGGCTATCAGCAAAATTACTGCCACAGACCTGGGTAACGCGATTTTTTATCGTGTTACAAGTGCAGTGCGGTGGTAAGCGTCACGTTGCTTTGTTAGTGCCAGACAACGTGACGCAGGGATTATTTACTACCTTGCAGCGACAACTCTTGTTTCGCTAATTGAATCCTGGCTCAGAGCATGTTGTGCTCGAATCTGATTCAGCATCATAGTTATCATCTTCAGCAAGGCTTTGGAGAGGGTTATTGGTGGTACCAGTAATTTTGTCCCTCCTGTTTTTCATGATGCCCGCAAAACCCTCAGCAAATAATTGATGAGCTTTATCTGTACTTGAAGGTTGTACTGGTTTGTTGTTGATGGATTCTTGAGAGGGCGCTGAGCTAGCAGAGCGATCGGCTCTAATTTCATCACCTTTTCGTTTTAATAAATCAGCAAATGAAGCCCCGCGATCGCATGTTCCCTGTGTGACACCACGCAGCGAGTGATCTCCTTTTTCTTGAAATAATCGCTGACTTGCACTTTTTCCGCCGGTCGGTGATGACGGTGCAGGTGGTGGTGGCGGTGGTTTATGACCGTTGGTAATGTCTCTAGTCTCAGTATCTGACACAGAGGTATTAGAGACATTAATCGTTTCTGCAGATCCTGGTGTAGAAGAAAAGTTTGACTCAATCACGGTATTAGCCGCCGTGCGTGGCGGTGGTGGCGGCTTAATGCTTGTAACTGACTCGGTGCTGTTCTTAGTTTGTGCATCAATCGTCATGTTTGTGACTGACTCGGCATCATTATTAGTTTGATCATCAGTCGCCACGTGATCGAATATGCTGGTCAGTGTTGAGGGTACTGGCGGTGGTGGGCCGAGTGGTGGATTTAGACCGTCTAGATCGATCTCAACTCTACTGCTTTCATTCTCGAGTTGTTGTGTTGATCCATTGGATGATACCTCTGAGGCAATAGAACCCGCACCTGAAGTGATAGATGGTGATTTTTTCTGAGAGTAAAGTGATTGGCTGTTTGAGCGAATCCCATCAATTTGATCAATAACATAACCGGCTTTTTTTAGCCGGTGTTGCACGCCGCAGTTGAGTGTCACTGCCGCTTCTTTTAATGCAGTTGGTTCTAGCATCCGAATGTTGTGCACAGACGTCAGTTCCGATACTCGATTATGATCAACGGATTGACTGTAGTGCCAAAGGCCTTGAGCAATCTGCTCAGGACTGGCTTGAGAGGCTTTAATCTCATCGATTATCTCTTTGCACTTTTCTCGTTTAGCGGTTCGATCATTACGCTCATCCGCAGGATAGAGTGCAGCAAGTTGTTGGCAAATTGCTTCACGCTGATCATTGCTGGTGTCGAGTAAAAGATTTCTCAAAGCATGAATCTCTTCAGCATTATTTTGTGAAATTTCTTGTTGCTGAGTTGAATACCATTTATTACCAAATCCGAGAGGATCAGGTTTTCTAGCAATAAATATTTGCAATCGATCACTATATTGTGCAGCTATCTGACCTAGCCAATCTGTTTGCGATTGAGTGAGTTGTGTTTTAATGGTGTTTAATGATGCAGTCTCACGCTCTGAATTGGATCGTGTTATGGCTTCATCGATGCAATCCAGTGCCATAGTGACACGATGAAGGATTTCAAGGTCTGGTATCATGTCGTTATAAAGTAGGGTGAGAACACTGTGTTGGTATGCCTCGTTATCAGTATCTCCCATCACTTGCTCCAACTGTGTAGCGAGTAATGGAAAGATCGCCTCTGAGTACTGATTAAATAAGTCTGGAAAATGACCACTTTGTTGGTGTAGCGCCCAATGCTGTTCGACAAATGCAGTTAAGAATCCTAAATCCTTGTTGTATTGTTGAAAGAAAAATAGCGCAACCGAGGGTAGGTAACGTTCTTGAAAGTCTTTGATAGCATGTTCAATTTGAGTTTTACACGCATCAAAAGTTGGATAAGGCCGCTTGGTGTAGAGTGAGTTTCTTTTTTTTCTCGTACCGTTTGCTAATGGCGCAGTAATATCTTGCATGGTTATGCAACAAGCGATAAGTGCTTTTCTAAAATGTAAAAGGTCAGTTTTAAATTCGTTGTTAAATAAATCAAAACCGCTATTGTGGATATATTGACAAAGTGTCAATCGCAATAACATGTCAAAGATAGGTTTGGGGTTGTTTGCATCTTTTTGATCAAATGCTGAATTGTCGATTGACTGCTTAAATTTATCAAAACAAAGACCGTAGACCAAACGAATCAACTCCATGCGATCACCGAGTTGGGAGACTTGCCCTTGAAGTGCGAGATCCAGGTACTGCAGATGCTCTAGAATAATTAAATTGCTGCACAAACTCTGGATTTTATCGTTGCCGTCACTAAGATCTTTTTTATTTTGTGTATCGTAGCGGTTGTTAAGATCATTGAGTAAAGCCGAATGGTATTCTTTGAGTGAAAACGTCGGAGTGGTTGGTTGATCCTCCGGCATAGCGCTATATAGTCTGCCGTATCGACGATTTTTGGGGTATCTAAAGCGCCAATGGTTGAGGGCTTTTTGAAAGTTGGCTTGTTCATTAACAGATTTAAATGAATTATCTCCAAATAATTGTTCATCCAAATTATTCAGTTGCTGTTGAGACAATGCTTTAAGGCCTGATGCAGTAAAGCCCAATTCGCCTGTCTCCAAGTTGAGGCGCAAAACAGGATCATCAGTCAGGTGATTCAATACTTGGTCCAAGTAACACAACAAGGAGGCTTTGTGAGCAAATAAGCCACTGAGATGCTTTTCGTCTTTACAGATGGAGATCAGGCGAGTGATTGCGGTAAATAACACCTCAGCGTGACGCTCGCGTTTTAGCTCTAAAATCGGCTGATGCAGAGCATCGTTTAATTGGTTAAGGCCTTCAATAGTTAATGGTTGAGGGTTAAATTGCGTTCTCATATTGACCTCCGCTATTGAATTTTTATTCTTATGAATATGGCATATCTCAATTAAAAATGCTCTTTTTTCGTAAAAAAATAATTTTAATTATCACAAATAGGGATTTATTGGTTTTATTGATTCTAAATAAGAGACAATTAATGGGTTTTTTTAAGGTATATGACATTTAAAGCGAGAGGTTGGCTAACTGGGTTGCAGTGAGAATAGTCGTCGTTAGAGAGAAAGCTTATGTCGATAAGCATTGAGGCGGGTGTTGTTCTAAGTTTTTTCTCAGGGGGTGCTTATTTCTCGAGCCAATCAGTGGCTGCAACAATGATTAAAACGTTCGTAAGAAATTTTCTTACATGGATTCGGATCGGTCAGTTACCGTTTATAAAAGAAAAAATAAATGCATTGATTTGACTTAGGGAGAGACTTGTTTTCTTATCATGTCAATCTGCGAGATGCCATCTACTGAATAGGGTTGAGACAAGTTCTGAAAACCTAAACCTTGGTAAAATCCACAGATAGGAGTGAGCGCTCGGACTATGATATCGGCTGAAAAATGCTGCGCTACAAAATTAAATGCCCAGTTCATTAACGCGTTACACAAGCCCTTGCGTCTGTGCGAGGGATGTGTGACAACACGACCAATGCATACCATTGGCATAGATGTTGACGGCGGTGAAATTCGTAAGTAACGTGCAATCACATCATCATAGGTGATCCATGCATGGTGGCAATGTTGATCATGATTATCAAAGTCGTTATATGGTATGCTCGCTCTACAACAAAGGTTTGACTTCGTAACCGCATCAACTCATACAGTTTATGAGTTGAGAGTAAATCAAATGTTTTGTCACAATATCATTGAGTTGGGCATGATGCTTCATGCATTGGTTTGCCTAGTTTTTCACTCAATCTTTAGCATTCTTAACGGGATAAACTAAACTGGTAAAAAGCATTTAATGCTCTTCATTGTTATCCATGAAGCTGTGTAATTGCTCGGCGCGAGAGGGGTGGCGCAACTTGCGTAGTGCCTTGGCTTCAATTTGTCGAATTCGCTCGCGCGTTACGTCAAACTGTTTGCCCACTTCCTCAAGCGTGTGATCCGTGTTCATATCAATACCAAAGCGCATACGCAGTACTTTCGCTTCACGAGGTGTCAGTGAGCTAAGCACATCTTGCGTGGCTTCTTTAAGGCCAGCGGCAGTGGCGAAATCCAGTGGAGCTTGGGCAGAAACGTCTTCAACAAAATCACCTAAGGTAGAATCTTCATCCTCACCGATGGGTGTTTCCATCGAGATCGGTTCTTTAGCAATCTTGAGTACCTTACGAATCTTATCTTCTGGCATTAACATAATCTTAGCTAATTCTTCAGGAGTTGCTTCTTGACCCGTTTCTTGCAAAATTTGACGTTGGATACGATTGAGTTTATTAATGGTCTCAATCATGTGAACTGGAATACGAATTGTTCTGGCTTGATCAGCAATTGAACGCGTGATGGCTTGACGGATCCACCAGGTAGCATAGGTAGAGAACTTGTATCCGCGTCGGTACTCGAATTTATCAACCGCTTTCATCAGACCAACATTACCTTCTTGAATAAGATCAAGAAATTGCAAGCCACGGTTGGTGTACTTTTTAGCGATAGAAATTACTAGGCGTAAGTTGGCCTCAATCATTTCTTTTTTCGCACGACGGGTTTTGGCTTCACCGATAGAAACTCGTCGGTTAATTTCTTTAATGTCACTGATGCCTAAATTGGCACGTTCTTCGACATCGGCGAGTTTACGCTGCGCACGTTTGATCTCTTTTTCGTAAGCTAAAAGGTGTTCTGCTTGGTTTGGGTGTTCTTGGATGAATTGGCCAAACCATTCAGGATTAGTTTCACTGCGCACAAACGAGTTAATAAAAGGTTTTCTGGCAACTTTGGCTCGACTAACACAATACGTTTGAATGATTTTTTCTTGTTCACGGATTTCACGCAAGTAAGAGCGTAACATATGTGTTTGACGAGAAAAGGGTTTGATTGCCAATTTAAACAGGGTGTATTGCTCGGTTAGATTATTGAGATGCTTCTGTACGGTTTTATGTTTCTTATCGTGTTTTGCCACAGCTTTAACGTATTGCTGGTGGTACTTGCGTAGAAGCGCAATTTGCTCAGCAGTGTAAACAGGATCGGGTCCAGTATCAGCCTCTTCATCTTCGGAGTTGTCATCTGAGCTTTCATCATTCTCTTTGTTGTCTGATTGGTCTGCTGAAGCATCTGATTGCTTATCAGTTTTTTCGACTGTTTCAGTTTTAGTTTTTGTGCTTTCATCATTTTTAGCAGGTACTGTCGGGGTTGGCGGAGGCTCTGGCATGTCGTTAAAAAAGCCAATGATGATATCGGACAAGCGACCTTCGTTTTCAACGATTTGGTCGTATTGATCCAGTAAGCTTTTGACAGTCTCGGGATAATGAGCTAGTGCGCTCATCATTTGACGTATGCCGTCTTCAATGCGTTTAGCAATGATGATTTCACCTTCACGAGTCAATAGTTCAACCGTTCCCATTTCACGCATGTACATGCGTACGGTATCGGTGGTGCGGTGAATTGCCTCAATCTCCATGATGCTTTCTTTAATATCTTCTTCCGAGACATTGGCACGTTCTTGTAATTGTTTCAGGCGTAGATCGTCTTCAGACGGTTGTGAATCAAAAACATCGATGCCGCGTTCTTGTAAGCTGGTGATGATGCGTTCGAGATCGTTGTTAGAATCAACTAATTCACTAGGTAGAAAGTTGAGGAGGTCCTCGTGTAGAAGGTAGCCTTGTTCGTTCGCTTTTTTAAGTAGCGCGCCAATACTGCGATTTTCTTCGGACATTTTTTGATCAGCTCCTTGGTGAATAAGGCATAAAAGACAGCGTATTTTACAGATAAGTTTTGATAGGTGCTAGTGTTATTCGCGTTTGTTTTCATTGATTTGCGTGAGTAGCCGTTGCAATAGACGCTTTTCATCAAGATTTAAGCCTTCAGATTTTGAGCGTTGCAATAATTGATCGACTTTTTGTTGGTATTGCTGCAGTTGCAGTGTTTTGATGGTCTGTTTTAATGTATCTTCGTGGCTATGCTCGGATGAGAAAAGGTTAATGCGTGCGAGCTCGGAGCTGTATTCCGCCAATGGCGTTGTGGCAAAATGTGCAAACAGTTGCCCGGTAGTGGTCTTGGGTTTGTCGCGCAGCAATTGCAGCAATTGCTTGAGCATGCTGGATTCGTGGCAAGCTGGGTTATCAGCAATTTGAAATTGGTGATCAATACTGTTGATCAATGCTGGGTGGTGCATCAGCAGTGAATTGATCTGTTTGATTGCGGTCGAGGATTGCGTGGGTTGTGCTATGACTCGAGTAGGTGGAGAAGGGTTGTTATTTTTCGCTGGGATGGGTTTTTTTTCGGTCAATTGCATGAGTTGTGAATGATCAAGCTTTAAGCGTTCGGCTAAGGCATTAATCATTAAGTCGTGGTAGAAGCCTGCTGGTATGGATTGAATGCATTGCATGGCTTCATGGGCAAATTGCGCTTGGTTAGCGATATGATCCAGCGGGTAGCGTTGTTCTAATTCAGTAAACAGTTTCTCTGGCAATCTAGGTGCTTGCTCTAGGGCTTTTTTAAATGCCTCACGTCCGAAGCGTCTGAGGAAAGTATCGGGATCGAGCTGATCGCTTAACGTAAGAAACTTTACGTCAACGCCTTGGCTCAGTAGCGGCAGTGTGGCCTGCAAGGCTTTCCAAGATGCGCGTTGTCCGGCGGCATCCCCATCAAAACAAAACACCATGCGCTTGGTGTACCTTAAGATTTTTTTGATGTGAGTTGGGTTAACTGCAGTACCCAGTGTGGCTATCGCCATTGGATATTGGTATTGAAACAAGGTGATAACATCCATGTAGCCCTCAACGATAATCACGTAAGGCAGTTTAGGTTGCGCCTGGCGAGCTTCATAAAGTCCATAAAGCTCGTGGTTTTTATGAAACACCGGCGTTTCCGGTGAATTTAAATATTTTGGTTTGGCATCGCCTAACGCGCGCCCACCGAAGCCAACTACTTTGCCTTGCGTGTTTCTAATCGGAAACATAATGCGATCACGAAAGCGATCGTACCGCGATTTGTTTTCAACCAACAAGCCACAACTCAATAGCTGACTATCATCATTTGCTGAGGTCTTGATGGCTTTCAGTGCGTGCCAATCGTTAGGCGCATACCCAACTTGAAAATAACGTTGAGCATCTTCAGACACACCGCGCGATGAGACATAGCTTTGTGCTTCGTGAGAGCTTTTTAGGGAGGCCTGATAAAATTGTGCAGCTTGCTCAAGTAGTCGGTAGGCTGGTTCGTGATTCTCGGCTGGTGCACCACCTTCATAAACCACGTCTAGTCCAGCTTGTGATGCTAAATCTTGCACGGCTTCAGGAAAGCTCTGATGATTAATGGCCATTAGAAAGCCGATAGCATTGCCGTGCGCACCACAACCAAAGCAATGGTAAAATTGTTTTTCAGAGCTGACAGTAAAAGAGGGGGTTTTTTCTTGGTGAAAAGGGCAGCAGCCGGAGTGATCTTTTCCTTTCAATTTAATGGTGACGTGATTACTGACAACGTCAGTTATATTGACTTGCTCAAGCAGGCGTTGAATGAAATCTTGTGCAATACGTCCACTCATGGTGTTTCGGTAGGGTTAAATAGAATGAGCTACAGTATGCAATGTTTTATTGGCTGAGCCTAGTCTTGACTTGTTTGCTGACATTGCTCATGTCGGCTTGTCCTTCAAGGGTTGCTTTGAGTGACGCCATCACACGGCCCATGTCTTTAATGGTGGTCGCTTGTAGTGAACTGATGGCTTGCTCGATCGCTTGTTCAATTGCAGCGTCATCGAGTTGTTCAGGCAAATAGTGATCGAGAATCAGAATTTCTTGTTGTTCTTTTTCTGCCAGCTCATGACGCTCAGCTGCAATGAATTGCGCTGATGCCTCTTTACGCTGTTTGATCATCTTGTTAATGATGGCCAGTGCGTCTTGATCGGTAGTGCTGGATTGACTGTCAATAGCGCGCTGTTTGATAGCGGCTTTAAGCATACGCAAAGTAACCAATCGACCAGAATCCTTTTGTTTCATGGCCGATTTGATGTCTTCGTCAATCTGATCTATCAAGCTGAGAGATGACATAGAGCGTCTCGCTTAGTAACGAACGCGTTCGCGATCTCGGCTTTCTTGCTCTTTCTGCAGCTTTTTAGCGTGGCGTTTTACAGCAGCTGCTTTTTGACGCTTGCGTTTTGTGGTGGGCTTTTCGTAGAACTCCATTTCGCGAAGTTTGCTGGGGATGCCGGCTTTTTCACACATGCGTTTGAAGCGACGTACAGCAACATCGAATGAACTTTGTTCTTGGATTTCAACTTGTGGCATAAGAAATAATCACCTTTTGTGTCATTATGGAACGAAAATAAGTTCGACATGTTAATCGCTTTAATTTCAAATTGCAAAATCTCTTTTAGTACGTTGATGCGGGGCAGCCGATTGCGCTGATCTTGGTGTTCACTCTGACCCATTTAGATCGAAGATTTATTTTAAATAAGTAATGAATTCAATAGGTTAAAGGATTTTGCAAAAGAGCAATTCGAGTCGCCTTAATGTCCAAAAGCCAACCTCTCGCAATCTTGCCTGCGTGAAGTCTGAGTAGGGTTTTCGAATGTAGATGCCTTGGCAGCCCGCGCGACAGACTGCCAACATGCCAGTCAGCAATCGATCATCAACTAAAACGACGGTCTCTGGTTTAATTTCGGTGTCGGCCATGATCGACAATAGGCCTTCTGGTGAGGGTTTTTTATCGGCTGGATCAAGGATTTGCATTCCCGGGACATGCTGATTGATCCAATCGATGCGGGCACCACGATTGTTGTTGGAATGCAGATAAAGGTGATTAGCACCAAATACTTGCTGGCAGCGAAGAAGCCACTTCAACACTGGCGACGCGATAGTGGTAGCATCGTGATGATTAAGCACACCATCAAAGTCCAGCACGAGTACGCGTGTACCTTGTTTGTACAGTTCCTCAGGGTCGATATCAAGTACGGTGTTGGCTTGATAACGTGCTTGACGGGCAATTTGACCTAAGGCAGTGCGGTGTTTGAAGATGGATTGAATGAAGCGCGATAACATGATTTAGGAGGTCGGTTGTTGTGGAAGCGTTTTTTTAGCCAACCCTTGTATGGTTGAGCCTTGAATGATGAGTGCAAATGCCACGACCGCATAGGTTAAGGTCATGATAAAGCTTCGGTAGTCGTTGTTTGGAAGTGATAGAGCCAGTGCAACTGCTAAGCCACCGCGTAGGCCACCCCAAGTTAGAATTGAGATAATGTATGGTGATGGTTCACGGAAGCGATGAAGGATTTTCAAGGGCACGCCAGTGGTGACCCACCTAACGCCTAGCGTAATTGGAATAATTAAAACGGCAGTGATGATTTCGGCTGTGTTGGCATGCAGGCTCAATAATTCGAAGCCGATTAAAAGAAACAAAATGGCATTCAACAGCTCATCAATCACTTCCCAAAACTTCTTTAGGTCGTGAAAGTGGAGTTCGGGGATCTTACGATGCAGCGAAGAGCTAATATAAATTCCTGCTGCCACCATGGCTAGCGGACCTGAGATGTGCAATTGTTGTGCCAGGCTGTAGCCACCAGAAACAATACCAACGGTTAACAGAATAATAGCGTTTGCTTCTTTCAGTGGTTTTGCCAAGGTGGTTGTTAGCCATCCTAGTAACAAGCCAAAGCCAACACCACCGATAGCCTCACGACAGAATAAAAGTACTACTTTACTCGGGGTAATAGCGACATCCGGTGATGCACTTAAATCAATCAATGTGATGAATAATACAATACCGACACCATCATTGAATAAAGACTCTCCGGCAACGCAGGTCGATAGTTTTTTCGAAATACCCAGACGTTTAAATGTTGCTAAAACAGCGATTGGATCGGTAGGGGAGATTAAGGCGCCAAACAACATACAGTCAATCAATGGTATCGCTACACCAAGTAATGCTGATAAATAGTACAAGACAAGGGCGATTAAACCTGCTGAGCAGATGGTGGAGACTGAGGCCAGTGTGGCAATTTCCCATTTTTGTGATTTAAGGCTATTGAAGTCAATGGTCAGTGCGCCGGCAAACAGTAAAAAACTCAACATGCCATCGAGTAATAAATGTTCAAAGTGTGTTTGTAAGATTAAGTTTTCGGCATGAAAGTATAAGTTTGAAATGCCAAAAATCTGCAAAAGGATTAAAGCTGAAGCAACAATTAAAGACCCGCTCATGATTGCAATGGTGGCTTGCTGCTTGAAAACGCGTTCGTTGAGATAGCCAATGAAGATTGCCAGTGCGACAATCATGGAAAATAGGGTGTAATTATTCATCGCTACTTAATACCTGAAATAAAATGGCTTGTAAACAACGCATCGCCGGCATCCAACGAATTGTTTTCTTGATTTAAACTGTTAGTATTCGTTACGAGGCTGTGACCAAGAGGCATTGACCTGTGTATATTTATCAAATGTTTTTGATTTTTTCTTCTGCTCATTGCTGGCCAGCGATTGGCGACAGACACTCGTAATCTTACCAACTATTTTTGGAAAAATTTATGACATTGACTGATCTCATTGAGCGTTATTGTTCTGGCGCAAAACTTAGCATGGTGACTTGTTATGATTTCACCATGGCACAATTAATTAATCAGACTGCAATTGATATGGTACTGGTTGGTGACAGTGCCGCCATGGTGATGCATGGGCATTCGACGACTTTACCAATCTCGGTCGAGCAGATGGCGTGGCACACTCAGGCAGTGGCCAGGGGGTTATCACAACAATGGTTGGTGGCAGATTTACCGTTTCTCTCCTATCGGCAGGGGTTGCGTCAAGGCATGCAAGCAGTTACACGTTTAATGCAGGCCGGTGCACACGCGGTAAAGCTCGAAGGAGTTAAGGGTAATTTAGATTTTATCACGCATTGCGTTGATTCCGGGGTGCCGGTGATGGGCCACATTGGCTTAACGCCTCAAGCCGTGCACCAATTGGGTGGTTTTAAAGTTCAAGGTAAAACTATTGATGCGGCTCAACAGTTGCAGCAGGATGCTCTACAATTGCAAGCGGCGGGTTGCTTCGCTGTGGTGTTGGAGTGCGTGCCAATTAACTTGGGTCGCCAGATTACTGAGGCATTATCTATACCGACAATTGGAATTGGTGCCGGTCCGCACACATCTGGTCAGGTGTTAGTGCTGCAAGATTTACTGGGCATGAATTGTGCCTTCAAGCCGAAGTTTGTGAAGCAATACATCGAGGGTGCCAGTTTGATGCAAAAAGCATTGACTGACTTTGATCAAGAAGTCAAAACGGGCGTATTCCCGAATGATATTCAGCATAGTTTTAAGGAGTTGATCGATGCAGCGGATTGATCAGCCCGATGAGCTAAAAGGATTGGTAAAAACTTGGTTGCAACAGGGGCTGTCGATTGGTTTGGTGATGACGATGGGGCATTTGCACGCAGGACACGGTTCGCTAATTCAACGGGCACAACAAGAAAATGACATCACGCTAGTGAGTATTTTTGTCAATTCAACTCAATTCAATCAGGCATCTGACTTTGAGCAATACCCAAGAACCTTACAAGAAGATTTGGAGCAGCTGCAACAGCTGGGTGTCAGTGCAGTTTTCACGCCCGATACTGAGTCAATCTATCCTGACCAGTACTGCTACCGTGTGCAAGAGACTGAGATGAGCCAGTTAATGGAAGGGCAGTTTAGACCAGGACACTTTGACGGTGTTCTAACTGTCGTCTTGAAAGTGCTATTACTGTCACAGGCAACACGCGCTTATTTCAGTGAGAAAGACTATCAGCAATTGAAGCTAATTGAAGGCATGGCAGCAGCTTTTTTTCTTAATACCAAGATTGTTGCATGCCCTTTTGTGCGCGATGAGCATGGTTTAGCGCTGAGCTCAAGAAATTCACGTTTGAACGCGGAGCAACTGGATAGGGCGCGACAATTTGCAAGGTGTCTGCAGCAATCAGCTTCTAAAGAGGATCTATCCTTAGCGCTGTCATCACTGGGGTTGAAAGTTGATTACGTGCAAGATTGGCAACAGCGTCGACTGGCTGCCGTTTACATTGATGCAGTTCGACTCATCGATAATCGTCATATTGATGATTGTAACAATAAAGAATAATACGGAGAAAGAGGATGTTAATTGACGTCTTAATGTCAAAAATTGCTTATGCAACCGTGACACAAAAAGAATTACATTATGTTGGCAGCATCACGATAGACAGTGAGCTCATGCAGCAAGCGGGCATTATTGCCAATCAACTGGTGCATGTGGTTAATTTGAATAATGGTGAACGACTCATGACCTATACCATCCCGGGTAAGCCTGGCTCTGGTGTGATTGGTCTAAATGGTCCGGCTGCACGGTGTTGTGAAGTGGGTGACCCCGTATTTATTTTAGCCTATGCCCAAGTTGAAAGCTCAGCTAAGCCGTTTGAACCCAAGGTCATTCATCTTGCTCAGGGTAATCGAATTAATGATTGTGTAGGAGTGTGAAATGGATCTTTGTCTCGACGTGGGTAATAGCCATGTAGTTGCGGGTGTCTATCAATGCGGTGACTTGCAAGCGACGTTTCGTTATCCGACGATTCAAACCTTGGTGACCTCGGATCAGTTAGGTTTGTTCTTATTAACTGCGATGCGAGAGCGTCAGCTTGAGCCGACTGAAATCAATCGAATTGGCCTTTGTTCAGTGGTGCCATCGCTGAATTATTCGATCCTTGCTGCGTGTCAAAAGTATTTTGATCAGCCGGTATTTACGGTAAAAGCCGGTGTGAAAACCGGTCTCAACATTCGTGTAGCTGCAGCCAAGGAAGTTGGTGCTGATCGCATTGCCAGTGCTGTTGGGGCAACTGAGCTGATTCCGGATCGTGATTTGATTGTGATTGACTTAGGCACGGCAACCACGTTTTGTGCAATCTCGCGTGAAAAAAATTATTACGCGGGGCCCATCGTCTCAGGGCTTCGTTTAAGTATGTCGGCATTACAAGAGCACGCTGCCTTATTGCCTGCAGCGAATATCATTCCTTGCCACAGCGTGATGGGCAAGAATACGGAACAGAATATTCAATCGGGATTATTTTTTGGTCATCTTGAAATGATGAAAGGCATTATCAACCGCATAAGGCAAGAGATCTTTGATGGCAAGGCGGTAACTGTGGTTGGTACCGGTGGCTTTGTTGGTTTATACGAACAAGAGTCATTATTTGATCTCACGATACAAGATTTAGTATTGCAAGGGATCGTAAAATTATTGAATAAAAATCAGGTTGGATCTGCAGCCTAGCTTTGTCATTGTCACGGTGATTTGTAATACTTGTCGAGAGTTGTGCCGGATTAATTGATCAGTTCGGCTAAGAATGAATAAGGACATGCCATGCGCATCAAAATGTTACGGGAATTTATGGTGTCAGAAACCATGGCAGGCTTTTGCTTGTTTCTGGCGGCTGTTCTCGCGATCGTTGTCGATAATTCAGCGTGGGCGCATTATTACCACGATATTTTACATCATAAACTAACCCTGCATTTACACGTCGTGGTGTTGTCCAAGTCATTGCACCATTGGGTCAACGACGGCTTGATGACCATTTTTTTCTTGTTGGTGGGTTTGGAAATCAAACGTGAGTTATTTGAAGGTGAGCTTAGCTCATTGGCTCAAGCCTCGTTGCCCGGTATTGCTGCAGCGGGTGGTATGCTTGTACCAGGTTTGGTGTATTGGGCAATGAATCATACAGACGCTATCGCTTTGCGTGGATGGGCTATACCAACTGCAACCGACATTGCCTTTTCATTAGGGATATTGTCCTTGCTAGGACGTCGCGTGCCTTTGGCATTGAAAGTGTTTTTGATGGCGCTTGCAATTTTTGATGACATGGGTGCGATTGTTATTATTGCTGTGTTCTACACGCCCCACGTATCGTTTACTATGCTGATCGGTGTTGCCGTGATGTTTGCCATATTGGTAATTTTAAATCGCTGTCGTGTCTTTGCTCTTTCACTTTATTTGATAGTTGGTGCGATTATGTGGTGCTTTCTACTACAATCGGGTGTGCATGCGACACTGGCCGGCATCTTGCTAGCATTTACAATACCGTTAAACAATAAGAATACGCATTGTATCTCACCGTTGCATCGATTAGAGCACGTACTTAATCCATGGGTGGCTTTTTTGGTTCTACCATTATTTGCTTTCACTAATGCAGGAATTAACTTTTCTCAATTACCTGTGGGTGAGGTGTTCTCATCAGTACCTTTGGGTATTTTCGCGGGTTTATTTATTGGAAAACAAATTGGTATCACGGGTTTTTCATGGTTAGCCGTCAAGTTAGGTATGGCAAAGTTACCCACGGGTGTCAAAATATCCAGCTTGTATGGGGTCAGTTTACTGTGTGGTGTTGGCTTTACCATGAGCCTATTTATTGGCAGCCTTGCATTCGATGCGATTAGTGAATCCTACGAACCATTAGTGCGTATCGGTGTAATATTCGGCTCTTTGATTTCTGGTGTTATGGGGTATTGCGTACTTCGGGCAGTATGCGCAAAGTCTGACGCTCAATAATTCACCTTGTAATAACTCTATTATCTATATTTATTAAGACATACCATAAGGGGATATCGGACATGGTGAAAGACTTATCAAACAACAAAGTGACTTTTTTAAAAGACTATCAGGCACCAAGTTTTTTGATTGATTCGGTTGAGCTTACAGTCAGTCTTCACGAAGACCATACTATAGTCACCAGTCATCTTTCCTTACGCGCCAATCCAGCAGTGCCGTTTGAGTCTTCATTGTTTCTAAATGGTGAAGGTCTCGAGTTGCAGCAAATTACTTGCAATGGTGCACCATTGTCATCAAATGATTATGCCGTATCGGAACACGGGTTAACGCTTTTTAATTTAGATCAGCAAGTTGAGATTGCAACGACCGTCGTGATTCACCCAGAAAAAAATACGTTACTGATGGGTCTTTATCAATCTAGCGGAAATTTTTGTACGCAATGCGAGGCTGAAGGATTTCGTCGCATTACCTATTTTCTCGATCGACCCGATGTAATGTCACGTTATCGCGTTACCATTGAGGCCGATCAAGCGCGTTATCCCATGCTACTTTCAAACGGTAACTGTATCGACCAACGTCAATTGGCAGATGGTCGGCATCAAGTGGTTTGGGAGGATCCGTCACTCAAGCCGTGTTATTTATTTGCATTAGTGGCAGGTGACTTCGATGTAATTGAGGATACATTCACGACTTGCTCAGGACGATGTGTCGATTTGCGTTTCTATTTAGAAAAAGGTTTTAGAGAGCAAGGTCACTTTGCACTTGATGCCTTGAAGCGCGCAATGCGTTGGGATGAAGAAGTCTATCGACGTGAGTATGACTTAGATATTTACATGGTTGTGGCAGTTAGCGACTTCACCATGGGGGCGATGGAAAATAAAGGTCTAAATATTTTTAATACTTCAGCAGTGCTAGCGCAGCCTGACACAGCAACGGATGACAACTATGCTTGGATTGAGGCTGTCGTGGCACACGAGTATTTCCATAATTGGTCAGGCAACCGAGTAACATGTCGGGACTGGTTTCAATTGACGTTGAAAGAGGGTTTGACCGTATTCCGTGAACATGGTTTTTCCATGGACATGTGCTCTGCCTCAATGATGCGTTTACAACAAGTGCAAGGCATGCGTAATACACAGTTTGTTGAAGATGCAGGGCCAATGGCGCACCCGATTCGATCCGCATCGTATATACAAATCAATAATTTTTATACTGCAACTGTTTATCAAAAAGGGTCTGAAGTGATTGGTATGGTAGAAACCTTATTGGGTAAAACAGTTTTTCAGCAAGGTATGGATTTGTATTTCTCGCGCTTTGATGGCCAAGCAGTGACAACAGAGGATTTTATTGCTGTCATGGAGGAGGTATCGGGCCGTGACTTAACTCAATTTAAGCGCTGGTATGATCAAGCTGGAACACCGGAGTTAACCGTTACGCAAAGTTATGTGGCGGAGGATAAAACTTGGACGCTGCACGTCAAACAACAATGTCCAGCCACTCCCGAGCAATCCACCAAGCTACCTTTTCATTTGCCATTTGCTGTTGGTGCGATTGATGCGCAGGGGACGTCCATACCCTTATCATTACTGGCAGATGGCTCTCAAACTAAGACTTTAGTATTGGAGGTCACTGAGCCAGAGCAGTCGTTTGTGATGAAGAATGTCGTGTCACAGCCGATACCATCTTTGCTGCGAGGCTTTTCCGCACCAGTCAAAGTTCATTATGATTACACGGTTGATGAATTAGCTAGCTTAATTCAACACGACACTGACCCTGTTGCGCGTTGGGATGCTGGTCAAACGTTGATGACCTCAGCGCTGACAACGATGGCGCAACAGTATGAGTCAAATCAGACCATGGTCATGGAGCCGGCCTTAACGAAGGCCCTTGGTCAGGTTGTTGAGCAAGCTGATCGTGATCCGATGATCTCAGCACAATTACTGGGTTTTCCTGCAATTAGCTTTCTAATGCAGACCAATCCCGAGATTGATGTATTGTCTTGGTTTGAGGCTGTGCAATTTGCTGAGCAAGTGATCGCTGATGTATTTGAAGCACAATTCATGCAATGCTACCAGCAGGCAGATTCGTCAGTGCCTTATCAGTTTAATGCTCAAGAATACGCGCGTCGCTCATGGAGGAATCGTTGTTTGGCCTACTTAGTTAAAACGGGTCATTCAACTCATTTAGAGCGTGCCTACAGTCAGTTTGAAAAAGCCGACAATATGACCGATACCATGGCTGCCTTGATGGTTTTAAATCATCAACAAAGTGAGCTGCGTGATCAAGCGCTCAGTCAATTTTATCAGCAGTGGCATCATGAGCCTCTAGTGGTAAATAAGTGGCTGGGTCTACATGCATCAACAAGCTTGCCTAATTGTTTAGAGCAAGTTATGCAGTTGATGCAACACGATGCTTTTCACTTAAGTAATCCCAATAACGTGTATGCGTTAATACGAGGCTATGCGAGTAATATGATCGGGTTACATGCACCCGAGAATGGACGTGGCTATGCTTTTATCGCCGATCAAGTGCTCGCACTTGATCGTATCAACTCGTTAGTGGCTGGCCGTATAGTTAGAGGATTAATTAACTGGCGCCAGCTTACAACTAATCGTGCTGAGTTAATGCGTTCGCAATTGCAGCGCGTGGCCAACACGACCGGTTTATCAAGTGATGTTTATGAGCTTGCACACAAGAGTTTGTAAGGGTTAATCGCTAAAACTCTTATTAGGATTATTAATCACATACCACCTCTGTCCAGGTTTTCCAGAAACTTTATCCATAACCATGTATATTTTCATGAGCATCATGGGTGTTATTAACCTATGAAATCCATTTATACACTATTTAATGCCTTATTATTTCACCTTAACGGAATTGGATGATCAAAAGCTTTGTCTCGATACATTGAGTCATCTATTGATCTCGATTTCGGTAGATGTTCTCTGTTTTGAGTCATTATTCAAGGCTCAGGGCAGAGAAAAATCTATTGATATATTGAAAACATTAATCGTATCCATTCAAGAAGTTGATTGTACTGATAATGCAGAGGCTAAATCCAGTCAGGCTACTGTCATTACACAACTGAACGCCATCCAATATCGATTGATAGGTAGTAGAATGAGCAACTCTATTATGAGTTCGGTTTCTAACTGGTTCGGCTTATATACTACGCCTGATTCAACGAAAGTATTACGACAACAAGAAAGTAAAATAACAGCGCTCCATGAAAGAGGTCTTTAAAATACAGATTAAGCGATGTCTTCAAAATAATTAGTAATGTCACTTATGCTAGACTTAGCAATAATCGCTGTTAATGGATCAGCAACAGTAAAATGATTGAAAGTACAAATCAGACTTACTGAGTTATAAGCAAATATTTTTATTGATCGCCAATGCTTTCTCTTGATCAAATGACCGTGTTACTTGCTCAGGATCGGGGAATTCGCTGTGGGTTATTTGATTCTGGTTGAATGCCACCATACGATTACTCTGGTTTTGTAGCAGTAACTCAACGGCTTCCGCACCCATTAATGTGCCTATAACCCGATCCCTGCCAGTGGGGGTGCCTCCACGCTGAATATGGCCTAATACACAAACTTTATACGTCATGTGGCAATGAGATTCGATCGCTTTGGCTAATTCAAAACTATGGCCCGGTTGATCAGCTTCAGCAGCAACAATAAGGTGAGTAAGTTTCTTGCGTGTTTTCTGCAGCGATTGGCAGATATCTTTGATCGTGTAAGGTTGCTCAGGAATCAAAATTAGCTCTGCACCGGCGGCAATCCCGACTTGTGTGGCAAGAAAGCCTGAGTTTTTTCCCATCACTTCAATAATGAAGTTTCTATCATGACTTTGTGCGGTATCTCTAATTTTATCGATGGCTTGTATGGCTGTATTGCACGCCGTATCGAAGCCGATGCAATACTCTGTGCCGACGATATCACAATCAATTGTGCACGGGATGCCTATCACTTTAAGGTCATTATCTTTTGCAAGATGGTAGGCACCTTGGAAGCTGCCATTACCACCCAATACAACTAAGCCGTCAATGGCCTTCTCTCTTAAAAATTCTCGACAGCGTTGCTGTACTTCCGTATTGATGAATTCGGGGTAGCGGGCAGTTTTCAGGATGGTGCCGCCGCGCTGAATGATATTCGCAACCGAGCTTGCTGTATACTGAACGAACTGTTGATCATCTAATCCAGCATAACCGCGTTCACAACCATAGACCTCGATGCCATGGTGCAAAGCCGAACGTACTACCGCACGAATGGCGGCATTCATACCCGGCGCATCACCGCCAGAGGAAAGGACAAGTAATTTTTTGATAGGTTGAGTCATTGCTTGGTTCCTAATCGAATTAATGGATTTGAGTCATCGCCCATGCGTAGAGAGATGCTCCAGTCTCAAAATAATGCTGTGCATTCCAGGAGTAGGGGTCATCATTGCGGTTATGGTAGCCATAAGTCACGACCACACTTTGCATGCCGGCTTTTTGTGCAGCAAGACAGTCTGTAATGGTATCGCCGATATAGAAGCAGCGGTTAGTCGAAATATTGATGATTTGACTGGCTAAATGCAGTAGGTCCGGTGCTGGTTTTGGGTTTGGAAGGCTATCGCCATACAAACAGACATCTGCCTGTTGCAGTAGGGGGAAGTGTTTTAGTAGGGGTTGGGTTAAGTGTTGAGGCTTGTTTGTAACGATTCCCCAAGGGATATTTTGCTGCTGTAATTTAGTAATCAGTTGCTCAATTTCTGGAAAATAATCGGTGTGACGCACAATATCGTCAATATAGTATTGAAAAAATTGTTGCTGGATTTCTAGGAAGGCTTCACTATCCATTGGTAGATTCAATAGCTTAGCAAGCAGCTCTGAGCTATTACCATATAGGTAATAACTGTCATCAACTTGCTCGGACTCAGAACTTCCCAGTACTTTAAGAGTTTTTTTCATAGCTGATGCGATGTCATTTGCAGTATCAAGCAGAGTGCCATCAAGATCGAATAAATAAGCTGGTGTTTGGGATGTCGTCATGGATTAATTTTTTTGGTAGCAAACGATGTAGTTAATTTGGGTGGAGTCCGTGAATGACATGGAGTGAGTCAATGGGTTCATTTTTACACCTTGGATGTGCTGCAAAGACAGTTCATGCTGACTGGCCCAGCGATGCAATTCAGCAGGGCGGATGAAACGTTTGTGTTCATGAGTACCTTTAGGTACGAGTTGAAGTACATATTCAGCAGCAATGATGGCACCCAGGTAGGAAACCAGCGTTCGGTTGAGCGTTGAGAAGAAAATGAAGCCACCTGATTTGGTGGCCGCACTGCACGCGCTAATGACCGACTCAGGATCAGGTACATGCTCAAGCATTTCCATGCAGGTGACAACGTCAAAATGATTCGGTTTTTCATCCGCAAGCTCCTCTGCAGTTTGACAACGGTAGTCAATCTGTAAGCCTTGCTGTATTGCGTGACGACTTGCAACATCGATGGCTGAAGCATTCATATCAATGGCGGTTACAAAACCGTGTTGCCGTGCCAGCGCCTCGGCCAATAAACCGCCACCACAACCAACGTCTAATATTTGCTTTGCTTTCAGCTTTATGCGCGATTCAATATATTCGAGTCGCAGTGGATTCATTTTGTGCAGCAAGCGCATTGGGCCTTCAAGATCCCACCATTGCACTTGGTCATCAGCAAACTTTTTGATTTCCGAGTCGTCTACGTTTTCTTTTGGCATGTTGGTCTTATAAGGACTGTTTTTTCACGACTGAGATTATAGACCCAAAGCAATGCAAGTGCTAGCAATCCAATATTTCTGGTCATTAATTGGCGCTCAAGTAAGTTGAGTTCTTTATACTGTTAGTGGTGCGGTCGATTTCGTCGATTAACGCCGATAGAACAGCTGGCTGTGGTAAAGTTTGCTCTAAATCGAGATCTTGTTCGATGTCGGCAAGAAGGTTCTGTAAGGCATCTGCGCCACAGCAAGCGCATGCACCATGTAGCTTATGAACGTGTTGTTTAAACTGTGTGAGTGACTGTTGATTGAAAGATTTAAGGATAGAGGTTTTACTGGCGGGTAGTTCATTAAGCAGCATATTAAGTAGATCTTGCGCCAATGTTTCATTGTTATTGCAGCGGTGAAGGCAGTTTTTCCAATTGATTGACGACTTTGAGCTGGACATAGATGCAATCCTATGTGGCATAGATATCAGTAAATTTTATTATAAAGCTTTAAAAGAATAATTTAAACGATAAAATCCTGCCCAGGCTGACCGCGCAATTGCATGATGGCACGCAGAAGATTTTGCGGGCCTTGCGCGAGTCGTTGCATCAATGATTTTTTAGTGCAATACGACAGTTCAAAAAGGTCATGTTCTAGGTAGGACTCCAAGATAAAGTCGTCGCTAGTTTTTATGTCATCAACCAATTTGAGATCCAGGGCTTGCGAACCATACCAGTGTTCACCCGTGGCAACTGTGCTCATGTCTAGGTCGGGTCGATACAGTGCGATGTGTTGTTGAAACAATTCATGAGTTTTTTCTAATTCATTTTGTAACTTTTCGCGCCCTTCTGGAGTATTTTTACCAAATAAGGATAGTGTTCGTTTGTATTGCCCAGCACTGATTTGTTCAAAATCAATCGCGTTTTTATCCAGCAATCGATTGAAGTTGGGTATTTGTGCAAGAACACCAATGGAGCCTACAATGGCAAAAGGTGCAGCGATAATATGATCGGCAACAGCAGCCATCATGTAACCACCACTGGCAGCAACTTTATCAATTGCAACCGTTGTATGTATTTCTGCAGCTTTAAGCCGTTGTATTTGGGAGCTAGCAAGGCCGTAACTATTGACTAAGCCGCCACCGCTTTGAAGCTTGATCAATACACGATCATTGTCTTTTTTACTAAGAATTATGGCGGTAATCATCTCCCTGAAGCCATGAGTCTCGTTTGCATTGATGTCACCGTTAAAATTTAAAATAAAGAGACGGGCTTTGAGTGTTTTAGATTTCTTTTTCTTAGAATTTTTTTCTGATTTATTGTTTTGTGATTTTTTCTTTACAGTTTCTTGGGTAATCAGCTCTTTTAAGTTAGAAAATTTTTCATTAATTTTTTTGATGCTGATCTTGCCTTGAGTTTTACCTTTATTAGTACCCACTAGTGCCAGAATGCCGGCCAAAAGAATTAAGATAGCGACAACAATTGTCACAATTTTTGCAAGAAAAAAGATGTAGGCAGATAACAAACTCATTGGTCTTCCTTATCAGTAGCTAGATAGTACTGGCCATGACTTTAGCACAGCCAGTTAATGAGTAGAAGTTGAGAGCAATTTAGGCAAATGACTCTGCGTTTGCACGTTGCCAGCAAATTTTATACTTAGGATGAATGTCATTAGACAATAGATTGCCAGGCTCAATAAAGTGAAAATACTCATCACAGGTTACTGATCCTGCATTCGGTGCTCTCATATGGATCATCTCAGGGCCGAGTTTGCTTGGGTGATCTGCACCCATCGCACCCAAGATGTCTCTGAAGTTTTTCACAGTATTTTTATGGAAATTCGCTACCTGTTGTGATTTTTGCTTGAGTTTGATTGCATAGGCGCGGTGTTTGTTAGTTGTTGCAACACCGGTTGGGCAGGTGTTAGTGTTGCAGCGCACAGATTGTACGCAGCCGATAGCAAATAACATGGGTCGTGCCATGTTGCAGGTATCGGCGCCTAATGCCATACGTTTGATAATATCAAACGAGCTGGTCACTTTTGCACTACTAATGATTCGAATATGTTGTTTGATGTTTGTACCGACGAGGCAATTTTTCACAAAAGCAACGGCTTCGTCACCAGGGGTTCCAAGATGGTTTGTGTATTCAACGGGAGCGGCACCTGTACCACCTTCAGCGCCATCAACCGTAATAAAATCGGGGTAGATTTGTGTTTTCAAAATGGCTTTGCAAATGGATAAAAACTGGTGGTAATGGCCGATACAGATTTTGAATCCAATGGGTTTGCCTTGGGAAAGTTCACGAAGTTTTTGTACAAATAGCATCAATTCAATCGGTGTTGAGAAGGCGGTATGAACTGGAGGTGAGACGCAATCTTTACCCATTTCAATGCCTCTGATTTCAGCGATCTCAGGAGTGATTTTCTGAGCCGGTAATACGCCACCGTGTGATGGTTTTGCACCTTGAGAAAGTTTGATTTCAATCATCTTGACGGCATCTAATTGTGATTTGTCTTTAAAGGTTTCTGGATCAAAATTTCCTTTTTTGTCTCGGGTGCCGAAATAAGCAGTTCCCAGTTGCCAAATTAAGTCACCTCCTTCAACTTGGTGATGCTTGCTTAGTCCGCCCTCGCCAGTATTATGCGCTATTCCAGCAAGCTTGGCGCCACGATTTAGTGTGCGAATGGCTTTTGCACTCAAAGAGCCATAGCTCATTGCTGAGATGTTAATAATTGAAGCGCTGTATGGTTGTTTGCATTGTTCGTTACCAAATAAAACGCGTTCGCATTCTGCGGTTGTTTTTACTACGTTTAAGGAGTGTTGTGAGTATTGATAGCCAGATTGAGTGATCGATCGTTCCGTACCAAAGGGATGCGTATCCTCAGTATTTCGTGCCCTACGATAGACAAGCTCACGCAATTCACGCTCGTAAGGTTTACCGTTTGAGTTGCTCTCGACAAAGTATTGTTGAATTTCAGGACGTATTGCCTCAAAGATAAAACGCAAGTGGCCAATAATGGGGTATAGCCTGAGGATATTGTTCGATGAGATAAGGTGATCGTACAGGCCGACCAATACCAAAAAGCCCATTGCAGCAATAAATAGCATACCCATTCCGGTATGTAGAAAGATTGCTATTCCGGCACAAAGTAGGAGAAAAACAATAAAAAACGGGATGAAGCGTGACATGTTTATTCCTTTAAAAACATCAACTTTGATTATAAATTGATAGCAGGCTAACTGTAAAGTTTGTAGTCAGGCTGGCTTAGTAATTCCTTTGAAGGGCAAATTCAACCAGACCAGTCAGGCTAGTTTTGTACATGGAATTGGGAAGTGGTGTAACGGCTTGAATTGCTAATTTGGCATATTGCTCGGCTTGCTGGTAACAGTAATCAATCGCCTTGCTGGTTTGAATTAACTGAATGATGTCAGGCAGTGATTGCTCCGGCGTTTGTTCAATCGCTTTTTTGATTGTGTAATGCTGCTCGTCGTTGAGTGATTTAAGGGCATAAATTAGGGGTAGTGTCATCTTGCCATCTTTAAGATCGTCGCCAATATTTTTGCCTGTGTTGCTGGTTTCACCAGTATAATCCAGCAGATCGTCAATGATTTGAAAGCATAAGCCAAGATTACGACCGTAGTCGGCTAAGTTCTGTTGGTAAGGGGTGTCAATTGCTGCCGTTTCCGCAGAGGATTCAAAAAGCTTTGCTGTCTTTCTATAGATGATGTCATAGTAATCTGCTTCGGTGAGATCGATCTCATCGCGATTCATTAGCTGCAAAACCTCACCTTCGGCAAGCATATTGGTGGTTGTGGCTAGAATGTGCATGATTCGATCATTTTTGAGTTCAGTCAGCATCTGAAAGGCGCGAGAATACAGAAAGTCACCAACAAGCACGCTAGCTGAATTACCCCAGACGCTATTGGCGGTCTGGTTGCCTCGTCTCAATCGGGACTCATCAACAACATCATCGTGTAATAAAGTTGCAGTATGAACAAATTCGATAATCGCTGCCAATAATAAATGATTATCTCCGAATGTATGACTGGTAGCTCGAGCGCTAAGAATGACGACTAAAGGTCGCAAACGTTTGGCGTTACCTTTTAGGATATGTTTGACCACCTCCTGAATCAGCGGAATTGGTGATTCTAACTTGGCGATGATGAGTTGATTAAGTTGCGCTAAATCTTCAGTGCAACTGGCTGTTAAGTCAGCTAATTTTGGCGGATGCTTAGAGATGATTTTCATGACGCAATCGTAGGAGCATCGCTGTAATCTGTCAAGGCAATAGCCTTACCGTCATTATAAATAAGATTATCGAAATCAGGAAGGTATAATTGCTTGATTGGGGCGACAAGATTCCGTACAATCCTGCGACTTATCTAAATCAGTAACACATGGGGAAGACTTATGTACGCAATAGTTGCCAACGGCGGCAAACAATATCAAGTTGCTCAGGGCGACGTGGTCCGCTTGGAGAAAATGACAGCCGAAGTAGGTCAGAAAATCGAGTTATCCAATGTCCTTATGATTTCAGACGGCGACCAGCAGCAGATTGGAACGCCTCACGTCGCTGGTGCAACAGTAACCGTTGAAGTGATTGCACAAGATAGAGCAAAGAAAGTGCATATCATCAAATTCAAGCGCCGTAAGCATCATATGAAGCAAATGGGCCATCGACAAGACTACACAGCAGTTAAAGTCGTTGACATTGCTGTTTCGGCTTAAGTTTAATTTTTTTATTTAATATCAATAATTTAACAAGATGATAGAGGTAAATTATGGCTCATAAGAAAGCAGGTGGTAGTACCCGTAATGGTCGCGATTCCAATCCTAAGTTTCTAGGTGTTAAGCATTTTGGTGGTGAATCGGTGATCCCAGGTAATATTATTGCCCGTCAGCGCGGTACACACTGGCATCCAGGAATTGGTGTGGGTATGGGTAGAGATCATACACTTTACGCTTTAGTCGCAGGAAAAGTGGTTTTTTCAAAAAAAGGTCCAAAGCAGCGCCGTACCGTTTCGGTAGAGAACGTGGGTTAATAAGCCGACTATTATTCTTTATAAAAGGCCTCATCTTTAATGATGGGGCTTTTTTTATGCTGAGATGAAACCTGGATGATCCAGGAGGTGATATGAAGTTTGTTGATGAAGCATTAATACGCGTTGAGGCTGGCAATGGTGGTGCTGGTTGTCTGAGTTTTCGTCGCGAGAAGTTTATTCCTCGAGGCGGGCCTGACGGTGGTGATGGTGGCGATGGTGGCAGTGTTTATTTGGAGTCTTCCATGGACATGAACACGTTGATTGATTACCGCTATAGCCGCTTGTTTAGAGCAAAGAATGGGCAGCCCGGTATGGGTCGAGATCGCACCGGTAAGGGGGCGGAGGATTTGGTATTGACGGTCCCCGTAGGCACGGTGGTCTATGATGCCGACACCATGGAATGCATTGCGGATCTGGCTCAAGCCAATCAACGGGTTTGTGTCGCACAAGGTGGTTTTCATGGTTTGGGTAATACGCGCTTTAAGAGCAGCACTAACCGCGCGCCTCGCCAGACATCAAAAGGCTCTGCTGGTGAATCGAGAAACTTGAAGTTAGAAATGAAGGTGTTGGCGGATGTCGGTTTATTGGGTTTGCCCAATGCTGGTAAGTCGACATTAATTCGACAAGTTTCCAATGCACGGCCCAAGGTGTCGGATTATCCATTCACGACGTTATATCCTAATTTAGGAGTGGTTCGACTAGGTCACGCCAGCAGTTTTGTGATTGCTGATATTCCAGGCTTAATTGAGGGGGCAAGTGAGGGTGCGGGTTTGGGTATTCGCTTCTTAAAGCACTTGAGTCGAACTTGTTTGTTGCTTCACGTGGTCGATATCGGCCCGTTAGCAGCTGATCCGGTTGCTGAAATAAGGACAATTGAGCATGAGCTGATCTCATACGATCAAGAATTAGGCAAAAAAGAGCGTTGGTTGGTGCTCAACAAGATTGATACTTTGTCGCCTAATCAAGCTGAGGAGAACCGCGATGCCATTGTGAAGGAATTGCAATGGACTGGGCCTGTATTTTTGATTTCCGGGGTGACAGGACAGGGTTGTGATCAGTTATGCGGTGCGATTATGTCGCATCAAGATCAATCAAGTAGTGCTGATGGCGAGGCGACAGGGAAATAATTGAAAACGCTCGTGTAATATCAGCGATATCGAACACGAGCGTTGATGTAATAATTATGCGCTAGTCAGCTGTTTAAGCTTGGAGATTAAGCGACTCTTCAGACGAGATGCCTTGTTACGGTGAATAATGTTGTGACCTGAGGCAATGTCCATAATTTTGATGGCGTCTGCACAGGCTTTAGGAGCCGACTCTTTATCTTGGTTAGCGATAGCGCTCTGAGCCTTTTTCAGAAAAGTGCGCATTTTTGTACGCTGAGCCATGTTGTGATCTCTGCGCTTATCAGCTTGACGCGCTCTCTTTTTTGCTTGTGGGGAATTAGCCAAAGGATACTCCAGTTAATGTACATGTGTTAATGAGAAGCTGCGAAATATGCCGGTTTTCAAACAATTTGTCAATGCAGTCTGGCGCATGATTTGATTCCTTGTTTTGCATGAATGAGTTAGATAGCATAGCTAACATCTTGCAGGACGTTATGTAACGAAGTTTTCAGATGTTGCCCAAAGAATGAGTAAAAAACTAGTCAAATCCACCGGTATTGTTGCCAGTATGACCATGGTTTCACGTGTCTTGGGCTTTGTTAGAGATGTTGCGCTTGCGGGTTTCTTTGGTGCAAGTGCGGGCTTTGATGCCTTTGTTATTGCATTTAAAATTCCCAATTTTTTCAGAAGGTTATTCGCAGAGGGCGCGTTTTCACAAGCATTTGTTCCGATTTTGACGGAGTACAAAGAGCAGCAACCAGCGCACGAGGTTGGGGCTTTTATCGGGAAGGTCGCCGGTACGCTATTATTCGCGTTGTGTGTGATTGTTTTGTTGGCTGAGTTGGCTGTTCCAGGCTTAATTGCTTTGTTTGCACCGGGTTTTTTGGGTCATCCGGAACGTTATCAGCTGTCTAAAACACTATTGGCAATCACTTTTCCTTATTTATTGCTGATATCAATGGCGGCTTTTGCCGGTGCGGTATTAAACACCTGGCAACGTTTTGCCATTCCGGCTCTCTCGCCCGTATTGTTGAATGTTGCGATGATTGGTTCGGCTTTTGTTGGGGTGTTATTTTTTCATCAACCTATTTTTATCTTAGCAGCTGGTGTTCTAATTGGTGGTTTGATGCAGTGTGGGTTGCAGTGGGCTGCATTGTATCATCGTGGGCTGCTACCAAAATTGCAGTTCGATTTGAGAGATAGTGGTGTTTGGCGTGTGCTGAAAAAAATGGTGCCGGCATTGTTTGGTGTCTCAATTGCACAATTGGGGCTGCTTCTTGATGGATTTTTCGCCTCTTTTTTGCCTACTGGCAGTATCTCTTGGCTGTACTATTCGGATCGGCTGACTTTCCTGCCCCTGGGTGTGATTGGTGTTGCGTTAGCAACGGTTTCATTACCTAATTTATCGCGCCATTTTGCCAATCGCTCGGAGCGAGCGTATTCAAGCACTTTAGATTGGTCGTTGAGAACTTTGTTTCTAGTGGGGTTACCTGCAACGCTGGGTTTGTGTTTTCTATCTGGCCCTATTTTGGCAACATTATTGTTACACGGAAAGTTCTTGGTGACTGATCTAATGATGGCAAAAATGAGCTTGGTGGCTTTCGCTTTTGGCTTGCCGGCGTTCATGTTGGTAAAACTATTAGCGACGGCCTTTTACTCCCGTCAAGATATTCGGACGCCGGTCAAGATTGCAGCTTACGCACTTCTGGTTAATTTAGTGCTCAATATCATTTTAATTTACCCCATGCGTCATGCTGGATTGGCATTAGCGACCTCGTTAGCCTCGTATTTCAATAGCGGTTACTTGCTATTAACGCTGGTACGAAGAGGACATTATCAAGCCCGAGCTGGCTGGAAGAAATTTACTGTCAGGGCGTTATCGGCTAACGCGGTCTTGGTTTGTTTTGTATTGTGGTCAGCGGGTCCGATTCAGCAATGGATTACCTGGAGTACTTGGACACGAAGTTGGCATCTATTGACTATTATCGCCTTTTCTTTGTGTCTCTATTTGGGAGCGTTGTGGGTGACCGGTTTGCGTTTGAATGATCTTAAGTTGGTGGAAAGTGAGTGAAAGTATTACGTAGTATACCCTATAAAACTCAATCGTATTTCAAACACGGTTCGGTGATAACCTTGGGAAGTTTTGATGGCTTACATTTAGCACACCGGCAATTGTTGCAGGAAACGATTACCTGCGCCAAACAACTGCGATTGCCTTCCGTGCTTCTTACCTTCCATCCGCACCCAAAAGATTTCTTTGCTGGTCGAGAGAGTCAAATTTGTTTGATGCGATTGCGTGAAAAATGGCTTGCTTTGCAACCTTACGCTCTTAATTTTCTGATTTCATTGCGCTTCAATCGTGCCATGGCCGAGCTACCTGCAATTGATTTCGTCAATCAGTATTTAGTCGACCGATTGAATGTGAAGATGGTTATTGTTGGCGATGACTTTCGGTTTGGTGCCGCGCGCCAGGGCGATTTTAATCTATTGGCGTCATTGGGAGAGCAGTACGGTTTTGAGGTACGTCAAATCCCATCAATGATGCTCAGTGGTATGCGAGTCAGTAGTACTCGAGTGCGTCAAGCATTAGTGGAAGGGGATTTGCCATTGGTGCAGCAATTGACGGGGCGTCATTACAGTTTATACGGCCCCGTGGTTCATGGTGACCAGCGAGGACGGACATGGGGACTGCCAACAGCAAATATTCCATTATATCGATCTTTGTCGCCGCTCACTGGGGTCTTTGTCGTTAGAATTCACGGCCCAGATTTTGTTGCCAACGGCGTAGCCAGTATTGGTTACCGTCCTGTCTTTGAATTAGAAAGGCCTTTGCTCGAGGTCTATATTCTAGATTTTTCTCGTGATATTTATGGCCAATATTTACGCATCGAGTTTCTGCATCAATTGAGGACTGAGTGGTCTTTTGATGACGTGGATGGCCTAATTGCTCAAATTCATCAAGATGTAAAAGATGCTAGGGCCTGGCTATCATAATCCTGGTTTAAGTTTTTTCATGAGTATTACTGGTTGGGTAACGCACTGAGTTCTCGTATAATCATCGCGTTTTATTCATTTCAAAGAGAAGAGTGACCAATGACAAAGTATATTTTCATTACAGGTGGTGTTGTGTCCTCACTGGGCAAGGGCATTACCTCGGCATCATTGGGCGCTATTCTCGAGTCGCAAAAACTGCAAGTTACTATGATGAAACTGGATCCCTACATCAACGTTGATCCAGGTACTATGAGTCCTTTTCAGCACGGCGAGGTCTTTGTTACTGAAGATGGTACTGAAACTGACCTTGATCTGGGTTATTACGAGCGCTTTGTGCGCACCAAAATGACCTCGAAAAACAACTTTACTACGGGTCAAGTCTACGCAGATGTAATTCGCAAAGAACGACAAGGCGATTATCTGGGTGCAACGGTACAAGTCATTCCTCATATTACCGATGCTATCAAAGAAAAAATTAAACAGGGCACGCAAGGCGCCGATGTTGCGTTGATTGAAATCGGAGGAACTGTCGGTGATATTGAGTCGTTGCCATTTCTTGAGGCGATTCGTCAATTGAGAATAGAGCTGGGCTCTGAAAATACCCTCTTTATCCACCTAACATTGATTCCCTATATCGCCGTATCTGGCGAAATTAAAACCAAACCTACGCAGCATTCGGTGAAAGAATTACGTTCAATCGGTATACAGCCCGATGTCCTTGCTTGCCGTTCTCAAGATGAGTTGTCGGATGAATGCCGCAAGAAAATTGCTCTATTTACTAACGTTGCTATTGACGATGTATTCTCGCTTAAAGATGTTAAGAGTATTTACGAGATACCTATTTTGTTGCAACAGCAAGGTATGGGTAAACGAGTTACGCATAAGTTACAGCTGAAAAGCTCCGATGCCGATCTCTCAGAATGGCAACAAGTGGTCGATTGGCATAAAAATCCAAACCAATCGGTAACTTTGATCATGGTTGGAAAATACATTGACTACGCTGATGCTTATAAGTCTTTGAACGAAGCGCTGATTCATGCCGGTATTCATACCCAAACAAAAGTGAATATCGAATACGTGGATTCCGAGGCGCTTGAGCAAGAGGGTGTGGCTTTATTGGCGCATGCTGATGGTATTCTTGTACCTGGAGGCTTTGGTGTTCGAGGTATTGAAGGTAAAGTGATGGCAGCTCAATATGCTCGCGAAAATAATATTCCCTTCTTAGGGATCTGTTTGGGTCTTCAAATTGCTGTGATTGAATTTGCTCGTCATTGCTTGGCAATGAAAGAAGCTAACAGTACTGAGTTTGATGAAAACGTCATACATCCAGTGATTGCGATGGCCAATGAATGGGTCAACCAAGCCGGTGAGAAAGAGTTGCGTGAGAAGGATCAGGATGTCGGAGGTACTATGCGCCTAGGGGCGCAGATGTGTCGCTTGCAGCCTAATTCAAAAGTGGCTTTGGCTTATGGTGCAGAGGAAATTACCGAGCGACACCGCCATCGTTATGAAGTTAATCCAGCTTATGTCGAATCTATAGAGGCAGCAGGATTGCGTGTTTCTGGTCAATCAGTTGATGGGCAGTTGGTTGAGGTGGTCGAGATACCGAACCATCGTTGGTACATTGCTTGTCAATTTCACCCGGAATTTACTTCTAATCCTCGTGATGCTCATCCCTTATTTTTAGGCTTTGTCCGTGCAATGCTGTCCTAATTGGATTGATTGCTATCCTGCGTCTATCTCTGGCGATGACGTAGGAAGTGGTGGCTTAAAATTTGATGTTCCAAAAACAAATCTATAGTCTTATTAAATTGATTAGCTCAGTGATATTATCTCGTTAAGTGCTATTTTATCTCAAGGAAGATGGCTCATTGATTAGTAAAGAGAATCGAAATTTGCATAAGTCGGATCTTATTGGCTATAAGGATTTTCTAGCTAATACTCCCCTGTATGCTATTGCTTATGCGATGACATTTATACTTGGTAGCTATATATCACGGCAAACTAATGCAAGTTTTTATGGGGATTTTTCTTTAGCGATCAGATTTCTTTTACTGGCGACACCTTTTTTTCTTTTAGGCTCAACTAGAGCTCTAGTAAAGTTTTTTTCTCAATATGCTGCAGAGGGAAATTACGAGGCTGCAGGGCAATTTCTAAAATGGAATATACGCATTATCTGTCGAATGTTTTTGCTATTCTGTCTGTTATGTATTTTGTGTTTTTCAATTGTATTTTATTTGATTCATGCAAGATTTCAAAATATTTCTCATTTCCATCTAGCAGTTTATGTGCAGCTCATAGTACCTGTATTCTCTTTAACTATTTTGTTTGGCATGTATCTGCTAGCATTTCGCAGTGTGGCTATAGCAAATGTTATTTGTAATGCTGCTTTTAATATTGTTTGTTTTATTGGTTTTTTTATCTTATTTCATCTCAATTTTAATGAGAGTCATCTGACTATCTGGATGGCATTAACGATTGCTGTTAGCTCACTAATTTGTATGATTATCTCAGCCGGTATTCTGTTAATAAAATATGGTAAGCAGCTACGTGAGTATTTAGAAAATAGTCAAAGTGTGACTGCAAAGTTAAGTCGAGTATGGATGTCTTACTCTAGAGTGCTTTTGCTCAATACGGTGATATATGTCCTGATTCAGTTTATCGATTTGCTTATTGTTGAGCTTGTGAATAAGCATGGAGAAAAAAATGTTGGTTATTATAGTGCGATCTTAGTTATTTCAAATATGATCAATATGATTTCGAATATCGTTAGAAGCTTATTAACCCCGCGCTTATCTGTCGATATGCCACATACAGTCCATCAGAGAAATCTCAATTTATCAAATAAATTTCAGTTGATATGTATACTGATGGGTTGCTTATTAATTAGTGTTTTCTCCAAGTATATTCTCGGTCTCTTTGGTGTTGATTATGTCGATAAAAGTCAGCTACTTATTATTTTTGTGGTTGGATCCGGATTGTCAGTTTTGCCATCTCTGTGTTATTTTGATCCGTTATATCATGGTTATCCAAAAGTATTATTGATTCGAAATTTTTCGTACATCATTTTGGTGTTAGTCCTCTGTCCAGTCAGCTATTATTTTTATAATTTGATGGGCATGGTTTGGTGTATCGTCGCTATAAAAAATATCACTAACTTTTTCTTGTTCTTTTACGTATCTAGACGAAGTCAACTCAAATACTTTTTTGTCATTTAGGAATAAGCAGTTAAGTTTTGTGCTGGAGTTTTTTAATGTTTTTCACAGCTTGCTTTTAAAAAATCTTTACCATATATTCACATCAATAGTCGGAAAAGCTGTTTAGTCGATATTTTTAGGAAATGCTACAGCAGCTTGATTGTTCTTTAATGGCTTTTTTAATACTGGGTGGTTGTTTAAACGTCTGTGATATGACGCGCTCTGCTTCTCTGTAGCTGTTGCGTACCGATCTCTCCTTTGCGTCGGGTCTTTCATTATAAATTTCTACTTTCACTGTGCCTTTAAAACTCATATTTTCCCATGGGTCGATACAATTAAAAGCCAGTTGATTATTTTTTATGAGGAAACACGTGTCTACATAGAGATCTTCTAAGGGTGCAGTGATGTAGAACTTGTCATCAACCACACAGGCGTTGGTATTGGTTTCACATGCCACTTTGATAGACTTCTGGCTAAACAGCTGACTGCTGTTGTAACCGGAGATTTTAAGATCGGTTTTTTCCAGTTCATCAATGATTTGTTGCACGCAGCGTACAATTTTTTCATCATCGTCCTCGTCATAGAGTTCAATGTCATTGCGTAATTGTTTAAGAAAAAATTGTTGTAGGTTATTTTTTATCGACGCTGACTGGATCATGACTGTAAGTTTATCCGCAGGTGCGATTGACCATTAAGCGCTAATAATTGAATGGTGATTGGACAGTGGTTTTTTACTGGTCTAAGCATTTTTTTTATCCCCCTGAGTGATCTTAAGGTGCCCGTGTTGAATCACTATTTTGCTAATAATCTATTAACTAAGGACAGGGTATTGTTACAGTCTTATCAATTAAACACCTAGTAAAAAAATAATATTTGCTTAATCTTTTATTTATTTTTATGAGTGAAAGTGCTGATTTTGATATTTTAGTTGCTAGATAAATAGATAGATTTGCCCATTAATTTCAGCATTGATTTATAAAAAAACAGACTTTTGTTTTGTTATATTCGATCTATTAATGCAGATATTTATCACCTATTTTAATTTTTTTTATTTTGCTAGGATGTTGCCGGTTTTTAAACGGAATTTTTTATATTCGTCATCTATAAATCAAGGAGATTACATTGAAGGGTAAAGATGAGGGTGCGTTGCAAGATTCATATAATGAACTTAATGGAGTGGATGCTAATCAAGGAGATATTGAGCAAGGTGTTGTGTCAGGTGAGGTTGAGTTAACCTTCCGCGATAATGAAATACCGGGAAATACACCCAATGGTTCAGATGATGGTTCATCTGATTGGGGTACGTTGTCTTCAGAGGGAGAGGCAAATCGCCCTTCAACTTTATTGACTACAGCACGTGTCATCAGTGTGCCAACATTGCTATATTGCTTTGTGGTGGGTCTGAAGCTTGTGGGTAATGGCGCTAAAGTTGCAGGCGGTCGTGATTCAGCGGGTTTATTTGACGTGGTGCATGACCCTGCGGGTGCAATTGCGATTGGCGAGTTGATAACTGTTGCCTTACAAAGCTCTTCGACAGCCACATCGCTCATTGTCAGTTTAGTCGGCGCTAATGAACTAAACCCTTTCCTTGCCATGTACATGGTTTTTGGGGCCAACATTGGTACTACCATGACAAATAACTTGGTGGCTTTGTTCTGGTACAAAAAAGCATTAGATGAAGATGATCAGTTTGCCAAAGGTTTTGCGACATCAAGTATGCATGATTTCTTCAACATGTGGTCCTTGATGATTGCTGTTATCCTTCAGACCTCATCAAATTTCTACTGGACAGTGTCACGTAAAATGACTGAGGGTATATCAGACTCAGGAAGTGGTGAGGAATATGAATTTTTTGATCTGATTGTCGATGATCTGATGAAACAATTAATTTCACCCAATAAAGATTTCATTAAAGCCATTGCAAAGGACCCACGCTATGCCGGTTGTACTAACTTAAGTACACTTGGGGGTGGGGTTTTTGCAGATATGGGTTTAGATGAATCTGCTGCAGGTGCCTTGTCGATTATTTTGGGATTATTTACGATCAGTGTGTGTCTCTATGCGCTCACTAAAGTTTTACGTCAATTAATCCAAGGGCAAGTTTTGGATATCTTTCAGCGTTCATTAAATATCAACCCGTACTTAAATATCGTGCTAGGTTGTGGCTTAACGATCTTGATGCAATCAAGTTCTGTGGTCACGTCGGTACTGACGGCACTAAACTTGGATGGTTATATTACTCGCGATCAAATGTTCCCATTACAAATAGGTTCTAACTGGGGAACAACAGTTACCGGTATCCTTGCTGCGATGTCTGCATTATCTAAGCGTCGTAATGCAATGACGGTGGCATTGAGTCATTTATTATTTAACTTAATTGGAACCGTGATTTATCCGGTGGAAAAAGTGCGAGATAACTTAGTGATTAAGCCAGTGGATTATTTAGAAAAAAAGATTCAGGATCGACCATGGGGAGCATTTGTTTATCTAGGATTATTATACGGCGCGTTTCCTGGTGTTTTATTAGCGGGGTCTATGATTGCCGAATCAGTAAAGCCATCGGGTAGTGACCAGTCGTTGTTTAATAACGCTACTGCTTCTAACTCAACAGAGGCATTTGAATGTACGCTTGATCGACGTTTGTTTGAATTAAATTAAATCGATCGGTTTTCAGTGACTTTCCGATTAGAAACAGATCGTTTCAGATCATTTCTGAGATGTAATCCGTAAAGTTACTTAAATCTATCGATGCATTAAGAGTAATGATGGAGAGTTGCCAGATCTAGAAGTAGATTATACGCCAGGTTAGATTCACATCTGGCGTATGATTAATCGAAGTCCTTTTTTCAGACGATGTTCCTTGAACGAAATAACAACGTAAACTTTGTAACACCCTTGATTTTACTGGGTATTTTTATAGTGGTACATATAAAGGTTGCTTATGTGATTGCTCAACATGTACTAATTGTTAACCATCATGGTTGTTAAATATCTTTCTCCATCAACTCTTCCCAGCGCTGATAGAGGGCATCGTGTTCTTGCTGCAGAGATTCAAAACGATCAATTTGTGGTTGTGTGACGTCTTGGGGCTGTTGATAAAAGTCAGGTTGATTGAGTGTTGCTTGTGCTTGCGCTATTTTCGCTTCGAGTTTTTGAATTTTTGTCGGCAGCTTATTTAATTCTTTACGCTCTTCATGGGTTAACGTGCTTTTCTTAGTATTGGATTTTGTCGTTGTTTTTTCGCTAGTGGATGAAGCTATCTTGGGGGTGGCGATGAAGTGATCCATGTGTTCGGTGATGTTTCCGCGTTCATCAAACCGATAGGTTTGTGTCACAACGTTTTCAATGAAGGTGCGATCATGGCTAACGACAATCACGGTACCATCAAACTCCACCAAGTATTGTTCGAGTAACTCTAAGGTTTCGATGTCTAAATCATTAGTCGGTTCATCCAGTACTAAACAATTAGCCGGTTGTGAAAATAACTTAGCGAGTAATAAGCGATTGCGTTCGCCACCCGAGAGTGTTCGGATTTGGCTGCGAGCTTGTAAAGGTGAAAATAAAAAGTCTTGCAGGTAACTCATAATGTGCTTGGATTGGCCATTGATCGTGATATGGGAGCGGCCTTCCGCCACGACATCCATCGGTGTGGCATCAATGTCTAAGCTATGTCGGTGTTGGTCAAAGTAAGCAATATCCAGTTGTGTTCCTAAGGTCACTGTGCCTTGGTCAGGTTGCAGTTGACCGAGTAAGCAGCGGATTAATGTGGTTTTACCACAACCACTATGGCCAATAATACCGACCTTATCTTTGCGTTGAATAATGCAGGAAAAGTTTTTAATGATCGTTTTGCCATCGAGTTGAATACTGATGTTATCGGCAACACAGACTTGTTTGCCGCTATGGGCTTGTTCTTGTGTGTTGAGCTTCACTTGGCCGCGCTGTTCGCGACGTTGTGCTCGTTCATAACGCATTTGTTTGAGTGCGCGCACGCGTCCTTCGTTACGCGTGCGGCGTGCTTTAATGCCTTGTCGAATCCAGCGCTCTTCTTGTGCCAGGCGTTTATCGAATAAAGCATTGGCTCGTTCTTCGGCGTCTAACTGTTGAGACTTATGCACGAGAAAGCTTTGGTAGTCTCCGGCCCATGTGGTGAGTTCGCCACGGTCAAGTTCAGCAATGTGAGTGGCAACCTGTTGTAAAAAACTGCGATCATGGGTGATGAGAATGCAGGTCAGTTGTGATTGGATTAGATAGTTTTCCAGCCATTGAATGGTTGGCATGTCCATGTGGTTGGTTGGCTCATCGAGTAACAGCACATCAGGCTCTTGAATTAAGGCTTGAGCGAGTAAGTATCGGCGTATTTCACCACCGGATAAATCGGATAGCTGTGCCTGTGGGTTAAGCTGGAGCTCTTGAATGATGCGATCGACCGTGTGTGTGGATTGCCATGCAGCTTCATCACCGAGACTAGTAACCAAGAAATCGTGCACATTGCCGCTGAGATTGTCCGGCACGTTTTGTTGCAAGGCGGTAATGGTATGCGCTTGCCCTTCAATCAATCCAGTATCGGGTTGCACGATTTTTTGGATTATTTTAAGTAGGGTCGACTTGCCAGTGCCATTACGTCCGATGAGGGCAATGCGTTGTTTGCGCATTACTTGCAACGACAGGTCGTTAAACAACGGCGCTTCCGCGAAGCTCAAGTGAATGTTTTTTAATTGAATCAGTGCCATGGGCGCGAGTCTAGCACAGGCGATATCCTTGCAAAACCGCCTTGATCCAGTATGATTCGAGTTCTTTTTTTACATGCTGAGGTATGTTGCGTGGTCAAAATAGGTACTCATCCAGTCGGTCTTAACCATCCTTTGCTAATTATCGCCGGTCCTTGTGTGATCGAGAGCGAAGATTTGGTGATGCAGGTCGCCAGTGAGCTCAAAGCCATGACGGATCAGCGCGCGGTACCGTTCGTTTTCAAAGCCTCTTTTGATAAAGCCAATCGTTCCTCTATTCACAGTTTTCGTGGCCCTGGCTTAGAAAAAGGCTTGGCTATCTTAGAAAACGTCAAAAAGACTTTAGATGTTCGCGTATTAACCGATGTGCATGAGGACACACCGCTCAACGAAGTCGCATCCGTGGTCGATGTCTTGCAAACTCCTGCGTTTTTGTGCCGACAAACCAACTTCATCACAAAAGTGGCCGAGACAGGCTTACCGGTCAATATTAAAAAAGGTCAGTTTTTAGCGCCACAAGACATGGTGCATGTAGTGACCAAAGCACGTTCAACCGGTAATCCGAATATTATGGTTTGTGAGCGTGGTGCATCTTTTGGTTATAACAACCTGGTGTCAGATATGCGTTCATTAGCTATTATGCGAGAGACGCAAGCACCAGTAATTTTTGATGCCACGCATTCCGTGCAAATGCCAGGTGGTCAAGGTGCTACTTCAGGTGGGCGACGTGATTTTGTTCCCGTGTTAGCACGTGCAGCAGTTGCTGCTGGTGTTAGTGGTGTCTTTATGGAGACTCATCCTAATCCAGATCAAGCCTTGAGCGATGGTCCTAATTCATGGCCATTAGCGCAAATGCCAGCGATGCTGGACTCGCTACTAGCAATCAATGCAGCAGTAAAAACCGGTGTTTGGTTGGAAGACCTGGTTAAAGCATCCGTCGATACCGCTACCGTTTAATCTCTTTCGAATTCAATCATAAGGAAAAAACCATGAGTAAGATCAAAACTATTGCAGCAAGAGAAATTCTAGATTCTAGAGGGAATCCTACCGTCGCGGTCGATGTTGAATTGGATTCGGGCGTTACGGGCAGTGCCATGGTGCCATCGGGTGCCTCCACGGGTAAGCGCGAAGCTTTGGAACTGCGTGATGGTGATCAACAGCGTTATGGTGGTAAAGGTGTTTTACAGGCCGTGGCAAACATTAACGGTCCAATCAGCACCGCATTGGTGGGCGAACCAGTGGATGAGCAAGAAGGCATCGACATGAAAATGTTGGAATTGGACGGCACTGAAAACAAAAGCCAGTTAGGTGCTAATGCTATTTTAGGTGTTTCTTTGGCAGCGGCACACGCTGCAGCTGCTGACCAATCGTTACCCCTGTACCGTTATTTAGGTTGTTCTGGTCCTTACACGATGCCAGTACCCATGATGAATATCATTAACGGTGGTGCGCATGCTAACAATAATTTAGACATTCAAGAGTTCATGGTGTTGCCTGTCGGTGCGCCGTCATTTTCTGAAGCATTACGTTACGGTGCTGAGATTTTTCACGCTCTGAAAAAACGCTTATCACAGCAAGGCCTAGTGACCGCAGTAGGTGATGAAGGTGGCTTTGCTCCAGACTTGCCCAACAACGAGGCTGCGATGGAATGCATCATGGAGGCAATTGCAGACGTTGGCTTGCGTGCTGGACAAGACGTCTATTTAGGTTTGGATTGCGCTAGTTCTGAATTCTATCGCGATGGCGCTTACCACTTGACGTCGGAAGGCTTGCAGCTAAGTTCCGAGCAGTTGATTGATAAGATGGCGGGGTGGGTAAAGAACTATCCGATTCTCTCAATCGAAGATGGTTTAGATGAAGGTGATTGGGCCGGTTGGTCAGCATTAACCCAACGTTTGGGTGATCAAGTGCAACTGGTTGGTGACGACTTGTTTGTGACCAATCCAAAAATCTTTGCCCAGGGGATTGAGCAACACGTGGCTAACGCAATTCTAATCAAGTTCAATCAAATTGGTACCTTGTCTGAGACCTTGGCTGCGATCGGTTTGGCTAAAAAAGCAGATTACGGTATTGTGATTTCACATCGATCGGGTGAAACCGAAGACTCTACTATTGCCGATCTTGCTGTTGCTACTGCAGCTGGACAAATTAAAACCGGTTCGTTGTGTCGTTCTGATCGGGTAGCCAAGTACAATCGCCTGCTTAAAATTGAGCAAGAATTAGGCAGTTCAGCGCCGTATGCCGGTATGCAAGCTTTCTCAGGTTTGCGAGCGAAAGCTAACATGAGTTAAAAAAACCAGTGAAAATAGCTAAATAGCTATTAATTTTAAAGTCACTGATATAATATTGATCATAATGTGTTGTCATTATTATGGTGGATGTGACTGATGACAAAGTGGTTAGGCTCAGGATTGCTGATAATGCTAGTATTTATGCAATATCAGCTTTGGTTTATGCCAGGTGGCATCACCAGTGTATGGCAGCTTAATCAAGACATCAGTCAGTTAGAGCATAAAAATCATCAATTACATCAAGGTAACCAAGTGATATTGCAAAATATTCATCAGCTGAAAACCGGCCATCATGCGATCGAAGCAGAAGCTCGCAACGAGCTGGGTATGATTAAGCGCGGTGAAGTCTTTTATCAGGTTATCAACGATTGAATACCTCATCAGCGCTTATTTCACGATATTGGGTGGTGATACCTGCAGCCGGTATTGGCCAACGTTTTGGTGCAAAATGCCCGAAACAATACGTTAACTTGGCGGGAAAACCCTTGATTCATCATACGTTGTCAGTATTTTTACAAAATGCCGCTGTTGAGTCTGTTGTGGTTGTGTTGCACCCAAATGATCATCATTGGACGATGCCAAGTTCGAGTGCTGATTTTAAAGATAAATTAATCACCACATGTGGTGGTGAGCTGCGCCATGACTCTGTGTTGCAGGGGTTGTTGGCATTGGCTGACAGAGCATCAGCAGATGATTGGGTATTGGTGCACGATGCAGCTCGCCCGTGTTTGAGTCAGCAAGCGCTTGAGCGGTTGCTTGCCGAGTGCAGCGATGATGCCGTCGGCGGTCTTTTGGGCTTACCCGCTACCAATACCATCAAGCAGGTCAATCAACAGGGAGTGGTGGAAAAAACGTTGCAACGCGGATCGATTTGGGAGGCGCAGACACCGCAAATGTTTCGTTATGCTGTGTTGTTGCAGGCCCTACAAGATTTGAATGACGAGGATCGATATCGCATTACGGATGAGGCCAGTGCAATTGAGCGCCAGGGTTTAAGACCGAAGATGATCACTGGTGAAGCTCGCAACATTAAGATAACGCACGCTTGTGATTTGGCGGTTGCTGAATGGGTATTGCGACAGGAGAAAGTGACATGATGCGTGTTGGTTTTGGTTATGATTCCCATCGTTTTTGCGAGGGTGATCATCTGATGATGGGTGGGGTTCGTATCCCCCACACGGCAGGTTTCAGTGCGCACTCTGACGGTGATGTGTTGTTGCACGCATTGGCCGATGCTTTGCTGGGTGCTGCGGCATTAGGTGATTTAGGACAGCATTTTCCTGATACTGACCCACAATATGCGGGCGCAGACAGTGCTGACTTGGTGAGACACATTCTTCAGTTGTTGGCAGAGCGGTCTTTCGCCATCAATAATATTGATGCCACCATAATTGCCGAACTACCAAAATTTTTACCGCATATCACCCCAATACGACAATCCATGGCTGATATCGTGGGTCTGCCGATATCACAAGTGAGTGTGAAAGCGACGACCAATGAGAAAATGGGATGGCTGGGTCGATCGGAGGGGATTGCGGTTCACGTGGTTACATTAGTTTCCAGTGCCGAGTTCAGTTAAGTTCATATCAATACTGGTTAAACACCATGTCAGCCACATTAGAAAATCCCGACTCAATCCTTGCACCACTTACTTTGGGTAATTTACAACTGCCTTCGCCTTTGTTGCAAGGACCTTTAGCCGGTTATAGTTGCGCACCTTTCAGAAAGCTAGTCTGGGGTTTTGGTGGTGTGGGTTATTGCACCACAGAGATGTTATCTGCGCATAATATTGTTTATCGTCCAGACCAACCAGCACGTTATCGGTTACGCGACGACAGCGAGGAAATCTGGTCGGTGCAGTTAGCAGGCAGTCAACCTGATATTCTTGCTCGCGCTACTGCGATTGTGCGTGGCTGGGGCGCTGAGATCATTGATTTAAACTGCGGTTGCCCACAACCTAAGATCCGTAAACGTAAAATGGGCTCACGGTTATTGAGTGATCCCGAGCATTTGTACCGATGTGTCAAAGCGATGCGAGAGGCAACCGATGGTGTACTAACGGTTAAGATTCGCATCGAGCCTAATGATCAATCGGCGAATCGCCAAGTCGCTGAGGCAATTGACTCAGCAGGTGCCGATGGCCTGATTGTGCATGCCAGGCATTGGACGGAGCGTTACGATATACCCGCACGTTGGTCTGCAATTCGTCCGTTTGTCGATTGGGTCACTATTCCTGTGATTGCAAATGGTGATGTTGATTCCTTAGCCAGTTTCAAAGCAGCGCAACAAGACTCTGGCTGTGCCGGTGTCATGATTGCACGAGCCGGCCTAGGTCGGCCTTGGTTGTTTCACCAGATCTTAACCGAATTTAAATCAGGTAAAACAGAGTCTATTTCGAAAGCTGAACAAGCGGAGTTGTTGATGCAACATGTCGCTGGGCTAATAGCGATTGAGGGTGAGCATTTGGCATTATTACAGGCGAGAAAACTGGTTGCGTATTATTTCCCAGAGATTAAACTATTCGACCATTATGTTTCCCTAAAAAATCAACTACAAACTCAGATCGACCTTCAGCAATTGTTAGCAGCACTGCTGTCGGAACCTAAGATGGACTCAATATGTTAGAAATAAATCCTTTGCGAGAAAAACTTCAGGACTTAACCGAGCGTTTGCAGGCGCTTCGGGGGTATCTTTGACTATGCCGGTAAGGCGCAGCGTTTATTAGAGGTTCAACGCGAATTAGAAAATCCTGATGTCTGGAATAACCCTGAGCATGCTCAATCACTCGGAGTCGAGCAGTCGCAATTAGAGCAGGTGGTTAATGGCACCGATGATCTTCAGAATCGTCTAGCTGAAGCCACTGAGCTATTGGAGTTAGCATTCAGTGAGCACGACGCAGATACCGTCAATGAGATTGAATCTGACACGCAAGTACTTCAAGCGGCAATCGAGCGGATGGAATTTCAGCGTATGTTTTCTGGAAAGATGGACGCGAATCATGCTTTCCTCGATATCCAATCGGGTTCGGGCGGGACTGAGGCTCAAGATTGGGCCGAGATGTTGTTGCGCATGTATTTGCGTTGGGGCGAGGCACATGGCTTTAAAACCACATTAATGGAAGTGTCACCGGGTGAGGTGGCTGGAATTAAAAGTGCCACAATTCGTTTTGAGGGTGAGTATGCGTTTGGTTGGTTACGTACAGAAAATGGCGTGCACCGTTTAGTGCGAAAATCACCTTTCGATTCTGGAGCAAGGCGTCACACGTCTTTTGCTTCCGTGTTTATTTCGCCAGAAATTGACGATGATATTGAAGTCGATATTAATCCTGCTGATATTCGTACCGATACGTATCGCGCCAGTGGTGCAGGTGGACAGCACGTCAACAAAACCGATTCAGCCATCCGTTTAACTCATGAGCCCACCGGGATTGTGGTGCAATGTCAAAGCGATCGCTCGCAGCATAAAAACCGTGCGCAGGCAATGAAGCAACTCAAAGCCAAGTTGTATGAGTTAGAAATACAAAAGAAGCAAGCCGATCAGCAGGCGCTAGAAGCGACCAAATCCGATATCAGTTGGGGCAGTCAGATACGCTCTTACGTGTTGGATGCATCACGCATAAAAGATTTACGCACGAATGTGGAAACGTCAAATACGCAAGCGGTACTTGATGGTGATATTGATCAGTTCATTGAGGCGACATTAAAGTTACAAGGCAGCGCAGAATAGGATTTTCTGTTATCAGCTTCCTTGAGAGAAGTTGAAGAACAAGAAAACCAATTGCCTTTAAAAGGCCTGAGTGTATTTTTAGTCTTAATGCTTGGCAATAAAAAACCATGTTAATTCGTCGTTGCTTGAGTAACAGATGAGGTGCTCTTTTGTGCTTGTTTGAGAAGCTCCGTAAGTTTTGGCCGGTTTCTTTTGTGTGCACGGGCTAAGACTGAGTCTCGATTGGAAAAGTTATTGTCAACCACAATTAGACCAATCATTCCCATAAATTGATGAGGCCCACAAACGTAGTAGTACAAGCCAGGTTTATCAAAAGTCAAGCTTACCGGTTTCGAGAGCTTAGATCTAAAGCTCGTATCATTGGGAGAAGCAATCATTTCAACATTGTGCCCCAATGTTGTTGGTTGCCATAATACGGTATCACCAGAGTTGATCGTTACTACTTCCGGTGAGAAAGTCATGCGTTGCATTTCAACGGTATACGTCTTCGCGCTCGCGACTGCAGTAAGGCATAAAAAAGAAATGAACAGGATAATTATTCGCATGATGATTCTCAGATTGATTCAGTTAACGAGCTGAGGTTATCGCAACCTAATTCAGCTGTCATATAGAGATTAATGGTTGTACGATCGTTGATGTTTTTTTTTTGCATCATTAACGGACGCTCTGATAGCCGCCTATCATGCCATTTTTAGTTAGCACAAATTGCCACAATTGAAGAAAGCGTGCACGAAAACCGCCAGCACATGACAGCAAGTAATATTTCCACATGCGATAAAACGTTTGATCAAACTGCGATGCAAGTTCAGGCCATGCCTTGTCAAAATTTTCAAACCAAGCCATCAGTGTTAGATCATAATCTGCCCCAAAATTATGCAGATCTTCAATGATAAATTGATCGCCCAGTACCTTCATGAAATCACTCAAAGTGGGAATTTCTCCATTGGGGAAAATATACTTATGCAGCCACGGGTCTTTCGATAAGCCATCAGTTTGGCAGCCGATGGTGTGCAGTAATGCTAGCCCATCGTCAGATAACTGTTGGTGCATAGTCTTCAATAGAGTGCCAAAGTTTTTGTGACCAACGTGTTCAAAAAAACCAACAGTAACAATTTTAGTGAATTTTTTTCCTGTTGGGTTGTATACCTTATGATCTCGATAGTCAGCTTTTACGATATCGACAGGAAGTGATTTTGTCAGATCACGTGCAAATTGAATTTGTTCAGCCGAAATATTAAGACCGACAACACGGCAGCCAATGTATTTAGCCATATAATGACACAGCCCGCCCCAGCCACAACCAATGTCTAGAACAGTATCATTGGCAGTCAACATCAGCTTGTCGCAAATTAACTGGTATTTAGCATATTGCGCTTGATTGAGATTGCTTGCCTCTCGCCAGTAGCCGCAGCTGTAAGCCATTGATGGCCCAAGCATGGCTCGATACAGATGGTTACTAAGGTTGTAATGCTGAACGGCAACTTGATGGGAGCGTTTTGGTGTTTGAAGATTTTTAATGTGGTAGAAAATAAAATCATAAAATTTATGGTAACTGCCGAAAAAACGTGAGGTCGAGCCAGCTTTGAAAATATGAAAAAAGAATTGATCCAATGCTTGAGCATCCCAAGCATTTTGCATGTATGCTTCACCAGCGATCAGCGAGGGATTTTTGAGTAGTTGTTTGATAAAGCTATCATCGATGATCTGTATATCATGCGGTGCGGAACCGTTTACGGTAATACCTGTCTTTTTTAACATCGACATGATCGTGCGCTGCATTCTATGCTCCTTGTTCAAAGAGTCTATTTTGATCGACGTCTTAAGTTGAAATGTCCTTAAGTAGCGGTAAGAAAATCGATCTTGTTATGATCAAAAGAATGGCCAACGACATTAGTAACAAAAAAACCTGATAGCCAGGATCATGCACAGCCATTGATAAAGCCAGGCCAGTAGCGGGCGGATGGATGATATGCAACAGTGTAAAAATATACAGTGCGATGAAAATGGCAATAAAAATCATAATCAGCGTTAACATAAATGGATCAAGATGATTCTGCGTGTAAGGTTCTATCAATCGAAACTTAATTTCTCGAATAGCTAAGGTCACCAACAAGGCGATAGCATAACTGGATAAAATCTGAATATTTTTCGCGGATTTCGCGTGTGGCGTAAAAAAAACCACTGTTGCGCTCGAGGCAAGCGAGGTGGCACCTATTACCCAAAATACGATGTCATTGGACCAATATTTAAGTATCAAGAGTGTAATAATGATAAAAGCAGTGGCTGCGATAGTCTGCAGTAGACGATGTAAATTGTGCGATAAAGATTCCATACTGTGCAGTAGTTCTTGTCCATGAAGAAATCAGTATCGCTAAAAGCATCCACCTGATCAAGTAAGCAGCAGTTTGCAGCTGGCATGATTGACTTTTGGTGCCAGTAATGGACGCTCGGTTGTGATTGTAATCGTGCTTGGTTATCATGGTGCCAATTTCATCATCTACTAGGAAACAGTGTGAGTAACGACAATCACGACGAGATAACAGAACACGACGCCCATCCTTCTTTTCACGATCAAGTTGAGCAGCGTCGACATAAATTGGCTGAAATTAGTCAATCACAGATTGCTTTTCCGAATGACTTTAAGCGCGAGCACTTGGCGGCAACGTTGCACGATAGCCATGATGAAAAAGACAAAGCTACGCTTGAAACCGAATCGGTGGAAGTTGTCGTTGCAGGTCGAATGATGTTACGTCGCATCATGGGTAAAGCTAGTTTTGCTTCTTTACAAGACATGTCGGGTCGTATTCAACTGTATATTTCTCGTGATGCTTTACCTGAAGGTTTGTACGCGCAGTTCAAGCATTGGGATTTAGGTGATATTGTCGGTGCGCGTGGTGTCCTATTTAAAACCATGACCGGTGAGCTATCGGTGAATGTAACTGAGTTGCGTCTATTGACCAAATCGCTACGACCATTGCCTGACAAGTTTCATGGCTTAGTTGATCATGAGCAACGATTCCGACAACGTTATCTTGATTTAATGATGAATCAAGAGACGCGTACTATTTTTAAAGTTCGCTCTGATTTAATTGCCGCTATGCGTCGTTACTTCGATGACCATGATTTTCGTGAAGTAGAAACTCCAATGATGCAAGTCCAAGCGGGTGGTGCAATTGCCAAGCCATTCATGACTCATCATAACGCGATGGATATGTCCTTATTTCTTCGCATCGCGCCCGAACTATACTTAAAACGTTTGGTAGTCGGTGGTATTGAACGAGTCTATGAGATTAATCGTAACTTTCGAAATGAAGGGATCTCTACTCGCCATAATCCAGAATTTACTATGTTGGAGTTTTACCAAGCATTTGCTGATTACATTGATATGATGGATTTTACAGAAGCCTTATTTAATCATTTAGCTAAAACGGTATTAGGAAATTCTTGTTGTTCTTGGCAAGGCAGCGAGATTGATTTTTCACAAGCGTTTGCCCGTATGAGTATGAAAGATTCAATCATGCATTTTCATCCAGAGATTACAGAGGCGCAACTACTGGATCGTGAACAAGCAGCGGCAATCGCCATGCAGCACGGTGTGAAGGTTACCGATGCCATGGGTTTAGGTAAACTACACATGGAGTTATTCGAGGTATTGGTGGAAGAAAAGCTGATTCAACCGACGTTCATTACTCAGTTTCCAAAAGAAGTGTCACCGCTGGCACGAGCAAATGATAATGATCCGTTCATTACTGATCGTTTTGAGCTGTATATCGGTGGTATGGAAATCGCCAATGGTTTTTCGGAATTAAATGATCCTGATGATCAAGCCGAGCGTTTTCGTCAGCAGTTAGCCGATCGTGAGGCTGGTGATGATGAAGCCATGGGTTTTGATGAAGACTATATTGCGGCTCTGGAATATGGATTACCACCAACGGCTGGTGAGGGGATTGGTATTGATCGTTTAGTGATGTTATTCACCGACTCACCCTCAATTCGCGATGTGATTTTATTTCCATTATTGCGAACCAAGCCAGCTCAGATTTGAGGATATGAAAGTTGATTGTGACTGGAGATGTTCAAAGAAGTTATTGAAAAAACTTGCTTTTAATCAATAAAAAAGCAAAATTTAGTATGATCATTTGAATAATATATCAGGGAAGGTTTAAAAATGATGTTTGCAGCAAGATTTGGCCAGTGCGTCTACTTTGTCAGCACTTTGATAACTTTGGTGAGTGTCTCGGGTTGCGCAACGACAAGCCAATCTTCGAGCGCAAAATTTAATCAAAGCGCCCAGCAGGGCGTGCGCGCACTGCAACAAAAAAAATATGTTCAAGCCCGCCAGTACTTTAGTCAAGGTTTAAGGTTGGACCCCAAGAATTGTTCACTCAATACATTGAATGCCCTAAGTTATCAGCTTCAAGGTCAGCCCAATGATGTGGCTAAATTGGAACTGGCTCAAGTCGGTTATAACATCGCTAAAACCTATTGCCCTAAAGATCCATGGCCATACTATTATAATGCAGTGATTGCGATGCAGCGCAAAAATTATGATTTAGCGGATCAAGATTTTGCAAAAGCTGCTAAATTACTGCCTAAAAATTCCAGTGCCGTCACTAGTGCTTATTCAGCCTATTTGTATAGTGCTTATAAGTCTGGTGACATTAAGGGTGGTAATGACGCTATTCGGCATCTGAAGTCACTGGATCCTAACAGCCCTTTAGTTCTCAATTTAGAGGGTATTTATCAGAATATAAATCAATCCAGTTTACGCAACGCACCCACAAGAAAACCTAAATCCCGTCCAGAAAAACTTGCGCCCAATCAAAAGACCATTGTAGTGGATGCAGTACTCATACTATCAATAGAGCAAAAAAGTCATAGCCAAGGCTTAAACATATTAAATGGTTTGACCACGACTTATGCGAGTCAGTTGATTAGTACAGATAGTAATGGAGCAAATAGCACTAGTTTTGAACAGATCTTATCGATTCCAGAGATCACTTATGACATGAACATATTCAACTCAACAGCTGAACAAGATCAAATTCTCGCTCGACCTACCATGTTAATTAAAGATGGTAAAGAAGGCGTTTATTTTGCTGGAACGGATATTTATCTTGGAGCAACCTCTGAAGATAGTACAGAGTTTGAAAAATTTAATGTGGGTCTAAAGTTAACCGTTAAGCCTACTTTTGAAGACGATGGAACCATTTCCATGGATGCGACGATTGAGCGTTCAGTGTTAAGGCCGGTAGCAGCTGATTTGACGTTGTCGGCATTGAGCTCTGCAGCTGAAGCCGCTAGACAAACAACATCGACATCGATAATTTCTAAAATTAACGAGACTTCGGTTATTTCAACTTTATCTGAGGGGCTTGAATCTGAGGCTTATAACAAAGTGCCAGTTTTAGGAAGATTGCCAGTTTTTAGTTTATTCTCTAAAGGCAAAATTTTACAAAATCAACATACCACGTTGCTAGTCTTATTAACTCCTCGAAAGCCTCTGACATTTTACACTTCTCATACGATGCCAGGCGAAGAAGCAACGGTAGATTACTACAAAGGATTTATCAGTCCAGTCAGCAATCTAAAGTCTGTTTTCAGACGGGCGCGTGAACTCGATATTTATTATGTCCCGCAACGTTTGACCCCAGATCTTTACAACAAGAAAGCCTTGAATGAGGCAATCTACTCACAAAGTTATAGCGTTGATTTATCGGCTGAGGTAGCGCAATAGTCGAAAATGCTGAGTATGCACGCAAGAGATTAAAAGTAATGGTTGATTAATCTTGACTGACATCCAGTGTTTGTAGAACTTGGTCAAGCAGATGATCGGGTATCACAACCAGTATCTGAGTGAGTTCGTCTGAAATTTTTACAGCGGTTATGATTAGCCCGGCCTCACAATGATCATCTAGCATTAGTGGGTTGCCAGGTTGAAGCAATGGTTTCGACTCAACAGTGAGGCTGTGGAGGTGACGTTTTACTTTTCCCAAGTGCTGCGTGCGTGCAATAACTTCCTGACCGACAAAACAGCCTTTGGTAAAGCTCACCGCACCCAGTTTCTCCAGCTGTAGCATCTGCGGTAGGCACTTATGGCTGGTTTGCAGCTCAATCAAGGGGATCAAGTTCTCAATTTGCCATTGGCTGCATGTATTCGAATGCAATTGAACATAAGACTGTTCTAACAGTGAGCTTTTGAGTCGATCGCGGTGTTGTTTGGGGACCAACAGCCAGTGATGATCGCTGTTTGGCAACCATGGCATTTGAGCTGAGCAGTGTTGTAAATCCTGGTTGAGCTCAATGGGTTTTGAAAGGCAGAAGGTGTCCCATTCTGGATCACACTCAGTAATTATCACCTTGGAAAAAGCAGCGTAGCGACTCAATGTTTGTATGAGAGACTGGCGATTGGAACGGGGCAACAGCATGAAGTATTTTTTCTGCCAAAACAGTAAAAAAAATGTTGCAATCACTCGACCTTTGGGGTCAGAATACGCGCCCAAAACAACCTGGCCATCGGACAGTTGATTGACATCGCAGCACAGTTGGCCCTGAAGAAAGAGTTGCGTTTGATCGCCTGAAAAGCTCAGCCAGGCTAGGTGCTTTGGCTCACAATAGCTGAGGTGGTTCGCTTGTGCTTCGTCGATTGAAGGTGTGTTTTTATGGGTCATGAGATCAATGTTGTCGTTTTGATGTTGCGCCTCATGCTAGCGTTTTTTTTAACGTTGTAAAGTAGACTGACATCCTAATTGCTAAGGAGCAAAAAACAATAAAAAAATAACAAAAACTGGTTGATTTATGACCAACATTATGTATGATGACGGTCCTTTCCAATTTTGATCAAATTTTGTTCTTTTTGAGGGTTCGTCCATGAGAGACAATACGCTTTCTGCCAAAAATGGTGATCAGTTGACGCGTCGTCTGCGAGGCTTGCTGCCACCTAGAGGTCGCATGTCTCACTCCTCTCGTGCTTGGATGGTCTGGATTGTCTCCTTAGTATTTGTTTTATTTCAGTTTTTTCTTCAGCTTTCTTTCGGAGAGATGGTGGCTGCAGTCATGTCCAGCTATCAATTAACCGCAGCGGAAAGTGGCATCCTTGCCAGTAGCTATTACTTTGTTTATGTCTTATTGCAGATGCCTGCAGGCATGCTAATCGATCGTTTTGGACCCAGGCGTATTCTCACCCTGGGTGCTTTAGTCGTCGTTGTTGGCTGTGCCTTATTTGCTGAGGCACCTACCTTTTTGACTGCAATGTTGGGGCGTCTGTTAGTGGGTACTGGGGCGGCCTTTGCCTTCGTGGGTTCACTTAATCTCGTTTCAATATGGTTTCCTGCAAATCGCTTTGGCGTCATGACAGCACTGGCAGAAACCACCGGTTTATTTGGCAGTATTATCGGCACGGTGTTGTTGGCAATGTTCGTCCATCTGGTTGGTTGGCGCGATTGCATGCTTTTTTGTGCTGGATTTAGCTTGGTTTTAGCAGCGATGTTATGGCTGGTAGTTCGTGATACGCCCGATAACGTGACCATGATTACTCAGCGTTCCTTATCACATTGGTGGAGTGATGTGACAGGGTTATTAAAGAGCGGTGTGGTGTGGTTGAACGGCATTTATGCAGGTCTTTTATTCTTAATGATTACGGTTTTTGTCGCTCTGTGGAGTGTGCCTTTTCTGCAAAAAGCCTATGGAATGAGTTTATTACATGCCACGCTGGTTAGCGATGTGGTGTTCATCGGTGCGGCTATAGGTAACCCGGCAATTGGTTGGCTGGATTCTCGAATCACGCAGCGTCGGGCAATTTTGGTTGCATTCCCCATATTGGCTGCACTGATATTAGCGGTTTTGATGTTTGTTCCAAATCTGCCTGTTTTTGAGCTGGTGGCACTGATGTTCGCATTTGGTTTAATGGTGACTTCATACATCATTCCTTACATCATTGGTAATGAGATTGCGCCGCATGGTGCTCGGACGACCAGTATCGGTTTTGTGAATACACTTTCAGTTGGTTCTGCACCTATTCTGGGTCCGATGATTGGTTGGGTATTGGATAATCCATTTTCAGTCCAAGCTCAGCATAAAGTGGTGGCGGGTTCGATCGTGGCTTATCAGCAATCATTTAGCTTGTTTTTAGTGTGTCTGCTTGCAGCCAGTGTGATTGGTTGTTGTTTACCCAAACGGTCAGTGATTACTGCACCTGAGCAAGAGGTCCAGGCTGATCAGGATGATCGGATTGATGTTGTTACAGAAGAGGACTTGATTGCTAAAAACGACCCAATTTATCCTGAGGTTTAGGGTGACTATCATCATTAACAGACGAAAAAAAAGCTAGCGTTGCTAGCTTTTTTTTATTTAACATATTGTTATTTCTTGATTTTTTCTTTAATGCGAGCTTTACGGCCAGTTAGGTTGCGTAAGTAGTACAATTTCGCGCGACGGACATCACCGCGGCGCTTGATTGCTACGCTATCGATCAAAGGACTGTAAGTTTGAAAAACACGCTCGACGCCGACGTTGTGTGAGATTTTACGAACAGTGAAAGCTGAGTTGATCCCACGGTTACGAATAGCAATAACAACGCCTTCAAAGGCCTGTAGACGTTCGCGATTCCCTTCTTTTACTTTGACTTGCACAACAACGGTGTCACCTGGATGGAAATCAGGTATAGATTTGCCATTGATTTGCTCTGATTCGATTGATTTTATGATGTTGCTCATGACTGTTTCTCTCTATTTAATCCGTGACAGGGGGTGAATTTAGCTCTTCTTGAACCTGTCGAATAATGTCTTGTTCGGCAGACGATAAGATGCGTCTTTTTAACAGATCTTTGCGCTTTTGCCAAGTATTTCGTAAAGCCGAGCGTAGCCGCCATTGCTTAATGGCGCCATGATCGCCACTCATTAATGTGGCAGGTACCTTTAAACCATCTATTTCTGGGGGGCGTGTGTAGTGATCATGGTCAAGGAATGGTTGAAACGAGTCCTGCTGATTTGAGTTGTCGTGGCCTAGAGTGCCTGGAATCATGCGGGTAATTGCATCGATGAGGAGCATGGCAGGTAACTCGCCACCGCTAACGACATAATCACCAACTGAGAGCTCTTCATCGACGTGTTGATCAATCACGCGCTGATCGATACCTTCATAACGTCCTGCTAGCAGAATCAGCTCACTCTGCTCACTCAGTGCGTTGACTTTAGTCTGAGTCAGCGGCTGACCTTGGGGTGAGAGATAAATCACCTTAGGTTGTGACGTACTGTTTTTCTTAACGTACTGGATAGCATCAACCAATGGTTGATAGAGCATAACCATGCCAGGGCCACCACCGTAGGGTCGGTCATCGACGTTGTGGTGAGGTCCAGCTGTAAAGTCGCGTGGGTTGACGGTATTCAGCATAATCAGTTGCTGTTCAAGTGCCCGTCCAATCACACCAAACTGCAGCGCCTCAGTGATGTCTGGAAATAGAGTGATTAAACTAAATTTCATGGAAAAATCCTCAAAATTCAGGGTCCCATTCTACCGTGATACGACGACAAGTTAGATTGATTTGGATGACGGTATCATCCGTATAAGGAATAAGGCAGCGTTGTTTGTTGGCTTGCACGATCATGACATCGTTGGCGCCAGTTTCAAATAACTGTGTAACCTTGCCCAGTGTGATTCCATTGGTATTTATGACCTCACAGCCAATCAGGTCATTCCAATAGAACTCGTAATCAGGTAATTCTGGTAGTTCATCTCGAAACACGGCAATCAGTGCGTTGGTCCACTGTTTGGCAACTTCAGGTGAGTCGCAGCCGGGTAGCTTAACCAGAAGTTTTTGGCCGTGTTGATCGGTTTTTTCTGGTTCAATGATAGACCATTGGTTACCACGCTTAATCTGCCAGGCGTGGTAATTGAGGATATTTTCAGGAGGGGATGTATCTGAGGTGATCTTAAGCCAACCATGTATGCCGTATGGGGCACCTAGGCGCCCAATGATAATGCGCTCTGACATATTGATTGGCTCAAGTTAAGTCTAAAGAAGAAGTATTAAGCTTCTTCAGCTTCTGTTGTGCTTTCTTCTGAGCTATTAGCAGCAGCTTTCTGGGCAGCTGCAGCTTTAGCTGAAATTTCCATCTGAGCTTGTTTGTATTCTGCCATTGGTATCGCAGATGATCGCGCGCCCTTGTTGTGCTCTTTGACCAAGCTATGTATACGATCAGTTGGCTGAGCACCTTGCTTAATCCAGTGTTGGATGCGATCTTGGTTGATCTCCAGTCGAGTTTCATTACCGCGAGCGGTCGGGTTAAAGTAGCCCAGTTGTTCAATGTATCGACCGTCGCGAGAGAAGCGAGAGTCAGCAGCAACGATATGATAAAAAGGATTTTTTTTCGCTCCTTTGCGAGCAAGACGTATAACAACCATGGTTTTATTTTACCTCATTATTTATAAATTGGGGGCGCGACATCGGCTAAGTTGCGCCATTCTACGCACATTTATCTCAATTTGGAAGGCTTATATTGGCTATGATTTAACCTAATGGCGGCAGCTTGTCGATCATGTCAGGAGGTAATTGACCCTCGAGATGTTTCAGTCGTTTCTGCATTTTGTTGCCCTTAAAGCGTTTGATCATTTTTTGCATTTGTGTGAACTGTTTCGTCAGTTTACCAATGTCTTGCAAGGTCGTACCTGAGCCGGCAGCAATGCGTTTTTTTCGCGAGCCGTTTAATACGGCAGGAAAGCTGCGCTCTTGTGGTGTCATCGATTGAATAATTGCCTCCATCTTGGAGAGTGTTTTTTCGTCCATCATGTCTTGAGCAGCCTGAGGCACTTTAGCCATACCCGGCAGTTTGCCGAGCATCGATTGCATGCCACCCATTTTTTTCATTTGTAATAGCTGTGTCAGGAAATCATTGAAATCAAAGCGTTTACCTTTTTGTAACTTTTTGGCAAGTTTATCAGCCTCTTTCTTGTCAACTTTGGATTCTGCTTCTTCGACCAGTGAAACAATATCACCCATACCCAAAATACGGGAGGCCATACGTTCAGGGTGGAACACCTCAAGTGCATCAATTTTCTCACCAACACCCAAAAACTTAATGGGCTTGCCGGTAATCATACGCATGGAAAGTGCAGCACCACCGCGCGCATCACCATCGGCTTTGGTTAGCACGACACCAGAGAGTTCTAGCGATTCATTAAATGTTTTTGCAATATTCGCAGCATCTTGTCCTGTCATGCTATCGACCACTAATAACGTTTCAGTGGGTTCGCTGATTTTACTAATCTGCTTGAGTTCGCTCATCAATTTGTCGTCGATATGTAAGCGACCTGCAGTATCAATGATGAGGACATCATTGAATTGTTGTTTAGCTTGCTTTAATGCGCCTTTGACAATCTTCTCAGGACTTTGTTTGGGGTTACTGGGGAAAAAGTCTGCATTGATTTGTTGACACAGGGTCTCGAGTTGGTCGATCGCTGCTGGACGATAAATATCAGCAGAGGTAAGCATGACTTTTTTCTGATGCTTTTCCTGCAGAAAATTGGCGAGCTTCGCTGCCGTGGTGGTCTTACCCGAGCCCTGAAGGCCTGCCATCAAAATTACAACAGGAGGCTGTGCGCTAAGAGAAAGCTCACTTTGTTGATCGCCGAGGATCGAGGTCAGCTCATCAGAGACAATTTTAACAAAGGCATCACCAACTCGAACTTGTGACGTGGTGGTTTGTCCTAATGCTTTGTCCTCGATATCGCTAATGAATTGTTTGACAACAGACAATGCAACATCGGCTTCAATCAATGCTTTACGAACCGTCTGTAAGGTATCCTTGACATTGGTGCTGGTTATTTTTTTGTTACCGCGCAAGCTATTTAAAGACTGACTCAGGCGCTCAGATAGATTCTTAAACATGGGTTTTCTCGATACGTAGCCAAAAATTGGTCGAAGCATTATAGCGCGAATAATCCCAAGGGCAATGATTGCATCTACAGCATAGGTTACCTATGCTTAACACATCGTCGGTTTAAAAGTTTGAATAAGTCTTAGTACGGGGTTTTAATCTTGGGATTTTACGGGTTACTCATATTGGTTGCCTTGTTGGTTTTGGTATCGGCTTTTTTTTCTGGGTCAGAGACCGGTGTTATGGCGGTGAATCGTTATCGACTTCGACACCTCTCGAAACAGGGTAATAAAAAGGCTAGGCGAGTCAGCCGACTACTTAAGCGTCCTGATCGTGTCTTGGGCATTATTCTGATTGGCAATACGCTTTGTAACATCTTAGCGTCAGCCGTAATGACCTATTGGGCAATTAACTATATGCCTGATCTAAACATGATTGTTGCCTCTTTGCTTTTAACGATACTGATTTTAATTTTTGCAGAGACAGCGCCCAAAACGTTGGCGGCTTTGTACCCGCAGCAAGTAGCATTCTTTGTGTCGGGTATTTTACAGGCGTTACTAAAGCTATTTTATCCATTGGTCGTGTTGGTCAATACGGTTGCGAACCTACTGTTGCGCTGTTTTCGTGTCAAGCTATCTCACGGTATCGTAGAGCCGATGTCGGTGGCAGAGTTACGCAGCGTAGTTCTCGATGCCAAAGGCAAAATTGCACCAAACTACCAACAAATGTTACTGCGAATTTTGGCGCTTGAGCGGGTTACCGTGGCTGATGTGCTGGTGCCTAGGCATGACATCTACGGTATAGACTTAAACGATGATTGGCATACCATCAAACAACAGATTATTGACTGCCCACACACGCATTTAGTGATTTACCGCGGTGACATCGATCAAGTTGAGGGTATGTTGAGTCAGCGTAAAGTCTCAGCATTGTTGTTGCGTGATGAGGTATCGGCATCAGATTTAATATCAGTGTGTGAGTCAGTCTATTTTATTCCGGAGACAGCACTGTTGAATCGACAATTAATACATTTCCAAGATAAGCAGCGCTCGGTCGGCCTGGTGGTTGATGAGTACGGCGATTTGGTGGGGTTGGTAACACTAAGAGATATTATCGAAGAAGTAGTGGGTGAGTTTGTATTGGACACAGAGAACGAGACGATCCAGGTTAAGCCGCAAAAAAACGGTAGTGTACTAGTGGATGGTCACATTGCATTGCGCGAATTAAATCGACAAATGCATTGGTCACTCCCAGTCGATGGTGCTAGAACATTGAGTGGTTTGGTGATTGATCATTTAGAAAGTATTCCGCAGAGCAAGGTCGGTTGTCGCATTGGCGGCTACCCGATGGAGGTTGTTGAAATAGATGGCAATACCGTGAGTCTCGTCTGCGTTTGGCCTGAGCTGATGATAGAAAATACCATCACAGAAGAATAATGAATCACAAACAGGCTAGCGGATTTTCGTTGCTTGAAACGATGTTGGTATTAGCGCTTATTAGCTGGTTATTATTTGCAGCGACACCGAGCATGAGCGATCTGCTGCAACAATTTGAAATCCGAGTCACAACCCATCGTTTATTATCTGGGATTCGTATGGCAAGAATGCTTGCGGTGAGTTATCAAGCCGACATGGTTTTGTGTGGCCATGGTAGGACTGCTCATTGGAATAAAGGCTGGGAGATCTATGATTCCTCGGGCGCTGTGTTAAGACGATACCCAGCCTTAAATGCTCAGCTATCCATGTCGTGGCGAGGTGGCTTTGGTGCCAAATCTTGTTTACTTTTTAGATCGGAGGGATTTACCCCCGGGCACCAAGGTAAGTTTTCAATTTGGAGCTTGAATCATCATTTTCATAAGCAAATTAACGTGACACGCACAGGAACGGCGCGGCTGCTTGAGTCCTAAGGTGAATGAATAGGATCTTATCTGGACAGGGAGGGCATAATCCGGTAAAAAATGCGCTGTCTTTTTTATTGAGGAGTCGCTGCATGCGAATCGTGTTACTGGGGCCACCGGGGTCGGGTAAGGGAACTCAGGCTGAGCTATTAAGTCAGCGACTGGGGTTACCAAACGTTTCCACAGGCGAAATATTGCGTGCAGCTGTCAAAGCACAAACTGCTCTGGGCGTGCAAATTGCATCGATCATGAAAAGCGGTTCATTAGTGTCTGACGAGATCGTCGTTGCTTTGGTGCATGAACGACTCGCACAAGCAGATTGCGAGAAGGGCGTATTGCTTGATGGATTTCCGCGCACTGTGGCGCAAGCCGAAGCGCTACGGGCAGGCGGTGTTGATATCGACTGTGTTATCGAGTTACAAGTCCCCAATGAGCAAATTGTTGAACGGATGTCTGGTCGTCGTGTGCATGCCAGTTCTGGTCGTGTCTACCACATTAAACATAAACCACCCCAACAGCCGGGTATTGACGATATTACTGGCGAGCCTCTAGAACAAAGAGACGATGACCTCGAGGAGACGGTGCGCCATCGCTTACAGGTTTATGCTAAACAAACTGCGCCGGTCATCAACTATTACCAACAACAAAATCAACTCTCTGATTTGACCTACCTAACAATTGACGCAGTGGGTACAGTAGATGATGTTAGGCAGCGCATGATGTCAGCAATGATGGACTCAGATTTCGCTGTGCTTGAGTGATTGATGATTTAATTGCAGTGCCTGCCTCTGCCTTGCAACGATTTTGATGGGGCTGTCGGGTTGCGAGCGTTCTTAGTGCTTTTTGCTTCGTTACAGAAAAGCGGTTCATTTGATCTCGGTGTGATTAGTCAAGCGCGTTGCTGATTTTTGGTCAGCATCATCGGATGAGCCAGCAGTTTTTTCTTAACAACTCATTATCTCGTTAACGATATGGGTGTTATTGAGTAAAATGTTATATTGTAATTGAGTTAATGTTCTTTAATCGTTAACAGCAGCGAGGGTGGTGCCATGTTTAAACTTGAAAACTACATCACAACGGACACGGTTGATTTTATCAGTAATCTGACTGAAAAGGCTGCTACCGACCCCTCTAATGCGCTAGGGTTCCACTCCCGACTATTTGATCACGTGATTCCTCTACCTTCTTCCGCCCTGGTCTTTGAATACGCTAGTTTTGCTTGTGAAGCGGAGTCCAATCGTGAGGAGTGGCTGCAGCGCTGCCTCGCTGAAGGCATCCTCAATATCTTCGATGAATCGGGTGATCTCAAGGCCACAGTGCGTAATCGGTTGCAACGATTGTCAGGCTTAGGTGCGGATAAGCTTGATGAATGGTTGTACCAAGGGTTGTCAAAAAACGCTGTCCACATGCAGTGGCTGAGTGCCTATGTTTTAAGTATTTGTGATAGAGCTTACCGAGTGCTGCCAGAGGGCTTTATGACTTGTCCGAATGATGTTGATCCTGAGGAGTTCCTTCCTGCGACAACCAGTCAATGGATTATGGCCACCTTGAAAGATCATTGTGCCTGCCCTGAGCGATTCTCCCCGATGGTGCGACGAGCATTCACGGACCATAGAACACAACAGGACACGGAGCTTGTAGAGTATTGGTACCGTGCTCAGCGATGCGCGCAACGCGTTGAAAAAGGCGCGTCGGCTCAAGTGGCGTATATGCAAGCAGTGATGCAGTTACAATCAACCTTATTGTTGAGTTTATCGGAACGTGTTGGCGATAAGGTATCGGCTGATGCGTTGGCTGATGAATATAATCGCATCGCCAATCTGGCGGGTAAAATTGTGGTGTCTGAGGAGCAGGCAACAGTCATTTCGAGGTTATGGTATTCGCTGAATAGCTTTGATCATAGAGATGATGATAATTTCATCGAAAAATTAAGGCAGCCTCGTCAAGTGTTACGTCAGTACTATCAAGATGCAAAGCTCAATCTTTCTTCTCAGTTGGGGTGTTTTGAAAAGGCGTCGATGGATTTCTCATTTTTTGGTTTGAAGCGTTCAGGCAATGAGGCTGGTGATGATTCAAGACTGGTTATTGATGTATCGGAAAAAAATGCATTAATGGGGCCAGTTAGTAAGGTCTTGACGCAACATGTTCAATCACAAAATTTTTCGACGTGGAGTATTAATAAGCAGCCGGTAACTGGGCGTTGGCTGTATCAATTATGGCGTCTAATCTTACCGCAAACCCACAGTTTTCGTCTGCAAATGGCAGCACATGATTTGGCCGAGATGAAATGTGCTCGTGGCGAGACCGAGAAAGATTTCCAGTTACGTCGGCTTAAGGTTATGCAAGATCTGGTCTATCTTAGTGAGCGATGGTTGTCGCGCCATGAGACGCTCGATACCTGGCAGAAGCTGTGTGGCACTCATGAACGCTTGATATCAATCATGACATTGCGTCAGCAGTTGGATGAGAGAATATTAGAGGTCATGGAGATAATCGATCAGATCCAAGACCAAGAGCGGATTCAGCATGCTGAAGCGCGCAGTAAAGCGATGGCCGATGATTCACGACGCGGTGTCGAAATTGAAATGCGCGAGTACAGCTCATCAGACACGTATTCCCGCTCTACTGTTGCAGCAAGATTACCCTCGGAAAATCATGCGGGTACACGTTCATATCATCGAGTCCGGCGGAACAATACTAATCGGGATCAAAGTGATGGGGTCAAACATTCAACAACTAATGCATCAGCCAAATCATCATCGGTAAAACACGTAACAAACTTCGGCCTAATATTTTTTGGCTGTTTTTTATTGTCATACTTGGCTCGATACATGCCGCACCCGCACGTTGGACATTTCACTGGACTAATGATGCGATTAGGTTTTTCAAGCCTCCCTGCCGTGGCTTACTCAAGCGGTATTTTGTCTCAACTGTCTCTTTGGCGAAATCAAGTTAGTCATAGCAGTCAGTCTGTCAGCCATGATCAGGCAGCAGATGAAACAGTTACACCTCAGGCTAGTCGGCGACCTGAAGTGTAACTATTTTGAAAAAATCCCAGCGCTAAAAGATTTGCTGATACTATTTGATCGACTGATCAAGTCATGTTTCATGTGCTCTTAAATAGCAAAGAGTTAGGGCAATACGATATTGCCGTCTATTTTTTGGCACCACAGTGAATTAAGTCCGATATGTTGCTTGACTCTAAAAAGCTATACGGCACTGGCCAACAAGGTTAGAACGCCAAGCGTAAAGAGTACACCGTAAATACCAAACAGCTTCACCATTGACTCGAGCCAATGCAAGCGGCATAACTCTTTTTAGCCAATTAAAGACATTATGGCTATTGATTTTAAAATGCCTCAGTAATAAAAAAGATTAATAAAAGTCAAACCTGATTTGTGCCAAGATCGATCCGTTTGATTTATTGGATTTATGGTTATATCGAGATAGTAAATTACTGTTTGCTAAAATAGTCCGAGACGGCCAACTTTGAAATTCACTGTAATAGAAAGATAGGCAACAAATATCGCTTCTTGCTGAGTGGCCAATAAGGATTTACTGGCAATAAGAAACGAAGTAACAATCGCAAAAGAAATGATGGTCATCGAGCGTGAGAGAAATGGTTTGCCAGCGGCGTTGAGAAAACTCATAAATTACCAAAAAAGGTGAGAAACATAGACCAAGTAATAATGAGTGAGTTTCTACCCTATAAGATGTTGAAAAAGAAATGATAAAGGCAAATAAAATGACTGAGTATAAACTAAATCTAATAATACGAACGTTAAATAGCTATTGATGGATTGAGTGGTTGCTTTAAGCAGATGAATCAATATGAAAAACAAAGCGATCTTGTCCTGCTAAAAGTATCAAGCTAATAAAGTATGCGGTCGAAAAGAAAGTTGAGGTCTCGCTGACTTGCGCTGGATCACCTAATAATTTTGCCAGTGCTCCAAAGAAAATAATTAGAGAGTAACACTGTAATGTTGCAAATGAAATTCGCTTTAAAAGAGATGCTGGATCAACATAATCGAAATGCTGTTCCGTAAAAATAGTCATAAGTTGTTCGTCCATTCGAGTTCATTACGACAGCTAACTTCGCCTCATTTGAGCGAAATCAACTCAGTTGAAGGAATCCATCTGAGTCGCTATGCTTAGTTTTCTCAGAGGTAATTCAGGGGTTTTTCGATGCGACAGGTTAAGTTAAACACGCAGCATTCAATGCCCGTATTGGGGCTGGGGACATGGAAGACAAAGTCCTCAAAGGTCTATCAAGTCGTGCGTCATGCCATCGAATTGGGTTACCGCCACATTGATTGTGCGCCGATCTATATGAACCAAGTGGAAGTTGGTCGGGCGCTTGAAGATGCTGTGCAGTCAGGGGATGTTACAAGAGATGAATTATGGATTACATCCAAGCTTTGGAATACCTTTCATGCGCCAGATGCAGTATTGCCCGCACTGCAAGCAACATTAAAAGAGCTTAGGTTGGATTATCTCGATCTTTTCCTCATGCACTGGCCGGTTGCGATGCGAGAGGGGTTAGGTTTTGATCATGCGCGATCAGGAGATGACTTTATTGCGCTTGAGACACTGCCATTGATTGATACTTGGCGTGCTATGGAGGCAATACCGCAGCATCTTGTTCGCAGTATTGGAGTCTCAAATTTTTCGGTTAAAAAAATTGTTCAGTTGTGCCACGATGCGCGCGTTATCCCTGCAGTCAATCAGGTTGAATGTCATCCCTATTTGCAGCAAGAAGAGCTTTTCATGGCTTGTCAGCAACAGGGTATTCACCTCACCGCATATTCTCCTTTGGGCTCAGGCGATCGACCTGACGTGATAAAACAAAGCGATGAACCGGTGGTATTGCGTAATCGCGAGATTAGACGCTACGCCACGCAGCAAGGTATGACCCCCGCGCAGTTAATTTTAACCTGGCTGCAACAACGCGGTCTTTCAGTTATACCTAAGTCTTCGCATGCCGGTCGATTGCAGGAAAACCTCGCGTCAGCCAGTTTGGTTCTGCCAGAGAGTACCATGCGTGCTATTGCGAGTGTTAACCAAGATTACCGTTTGGTGTCGGGTGATTTTTTTTCACTTCCGGGTTCGCCATACAGCACTGCGTCAATTTGGGATTAAGTGTTATTCGATGAGTGTTATATGCCAGGAATCTCTTCGTTGCTGCGTTGTGTAAGCACTTCAACACCGCTCGCTGTCACAGCTAATGTATGCTCCCACTGAGCTGATAGCTTGCGGTCTTTGGTAACCACGGTCCAATCATCGTTGAGTAACTTAACATGACGCTTACCCAGATTAACCATGGGTTCAATAGTAAAGGTCATACCCTCTTGAAGCGTCAGTCCTGTTCCGGGTGTGCCGTAATGCAGAACTTGGATGGCGTCTTCGTGAAAAGTTGTGCCAATGCCGTGGCCACAATATTCTCTAACGATACTGTATCGATTTTTTTCCGCATGCGCTTGGATTGCAGCCCCGATATCGCCGAGCTGCACGCCAGGTTTTACCATGGCGATTCCTAGATACAGGCATTGCTGAGTGACATCAATTAAACGTTGGGCAAAGGGTGGTACCTGCCCAACCGTATACATCTTGCTCGTATCGCCGTGCCAGCCGTCTTTAATGACCGTGACATCAATGTTGACAATGTCGCCATTTTTCAGTGGCTTTTCGTTGGGTATACCGTGGCAAACTACCTGATTAACCGAGGTGCAGATAGAGCGTGGAAAGCCGCGGTAGTTAAGCGGAGCGGGAATGGCTTGCTGATGTTCCGTAATGTATTGATGACAAAGGTCATTTAGCATTTGAGTCGTTACCCCAGGCATGACATGGGGTTCGATCATTTCGAGAACGTCCGCGGCTAGTTTGCCGGCGATACGCATGCTTTTGAGGTCACTTTCTGACTTCAATTGGATAGCCATAGTCAATCTTGTTGTTGTGTGGAAGGGAGTATGGTATAAAGCATCGCTGTGTTTAGCAACCACCAAAGGTTGCTGTTCACAGATTTATTAAGTCACACAGTCCCTCAACGTTGCCTGGGGTGCCATACACTAGATGTGGTCAGGTTTCGGGAGCTGTGGAAGTTGCAATACTGCATAACCAACCCGGAGAAAACGCAATGAGCTTGCAATCCATTTCTATGCGCCAGATGTTAGAAGCTGGTGTCCATTTCGGTCATAAAACTCGTTATTGGAATCCAAAAATGAAGCGCTACATTTGGTCCAGTCACCAAAAGCTTCACATCATTAATTTAGAACACTCATTACCGATGTTTCGTGATGCATTGAGCTTTATCGAAGATACCATCAAAAATCGCGGTAAAGTACTTTTTGTCGGCACTAAGCAGTCAGCCAGTGAAGTGGTCCGTGAAGAAGCGACTCGCTGCGGAATGCCATACGTCGATCACCGATGGTTGGGTGGTATGCTGACAAATTACAAAACGATTCGACAGTCCATTAAGCGTCTGAAAGAGCTTGAGGCGTTGTTCGAGCAATCTCAAATCAAAGGCTACACTAAGAAAGAAGTCCTTAACTTGCTTCGAGAGAAAGATAAGCTTTCAAATTGCTTGTCAGGTATCAAAAACATGGGCTCCTTACCCGACGCCTTATTTGTGATTGATGTCAATAATGAGAAGATTGCCATTCGCGAAGCTAATCGTTTGGGTATCCCTGTTATTGGTATCGTTGATACCAACTCCAGTCCAGATAATATTGATTACATCGTTCCTGGAAATGACGACGCGCATCGTGCCATTCGTTTCTATTGTCAATCAGCTGCGAACCTTATAATTGAAACTCGTGGCTCTATGCAGTTAGAAGAGATCAAGCCAGTTAAACCGGCCAAAGCACCTGTAAAAGCTAAAAAAGTTGTTATCAAAGAAGTGGTTGAGCCAGCAGCCCCCACTGAAGAAGCGCCAGTTGAGGCAAAAAAGAAAGTGGTTCGCAAGGTCGCTAAAAAGACCACTGCAGATGATAGCGGTGAGACAGACGCCGATAAGCCAGCAGTCAAAAAAACTGCTGCTAAAAAACCTGCTGCTAAAAAACCTGCTGCTAAAAAACCTGCTGCAAAGAAAGCGGCTGCCAAAAAGCCTGCTGCTAAGAAAGCAGCTACCAAAAAGCCTGCAGCTAAGAAAGCAGCTGCTAAAAAGACAGCAAGCAAAGCTGAGGATTAATTTTAATAATGTGACTCAGTGGCATGGCAAGAAAACAGTCATGCTGCTGGGTCAAAGATAAATTGAGGAACGGAACATGGTTGCAATTACAGCTCAAATGGTTAAGGAACTGCGCGAAATAACGGGTGCAGGTATGATGGAGTGCAAAAAAGCGCTTACAGAGGCCGAGGGTAGTCTCGATAACGCAATAGATATCATGCGCACACGTGGTCAGGCTAAAGCAGCCAAGCGTGCCAGCAAAGTTGCGGCAGAAGGTATCATCAAAATTTGCAGCAGCGAAGATGGTCTCTCTGCTTTTATGATCGAGGTAAATTCTGAAACGGATTTTGTTGCTCGTGACTCTAACTTTTTACAATTTGCAGAGCAGTTAGTGGTATCTGGTCTGGCTGCAAAAGTAGATACGGTTGAGGCGTTAATGGCCCTGCCAGTCTCTGCAGACAGTACAGAAACTTTTGAGCAGCAACGTCAAGCATTGATCAATAAGATCGGTGAAAACGTTAAAGTACGTCGTTGTCAGTTAATGACGTCTCCGGCAATGGTGGGTTCTTATATTCACGGTGGTCGTATCGGTGTGTTGGTTGATTTGAGTCAGTCACAACCTGAATTAGCTAAAGATGTCGCTATGCACATTGCAGCATCAAATCCCCAAGCAATTGACGAATCAGGCGTCGATTCAGCGTTGATAGAGAAAGAAAAAGCGATCTTTTCTGAACAGGCGAAAGAATCAGGTAAGCCAGATGAGATCGTCGAGAAGATGGTGCAAGGACGAGTCAGTAAATTTCTAAAAGAGATCTGTCTAATCAGTCAACCTTTTGTCAAAGACCCAGACCAAACGGTGGGTCAGCTTCTAAAAGCCGCTGATGCAACATTAAATCACATGGTGCGCTTTGAGGTTGGTGAAGGCATTGAAAAACAAACTATGGATTTTGCAGAAGAGGTAAAAGCACAAGTCGCAGGGAGTTAGGCCACATGACATCGGCACAGCCAGTCTATCGAAGAATTCTACTCAAAATGAGCGGTGAAGCGCTCATGAATGGTGGCAATGCTGCCATCGATCCAGCGACGCTGGATCGTATGGTTGCAGAAGTCTCTGAAGTTCAGGCGCACGGTGTTCAGGTGGCAATTGTCGTTGGTGGCGGTAACTTCTTTCGTGGCGCTGAATTGTCTGAAATTGGTATTAGCCGAATCACAGGCGATTATATGGGCATGTTATCTACCCTCATGAACGCCTTGTCTTTGCGTGATGCTTTTGAGCGTCATAATATGCCAGTGCGAATCCTCTCAGCGATCCCCATGAGTGGAATCGTTGATCACTTTAACTGCCGAAAAGCGATTCATCACTTAGACGAGAACCGCATTGTGATTTTTGCTGGCGGTACCGGTAACCCACTGGTAACTACTGACTCAGCAGCCAGTTTACGCGGCATTGAAATTTCTGCGGATGTGTTGTTAAAAGCAACACACGTTGACGGCATCTTTTCTGCCGATCCAGCAAAAGACCCACAGGCTACCTTGTATGATTCCTTGTCATTTGATGAGGCGCTGGATAAGCAGCTTTCAGTCATGGATTTGTCGGCTTTTTGTCAGTGCCGTGATCATGGGTTGCCGATACGCGTTTTTAATATGAAAAAGGCCGGTGCATTATTGCGTGTTGTCATGGGTGATACTGAAGGTACTATAGTCAGTTAATCTATATTCATATCAACAAAGGAGTAATCGTAATGATTGATGATGTCATTCAAGATGCTAAAGATCGTATGGAGAAGAGTGTTGATGCGCTGTCTCATGGTCTCTCTAAGTTACGCACTGGTCGTGCGCATCCATCTGTTTTAGAGCATATATCAATTGATTACTATGGTAGCCCAACTCCTTTGAGCCAAGTAGCTAACATATCTGTCGAAAGTGCGCGTATGTTGGTGGTGACGCCTTGGGAAAAAAATCTTGTAGCAGACATCGAGAAGGCAATTATGACGTCCGATCTTGGACTTAATCCAAGCTCTGCAGGCAGCGTCATTCGCGTGCCATTACCGCCACTCACCGAAGAGCGAAGACGCGGTCTTGTTAAACTAGTGCGCGAGGAAGTTGAAAAAGCTCGCGTTGCTATTCGCAATATTCGTCGTGAAGCAAATCAAACTTTTAAAGAGTTAGAAAAAGAAAAAGAAATTACAGAAGATGATGTGCGTCGTTCTGGAGAGAGGATTCAGCAACAAACCGATCAGTTTATTGCTAAAGTGGATGCCATTGCTAATGAAAAAGAAAAAGATCTCATGGTTGTTTAATTACCATATTATGTATTAACAGTAAGGATGGTGTGTACATGAGTGAGCAGAATATACCAAAGCACGTTGCTATAATCATGGATGGTAATGGGCGCTGGGCTAAAAAGAAACTATTGCCACGAGCTGCCGGACATGTCGCTGGTGTCAATGCGGTTCAAAAAGCAGTTGAATTTGCTGCTGAAAATAATATTTCTGTATTGACTTTGTTTGCCTTGAGTATCGAAAACTATGGTGGGCGTCCTAAAGAAGAGCTCTCTCATCTAATGAGTTTGATTGTAAAACAGCTGGCTAAACATGTTACTGCTCTTCATGAAAAAAATGTAAAAATCTCATTTATTGGTGATCATGGCAACTTATCCGTTAACGTTAGACAAGAGATGGACAGTGCTGTATCGATAACAGCAGACAACACTGGATTGCAATTGGTTTTTGCAATTAATTACAGCGGTCTTTGGGACATTACCAATGCAGCGCAGCGAGTTGCCGAAAAAGTTTCTGAAGGTTGTTTGGCACTTGCTGATATCACGCAAGAAGAGATGAATAAGCACATTTCTCTCTCGGAGTTGCCTAAGCTTGATCTCATGATCCGAACCAGTGGCGAAATGCGTTTGAGTAATTTTTTGATGTGGCAGTCAGCATATGCTGAATTGTATTTTACTGAGACGTTATGGCCGGATTTTGACAAGTACAGCTTTGAGCAGGCTATCACTGCTTTTCAGCAACGCTGTAGGAAATTTGGTAAAACGGTCGAGCAGATTGAGGCTGATAATGCTTAAACTTAGAATTCTAACAGCCTGTATAGCCGTTCCATTAGTTTGGTTAGCTATCTTTGAGTTGCCCAGCTTCACATTTTCCATCATTGCTATGCTTTTCATGTTGTTCGCCGCTTATGAGTGGTCCGTGTTGGTTGGCGATATCACGTGGAGGTTCAGGATTCTTTTCAATCTCGCTATTGTCATCACTATAATTGCATCAGCCTACTCAATGTGGGTTGCTTGTGTTTTATTATCTTTAGCATTAATTGTATGGGTTTGGTTGTCCGTTGCGGTGATTGTTTTTCAGAAAAAATCTTCTCCTTTTGGGTTAGAAAGCTATGTCTTAAGAGCTATGATGGGCTGGGTGGTGCTCAGTGCCGGGTGGCTATCGTTGACAGTTATGCGTGTTCATCCAGGTGTTGGCCCAAGGTGGTTGCTGTATGCTTGTATGTTGGCTTGGGTGGTTGATACCGGAGCGTATTTTGCTGGGCACGCATTTGGGAGCCGCTTTTTAGCCTCGCGTGTGAGTCCCAAAAAAACTTGGGAAGGTTTTTGGGGTGGTATGCTTGCTGCCGTTATTCTTATTATTATCGCTAATTTCTTTTTGCCTCATTTATCCGGCCATCGCGTCTTGTTTGTTGTGGTCTCTCTACTTGCAGCGATAGTGAGTGTTTTTGGTGATTTATCGATTAGTGTGATGAAACGTTTAGTACAGGTCAAAGACACTGGCTCTTTTTTCCCAGGGCATGGTGGTGTGTTAGACCGTATAGATAGTCTACTCCCCGTGTTGCTGTTATTTGCATCAGCCGCTGTGTTTTTAAATCTGTGAGGTAATATGTCACGTCGAGCTGTAACCCTTCTTGGAGCAACCGGTTCCATCGGACAACAAGCATTATCAGTAATCTCTTTGCATGCTGATCAATTTGATGTGCATGCATTGTGTGCAAATAGCAATGTTGATGCGCTGTTTGCGCTTTGCAGCAAGTTTAAACCAAAATATGCTGTGCTTGCAGATTCCCGAGCTGCTGATTTACTGAAACATAAACTGGATGGTTCGCCAACAAAAGTGTTGAGTGGCGATGCTGCTTTAGTGCAAATGTCACAAGCACCAGAAGTCGATATCGTCGTATCGGGAATGGTTGGTGCCGTTGGTTTGCGCCCGACCATGGCTGCATTACAGGCGGGTAAGCAAGTGTTGTTGGCAAACAAAGAGTCTTTGGTTATTGGTGGTCCTTGGATGATGGCGGCTGCGAAAACAAACCAGGCCGTCTTATTGCCTGTTGATAGTGAGCATAACGCAATCTTTCAAGCAATGCCGTCAGATTATGTTGTTGGAAAAAAACCAGTTGATGTTGATTCAATTATTTTAACTGCATCAGGTGGTCCTTTCCGTGATAGATCAAAAGCAACATTAAAGCATGTTAGTGTAGAGCAAGCATTGGCGCACCCAACCTGGTCTATGGGACAAAAAATTTCGATTGATTCTGCGACTATGATGAATAAAGGTCTAGAAGTCATCGAAGCGCATTGGTTATTTGCTATGCCGCTGGATAAGATTGAGGTTGTGATACATCCGCAGAGTATTGTGCATTCCTTAGTAAGATACTGTGATGGTTCCTTGTTGGCTCAAATGGGCGTCTCCGATATGCGCATACCAATTGGCTATGCACTAAATTGGCCACAAAGGGCTGCCACTGGGGCGCCAGCGCTCGATGTATCACAGTTAGCTGAGCTTAATTTTAGCGCGGTGGATTTAGATCGTTATCCATGTTTGCAGTTGGCATTTCAAGCGTTACAGAATGGTATCGCTGCAACTGTGGTGCTCAATGCTGCAAATGAGGTAGCCGTTGATGCCTTTTTGAAACGTCAAATTGGTTTTACCGAGATTGCTAGTACGGTAGAGCGAGTATTGCAGTTGGATTTTCAGCGCCATTTGGAGTCAATGGATGCTGCTATTGCGTTAGACTTTGATGCTCGTCGTTGGTCGTTGGATCAATTAACGATCAGTGCTAAATAATTTTTGATTTATTTTTTTACAATGCATGTTGCATTGTTGTTTTATCACTAAATAGTGCTAGGTCTCCCTATAGAGCTAGGTTATAATGCACGACTTTATCGAATGGGAACAAGGCATGATGCGTTGCTTAAAATCGTTAAAATACGGTGGTTTTACGTTGGTACTGTGGTTCTGTATGACCACTCTGTCTTGGGCAAATTCTTTTGTCATTAAGAGCATCCAAATTCAAGGGCTGCAAAATCTTCCTGCAGCAACTGTGAAGAGTGATCTTCCGGTTAAGTTAGGCCAAACGTTCTCTGAAGAAACCAGTTCAAAAATTATCACCTCACTGTATCGCACGGGTTACTTTAGCAACATTGATGTAGAGACTCAGGGGGCCGTAGTTATCGTTAAGGTGGTTGAGAGACCAACCATTGGTATTCTGACGATCACTGGCAATAAGACTATCACGAGAAAGCAGCTTAAGCCGGTACTTAAACAAACCGGAATTGTTGAGGGTGCATTCTACGATCCAGCTAAAATCAATCAGCTAACCGAAGGTTTAAAACAACAATACGGACTCATGGGGCGCCATGCGGCTAAGGTTGATGTGAAGACTAAACCATTACCTGGAAATCGAATCGCCTTGCACATTGTCATTCATGAGGGTCCTGTTGCAATCGTAAAGAAAATTCGTATCAACGGCGCACCACAATTTTCACAACGCGCTATGAAGAAGAATTTTTCACTGACAACGCCGGGTCTAACCACCTTTATCACTCACAAAGACCGCTACTCTGAGCAACAGTTGAATCGTGATTTAGAAAGTTTGCGCTCTTTTTTCATGAACCGAGGTTACCTGGAATATCGATTGATTGATAAGTCAGTTGAGATGTCGAGTGATAATAAGTCTGTCAATGTCACATTGACAGTTTCTCCAGGTTCTGTGTTTACACTAGGTCGCGTGGATTTAAGCTCATCCATTAAAAACGATCCTGAGCTTTATTCATTAATTACCGTTAAACCAGGCCAAGTATTTTCAAGAGAAAAAATAATTGCCATTAATAAAAAGATTGGTGATCGTTATGCCAATCAAGGATATGCTTTCCCTAAAGTTCATATCGTCCCTACACCCAATACTAAAACTAAAACAGTTGATCTTAGCTTCTCTGTTGATAAAGGTAAGCTAACTTACATTCGTCATATTGGCTTTTCTGGAAATACGTCAACCCAGGACAGTGTGCTACGCTATCAAATGCGTCAGTATGAGGCCTCAACGTTTTCGCTTGAAGATGTAAACGAGTCAAAACGAAAGATTGCGCTTCTACCATATTTAAAGAATGTCAATGTGAAAACAACACCGGTACCAGGTAGTAATGATCAGGTTGATCTTGATTACAGTATGGAGGAGGTTAAAGCCGGTTCTGCCTCATTAAGTTTCGGTTATTCCGATGTTGATGGCTTGTTGTATGGTGTTAGTGTCTCCGAGCCTAATTTCTTAGGCACGGGTAAATTGGTCTCGCTCTCATTTCAAAAAAGTGATTATTCTTCTAAATACTCTTATCGTTATTTTAATCCTTTCTACACCTCCAATGGTATTAGTCGGGGCTTTGATTTTTCGATCGCGCACTACGATCCATCTGATGTCGATCTCGACACTTACGACATGGATCAATATGCTGCGGGCGTGAGTTATGCGATGCCAATCAATCAAACCATGCGATTATCGTGGGGTGGCGGATACAAATATGTTGATATCAGTAACCTCCCTGATACGGTTTCTCCCAGTGTGCAAGAGTTTATTGATGACAATGAGCCGCCTTATAACGAATTTAACCTGATTACCGGTTTGACTCACGACACGCGTAATCGAGCTTTCTTTCCAACACAGGGCGGACAACAATCATTGAGTGTTACTGTCAGTCTCCCCGTTTTAGACTCCAGCTTGCCATATTATTTACTTCGTTTGAAAGGCAATTGGTTTGTGCCTATTGGCGGTGGGTTCGTGCTTAATCCGCATACAACATTGGCATTTGGGGATGGCTACGGCAGCAACGATCAGCTACCATTTTTTGATAACCTATATGCGGGTGGAATTGACACCATGCCAGGTTACGAGCCAGGTAGTTTAGGTCCGTCTTACACATATACCGAGTTAAATTCTGATGGTACTACTAGTGGTCCATATACCTCTTCATTGGGAGGTAACGTGGAGATCATTACAGGGTTGAATATGGTATTTCCGAATCCATTTCCAAGTAATGTTAGAACTTTACTGACGCTTGATGCAGGAAATATTTTTCAAACCTATGATTTAGCTAAGGAGTCCATTAATCCCAATGTTGATGGTGAGGTTACGCAAGAGTCAATTCAACTCAAGAACTTTCGAGTCACAGCGGGTGTGATGGTGCAGTGGCGAACATTTATGCCGCTCAATTTTAGTTTGGCTTATCCGTTAAATAAACAAGACGGTGATTTAACTCAGCCATTTACCTTTAGCGCCAGTGCCGCTATTTGATAAAGAGTGTTGTGTAATAGCATGAGTAATATTTTTAAATTAAGGAGAAAACCATGAAAAAAGTATTTCAAGTCGCTGCTGTAAGTGCGGCATTAATGATGTCTTTGAGTGCATCTGCTTTGAGTGTTGGTACCATCGACATGGAGTCTGTTGTGACTAAGTCGCCACAAGCAAAAAAAATCAAATCAGAGATGGAAGCAAAGTTTGGACCAGATCGTGAAAAAGTCATGGCGTTGGGTAAAAGCTTACAAGCTGATATTCAAGAGTATCAAAAGAACCAATCGGTAATGAATAAAAAAGACTTGGACGCTTTGCAGAAAAAGATTTCAGACGAGCAATCTCAATTGCGTGAGATACAAAGTAAAGTACAGGCCGAGTTATCTAAAGAGCAAAATGCTAAAATGGACGAGTTCATGAAAGATGTGAAGACAGCGACCCAGAAAGTTGCTGAAAAAGAGAAAATGGATTTAGTTCTACCAGCAAGAAGCGTTATCTATGTTTCTGAAGGCTCTGATATTACACAAAAAGTCATCGATGCCATGTAAAGTTGTCGGTCTTAAAAAACGCCTTCATATGAAGGCGTTTTTTTATGGGTGAGACGTTGATATTGAATCAAACTAGCGAGATAAAAGCACCATGTTAAGTTATTCTGCAGAAACGCTAGCTGAAATGGTCAGTGGTACGTGTGTGGGTGATTGCTCCGAGGAGATTGTGTCTGTTGCCGCATTAAGCACGGCACATTCTGGTCAGCTTTCCTATATGGTGTCCAGTCAGCATCTTGCTTCCTTGCACAATACCAAGGCGAGTCTAGTGATTATAGGGCCTGAGTTTCAATCAGAAAATCCATCCGTTGCGAAGTTGGTGGTGGATCATCCTGAATTGGCTTTTGCACAACTAGCGCAATTATTTATGCCTAAAACCACACAGGTTTTATCAGGGGTCTCACAACATGCTGTCATCTCCGCCAGTGCATCAATCGATGCCAGTGCCTCGATAGGACCAGGATGTGTGATTGGTGAAGAGGTTGTAATCGCAGCTAACGTAATATTGCACGCTGGAGTTGTGATTGGTGATCGCTGTCAGGTTAGCGAAGGTTCGGTTATTCATAGTAACGTGACCTTGTATCACGATGTTCGAGTCGGTTGTCGCGTTGTCATCCATAGCGGTGTTGTTTTGGGCGCAGACGGTTTTGGTAATGTATTAACAAAAGATAACACCTGGTTTCCAGTTCCCCAGTTAGGCGGTGTTGTAATTGGTGATGATGTTTCGATTGGTGCTAACACCACGATAGACAGGGGCGCACTTGATGACACAGTGATCGAGCAGGGCGTTAAGCTCGATAACCAAATTCAAATCGGCCATAACGTTAAAATTGGTGCCCATACGGCTATTGCAGGCTGCACGGGTATTGCCGGTAGCGTCACTATTGGTCGTCACTGCATGATTGGTGGTGCATGCGGTATCAGTGGGCACTTAACGATTACTGATGGCGTCATTCTCACGGCCATGACCGGTGTTCCAAGCTCAATCGATAAGCCAGGCGTTTATTCTTCCGGTATGCCGTTTTTTGAGAGCTTGCAATGGCGCAAGTTGGTTGCACGTTTGCGGCAACTTAATCATTGGATTAAAAGAATCAAACAATTAGAGAGGTTGGATCATGACAATAATGGATAATGATCAAGTAAGGCATTTTTTACCGCACCGTGACCCGTTTTTATTTTTAGATAAGGTCATAGAGCTGTCAGACGAGTCGATTGTGGGTATCAAAAACGTATCGATCAATGAACCCTTTTTTCGCGGACATTTTCCAATAAAACCTATTATGCCTGGTGTATTAATTGTGGAGTCTATTGCTCAGTTATCGGGTATTTTGACATATCATATTCTTGGCATAACAACGCCGAACCCGGAAACAGACATGTTTTACTTTGCCGGTATTGATAATGCTCGTTTTAAAAAAATGGTGCGACCTGGCGATCAGTTGCGTATGGAAGTTGAGTTAGTTCGTCACCGCAAGAAATTATTTAAATTCCAGGGCCGTGCTTTAGTCGATGGTGAGCTGGCCTGCGAAGCAGAATTTTTAATCATCAACGAATAGCAGTGAGTCATGCCATGATCAGTGAGCACGCACAAATCCATGCTTCGGCACAAATTGGTCAAGACGTCGAGGTAGGCCCCTGGTCGATAATAGGGCCTAATGTAGAGTTGGGTGATCGGGTCAAAATTGCTTCTCACGTGGTCGTGGAAAAAAACACGCGTATTGGACATGATACCATTGTACATCCTTTTGCTTGCTTGGGCGCAGATCCGCAAGACATAACTTATGCCGGAGAGGAAACTTGGCTTGAGATAGGGCATCACAATGTGATTCGAGAATATGTATCCCTGCATCGCGCATCGACCAAAGATCAGGGTGTCACGCGCATTGGTGATCACAATCAAATATTTGCTTACTGTCACGTTGCTCATGATTGTCAAATTGGCAATCACGTCTTGTTGTTGAATAATGCGACCTTAGCGGGCCATTGCGTGATAGATGATTTTGCCATGATAGGCGGTATGGTAGCATTGCATCAGTTTTGCCGCGTCGGCTGTTACAGTTTTTTATCGCGTGCCGCAAAAGTGGTTCAGGATGTGCCGCCGTTTTTGCTGGTGGTTTATAATCCTGGAAGACCCTCTGGCTTAAATACCGTTGGGCTTAAACGAGCTGGTTTCTCTTTGGAGGCGCTGAGGCAGCTCAAGCGAGCTTACCGTTCGTTGTATCAAGAAAATAGACCTTTAGCTGAGGCTTTGACGGTTTTATCCGAGCAGGCCAAGACATCATCAGAGGTACAATTGTTCCATGATTTTATTGCCGACTCAAAGCGCGGTATTGTACGATAACGTTATTTTTAAGTCTTTTTTAAGGTCATTTTAGAGTCATTTACGTTACGATTTCGTTGTTATTACAGGTTTTAAGACACGTTCTTTTATTGTCTAAAATCTTTTAAATCACAAACTTTACAACGAGCTTAATGTTATGTCTGATACTGATTCTAATACTGAAACTGTGCTTTTTGGCAAGAATACTCGTACGACCTACTCCCAAAATAATGCGAAGAAAAAAAATGCACCGCCAACATCGACGCGTATGGAGTTGTTTCAGCAATCCTTTAAAGCTCATGGGAAGGAAGAAACTCACCAATCACTGCGTTTAGTATTTAATGTGTTTATTCCTGTCAGTGAGGACTTGCGTCAAAAATTACTACCATCCTATGAGGAGTGGCATTCTAAATTAAATTCGAACCAGGCATTGGATTCCGCTTTTACGGCGGCAAGTTCAATGTTATCGAATTTTAGATTTGGTAAAAGTATGAATCATTGGATTAAGCAAGTTCCTGGGTTTGGTCCTACCTTAGCGTTTAATGCTGACTGCAATACAGACTCCGAGCTTTACCAGTCTCTTAATAAAATTTGTTTGCAGCCAGTATTTCATGTTGAACAATCCAATGGCAGCCATCACGATTACCAGTTAGTAACAGATGGCGTGGGTTTTTATCATGGTTTAAAAGGAGTGGAGAAAAACACGCAGCGAGCTGACAAGAAACCTTTTGCTATGTGTGATCCAAAAGCCTCAACCACGTATGAAAAGTTTACCAAAGAAATCAATTGGGATTTTAAGTTTAGAGTTGCCAAACGTGTTAATCAGGAGAAGGTTTTGTTTTCTAATCGTTCATTCTTTCACGGCAATTATCCACAGGTTGCTGCTTCAATGAACGTTCATTTCATTCCAGAAAAGCCAGGAATTAAATCATTAACTTCAATCGAACGTATTGAGCCTGAAATAAAACGACATTTGCAGGACTTCAGAACATTCCTGGATAAGAGTTTGCACCATCAATGCTGGGATAATCCTCAAAGCTATATCAGTAACAAGTTGAAACTCAAGAAGCATGCCAGTGTCGTGCGAGAGCCTCAAATAGATTCTTATAAAACACAAAACATTGCGCTCAATCAAACGTTCACTGAATCATGCCCCGATCCTAAAGCGGCTACTGAGCAAGATGAAACTGATTCTGAGAGTGAAACTGATGAAAATAACCACCATAATGGGTTCAGTGGTCTTGGTCTGTAATTCTAACAACCAAAAATTTTGATTGTATTTATACACTACTTCATAAATCGCTCTCTAAAATCGTCAGGCTTTGACTAATCTTATTTTTCCATTAGTATGAAGACACCGTCAGTTTGATTTTTCTAGGGAGAGAAAAATGGAGAAGTTTATTGAGTCGCGCGATAAATATGGGCGAATTACGGCAATTCGCACACCCTTGCAAGGACAAGATTTACTTGCCGTTTCAGAGCTCAATAAAGGTTCTTCCTTTAGCCTAGAAGAGCGTAAACGCTTTGGTTTGCTAGGTAAGCTGCCTGCATCGATTCAGACTCCAGAGGAGCAGCTTGATCGTTTTTATAAGCAATTTCAGTCTTATGAGACCGACATCGAGAAGAATATATTTCTCAATCAGTTAAAACAACACAATGAAACAATATTTTATATGCTGGCCTCGGCTCATTTGGATGAAATGATGCCGATTGTTTATACGCCCACGATTGGAGATGCGGTTAAACAATTTAGTTTTCAGTTCAATCAACCGGTTGGTCTATTTTTATCGTATGAGTATCAAGATCATTTAGATGATATCTTCGATCAAGTTCAAATGGATGCGGTGGATATTGCTTTAATCACTGATGGTGAAGGTGTTTTGGGTATCGGTGATTGGGGGACTGGCGGTATTGACATTAGTATCGGTAAGTTAATGGTGTACACATTATGTGGTGGTATTGATCCAAGTCGAGTTCTACCCATACAACTCGATGTTGGTACCAATAATAAAGCCTTGATTGATGATCCGATGTATTTAGGATGGCGACATGAGCGTATCACGGGTGACGATTACGATGCCTTCATTGATAAAGTAGTGACTGCGATCTTAAAACGATTTCCTAAAGTCTACATTCATTGGGAAGACTTTGGCCGTGGTAATGCCCATCGTGTTCTAAACCACTATCGTAAAAAGCACACCAGCTTCAATGATGATATTCAAGGTACTGGGGCCACAGCATCAGCTTGTATTTTGTCGGCTATGAAGGCAGCTAATGCTAATCTGTCTGAGCAGCGATTTGTATTTTTAGGTGCAGGTACTGCTGGTACTGGTGTAGCCGATCAATTATGCCAAGCATTAATTCATTCTGGCGTAGCCGTTGAGGATGCACAGAAACAATTTTGGATGATTGATCGAGATGGTTTAATTACATCAGATATGGACGATCTTACCGACAATCAAAAAGTCTATGCTCGCGAACAACATGAAATGCGTGGTTGGGATTTGCAACAGGTAGTCGATCAGGTTAAGCCAACGGTTCTAATTGGTTGCTCAACTGTTAAAGGTGCATTTACTGAGTCAGTAGTAAAATCTATGGCTCAACACGTTGATCATCCGATTATTTTTCCGTTGTCTAATCCGACCAGCTTAGCTGAGGCAACTCCAAAAGATTTAATTGAGTGGACACAAGGACGTGTTATTGTTGCAACGGGTAGTCCTTTTGATCCCGTTGACTATAATGGTAAAACGATTCGAATTTCACAATGTAACAATGCATTTATTTTTCCAGGATTAGGTTTGGGTGTTCTAGTATCACAAGCAACAGAGGTCACTGATGGTATGATTGCCGCAGCCTGTGATGCTTTAAGTGACTACTCACCTGCACGCAAGGATCCATCAGCACCGGTCTTACCAAGCTTTGATCATGTGCATGAAATCAGTCAGTACATTGCACTAAAAGTCGCCGAGCAAGCTATTAAAGACGGCGTTAACGGCTGCGATAAAACTTTGGATTTAGAGCAGACGATTAAAGCTCGATTTTGGTTGCCGGTTTATCATGACTACGAGCTCGTGGAGTAGTTGATAGTAAGTCTATGACTTACTGATTTGATTGTGTTGTTCTATTGAATCTTGATTGGCATTCGGCAGTCGAGACAAAATCCAGATCATGCTTATAATAATTAATAATGCGATAAAGAAGAAACTCTTAATCAGAATAATATATATCGTTACCTTTTTTTGACCATCACGTATCTTTGTCTCAAAGTTTTGATTCACTAACCGTTTAAAAGTATCCAGTGGCACCATAATGGATTGTTTGTCACTGGTGTACTTCTTATCATAAAGTATGGATTGAGCTGAGAGAATTTTTTCCTCTGGTGATAGCGATTGAATCTTGGATGATAGTTTAAACGTGTTGATCGGACTTGGCATTAAGTTTTCAGGCACCTGGTAGGCCTCCAATACTGATCGCATACTTTCTAGCTCTGTTTGTATGAGAGCGTCTGAGTTTCTTTTTGATTGTGTCAGTAAATTGATAAGATCACTGTCAGAACTGAGTCTCTCGAGTGTTTCAATCGCCTTATCTCTACCTTTGACAACATTTACCTCATGCCAGTAATTTTCAAGATAGCGCGGATTTCCTGTCACACTGAATGCTCGTGCTTGTGAGGTGAGGTAATTACTAGCCTTAGCTAGCGTTGCACCTGCCTCGATAAACTCAATTTCTTGGTTATAATCGATTCGTTCCTCCAAGATGAAGTTATTCAACTTAAAGATTAAGATCGATGAGATGAAAATAAGAAGAATACTCGTGATGAGTAGAAAATAGATATTTGTGAGCTTCGTCATTGAGCTACCTCGAGATTAAGTGTTCAACCATAAAAAGAATAGATGTGAAACCAAAAAGAGGGTGTAACATCAGATAGAAGCTAAAAATAACGTTTCTCCCTGTAAAGTCTGATGTTTTGAAGGTGAGTTTTAAAAAGCCACCAAAAATAATATACAAAGTCGCTACTAGTGAAAATGGGATTGAGTATAAGAATCGATAGATTATATTGACTCTTTTTGATGAAATTTTGTTGTTATCTGCAATAAATTGTATATCTTGGAAGCTCGAGTGTAATGAATTGACCAGTATGGTATTGATGGTTGTGAATAGTCCTAGGATAGCAAGAATCCACTGATAAGCTTTAGTCTTCTCAATACCGTAGCCCCACCAATGCTTATCTAAAAAATGTGCAACGGTTTGATTGTTACTGTGGTACAGGAAGCGTTGGTATTCCACATAAAGCTGATTATAACTCTTCTGTAGCCCGTTCTTTTTAAACTGATTAAGTAGCTGATTGTAAGTATGGACCTTAGTATGGGTAAGAGTATGTTTAGGAAAGATCAATTGAAATGTGGTGTAGTTGATTTTGATATTCGAGATATCAGCGTTAGTTAAGTTGATTCCAATTTTCTCACCATGATTTAGGGCTCTCATTTTTGTAAGGTCTATGACTTTGTTAGGACTTGATACATTTTCAAAGTTAAGACTGCCATTAATGATGCTATTGGAAAAATCAGCACCCATCTCGAAATTTACATTGGAAAAATCAGTAATGGGCCCATCAAATTCGCTACCAATAAAACTCGCTGGTTTTTTGAATACTGAGTTTTGAAAGGAAGTTGTATTTCTGAATCGGCTGTGATCAAAGCTAGCTGTCTCGTTGAACATGTTGTTATCAAAACTAATCGGCAACTCGAACCGATTATAGGTAATTTTTACTGGTGAGTTAAAATGGCATTGATTAGCGGCCATATTCCCTCGAATAATATTACGCACAAAATTAAAATTACCGTTGAATGTTACGGCATACAATCGCAATGATTTAAACGCCTTCGACTGTCGCTGTTGCCAGCCCTTATTGAAGGTCGATAAATCGATATTGACTGCCTTGCGATACTTTATGTCACTGAATGATACGTTTTGATTAAATTGCGATGCAATAATCTCAATTGGTTTTTTCAGCATAATGTTTTGAATAGAGACTGTGTCGTTAAACTTTCGGTTGGATAAGGGTATAAAATCGTCAGCGTTTTCTATAACAGTAGGTGTCGACACTGTTATCGTTGTTGGAAGTTGCAACGTCGACTGAATGGGATTTTCGAAATACGTCTCTAACAATCGATAATTGTTTTTGGAGAAAATAATGTTTGCACAGCTTGCTAGCAGAATAAAAATAATAATTTGTAAGAATACACGTGATTTCATAATGATTTCAATGATATAGCTTTGATTGCCAGTGAACAACCCATAGGCTTCTAAAAAAACTAATTTAAAGTATTCACCTTATATTGTTAGTAAAATTAGGCAACAAGTTGCCTAAAAATCAAATAGATTCATGCTTTTTCGAACTTTATGCTAATCCTGAAAGATTTTTTGGAATTTTTAATAATTTTTTCCTATCATTAGTAGGTAAATATTTGGCTTTAATTTTTTTAAAATTGGGTGGAGTGGTTATGATTTTTATACGTAAATTAATGACTATTTTTTTCGGTTGGGTTCTTCTGATTTTTTTATCATGTGGTATTGCAGGAGATTATCTCCAAGCGTCATCTTCTGTTACGCAAACAGCTAATACATCACCAACAGTTGTGACTATGGACATGGTTGACGCAAAAAAAGGTGTAACTTTAGATCGAGACGGTTCAATTACCATAAAAACAGCAGGAGCATACTTTATTGTTGCTGCTCCTCAGGTTGGTCGAGCAGGCAAGGGCTCTTATGGATGCTTTGATCTTTGGTTGAGAGTAAACGGTGAGGATGTTGATAATTCAAATGTGCAGTTATGTAATGACAAGGGTAGTAAAGCCAAAGATGTTATCGTCTCCCAAAGTATACTTTATTTAGAAGAAGATGATGTGGTTACGTTGATGATGTCAACTGATAATACGGTATCTTATTTAGCTATTGAGGCGATCAAACCAGCAGGCGAGCCTCTAGTGCCGTCAATTATTTTTTCCATGTTTATGATCGATTGAGTGTTTAACTCATCACACAACGATCAGGAAGGAGTGTCAATGCATTGCGACGGTTAAATACCCATTCGCAATGTAGTTTCGACATATAAAATAATACCCAATCCAAGGTTCGCATAAAAAACTGCTCGTTTGTAAAAAAATTGTCCTATATTGAATTATGTGAGGGTCGTGTTCCCAGGTATCGAACCGACTCATCATTCAACGTTATCGGAGAGGACATCATGGAAAAATTATCAGTATTTAAAACTTCGACCCCTTATCAATCTGTGCTGTTTTCAGGCTTTGCGTTTTACTTTATGCATATCTTGCAGCAATGCCAGGCAAGGGATTTGAATCTACCCGTAACGATAGTTGAGGATAAAAACCTTTCCAGTGATTTTCTTCAAAAGATGGAGTTTTCTAACTTAAAACAGACGTTGGATCACGAGGTTCTTATCATTAATGAGTTAACCGATTTAAAATCAGCCACTTTGCAGAATGTCGCAGATATATCATCGAATTCGTCATTGTCGGCGGCATTAATAGATGACTATTCCAGTAGTGAAAAAAAACAAAACACTAACGATACTAGTAGCTATGATTATTTTGATGAGAACAATAATTCTTGGTTAGTAGTTACTGGTGCTGGATTATCCGGTGCTGCCTTGTTAACACTCAATTCAGGAGATGATTCAGATTCAAGTGTTCCAGTATCGGCTTCGCTATCACCAACAACGGTGACAACGACCACGGCTTCAGTGAATCAAATTAAAATGATAGGTCGTAGTGACGGGGCTCCAAATCTTATGGTGAGTACCGACCAAGGTCTTAGTTATATTAAATCCAGTAGTGGTTTTTCTGGCTTCAATAAGAATACTGTGTTGTCAGCAAATAATGTTCAGTCTTTAAGTGCGGGGAATGATTTGTTTGTTACCGCATCTGTAGGTGATGACGTCGATCTCAAACAATACAGTATAACTCAAGATGGGCTTCAGTCTTCAGGGTCATTGACCTTATCAGGAATATCGTCATTAGCAGAAATAGAAGCAATCAATCTGTTTGCTCTGTCTGATAAGTTCACAGCTGGCCTAACTTCGGATACTATGCATTTCATACTCACTATTAACCCCAGTGGTTCAGATGGTTCTCAAAGATATAAACTTGAGAGTGGTACTGACGGACTGGTATCGGCGCAGCAACTTCCGAGTTTAAATAACTTATCGGATGAATATTCAGGTATACTTGGAACGTTTCATGAGTCCAATGCTTTGATGAGTGAAAAAGCGGTAACCTACACAAATTCTAATGGTCAAATGTGGTTGATGAGTGGTTCAGAGAACTCATATGCATCGTTATTACTTGATAGCATCTTCCCAGCAAGTTGGCTAAGCCAACCAGGGATTAATTACATTGAATTACCAAGCGCGATGGGTTCAGACTTATCCAGTGCAGTCGAACTGGGCGATAATTTATTGGTCACAATGCAAAATGATAGCAGCACCAGTAAAAATTTAATTTCTGTAAATTTTAACAAAATGACGACTGAGCAAGTATTAACTTCGTCATTGTTGTCGGATCTTTTTCCATTGGATGTCAACAATGATGGAAATACTGATGCAGCCATGGTTTATGATCCAAACAAGAGTCAATTGCATCTTTTTACCACTCAGGGTAATGATCTTAACCATGGGTTCACCAACGTTAAAAATTTAATTAGCATGCCATTTGATCAGCTTACAGGATTGGATGCATTGACTGTTGGTGATGATCTCTACTTTGCGGCGGCATTGCAGACAGGATCACAAACAACGATTGTCGCCGATCAGTTGTCTGAAGCAGAGCTTACTGCAATAGAGATGATTCTTTAGTGTGCGGATAACGTTCATTTGATGTGTTAATTTTTGTGCATTTTTTATGGTATTTATTCAGATTTGTATTAATTTTAATCATATCAGTAAATGGTTTTACCTTAGCCTTTACATCATATTAAAAAATTACTAAAGTGATTTTGCATTTTATTTCATGCTGTCTACAGGAAGTTAAATTAACAAATAGGGAAGTGTTTATGTTTAAAAAATCGTTTATTCTTGCATCAACTGGTGTCTGCTTATCAGCACTGTCTGCTTTAACGACTGCTTACGCGGGTGGTCCTGACATGATGGCAGCGCCAACTGATCAGGTTGCTGCTAAAAAATGGCAGCTTGGTCTAAGCGTTGGTGGTGGTCCTTCTCTTCTGACTGGTAATGGTTCAGAGACTGTAACAGCCTCGTCAACTGGTAACCCAGGGACATCGACATCTTACTCGCGTGACGTGGATGTCAATAGAACGCAGATCGATGGTGTCGCTGAACTGTATGCTGGCTATCAGTTGAGCAGTAGCTCTAGTGTTGGTTTGGCTGCCGACTATTTTTTTACCGATCTTAACCAAACTTCAGCGTATTCTCTTGGGCAAGAGACAACTGATTACGATGCACCTATTTTTTCTCATGACTACGAGCTCAAGTTAACAGATAGAATGGCTTATTTACTCCGTTACACTTATACCTTACCTGGGCAGCCCAGGCTATCGATTGGTGTTGAGGGTGGTATTTCTAGCCAGAAAGTTAAAGTTACTCAATCGTTAACAACTTATGATGATGACACTAATCAAGCTGATAGTTTCGCTTCACACTCAGATGACAAAAATCAAATAGGCGCGGCCGTTGGTACCTTCTCGAAGTTTGCGGTCACCGATCGTTTGTTCCTATCAGGCAGGTATTTGTTTAATTACGTCGGCAAAGTTGATTTTAACAATACTGTGAAACTTGATAAAGAGCCTGTTACGGTTTCCTTCGATTCCTCGCAAAAAATTTATGTAAACAGCCTACTGTTCCAAATAGGCTACATGATCTAATGTTTATATTTAATATTAAGCAATAGTTCGTGAAAATTGGCAAACGTTGCGCGATGTAACGTTTGCTTTTTTTTGGGACATCTTGATTCAATAAAAGGAGAAATAAATTGTTTAATCGTGTATGTAAAGCTGTTGTTTTGTCATCACTAGTATTGTCTTCAAGTGCCTGGGCATATTGTGACATCGATGAGAGCGTAAGTCCTGCAACATTATCTGGTCAATGTGAAAGCTTTGAGATGAGTTACCACAACGGCATCTATTCGGGCGCTGAAAAAGTAAATCTGAAACTTCCTGCTAAAGGTAGTGCGCTTAGTATTCAGCCCATCGTTTGTACCTTCACTGAAAACACAGGCAACCAAACAGATGCTATTGATGGGTACACCTACTTCCCAAGCTCAACGGCTATGACGTTTGTTTCTAACGGTACCACCTACCGCGTTGGTTCAATTCCAACGGTCTCAACGTTATTTCCTATCACTCCCGGAACAGAAGTGACGATCACTCCATCCACACTTAATCAAGAAGACGTGGCTGTTTTTCACCACATCGAGTTTGATAATCCTAAATGCGCTTCTGGTACGTGTAAATGGGACATGAGTTGTCACCTGCAATAATAGATTTGACAACTGAGTAGTTGATTCTATTTTTTATTTAAAAACCCACCTTATGGTGGGTTTTTTTATGGGTGTTGATGCTTGATGTTGAAGCGGGTGATTGATGCAGATTTAGGCGATCCTTGCCATCAATACATTTATCGACCCATTTTTTTAAAAAAACTTTATATATAAATAATTGATAATATTGTTTTTTTTAAAAAATTTTCTAGTTTATTTGCAAATCTCCTGAAATGTTTAAATTTTGGTCTATATTTAATTTAAGGCTTGGTGATATTCATCGGCTAATTACAAAAACTAAATAGATAAGGGGAATACAATGACTACTTCATCAAACTCAGCATCAAACACACGTAAAGCAGGTTTATTAAGTTTTGCTGGTATCGTTTTTTATTGCGCGCACATTTTACAACAAGCGCAGGCGCGCGACGAAGCTGTTATGCAAGACAATATTGATCTTTCTAACGATGTCAATGACAACCTATCACCCGAACCATTGACGTCTGCATCAGTGGACCAGTTAGAGGCACATCCAATTAGCGAGGCTTCTATTGCAAGTGCTGATTTATCAACGGTCAATGTAAATCAAGAAGCTATGGATATGGGTAAGGATTCTGTTCCTGTCGAAGAAGAAGATGATGACGGTGGTGCTGGTATTTGGTTGTTGCTTGGTGGTGCTGCAGTTGTAGCTGGTGCCATTGTTGCTGCTGATGACGATG
>CACNSC010000005.1 GCA_902623005.1 uncultured Coxiella sp.
CGCAGCATGGGTTCCCATTACAAAATCGGCTGCATCGTCAGGGTCTACTGAAAAAATCGCCTCTTGACCGGCTTGACCAGGTGCAACATATGGCGTCAATCGTATAAGGCTCAATGAAGAAGTATTACTTTGGGTACGCCATTCAGCCGTTATTGTGTCCCCATTATTTTTAGCTTGAGTGATTATTGGTACTTTTATACTAGGAATCGTGACGTGCACCTCTTTATTGAGGGTTGGCATGACTTCAGTTAACAAATGACCTGGAAGCACCTCCTCACCAACCACTGTTGGTAATTGAGTGACTTGTCCCGATACGGGTGAGACAACGCTACAGCTCTTGATATTGATATCATCCTGGTCGATTTGGTGCTGAACTTTTTCAATACGGCTAGACAGTCTTACTAACTGCTGATGACTCTGATCCATTTCATGCAAACTGTCTTTGTATTGAATGGACCGAAGATTAAACTCACGCTGCTTTGCATTCAGCTCCTCTTGGCTTACGTATGCCTGTCCTGTTAGCGACTGGTAACGTTTTAAGGAAGCTTGCACCAGATCCAGCAATTGCTTTTGATGCTTGATATTGTGTTGCAGTCGATCGAGGTTGAGCTGCTCTGATGCCAACTCGGATTTAACATGTGTGAGATCAGCCTGATGGATTTTCTTGGTTAGTTGAAACTCATGATCGTCTAATTGAATAAGCAATTGACCCGAAGCTACTTGATCACCCTCTTGTATATGAACCTCTTGGACGGAGGTTGATACTGCAGAGGAAAGCTGTACTAAACTCGAATGGTCAACTTTACCGTATAAAAATAGATGAGGCACATGTGAGCTTGCCTGAGGTAACGTAATGGCATGCACTGGCCATTGCTTTTCCTGAAAAGGTGAGCGTGATGCTTGCACACGATAAACGTGCATGCCAATAAAAACCAAGCAGCCAATAAACAGGATAATAGCTGGAAGCATCCATGGTTTTTTTGCGCGAACCAATATGTTTTTAATTTTCATCAGTACAATGAAGAAGTTAGGATATCTAATGATAGCTAAAAGCTAATGCCAAAGACAATCAAAGAGAATCCTTTAACCATTACACGCACACGCCTTAGGCATAGGAAAATTAGTGATTTGAAAGTTCTTTACGGGCTTTAAACCAACGACGAATCACCGGTAGAACCGAAAGCAAAATAATTAGAGCTAAAATTGGCATGATGTACTTATCGATGGAAGGAACTTGCTTGCCTAAAAAATAACCTAGGCCACAAACGCTAAAAACCCAAACGACGGCACCAGAAAAATTACACACCGTGTACCTTAAGTAAGGCATGCGCACCATGCCAGCAGTAACCGGTATGAACGAGCGAACAATGGGGATAAATCGACCAATAAACAACGAATGAATGCCGTAACGAGCATAAAAGTCTTCAGTTTTCTCGAGATATCGTGCTTTAAAGTACCAGGTATCACCTTTTCTAGCCAACCAATGACCTAGGTATTTTCCAATCCAGTAAGCCACTACGTAGCCGACGAACGCTGTGATAATGAGCAATGGAACCACAATGTAAATATTGAGAATATTTCGTGACGCTAATATTCCGACAGTAAACAAGAGGCTGTCACCAGGCAAGCAACAACCAATGATCAAACCCATCTCGAGCATGATAATGAGACAGAGTCCTGGATAACCAATCACTGGTACCCATGACATCAAGGCTTCGCTGGAGAATATTTGATCAAGCATTAGCAAGTAACCTCTAAAAAACCTGTGTCAATATACACTGTAATTCCATGTTATTCGATACCCATCACGTGGTGCTGAATCCAAGTAATTTGATCCCTTATCTCTGTTGCTTGCTCAAACTCTAAATTTTCTGCGTGTTGCAACATCGATTTCTCCATGTCTGCAAGAGTCGCCGCCAATTGTTTGGGTGACATTTTCTGATAGCGCAGCGAAGCTTCCTGAATATGTTGAACTTTATCCTCTGCGGTCAAGCGCTCATCAGCTTGCTCTGGCTCTATGATATCTCGAATACGCTTAGTCACAGAGCGAGGCGTGATTCCGTGTTCTTGATTATAATCCAATTGAATTTGTCGTCGGCGCTCACTCTCGTCCAAAGCCTGTCGCATCGAACCAGTTATTTTATCGGCATACAATATCGCCATGCCATTCAAATGTCTGGCAGCACGACCGATGGTCTGGATTAATGAACGCGAAGAGCGCAAGAAACCCTCTTTATCGGCATCAAGAATGGCAACTAAAGAAACCTCGGGCATGTCCAAACCCTCACGCAATAGGTTAATACCAACCAAGACGTCAAACACACCCAGACGTAAGTCACGAATAATCTCAACACGCTCAACCGTATCAATGTCTGAATGCAAATACCTAACTTTAATACCCTGCTCTTTGTAATAGTCAGTTAAATCCTCTGCCATTCGTTTGGTTAAAGTGGTTACCAAAACACGCTCTTTTTGTGCAATTCGCAAGTTAATTTCTGAGAGCAAGTCATCGACTTGAGTTTCAAGGGGCCTAACCTCAACGACTGGATCGATTAAGCCTGTCGGCCGCACCAGTAATTCCACAGTAGCATCAGAGTGCTCGTTCTCGTAGTTACCTGGTGTTGCTGAAACAAAGACGGTTTGTGGAGCAATACGTTCAAATTCATCAAAGGTAAGCGGACGATTATCCAAAGCACTGGGTAAACGAAAGCCATAATTGACTAAGTTTTCCTTACGCGCCCGATCACCTCTAGACATACCACCCACTTGAGGCACGGTAACGTGAGATTCATCAATAAACATCAAGCAATCTTTGGGTAGATAGTCCATTAAGGTGGGCGGTGCTTCACCTGGCGCCCTACCCGAAAGATAACGCGAGTAATTCTCAATACCGGTGCAATAACCAAGCTCCAGCATCATTTCAATATCAAACCGTGTACGCTCTTCTAAACGCTGACTCTCAACAAGCTTATTAAGCTCATTGAGTTCTGCAAGACGGATTGAGAGATCTTCTTTCACAGTGTCAATTGTTTGCAACAAGCGAGAACGCGGCGTGACATAGTGAGTTTTTGGGAAAATTGTTAAGCGTGGGACTTTGCGTATAATGCGACTGGTTAGCGGATCAAAGAAGGATAAACTATCAACTTCATTATCAAACAACTCAATTCGAATTGCCTCTTTTTCAGAATCAGCTGGAAATACATCAATCACATCTCCACGAACACGGTAGCGCGAACGTTCGAATACGTTGTCATCACGGGTGTACTGCATCTCTGCCAAACGTCGTAAAATATCCCGTTGATCAATGCGCTCTCCACGACTCAAGTGCAATACCATACTTAAATAAGACTTCGGGTCACCCAAACCGTAGATAGCAGAAACCGTTGCCACTAAGATAACGTCTCGACGCTCCAAAATAGCTTTGGTGGCCGATAAACGCATCTGTTCGATATGCTGATTAACCGATGCATCTTTTTCAATATATGTACCCGAACTAGGGACATAAGCTTCAGGCTGGTAATAATCATAATATGACACAAAGTATTCCACAGCATTGTGTGGAAAAAAATCACGCAACTCAGCATAAAGTTGAGCGGCCAACGTCTTGTTAGGTGCTAAAACAATGGCGGGACGTTGTAACGTCTGGATAACATTCGCCACCACAAAGGTTTTACCTGAGCCAGTGACGCCTAATAATGTCTGTTGATAAATACCATCATTGATACCGCTAGTTATCGCCTCAATAGCAGCAGGCTGATGTCCAGTGGGCTTGAAAGGGGCTTCGAGCTGAAAAGGATTAGTCATGTTACTTACCGAGTTACAGTCTAAATACGCTGAAAATCAATGCTCATGGCAGCTTGGACCATCCTTAGATTACAACCATAGCGAAGTTTGCTAGGCTAACAATCGACAGGGAGAGATTCAAGCCACAACTGCCAGGGACACAAGCCATGAGCATACCGATATTATGGGTCATAGCCGGCATTGCGACCATCACCTTACTGGTGCAATGGCTTGCTTGGTGGATTAAAACGCCTGCCATTCTTTTTTTACTCTTGATTGGCTTACTGATCGGACCGGTGTTTGGCTGGTTCTCGCCCAATCAAGTATTTGGCACCCTACTCAACCCGATGATTTCCTTATCAGTTGCGGTGATTCTTTTTGAGGGTAGCCTAACACTCAACGTGCAACACATTCGCGGTTTAGAGGGAGTCATTCGAAACCTATTAACCTTGGGTATCGCAATCACCTGGTTACTCACTGCTGTGTTTTGCCACTATCTCATCGGATTGACTTGGGCTATTGCATTATTACTAGGCGCAATATGCACGATCACAGGGCCAACGGTTGTGCTGCCGATGTTGCGCACCATTTCACCTAACCAACAACTCACCAATATTTTACGCTGGGAAAGTATTGGTGCTGATCCAATCGGTGCACTGTTGGCGATTATAGTTTTGGCCGGAACGCTAACCTTTCAGCACCACGAGCCTGGCTTACTATTTTTATTATCAAGCTTAGAGACCTTAGTCATCGGTATTGGTGTTGGTATTGTGTTTGGGTATTTTTTAGGTAAGGCATTACAGCTGCAATGGATTCCAGACTTTCTACATAATGTTGCCACGTTATGTATTGTGTTGTTTGCTTACGCGCTAGCCAGCTCGCTAAAGGAGAGCGCAGGGTTGTTGAGTGTCACATTGATGGGTCTGTGGTTAGCCAACCGGCATGAACAAATTGCTAGTGATTTATTGGGTTTTAAAGAAAGCCTGAGCATTTTGCTCATCTCAGGATTATTTCTACTGATTGCAGCTCAAATGAATCTGAGTCAGACCATTGAATTAATCCTACCAGCCTGTGTGATTCTGCTGGCCCTACAATTTATCATCAGACCCATTAGCGTCGCATGCTGCACATTCAAAAGCGAACTTAGTTTCAAGGAAAAATTGTTTCTTGCGTGGTTAGCACCCAAAGGTATTGTTTCAGCGTCTGTGGCTGCCTTATTTGTGATACAACTGGAAAACAGTCAGGTGACTCAAGCATCCATTTTACTACAACTTGTTTTACTGATTATTATTGGCACCGTACTATTCCAAGGCGTCACGGCTTTGCCATTAGCACGCAAACTTGGCGTCTGTGATCCAGAACCCAATGGTATTCTCATCATTGGCGCTAATCCCGTTGCTCAGTCGATTGGTAAAGCATTGCAAGATCAAGGGATACGCGTGTTGCTCACCGCCTTTGAATGGCATCACAGCCACACTGCGAGAATGTCTGGACTACCCATCTATTACGGCAACCCAATCTCCGATCATGCCGACAGGCATTTGGATCTCATCGGACTCGGAAAACTATTCAGTCTGTCCCACTACAACGATCTCAATGCATTGGCAGCAGTACGTTACACTAAAGAGTTTGGTAAACGTGACGTCTACGCCATGCCCGTTTCTGATCATCACGCTGACTCAATGTCTGATAAACACGACGTTGCTAAAAGACACCACGGACGGACGTTATTCACAAAAGACATCACGCTGGATAGCTTTCAACACACTCTCAATCAAGGTGGTGCAGTTCGAAGCACCACCTTGAGCGATAACTTCACGCTGGATGATTACAACGCTCAATATGGCGAGCAAGCCTTGCTCTTATTTGCAATTAACCCAAAAGGACGCTTGCACATTTACACCAGCGAACAAAGCCCAAAACCGGCGAACGGTTGGACCCTCATCAGCCTGATAAAATCCGATCTCTCAAGTTGACTTCCCCGGTCATTCATATAATCATTTGTGCAATTTTAGCAGGAGAGCAACCATGAGTTTAACATTGTCTGATCGCGTGCAATCGATTCAACCCTCAGCAACCATCGCGATGAATGTCAAAGCCAAAGCTCTGGCCGCCCAAGGCGTCTCTGTGATCAATCTCAGTGTTGGAGAACCTGACTTTGACACGCCTGACTTTATCCAACAAGCAGCGATTACTGCTTTACAACAGGGGCAAACCCGATACACAGCTGCTGATGGCTCACCAGCACTCAAACAAGCGATTGCTCAAAAACTGCAGCGTGACAACAATTTACACTATGATACATCGGATATTTTGGTTACCTCCGGTGCTAAACAAGCTTTGTACAATGCCATGCAAGCCTTACTCAATCCCGGTGACGAGGTCATCATTCCGGCACCTTACTGGGTCTCTTATCCAGACATGGTCTTACTGACTGGCGCCAAACCTGTGATCATCTCAGCAGGTATCGAGCAAGGCTATAAGATAACAGCACAACAACTTGAACATGCGATCACTGAAAAAACTCGCATGTTTATCATCAACAGTCCCAGTAACCCTACGGGTGCCTGCTACCAGGCCGAGGAATTAATGCAACTGGCAGAAGTACTTAACAAACACCCTCACATTGTTGTCTTAAGTGATGATATTTATGAATACATTCAATTCGGTGATCAAGCTTTCAGTAATCTGGTCAACGTCTGTCCTGAACTTAAGCCACAAACCATTATCGTCAATGGTGTTTCAAAATCCCATGCCATGACTGGCTGGCGTATTGGCTATGCTGCTGGGCCAAGTTCAGCTTTAACTGCGATGAAGAAGCTGCAATCACAAAGCACCTCGTGTGCGAATTCGATTGCACAGGCGGCATCGGTGGCCGCACTAGAGGCACCTCGTGAGCAGTTTTTTATGCCCATGCTTGAGGCCTATCAAGCTCGTCATGATTGGTTATACGACTCTATTAAAAATATAGATGGTTTTGATGCCATCCCTGCTCAAGGAACCTTCTACATGTTTATTCATGTGCAAGCAGCCATTGATCATTTAAAGCTCGAAGATGATGTTGCGTTCGCAACTTACTTATTGGAGCAAGCACACGTGGCAACGGTTCCCGGTACTGCATTTGGCTCACCCGGATACTTGAGACTCTCATTTGCAACCAGCTTAGAAGCCCTTCAGGAAGCAATAAGTCGAATAAAAAAAGCTATTACCAAGATAGATTAAAAGCGTTCAAACAATTAACAACTTATTAGGCGAATAAAAAACTAAAAAAAAACGTTGACCGTGACATAGACCACTATTACTATGTCACACCATCAAGCTTATCAATATTCCCCGGTAGCTCAGTGGTAGAGCAGGTGACTGTTAATCACTTGGTCGGTGGTTCAAATCCGCCCCGGGGAGCCACTCTTTAGCTACCGACCCATCTTGAAAATTTATTAAACAGCTTGTTCGCCTTTTTTGCTCTCTCTAGACAGTCTCCGCTAAATAACGATACTATGGATTTTTTTCAAGGTACGTTATTATGACCAGATATCTTTTACGCTATTTAACAACACTGCTTCTAGTGCTAACGCCTATTTTTTCATCCGCTGAACAACTTTATCAAGTTGAGTTAATTATCTTCTCCCACCCATTATCGAAAGGCATTAGCCAAGAGCGATGGCCGCAAGACAGTGTTATGTTACCAAACTTTGATAACACCGTTTCACTGATGGCTAACTCTGAATCTTCAGATCAAAATATGGATCTAGAAAAACAATTAGACGCATCAGTTCCCCATCAAATACCGCCTTCACAATGGCAGTTAGTCTCTGAAGAGCAGCATTTACGCAGACATCCTGATTACCATATCCTCTATCATCAAGCCTGGCAGCAAACCCTGCCACCCTCCTCGAACCCAATCCGTATTCACTTGTACGGTGGTGAAGGCTTCAAAAGCGGCGGCAAAGCTGTGGTATTTCATCGTAGCGATGATAACAACAGTGATGAAAGTAATTATGCGGATGCTGACACTTGGCAAGTCGATGGGACTTTGTCACTCTATCTCAACCGCTATATCAATTCGAGTTTTGACCTTCGGTTTGCTATGCCAAGCAAACAATTTAATGGATTAAATCACAACAACAATCCAGCCGAGGAGTCATCCCAAGCATTTACGTACATTGCACTGAAACAGTCTAGGCGAACGCGTAGTAATGAGCTCAACTACATTGATCATCCTGTGTATGGCATTTTAATGAAAGTAACGCCAGTTGAAACAAAGACTGTCTAAAAAAACACCCCCAAAAGACGTATCAAATTGAATAAATGCAAGCATCGCTATCGCATAAAAATAGGCCCAAGCAAACAAACCGCTTGGGCCCAGTGAATTCAGACACTAATATTATTTAGAATCTGCGACGACTTGAAAATCATCGATCAACTTTTGATCTGGCTCATGGTAAGAAAAACTGTTGCGACCAGTTTGATTGAGTAATTGCTGTTTTATATCACTTGCTTGTTGCTTTGAAACAACCTTATTGTTCACTACGACAAGGTAGTCCGGCAACCAATTAAATTCCATCAACACTCTATATTGCTTAAACTCTTCGGGACTGGTGTTATAGTTATTGACAAACGCGGCTGTGGCTTTATTCGCTTCAAAATCAGCAACTTCTTTTTTATCGGTCGTGCTGTTCATCAGATTAATATTGTTTTTTTTAAAAAACTCACCCAGCACGTATTGTGGATAAATAAATGTCGAAAAAGACGATTTTTTACCGGTCAATATGGTAGAGTCGCTTAAATCTGCTAGAGAATACACATTAGAATCTTTTTTAACAACCAAGTACGAACTGTAGCCTTCATTCGCGCCTGAATCACTATCTGATATCTGCGCAATCACCTGAAACTGACTTTGGTTATCGTCAAAATATTGCAGTGTTTTAAACGGTACTAAAGCAACCGTCCAATCATTTTCAGGACGATTATTTGCAAATCCATACGCACATAATGATGATTGCTCAGTAGCCTTAGCGGCATCGTGAGCAAGCTCCGTCATATACGGTGGTGGATTATTGATTACAGATTGTGAATCATCACACGCTTTAAAAAAATAGCCTGACCAAGAGGTAGCAAACGCCGTTGAGGCAAAACCTAACGACAATACAATTCCGAATACTGTTTTCTTCATGAATGAATAGTCCTTTTTTGTATTACAAAGCAATAAGTTATCTCTATATGTGCAAAGAAGCAAGCTTACCTAATCACCGATAGCTGAGTACATTTTTTGAAAAAAAAATACATCTTTCCTACAATCAGCCATGCTATCAGACACGGAGAGATAAAATGCCCCAGACAAAATACATGCACTGTATAATGATCAGTTTTATTTTGAGCGTAAGTTTACTCGCACCATTAACGCATGCCTCAAAACTTTACAAATACAGTGTGAATGACTCCATATCAAGCAAACCAGAAGTAAAAACAGTAAGCACATCTCGAGTGAAAAAGTTCGCCATGGGTAACTATGTTGGAGGATACACTAGAGACACAGAACACCCTGCTGCAATGCAAAAAAACACCGCGGGTGTGATGGTCAATCTTCGACTTCGTTGAAATTATTTCATTGGTAGAAACGATAACAATACGGCAAGAAAGATCAAAGACATCAAAGCAATCGGCAAAACAATTGCGCCATGAACAAGAAAATGAGTCATGATAGGGAGTGTTATGCTCGCCAAGATTAAACCAAAAGATGAAAATAATGATGATGCTATCGCTGAATTTTTTGAAATTTGCAACAAGTACATAGACGCATTAGCTATCACCATAGAAGCAGCAGTGAATATGCCAATAGCCGGTAAAACTAATTCCCAGACAGAAAACGAAAACAACAATAATCCAAAGAGTGTTGCAGCACTGAGTATTGCGATTATCATTCCAACTCGTATCACCCATGCCTGATGAAAATACTGATTCAAAATTACGCTCATTAACGCACCGATAAATAAACCCGATGAGGGTATACATATTAAAAAACCGTAGGTTTCTGAGGATTCATGTAAAATATTTTCTGCTATTAAAGTACTAATGGTATTAAAGATATAAATTGAACTCATCGCTACAGCAAGGATTATTAATAATTGTATGAAATACAATGAACGTAATTCACTACCATACTGAAAAAAAACTTTAATTAAGTTAAGCGGTTCAACACTATCGTGGGGTAACTTCGAAATGGTAAAAGTAACTAGACACCCAACGAAATTCAATATACAGATAATAATAAAAATAGAGAAAACCCCTAGATGCCCAATCACTAGACCAGCACAAGTTAATGATAATGCTGGAGCAAACATGAAAAATGGAACCACGCAAGAGTATAAGATACGCGCTGTTTTTGGCGGATAACTTTTTTGCATCAATATCATGCTAATAACGAGACCACTGCCAACCCCGATACCTAATATAGCTCGCCCGATGAACATTAGGATTAACAGCTTAAGTACGTATCCAATCACGCAGACTATAGAGCCCACAAGACCAAATGACATAAAGTATCTCAATGCAACAACCAAACCAAAATGGTTAGCAATTGGTGCATACAATAATGCGCCAATCCCGTAAGCGAATGAACAAGTGGCAATAATCCACTGCGTGGTAGTGAGCGAGTCAGCAAAAAAATGCGATAACTGAGGTAATGCTGGCTCTGGGAACACAATGAAAAAAGGAATTAAGCTCGAAAGAAAAATGAGCTTCCAAATTTGAGGGGGCGTCTGTGTAGAGGAGGTAACCATATCCATAGAATAGTCTATTAATTATTAAAAATCAGTAACATAAAAAAAATATCTACAATTTTTTCGGATTTGATCTAAAATAAAAACTAATTATTGTGAATTAAAAGGAATCACCATGGACCAATGGCACTCAAAAGCTCTAGCGATTTTTATTGGCATCTCGTCTGCATTTGTACTCACTTACCCGACGTTTGCTAAACCCAATACAGCTACGACGCCAACCAATTGTTATAATTTAGCCGACAAAGAGGCTTGCACCAGCAGCTATCAAATGTTTTGCAATGATTATAACCAAGATATCTATTCATCTAATGGATGCTCTAAATGGGGACTTATTCGATGCAATTGGGTTACAAATAAAGAAGATGACAAGGTCTTAACCTGGTGCATGCCTACTGGAAAAATCTATAAGTTTTCTTCCATTCAATAAGACATCTATCCAGCTTTAGAATAAATTCGTCAATGGCCGGCGATTGTCATGGTGTCGATCAATATTGATCCAGTGTGAATACGACCCCGGTAGTCCGTATCTGAGCCAATAGCAATGATGCCTTTGAACATTGCTTTTAAATTTCCAGCAATAGTAATCTCACTCACCGGGTATTGAATCTCGCCATTCTCCACCCAAAAACCACTGGCTCCTCGAGAGTAATTGCCCGAGACAATATTGGTACCCTGCCCCATGAGCTCAGTCACGAGTAATCCCTTGCCCATCATGCGACACATGGCATTAAGATCACCAGCATTTGACGTAACCTTTAAATTAAAAACACCACCGGCATTACCAGTTGGCGCAAGTGCTAATCGTCGAGCAGCATACGCATTCAAGCAATAAGAGACCAATGCACCATTCTCGATATAATTAACATCCTGAGTTCGCACACCATCATTATCAAATGGCGCACTGTAGGACATACCCGGTAAATGCGGCTGCTGTAAAACACTCAACCACTCAGGAAAAACAGCTTGACCTAAATGACCAGACAAGAACGATGACTGACGATATTGTGCAGCACCACTGATAGCTCGAATGAAGCTGCGCAACAGTGTTTTAGCCATCGATGGCGAAAATAAAACGGGGCAGCTTTGAGTTGCAATGGTTACAGCACCTAGTCGCTGAATCGCTTTTTGAGCCACATCCTCAACCAATAACTCGGGATTCAATAGCAACTCTGGCTGACAGGCCGACGTGCTGTCTGAGTGAGTTTCCATATCATCACCGTCACGCACAACTGCAGAGCAAGCAATGACATGGTGACTACTGGAATAATCACCGATAAATTGATGAGAATTAGCATAAAGGTGGTATGAGCTGTAAGTGCTTAGCGATAATCCCTCTGCGGGTAAAATACGCGTATCGTAAGCTCGCAATAAATGATCACAAGCCACCATCTGCTGAACAGCATCAGTGGGCTCCAATGACCACGGGTGGTAGAGATTGAGATCGGGATAATCAAAAGCGAGCAAACTGGGATCTGCCAAACCTGCATAAGGATCTGGCTCAGTGAACTTGACTAAATTCATCAGCTTATCTACTACTAGCAGCAACGAAGCCGGCAATAAATCCGTTGTAGAAACATTTGCGGTACTCTGATTTTTAAATACCGTAATTTCAATTCCAACATCGTGCTGATGCTCAAGTCGATCAATTACACCATCACAAACCTCTAGCGCATAACCAGCCTCATCCGTGATCATCACCTCAGCTTGATCAGCACCACGCTTTTTGAGCTCGTCCAGAACAAACTGTGCAGAAGATTGATAGCGCTCCGTGTTAGTTATCAGGTCTTGATTCGATGCCATGAGCCTACTCTAAAGATGGTGTCTGATTAGTGTCTGGCTGCGCCTTGCGATGAGCGTCCAGCAGCTGATTTTGCAGCCGTCTTTTTAGACTTCAAAGGACTAGGCATCGCTGCTAGAGCAATTCCAAATACATCATCAATCCATCGCACCGGATGAATCGTCAGTTGTTGTAAAAGCGTTTTTGGAATTTCCTTTAAATCACGCTGATTATCATGCGGGATAATCACATCGGTGATCCCGCCGCGTAAAGCAGCTAACAGTTTCTCTTTCAAACCACCGATTGGAAGAACTTCACCACGCAAAGTAATCTCACCGGTCATTGCAACGTTAAACTTGACTGGAATACCCGTAATTGCAGATACCAAAGCCGTACACATGCCAACACCTGCACTGGGACCATCCTTTGGGGTAGCACCCTCTGGGACATGAACGTGCCAATCATGCTCTTGGAAATAGTCATCCTGAATTCCAAGCGAATGTGCCCGGCTACGAACCACTGTTAATGCCGCATGAATCGATTCTTGCATAACATTACCCAAATGCCCCGTGTATTGTGACTTACCTTTACCGGCAATCATTTGAGCCTCAATTGTTAACAGCTCGCCGCCAACCTCAGTCCATGCTAGACCAGTAACTTGACCAATTCGATCTTCCTCTTCCGCTGAACCAAAACGATAACGCTGAACACCCAGATATTTTTCAAGGTTACGCACCGTAACTTTGGTTGACGATTTTTTTTGAGATTCAGGATCTCTGCTTTCAGCAGTAACCAGTTCTTTAACCACTTTACGAGCAATTTTAGCCACTTCACGATCTAAACTACGCACACCAGATTCGCGCGTGTAACTTCTGACAATCTCACACAACGCACCCTCTGAGACAGTAAGTTCTTTTTTCTTGAGGCCACAATTTTTTATCTGACGGGGTAACAGATAGCGTTGCGCAATATTTACTTTTTCGTGTTCGGTGTAACCGGATAATCGAATTACTTCCATACGATCAAGCAACGGACCTGGAATATTCATTGAGTTGGCGGTAGCAATAAACATAACATCAGATAGATCGTAATCAACTTCGAGATAATGGTCATTGAAAGCATGGTTTTGCTCTGGATCTAAGACCTCAAGCAGTGCAGCAGCAGGATCACCGCGAAAGTCCGCAGCCATTTTATCGACCTCATCCAGCATAAATAGTGGGTTTTTTACTTTTACTTTAGACAATTTCTGAATAACTTTACCAGGCATCGCTCCAATGTATGTCCGCCTGTGGCCGCGAATTTCCGCCTCATCACGCACGCCACCTAACGAGACACGTACAAACTCACGACCCGTAGAGCGTGCAATAGATTCACCCAAAGACGTTTTACCAACACCCGGCGGACCCACCAAACAGACTATTGGTCCTTTAAGCTGTTTGACACGTTTTTGCACTGCCAAGTACTCTAAAATACGCTCCTTCACTTCTTTAAGTCCAAAGTGATCCGCATCGAGAATTTTCTTTGCTTTGACTAAATCGTGACTGACTTTAGTGGTCTTTTTCCAGGGAACTTGGAGCATGGTGTCGATGTAGTTTCGGCAAACCGTGGCCTCAGCTGACATCGGCGACATCATACGTAATTTCTTGAGCTCTGAGAGACTTTTATCCATCGCTTCCTTAGGCATTCCTGAACATTGGATTTTTTCTTCAAGATCCTCCAACTCATTGGCAGGCATACCACTTTCATCTAGATCACCCATTTCTTTTTGAATGGCTTTTATTTTTTCACTGAGATAATACTGGCGCTGACTTTTTTCGACTTGTGTGCGCACCCTACCCTGAACGCGTTTTTCAACGTCAAGCATATCTAACGCCTCAACAACCAATCCAGTTAGAAAGTCTAATCGCTCAACGATCTTATCGAACTCAAGCAATTGCTGTCGCAATTCCAATGTCATGTCAACATGTGCCGCGATACTGTCTACCATACGAGATGCTCTTGGGATCGCTGCAATCGAGGAGAAAACTTCTTTGGGAATACCTTTGCCAAGATCAACTAATTTTTCAAACTGAGACAGCAGAGTTTTTAGCTTAAGCTTGACCTCGGTTGTCTCCTGCTCATCATCCTCACTCAAAAGTGTAACATCTGCACAAAGATAATCTTCACCTTGAATAAAACTTTTCATCTTAGCGCGATGACAACCTTCCACTAATAATTTTACAGTGCCGTCTGGCAGTTTCAACATCTGTAGAATAGTAGCAACCGTTCCAATTGGATAAAGATCTTGTTCCGTTGGCAAATCGATATCAGCTTCTTTTTGCCCAACCAAAAACAGCTTTTTCTCATCCAACATTGCTGCCTCTAGGGCCAAAATAGATTCTTCTCGACCAACGAATAATGGCATCACCATATAAGGGAAAACCACTACATCGCGCAGTGGTAATAGCGGTAGAATGGAGTCCTGATTATCTAACTGAGCCATGTGACCTCACTTTTAAATTTAAAACGCTGAACGTGATGCTAGTATACCCTGTTACTCCGCAACAGATTTCTTTTGCCGTCCCTGGTTGTTATAAACAAAAACGGGATCTGTATTATCGTTAACGACATTCTCATCAATAACAACCTTCTCAAGATTTTCCATCGATGGTATCTCATACATTAAATGCAGTAATAAATGTTCGACAATGGAGCGTAGCCCGCGAGCACCTGATTTACGCTTAATGGCTTGAGCGGCGATAGCATGAAGTGCTTTGTCACGAATATCTAACGTGATACCTTCTAACTCAAATAATTTCTCGTATTGCTTAGTAAGCGCATTTTTAGGTTCGCTAAGTATTCTGACCAAGGCTGCTTCATCCAAGCCCTCAAGAATAGACAACACAGGCAAACGGCCAATGAACTCTGGAATCAACCCATACTTCATTAAGTCTTGCGGCTCAACCTGATCCATTAGACTCACTTCCTGAGCAGAATCTTCACCCGGCTTCACCTCAGCAGAAAAACCAATACCAGTCTTATCTGTTCTTTGTTGAATGACAGTGTGTAAGTCCGCAAATGCACCGCCACAAATGAATAAAATATTTGAAGTATCGACTTGAAGATACTCTTGTTGTGGATGTTTACGGCCACCTTGCGGTGGGATTGCTGCAACCGTGCCTTCGATGAGTTTTAGTAATGCTTGTTGCACACCTTCACCAGAGACATCGCGTGTCAGTGAAGGACTATCAGTCTTGCGTGTGATTTTATCAATTTCATCGATATAGATAATTCCTGATTGAGCTTTCTCAACATCGTAATTGCATTTCTGCAGTAATTTTTGAATGATGTTCTCAACATCCTCACCAACATAGCCCGCTTCTGTCAGTGTGGTTGCATCAGCAATAGCGAAAGGCACGTTAAGTATTCTTGCAAGCGTCTGTGCCAGTAGTGTCTTACCGGATCCTGTGGGACCAATCAGAAGAATATTACTTTTTGATAGCTCAACATCACCCGGCTTAGGTTTATGAGCCAGTCTTTTATAGTGATTATAAACCGCTACGGACAATACTTTTTTGGCTTGCTCTTGACCGATGACATACTCATCCAGTTGACGATGAATATCTCTCGGCTTTGGTAGCTCAGATTGATCAGTAACATTTCCTTGCGACTCTTCAGCAATAATGTCATTACATAAATCTATGCACTCATTACAAACAAAAACTGATGGGCCTGCGATAAGTTTTTTTACCTCGTGTTGGCTCTTGCCGCAAAAAGAACAATAGAGAACCTGACCAGAATCATCACTCATATTAAGAACCTCTCTTGAGAACGCTATAGCGTCTTACCACTTATATATGGGGTAGAAAATTGAAAATTTCAATAGCAAGACTGTAAAAAGATGATAAACAATAACTTTAAATTATCAAATAAATTGATATAAAACAATAATTTATAATAATAAATTTCAAGTTAATTCGAGACAAAGACAGTGATTTTACTGAGATAGCCACAGCAAATTAATGGCTCATCCGTGTAATTTTTGATCTAATCGCGCGTCTCGATGACACTGTCAATAAGACCGTAATCCAGGGCCTGTTGTGGTGTCATAAAGTTGTCACGATTGGTGTCTTTTTCAACGTCTTCAAAAGTTCGACCAGAATGTTTCGCTATAATCTCAGTTAGCATGTCACCGACGCGCTTAGTCTCTTGAGCATGAATTTGAATGTCTGTATTTTGGCCTTGGTAGCCACCTAACACCTGATGCACCATGACGGTTGAATGCGGCAAGCAGTGTCGCTTCCCCGCGGCACCGCTGGTTAACAAGAGAGCGCCAGCACTTGCCGCATGACCTATACACAAGGTGCTGACGTCAGGTTTAATGAACTGCATAGTGTCATAAATAGACAAAGCGGCAGTCACTACACCACCGGGAGAGTTAATGTAGATGGAGATGTCTTTTTCTGGGTTTTCTGATTCTAAAAAAAGTAGCTGAGCAACCACAAGGTTAGCCATGTGCTCTTCGATCTGACCGACTAAAAAAATAATACGCTCTTTAAGTAAGCGGGAGTAGATGTCATAAGACCGCTCGCCACGAGCACTTTGCTCAACCACCATGGGAACTAGAGTTGCCTGTAACTCACTGTATCTTGACATAACATTCATCCTTATGTTTTGAACTTTTACTGAGCAGGGTTCATGATCTCTTCATACGCCTTGCTGATAGAGTTAATATCCGCTTTTTCTAGTAAAAATTCAATAGCTTGCTCTTCTAGTACTTGTGATTCTAGCTGCGCACGCATTTGTTTGTTGTTTTGATAGTACTCCAACATTTGTTGCGGGTTGGGGTAGGAAGAGAACATTTCCATCATACGTTCTTGTAACTTAGTTTGATCCAGCTTGATTTCGTTTAGTTTAATCACCTCAGCAAGCAGCAAACCAAGCTTCACTCGCTTAGTAGCTTCCTCGATGTAAGGCTCTTTGGGTAAATCCACATCAGGCAATTGCTGCTTACCTTGCTGCATCGCCATCTGCTGTCGAGCTGATTGATGCAGATGATCGACTTCGGCATCAACTAATGCTTGCGGAACTTCAATGTCGTTTTTGGTTAATAATGCATTAGAAACGTCGTTATGAAGGGTATTTTTCAATTGTCGCTCAGCTTCACGTGTCAGCATGGTTCTCAACTGTTCTTTTAAGGCATCAAAGCCACCCTCAATGCCAAGTTGTTTGGCAAAATCATCGTTTGCATCGGGCAATTCGGCCTCAGCAACTTTATGCACCTTAATACGAAAAACCGCAGGCTTACCAGCTAAGTCTTTAACGCCATAATTTTCGGGAAAGGTTACTTCAATGTCTTTTTCATCACCAACCGAAAAGCCAATCAGTTGATCTTCAAAACCCGGAATCATTTGTTTCGAGCCTAACTCCAATGAAAAGCCTTCGCTTTTACCACCATCGAAAGGCGTACCGTTAATACTACCTTCGAAATCAAAAGTTAGCTGATCACCTTCTTTCGCCGCACGATCAACCTCAGTCCAAGTTACATGCTGCTTGAGCACGCGTTCCAACGCTTTGTTTTCGTCTTCCTCGGTTAACGCAACTTCAACTTTGTCGATGGCTACGCCGTCTAAATCATTTAGATCGATATCTGGTAAGACTTCAAATGAAGCGGTAAATTCAACTGGCTTATTTTTCTCAATCACTTGTGAATCAATACTGGGCTGTGCAGCAGGGTTAAGGTTGTGCTCAGTCAGAGCATCTCTGAAACTACTGTCAAATAATTCACTGGCAATCTCGTTCAAAAGGTCCTTGCCATGTCGCTGCTCAATGATATTTTGAGGTACTTTCCCAGGACGAAAACCGGGCATCTTGATATTTTTCTGAACTTGACTGAGCTTTTTGTTGTAAGCACTATCGACTTGGTCTTCAGATATCTTAATAGTCAGTCGTCTTTTAAGACCTTCTAGTTGTTCAACATCTACTTCAACTGACATAACGTAACCTCACTAAATAAAAGAAAACGAGAAAGAAAATTTTTTAATGTGGTGCGAGAGGAGAGACTCGAACTCTCACGGGTTGCCCCACTGGAACCTAAATCCAGCGCGTATACCAATTTCGCCACTCTCGCAAAACTTGTGACATCTAATCAGCGCGTATTGAACACCAAATAGTGTGCTGAAACAAGAGGATCGAAAACATTTTTATTACGATCTGGGTGATACTGGTCGTAATTCACTCAACAAAGCATCAAGTACCGCATTGATATATCGATACCCCTCCTCGGTACCAAAAATTTTTGCCAATTCCAGTGCTTCATTGATCACTACAGGAGCTGGTACATCGATCCTAAATTTGAGCTCATACATCGCAAGACGCAATAACGATAATTCAACAGGCGTTAACGATTGAATATCACGATCTAGCGCCGTTAGCATGAGCTCATCCAGAAGTGATATCTGCTCAACCGTGCCGTATAGCAGAACTTTAAAGTAGTCGCGATCACAACGCTCGTGAGCATGGTGCTCGAGGCAGTGCTGATAAATATCGTCTAAAGCCCGCTCATCAACCATCATCTGATACAACCCTTGTACCGCAGCAGCGCGAGCTCTTCGTCGTGCTGACATTGGTTTATGCTGGATCGTTTTAGAATCATCACTCATGAGGTTGACCTTTTAATAATTGAATTGCCTGGTCAAACGCCTGCAAATCTTGAAAGCTACGGTAGACTGATGCAAAACGCACATAAGCCACCGGATCTATAGTTTTTAACTGTGCCATAACGGCCTCACCAATTTGTTGTGTCGATACCTCGCGTTCACCCAATCCCCTCATCGCATTGACCACTTGATTGACTGCCGAATCGACTGTATCAATATCAACCGGACGTTTTTCAAGCGCCTTGAGTATACCGGAGCGAATCTTTGCTTCGTCAAAAGCACATTGACTACGATCGTTTTTAATCACACGCGGCATAGCGATCTCTATCGACTCATGTGTCGTGAAGCGCTGCTCACAGCGCAAGCATTGCCTGCGACGGCGGACTTTAACACCACCGTCGAACAAACGCGAGTCTACTACCTTAGTTTCTTTATGATTACAGAAGGGGCAATACATAGCAGCGCTTTATCCAAGTGATTATACGGAATAGACCGGAAAGTCTTGGCACAGTGACAACACACGCTGCTTAACCGTGGCAATCACCTGCGGGTCCTCATGGGCATCCAACACATCTGCAATCCATGAACCCACCAACTTCGCTTGCTCAACAGCCATACCTCGTGTTGTCATCGCCGGCGTTCCCAGACGCAAGCCACTGGTTACAAATGGAGAACGTTTATCGCCAGGCACCGAGTTTTTATTGAGAGTAATGTTAGCTTCCTCCAGCGCAATTGAGGTTGCTTTACCGGTTAAATCTTGAGGCGACAGATCAATTAGCGCAAGGTGATTTTCAGTACCACCTGAAACAATATGGTAACCTCGATCAATAAGCGTGCTGGCAATTGCTTTTGCATTAGCAATGACCATAGCTTGATAATCTTTAAATGCAGGCTCAAGTGCTTCTTTAAAAGCAACAGCTTTTGCTGCAACCACGTGCATTAATGGACCGCCTTGTGTCCCAGGGAATACCGCTGACTGTAATTTTTTCTCAAGCTCGGGGTTGGATTTAGCCATGATGACGCCCCCACGCGGACCACGCAATGATTTGTGTGTGGTCGAAGTCGTCACATCAGCAATTTGGACCGGCGAGGGATAGAGACCGACAGCGACCAAACCCGCAACATGCGCAATATCAGACAACATGTATGCCCCGACCGAATCCGCGATGTCTCGAAACCGCTGCCAATCAACGTGCTGAGAAAATGATGAAAACCCGGTGATCAGCAACTTAGGCTTGTGCTCATGCGCCAACCGCTCAACTTGATCATAATCAATATCGCCGGCCTCGTTCAAACCGTAGCCAACACCCTTATAAACTTGGCCTGAAAAATTGACTGCCGAGCCGTGAGACAAATGACCGCCATTCGACAAGTCCATACCAAGAATCGTATCACCCGGCTCTATCAAGGCCATCATGGCAGCCGAGTTAGCCTGCGAGCCTGAGTGAGGTTGCACATTGGCATAATCAGCATTGAACAAAGTTTTAAGCCGATCGATCGCTAGCTGCTCTGCAATATCAACGTATTCACAACCGCAATAGTAACGCTTACCAGGATAGCCCTCGGCATATTTGTTAGTCAGCACAGAACCCATCACGCGCATCACAGCGGCACTGGTATAATTTTCTGATGCAATTAGCTCAAGATGCTCCTCTTGACGCCGTTGCTCATTGGCAATCGCTTCAAATAACACGGGATCAACTGTTTCCACACGCAATTGTTCTTTTATTGTCATGATTCACTCTCTTTGGATATCGGCAAGAACGCATTCTACCCAGAACGCCTGATCAGGGCAAAGACTTTGCCGCTCACCAATGTAAGAATGAGCACACTGGATACCTCAAGCAATTCATTACTTCATGTATCCTGTCAACTCTTAAACCAACTTTCAATAGACAGAACACGGCTCCTATAACTGATTATTTTATTACCCATTTACTCTTGAAAAAAACCACTTTGAAAAAGCCCATTCACTTTTATTTGGCTTTTTTTGCAAATTAATCCGCCTTATTTTATTATCTGCGCCCCTTCATAATAATCGAGATTAACCATGAAACTTACTCAAATCACTTGCACAACACTTCTGGCAATGACCCTTTCTTCACCACTTCACGCAGACATATTTCATCGATTCAAAATTGCCCAAGGCGATGGCTCTTTTGAGAGTGGTCAAGCATTATGCGATAGCATTAAGGCTAGTCGCGGCAATGGCAAGACGACGATGTGTGATCCCATATACAACAACTCGGCTAATCAAACCATCTCGGTTACTGATGGTGACACCACTTATCACACCATCCAACCCAATCACTGGTTGGCTTATTACTCGGACGAAATTTATCTGATTAAAATTACGGTTAAAAATAATAATAACGAAACCATTTATTCCGACCCCTCCACTCACAATGATTGGTACGGTGACGGGCTTTTCTGTGATCAAGGCAGCTGCATACACTGGTAGTCAAACCCTGAAACCATCATCACTTTGATTAATCATTGTGTAACTGTCTAGGATCTGTTGTGGCCGGATGCGATATTTTAGTCCACCACCCTAACGATCATCACAGGATTTGCGTAATCACATCACATAAGGTCGATGCTGCTATCACTTCAATGCCAGCAGGCAATGTTTTCGGACAGTTTGCCTGCGGCATGATGGCCCGCTTAAAGCCATGCTTGATCGCCTCTTTTAAACGCTCAGATCCACTGGGTACAGGACGAATTTCTCCAGCAAGACCTATCTCACCAAACACCACCAAATCCTTAGGTAGCGGCTTATTACGCAAACTGGACAAGACAGATAAAATTAAGGCTAAATCAGCTGCTGTTTCCATCACACGCAAACCACCGACGACATTCAGAAACACATCTTGATCGTGCGTGGCCACGCCCCCGTGACGGTGCAAGACCGCCAACAACATGGCGAGACGATTTTGCTCTAACCCAACCGTCACGCGTCGCGGGTTACCCAAATGACTTTCGTCCACCAAAGCTTGCACCTCGACTAATAAAGGTCGACTACCTTCCCAAGTTACCATTACCGAACTTCCGGGTTTATCGGCATCGTACTCTGAGAGGAAAATTGCGGAAGGATTATTGACTGGCTTTAAACCTTGTTCGGTCATTGCAAACAAACCAATTTCATTGACGGCACCAAAGCGGTTTTTTACGGCACGCACCACGCGATAACGACTGTCGTTACGACCTTCAAAATACAATACCGCATCCACCATGTGCTCAAGCACCCGTGGCCCTGCAATTGCTCCTTCTTTGGTGACGTGACCAACCAACAATAATGCCGTACCGGTTTGTTTGGCAAAGCGTACTAAACGAGCTGCACTTTCTCGCAATTGACTAACCGACCCTGGTGCTGAAGTGACCGCTTCTGTAAACACAGTTTGAATCGAATCAACCACCAATACTTTAGGTTTATAGCGCTGGGCTTGTGCAATAATCGTTTCAACTTGAGTCTCAGCCAGTAACTGTAAGTTACAGGTTGATGCACCTAGACGATGGGCTCGCATTGCCAATTGCTGCAAGGACTCCTCACCCGTGACATACAACGCTGGTAGTCCGGTGGATAACTGACACATCATTTGCAACAGCAAAGTGGATTTACCCACTCCGGGATCACCACCGATTAACACAACTGAGTCAGCCACAAGACCGCCCCCAAGCGCATGATCAAACTCTGCAATGCCTGTTGATAATCGCTGACTATCAGTAAAGGCGACATCGGATAATGCAGTAATTTGTGGTGCTACCCCGGCATACCCTCCCGCACGTTGGTCACGCTTGGCCGATGCACTAGAAGTTTCTTGAAGACTGTTCCAGGCACCGCAATCGGTACACTGACCCTGCCACTGTGGGTAAGTACTTCCGCATTGCTGACACTGAAAGCTAACCTTTGCTTTGACCATGCTGGTATATCCTTATCATCGGTAAAAATTAATTTAGGACTGGCGCAAGAATCTTGCCATTGATTTTGCGAAATAGGTGATGATCATATCAGCTCCAGCTCGCTTCATCGATACCAAGCTCTCTTGCATCATAGCGAATTCATTTACACAACCCTGCTCTGCTGCAGCTTTAATCATCGCAAACTCACCACTCACTTGATACACCGCTAAAGGCACACCGGCAAATCGTTGCTTTAAACGTTGCACCATATCCAAATACAACCCACCCGGTTTAACCATCAAACAATCGGCACCTTCTGCAACATCTTGTTGCGCTTCTCGAATACCAATACTGGCATTAGCTGGATTCATTTGATAACCGCGACGATCCCCTTGTTGCGGTGTCCCCTCAGCGGCTTCTCGAAATGGCTCGTACAGACTTGAAGCATACTTAACGGCATAACTCATGATTGGTAGATGTGAAAAATTCGCATGATCAAGACCGGAACGGATCGCTGCCACCATACCATCCATCATACCACTGGGAGCAATCATGTCGGCGCCTGCTTCTGCATGACTGATGGCTTGCTGAGCCAGTAATGGCAGTGTGGCATCATTATCAACATCGCCTGGTTTTTCAGAAGCTAGTAATCCGCAATGACCGTGATCAGTATATTCGCAAAAACATAAATCTGTGATGACAAACAAATCCGGTGCCAGTTGCTTAATACGACGCACAGCCTGTTGCACCACACCGTCTTGCAACAATGCAGCACTGCCACATGAATCTTTATAGGCAGGAATACCAAACAGCATCACCGCTGGAATACCGAGCTCAACAATCTCAGTAATCTCCTGATCAAGCTTCTCAATCGGCCATTGCGCATGCCCCGGCATGGTCGTAATTGACTGTGGCTCTGTGATACCTGCTTTGACAAAAACCGGCAACACCAAGTCACTTATGGACACACGATGCTCTTGCACCATATTGCGAAACGAGGGGTGATTACGCAAGCGACGTAAACGCTGTTGGGGTGGTTTAATTGTTACTGTCATTAACACATCTCTCTATAAAAAAATCCCCACGATATTGTGGGGATTTCCGTATCTATTTCAGTCCTTAATGTAAGACTTAGCTGACCATTTTCCAGCTACCATCCGGCTGACGACATGCTTTACCGTAAGCACTTTGCCACTGGCCATCGACTTTAACGCTAGTCGTATATTCACGACAATATTGATTGCTAGCAGTCTTGTACTGCTTAGTTGGTGTTACCTTATAAGTAATATCAGTTTGTTGGTTAGTCCACTGTGCCTGACTACCTACCGGCGTGGTTGTAATTGCACTCTCCATATTCTTCTTATCTTGGGCGTCCATACGTTTACCAATCTGGTTACCGATTGCACCACCGACTAGAGCGCCTGCTAAAGCACCTGCCCATTTATCGTCACCGCCTGTTAGTGCACCGCCCAGCAAACCACCTAAAGCTGCACCCGTCATGGTCGCGCCGCCAGTATTGTTCCCAGGTGTACAACCTGTCATCACGGTAGCAGCCATCACTGCTGCACAGGTAAAAGTCACTAATTGCTTCATGATCGTCCTCTTAATTATTTACCGATTGATCCCAAAAATATGCGGTTATAGTACACATTATCAACAAAGCAAGCAACGCAAGATAAAGGGCTGTTAATACGAATAAGAGCTTGCACCCCTTGCGATGACAGCAGCAACCAGATAATTTAAGCACAGCCAATTGCCGTGTAACGCACTATGACAGAACTCACCTTACTGCCCTTCATACTTTTTATCGTCGTTATCGTGACATCACTGTCTGAACGTATCAATATCCCTTACCCATTGCTCTTGGTCATCACCGGTTTGATTGTTGGCCTTTTGCCCGGGGTTGCCATGTGGCATCCACCACCGGAAGCTATTCTAAGTATCTTTTTACCGCCGATTTTATTCTCGGCAGCGCGCCTGACTGCATGGCGGGACATATTGAGCCACCTCTATCGCACCATTGTTTCACTGTCTGTGCTCTTGGTCCTGTTCAGTATGGTACTGAGTGCTTTTATCATTAACTACTTTTTACCTGACATGAACCTCGGTGCCGCCCTAGCACTGGGTGCCATTATCGCACCTACCGATACCGTTGCTGCTTGTAGCATTATGCAACGCATGCAAGTCAAACAGCGCATCATTAGAACCGTGGAAATTGAAAGTTTATTCAACGATGCTATGGGTATCTTTCTTTTCAAAATAGCATTATTTTTTGTTGCCTCTGGCTCAATCAAACATGCCATGGTCAGTACACATATTTTCTGGATTGTTTTTGCCGGCATTAGCACCGGTGTTGCTTTCGCTTTTTTTAGCGGCATCATCATGGATTTCTTTTTTCTCGATGTCACCAGTGAGCTACCCATTATTATGAACTTGATTTTAGCTTACGTAACCTACATGTTTGCTGATCAAATTGGCGCCTCCGGTGTGCTAGCCGTGGTCAGTGCTGGCCTATTTTATCGCCGCACTGAAGGACACCTGTCTGCACAAACTCGACTGACAGCTACCAGCGTGTGGGAAACGTTACTTTTCTTCCTCAACGGTATCATCTTTATTGCCATCGGCATTCAATTCCCATCATCGCTACAAGGTGTCAGCAACATTCCTCACTCGACCTTGTTTTACGCCAGCGCACTAACCATTGTAACCTTGTTAGGCTTACGATTTATCTGGATTTTTTTCGTCACGGCGGTACGCGATCGCTGGATTTTTTTCAGCAACCCGTCGCTATCACGACCACCGTTGTTTCAAACTGTCGTCATTGTCTCGTGGTCAGGTATGCGAGGCCTGGTTTCACTGGCCTTGGCTTTATCACTGCCATATACACTGCCGAATGACACGGCTTTCCCTTACCGCGATTTACTAATTTTCCTTACCTTCACAACGATACTTTTCACCTTAATTGCACAAGGTTTGTCCTTACCGTGGATCATCAAAAAATTCAAAGCCAATCGCAGCGATCAAAAAGAAATGCAACGAGTTGCTAGCATTTATCATCAAATGACCGAACAGGCCATAAAACATATGGAAGATCACCACGCTACTGACATCAGTTCACTACCAGCTCAAGAGATGGTCCGCCACTACTACGACGGCCGACAATCTCAAATTGCGATCAAAACTCAAGAAGACGATACACATGCGGTGGTTGAATTAATCAACGAAGCTCGAGAATACCTAGCTGAAGTACTTGCTTATGAACGTGACTTGCTCAACGATTTAAGAACCCGAGGTGATATTACCGAAGAAATCTACATCAAACTACTGCGTAAACTTGACCGTGACGAAGTCGGCTTTGAATCCTACCACTGAATTTAACACACACATTGCAGACTGGAATCTTACAAAGGATATGATACGATGCTTTCACTTAACAATTTATTAGAACAGTTATAAGGACCTTACAATGCGCGCCATTATGCATTCTCGTTTAGCATCAGTCACCACCCTGATTGCCAGCCTACTCATCACCGTCACAAGTACCCAAGCTGCTCCTCCAACACCCAACGCGTCCACGCAAAATAAAACGGCGCCGATGGCGTTAGTGCCCTCATCGCCAAACATTGATGCCAAGGCATACGTCTTAATGGATGCTGACTCCGGTAAGATCTTGACCAGCAAAAACCCTGATGCAGCCATGCCGCCAGCCAGTCTTACCAAGCTAATGACATCTTATGTGATCTCACAAGCGATTAAACAAGGTCAGATTCACTTGGATGATCCAGTTAGAATCAGTAAGACAGCTTGGCAACGTGGTGGTTCTCGCATGTTTGTAGAGGTGGGAACACAAGTTCCTGTAAAAGACCTCATCCATGGCATTATCGTCGCATCCGGTAACGACGCATGTGTCGCAATGGCAGAATACATTGCAGGTTCAGAAAAAGGCTTTGCTGAATTAATGAATCAAACCGCACAGCAACTCGGCATGACCCATACTCACTTTGTTGATGCAACCGGCCTACCCGATCCAAAACACCACTCGACTGCTCATGATTTAGCCATCCTAAGCCAGGCCTTAATTAACGATTTCCCCGAGGATTATGCTTGGTACAAACAAAAATGGATCACCTACAACGACATCAAACAACCCAATCGTAACCGTTTATTATGGCGCGATCCCAGTGTTGATGGTTTAAAAACAGGCCACACCAAAGCTGCTGGTTATTGTTTAATCAGCTCTGCGAAACGCAATGACATGCGTTTAATTTCTGTGGTCATGGGCGCGCCTTCTGATGCTGAACGCAGCGACGACTCACAAGCATTACTGAATTGGGGATTCAGATTTTATGAAACTCATACACTCTACAACGCGCATTCTCCTGTGACATCCAGTCGTGTTTGGCTTGGGCAAAAGAAAATGATTAACTTTGGCATTGATCATACGCTTGCCGTTACCATCCCTAAGGGCACCTACTCCAACCTTTCAGTGAATGTTGACCTACCAACTACTTTAAAAGCTCCAATTATTGCCGGGCATGCCTACGGGACTATAAAAGTGACACTTGACGGTAACACTATCGCCTCATCGCCATTATTGGCTGAAAGCAATGATCCTGAAGCCGGCTTTTGGTCACGCATGACCGATCAAATTGCCATGACTTGGCACGGTTGGTTTAGTTAGGTTATTGATTGATGGATATCGTCTACCTTAATGGTGAATTTGTTAATCAAGACCAAGCCACGGTACCAATCAAAGACCGTGGTTTTCTTTATGCCGATAGCGTCTACGAGACTCTACCAATTGAACAAGGCGCATGCTTGTGCTTGTATGATCGCATTGATCGCTTGAATAGCAGCTTGTCGCATCTTGGTATAGAGCCGCCACGCACACACCAAGAATGGCATCAAATTTTCAGTCGGCTGATCGAAGAAAATGCAGCTCAACGCGAGCGCTATTATATCTACCTGCACATCACTCGCGGGGTATCACCCACGCGTCGACTTCATATTCCAAAGTCATCAACCCCGACCATTTTAGCTTTTATGGGCAAAGTTGATGCTGAACAAACCAAAAGTTATCAATCAGGCTTTTCGGTAATCACCGTTGAAGACAATCGTCGACGGGATTGCTTCATTAAAGCAACCGGGCTACTACCGAATATTTTAGCTTTTGAGCAAGGTCAAAAACATCAAGTTGACGATATTATTTTTCAACACCAAGGCTATGCGCTCGAGAGCTCAAGTAGTAATCTGTTCATTGTCGAACAAGGCAAGCTGATTACACCTCCGGCTAACTACCAAATCATTGCCGGTATCACGCGACAAGCCGTGATCGAGCTGGCACAGTCCCTTGATATCGAATGCGAGCAAGCCTTAGTGAGCCTCGATCAATTGCGTAATGCCGATGAAATTTGGTTAACCGCCTCTAACAAAGACATCGTGCCGGTCACCAGGCTCAATAACCAACGCATTAGTAACGGTAAGCCAGGTCCGCTGTGGCAACAATTTAATCAAGCACTGGCCAGCTATAAACGCACTCACAGCACCCCTTTGACCATAACAAAACTTGGAGATGCCCGCATGGATAAGACCGACTCATCCTCGCCAATCGAATTCCCGTGTGAATTTTTTGTTAAGATCATTATGAAGAACAGCGATAATTGTGAAGAAAAAGTGACTGCTATTATTCAGCGCCACTTTGAGCAATTCAGTGCCGATGGCCTGACGTTACGACCTAGCAAAAATGATAATTACCTAGCATTTACCGCGAAGCTACAAGTTGAAGAACAAGCACCGCTAGATGCGTTATATAAAGACTTAAGTGATGAACCTCAAGTCCTTATGGCACTGTAAAAACAGGACTTACAAAGTCAACGTCAACATCACCTGGATTGATCACACCATGGCTAGTCTTGTTTTCAGCTTGCAAGACTAATGCCTGCTCCAAGAAGCTAATGATCTCCTGTTGCGGCTCAACCACTGCTTTTGCCCATGCAACAACCCACTCAGAGACATAGCCGCCAGCAGAGACTACTGCCTCAACCCGCAATAACTCTCTTGTATCAACCGCGCGATACATGATGCCGCAAGGTAAAGTATCACAAGCTGCCAGCATCAACTTCAATCCGGTGATTGAAATGCGTGGTAGTGCTAATTCAACTAACTTATCACTAGGTACAGCACCTTGTGACAATAATTGAAAAAAGGCCTGCTCGTCTCCCTGCTCAAAAGCTTGGTCGAGCAACTCACTGCTCGGCGTAGGACAAATCTGTTTGGCGCGATACCTGGCGTGACCGCAAGTAAAAAAGTTAAACCAGTACATGATCAATGGACTCTTAAATAATTAAAATATCGATATATTTGAGCTAATACAAAAATGTACGGGTAATGCCTCATTATTTGAACTTAATGTTTAATTAAATTTTAATCTATTAGTATTTTTTTGCACTTATACGGCAGAACCTGCCACGCGTGACTTGCACCCACACCCTCAACCGAAGACAATGCACATCATTTAGTAACACAAATTATCAACCTATGAACTCTAGTCTAATCGTTCGACAACTTGGCAATCAGGCGTATGAAAGTACTTGGCGCGCCATGAAAGCATTCACCGATCAACGTCAACCAGAGACTGTTGATGAACTCTGGTGCTGTCAACACCCATCTGTCTACACGCAAGGCTTAGCTGGGAAACCTGAACACGTTCTTAGAACCAATGACATTCCGATCATTCAAACTGATCGCGGTGGTCAGGTAACATACCACGGTCCGGGTCAACTGATGCTATATACACTGTTTGATATAAAGCGCTTAAACATTGGTCCGCGTCGGTTGGTGTGTCAGCTAGAAAATAGCGTGATTGACTATCTGGCCAGTCTCAATATTGATGCGTGCGGCAACCCCAAAGCGCCTGGCGTTTATGTGGGCGATTCAAAAATTGCATCGATTGGTTTACGCATTCGTCGAGGCTGCAGTTATCACGGTCTCGCACTTAATGTTGAGCTTGATACCACACCGTTTCAAGCGATTAATCCTTGCGGCTTCAAAGGTCTAGCCATCACTCAATTAGCAGCGTACACTCGTGTCTCGATGGATGACGTGTCGCATACGATGATTAAAACAATCGCTCAGCACTTTGACTATCAACATGTCACTGTCGTAACGGATATGATTAAGGCTTGACCACTATGACCTCTCCAACCTCCTACGATCCCACCAAAAAAGCTCTCGGTGCCGACAAACTGTCTCGCATCCCGGTTAAAATTGAACCCACCACCGAGCCACTGAAAAAGCCGGATTGGATTCGCATTCGATTGCCCAACAATACCAAAGCGGCTGAACTGAAACAGCGCTTGCGCCAACAAAAACTGGTTACCGTGTGCGAAGAAGCCAGCTGCCCAAATCTTGCCGAATGCTTTAGTGGCGGCACTGCAACTTTCATGATCATGGGTGATAAATGCACTCGACGTTGTAGTTTTTGCGATATTGGGCATGGGCGACCAGATCCACTGGATCCGGAAGAACCTCAACGGCTTGCAGAAACAGTTGCAGGTCTGGCTTTGAAATACGTTGTTATCACCTCGGTTGATCGTGATGATTTACGTGACGGTGGCGCTCAGCACTTTACCGACTGCATTCAGGCTGTCCGTGCAGAAATGCCAAATATCAAAATCGAGGTTTTAGTCCCCGATTTTCGTGGACGCATGGAAAAAGCACTCGATAATATGGCAGCAGGATTACCCGATGTATTCAATCACAACATTGAAACCGTGCCACGGCTGTATAAACAAGCTCGCCCCGGCTCGGATTACGCTTGGTCTTTACGACTCATGCAAACCTTTAAACAACGCTATGCCGGTATTCCAACTAAGTCAGGTTTGATGCTTGGCCTTGGCGAAACCATAGATGAAATTAAAACCGTCCTGCAAGACCTGCGTACTCATGACGTTGATATGTTAACAGTTGGTCAATACTTACAACCAACACGCTATCACATGCCGGTTGCGCGATACGTGACACCGGCTGAATTTATTGAACTGGGCAATTACGCAAAGTCGATTGGTTTCACACACGTTGCCTCTGGACCGTTAGTGAGATCGTCTTATCATGCAGATCGGCAAGCAGCAGGCGAACACATCGACTGACTCAATGGATGACAAAAAGGTGAAGGTTCCATGCTACATAATACGATACATGCCATCATGAGCTTTTTTGATCAACACCCCCATATTGCCGTGCTCGGCACGTTCATGGTCGCTTTTCTCGAAGCCTTGCCTATCGTCGGTACAATTATCCCTGGCTCAGTGGTAATGACAGCAATCGGCTCCTTGATTGGCTCAGGCGTAATACCTGCATCAGCCACGTTGATTAGCGCCACGTTAGGTGCCTTCGTTGGTGATTGCTTGGGCTTCGCAGTGGGTGTGCGATTCCAAAATAACTACCGGCAACTATGGCCTTTTAGCAAGTACCCCAAATGGATGGATGCCAGTGAAGTTTTTTTTCAAAAACATGGCGGTAAAAGTGTCATTATTGGTCGATTTATCGGACCCGCTCGAAGTACCGTACCCATGGTTGCGGGCTTACTGAAGTTGAGCTGGCCACGCTTCATAGCTGCGGCAATACCATCGGCTATCTTTTGGGTAATAGCCTATATTTTACCGGGTATTCTATTGGGGGCGTTTGCGCTTGAAATTCCTTTTAAAGAATCAACGCATTTTATTATCTATGGTCTTTTGGTGATCGCCGGTCTTTGGTTCATCTACTGGGTCTGTCAGCGCTCTTATTCACTAATCGCAATTTACTTACATAACGTTTGCGATCATTGCTGGCGTTGGATGCGATCTCACCGACACATACAATGGCTACCACAAGCGATTCAATTAGCCGACCACCCCAATGACAGCAGTCAATTACTGCGGTTATTTTCCAGTGCATTCTTTTTGTTATTGTTTGTAATACTGCTCATACGATTGGTTGCTGGTGATGCCATTGCAGCCCATCTCAACACGCCGCTGTATTACTTCTTACAGAGCTTACGTACCTCTTGGTGTGACCCTATCATGGTCACAATAACGGCATATGGTAATACGCCGTTAGTGATGATCATGACACTGTGTTTTTTAATTTCACTCATTATCATCAAGCAATGGCGGATTGCGGCCTATTTATTCGCAACATTATTTGTCGCTGCCGGCATCACTTTGATCGTAAAATCTTCGTATACCTCGTTACGACCCGCTGCTGTGCTTGCTTACATTAACGAAAACTCTTTCCCCAGCGGCCACACCGTGATTTGTGTTGCACTCTACGGCTTCATCGCATACATCACCCACCGCGCTTTCCCACAGTGGGGCAAAAAGCCAACGCTTGTTGCAGTATGCATAATTATTTTAGTCATCTTCTCACGCCTCTATCTAGGCGCACACTGGTTTACGGATATTTTAGGTGGCGCCAGCTTAAGCACAGCTGTGTTAATTGCTAGCACCATGTTGTTGCGACGCCGTCTAACCGCATCAGACATTACTGCTATTAACCCAATATATTGGGGCGCCACGTGTCTCATCAGCTTGGTCCTGATTCCGAGCATCTACATAAGCACCCAATATTATAAAATTCAAAGTCTTTACCAACAACAGAGTCCGCAGTCTCAATCGACACCACTGGAATCTTGGTGGCAACAACCAATTGGTAATTTACCGATCGCGCGATTAAACCGTTTTGGCAAACCAATACAGCCGTTTAATATTCAATGGAGTGATAATTTAGATAGCATTCGAACAGTGCTCAAAAACAATGGCTGGGTCATTTTATCGCCCAACAATACTAACGATGAGAAAATTCCCGCTCGTGCCCGACCGAACCGTTTATTTCCACCGTTACACCTCAATCAACCGGCGGTATTGACTGCCATTTATCGTCAACCCAATCAGCCGATGATAGAAATGAACTTATGGGCAACTCGGATGACTTTAACGCAACCATCAACACCGGTATGGATCGGCACAATAAGTTCGTCTAAACCACTCGCCAATAACCAACAGTCGATTGAGAATGCTCGACCTAATTACAGAATAGAGATGGCTATGCCGCACCTAGCCTCATCTAACCTTGCTCTCCAGCAAATTAAAATCCCGACCACTGCGATGGCTAACAGCCTTAAAGAAGCACCGTGGGATGGTATCATTGTTATTCTCAGCTCAAAGACAACCAGTAGCTCATCTCAATAGCGCTCTAATCTCGACGCTGAAAGTACTGAGCTCAAGCGTTTTGATGGCTGCTAGTGAGACTTATTGTTTGCGATTGAAAACGATCGTGGGGAAACAACCAAAGCATCAACACACCGGCAGTCATGATGCACACAATACCCAACCAACTGACCAAATCTGGCGTTCGCGACCACACCAGTGCATCGATTAATAAACCAAATACTGTTGTTGCGTAAAGAAATGGGCCGGTCAATCGCACTGGCGCATAACGCGTGCACGCAACAGAGAAATACAAATACAAGTAACCCAACAAACCAACAGCAGCCAATAAAACTATGGTTGACTGATTCCAAACGAGCTCAACACCCTGAGTAATAAAAATAAGCCCACTAAAAAACGTTCCAATCATAAAATCATAAAATAAAGTACGCTGCGTCGGCTCATCATAAGATAATAATCGAGTCATAAAAATCACGATAGCCGAACCCACACCGGCGGATAGACCCAGCAAAGCTGGGCCTGAAAAAATATCAGCACCCGGGTGCAGAATAATGACGATACCGACAAAGCCAATTATCATCGCCCACCACAGCCGGTGATAGAAACGAATGCCTTTCCACAGGTAGGCAATCAGGGGAATGAAAAATGGTGAGGTCGACATTAACACCGTCGCTGTTGCCAGACTTAAGCGTTGTGTTGCGAGAAAAAAAGCTAAAAGTGACAGACTTCCCAGTATTGCTCGGCACACCTGCATCACCCAACGACGAGTTTTAAGTTGCGCCAGCAAGGCTGTAGGTCGGTTCACTCTAAATAGTAATACGATACAACATACCAGCCAGCTTAGGGCAAAGCGCACCAACAAAACCAACCCGATTGGAATTTGCGATGATGAGAGCTTAACGCACATTGCCATTAAGGCATTAGCAAGACAGGCCAATAACATTAAAACAATGGCATTAAAGCGTTGTTCTGGGATTGTTTGAGCCATAGCAGCACTCACTAAGATTTAGTTATTGATATTGGACCAGGGAAGCAAATTGATTTAGTTAATTAGTTTAATGATGCTGATTGCAACCCGGCTATCCCTGCTTGCTGACAGAAATACTCATGCACAGTAGTGCTTCGCGATAGCTCTGGATGAAATGAAGCGGCAATCACCTGACCAGACTGTACCATCATTGGCTCACCCTGATAGCTGACAAGCACACGTACACCCTCACCGCACTGAGTAATCCGAGGAGCACGGATCATGACCATCTCAATTGGTTGATCCGACAAAGCCGGTTCATGACATTGACCCTGCGCAACAAAACTCTCCCGTTGTCGACCGTATGCATTTCGCTCGACGGTCACTGGCAGCAATGACAATGATGCTTGTTTTGGAAAGACCGTATCAGCACTTAGAATTAAGCCAGCACAAGTTGCAAACAAGACGCCGCCACGATGAATAAAATCTGCCACTGCAGACTGCCATTGATCAATGGGCGCCATTAGCTTGAGTAATGCCGATGACTCACCACCCGGCATAATTAAACCAGATAAACCTTGCAGCTGTTGCGGTGTCTTAATCAAACGCCAGGCAACTCCACAACGGTCTAGTTGTCGGGCGTGACAGGAAAAACCACCTTGTAAAGCCAAAATACCAATAACCGCCATGGTCTTAGACTCCACGTGGTGACAGCATCTCCTCTGCTGGTAAACTGGAAATATTGATTCCGACCATCGGCTCGCCAAGATTTTTAGACACGCGAACTAACACATCAGGATCTTGGTAATGCGTAACAGCTTGCACAATCGCATCGGCACGTTTTTGTGGGCTACCAGATTTAAATATTCCTGAACCAACAAAAACAGTCTCAGCGCCTAACTGCATCATCAACGCAGCATCAGCTGGTGTTGCCACGCCGCCGGCAGCAAATAACGGTACCGGTAGACGACCCTCGTTAGCCACTTGCTTCACCAGTGTGTATGGTGCTGCCATGTCTCTGGATACGGTCATTAACTCTTCTTCACGCAACATCGTCAGTCGATTGATTTCACCTTTGATCGCACGTATGTGGCGCACGGCCTCGATTACATCACCCGTTCCAGCCTCACCTTTACTACGCAGTAGAGCAGCGCCCTCACCAATGCGGCGAAGTGCTTCGCTTAAATTACGACAGCCACAAACAAATGGAATTTTAAAATCGTGTTTATTGATGTGATAAGCCTCATCGGCCATGGTCAAGACTTCACTTTCGTCGATATAATCAACGCCCATGGCTTGTAGCATTTGCGCTTCAACAAAGTGACCGATTCGTGCTTTCGCCATAACAGGAATTGAAACCGTGTCCATAATTTCTTGAATCATCTCAGGATCACTCATACGAGCAACACCGCCTTGCGCACGAATATCAGCTGGCACACGCTCTAGTGCCATCACCGCAACTGCTCCCGCTGCCTCGGCAATCTTCGCCTGCTCGACATTGATCACATCCATGATCACACCGCCTTTTAGCATTTCAGCCAAACCTACTTTTAAGTCAATCCCCTGTGTGCTCATCAGCTTCTCCCGAGTGATAACAATATGGTGCGAATCTTTTCATAAACCGACCCAACCTGCAATGTTTAACTACCAATTTATGGCCAACAATTACAGCAAAAACATCGCCACAACAGCGAGTCTAACTATCAGCTCATAACACACCCATTGGCCTGAGATTGATCGGATCGAGCAAATGGTGATCTGGGTGATGATGCCACAGACGAGAATACTCTAGGGCTATGAGTGGAGTTAGAGGATAACGGTGAATGATCGCTGCTTAATATTTCAATTGGCTGTTGATGTGAACTGGCATGATTATGCAAAAATAAATTTACGTGCTGAGGAATTAAACTCGGGAATTGTTGGAACAACTCAGACAATGCATGTTGATGCGCACGCTGTGCTGTAACGACATGAAAACTTTTCTTTGTTTCGCATTGCGCAATGTCAGTCAGTCTCTGCTCCAATAACCGCCACATCGTTTGATATTGATTGACGTATTGATGACTGGACATCTGTTTAATTTTCTTGACCACTGATTGATTAGCAGTCAAACGCAACACTCTAGAATCCAACAAAGACACTGCTAATGAATGCGAAGAATCCAGATTGAATAACTGCATTGCCTGGCAGAGCAATATAATCTCGAGCGAATTAGTTAAAAAGAATTCTCGAAGATCGACGCTTTGAATACCACTATCCTTAGGATTGATGTCTATATTTTCTGGTATTTGTTGATGATACGCATCATCACAGAGTTCAATCGGCCCAACGTGCGAGAGGTCTTGTTGGTTCTCATCCGTGGACTCAGTTACGTAATATCGATCACGATAATGACTTTTATTGGGCGAATATGGCATGTAAGCCAAATCTTCCTCCAACTCTATTAAGGCATCATCGATCTTAGACATCTGGCGATAAAACTTTTCAGGAACACACACGTCTTGAAATGAGAAAGCATGAGCAGCAGCTAATTCTTGGCAATTTGATTTAATAATGGCAGATATTTTTTCATCGGTTGTGTATATTTTTGTGGGACTCATTGAGACACCTCTTTTCTAAGAATTTTATACGCAGATTAGCACGGCTTAAATTTAAATTGCTGAAAAAATCAGGGACTTTTCCTAAGTAGAAAAATTACATTTAGCTAAATGCATGATGAGATCATGATTAACTACCCAAACAAAAATTAGCCATTTCTTCTGACAGAGCCTGAGTTTCATCATTAACTCGATCCTTTGCAAACATCGTTGCCCCCTGTTCAGTGATAGCGGAACTTGATGGCGAGGACACTTTTGCAAATGACATCAACCGACCCGTGCCCTGAATCGGAGCATATTGATCGTGGTCTAATCGCGCTGCTACCTGCGTCGCCGAATCACCCGATGTAAGTTGCTCCACGGCATCGTAATAATCAAACACGTGCACCTTTAGTAGACATCCTTTGGGAATACAATCTGTTCGTGTTTTGAAAAAATCATGCACAACCCCTGCGTATTTATCATCGTAAAAATGGAACACTCGTTGCTGCGAACTGACAGATAACGCGGCTTGTGCTTGAAGGTGTTGAATTAAGATATCGCGTGCGGACTGGTATATCGGTTGTTCTCGACGGATTGCAGAATGATAACCCTCAAGAAACAAATGTGGCGCGGGAGCAACACCAGGCGCTGTCTGAGGCTGACAATGCCGCTCATCAGCCAATGTAATGATCTTACCACAGCCGTCCCAATCCAGTGACAGTGCCACCGTAGCATCGCGTCGTGACATAAACTCTTGCACCTGATGCATAACGAGTAATGGTTTAAAAAACCAATCATTGATTTCACAATCATCGTGTAAATTCGCCATAAATGTGCGTTTGTGTATTAATGGCGGCGTCTGTTTGATATCAACCCACTCCACTGGCCAATTGGATTGCGCTTTTACATTTTCTATAATCGTCTGCCAGTGATCATCTCGTATTTGATGAATTTGAGATAGTAACTCTTCCGCCTCGAGATAAGCGCCCGCCCATTGTTCTTTGATGTCAAATAGAGATTCATGGATGAAGTTAAGGTTCATGCAACCTGCTTCAGCAACAGGAAATTCTTTGAATAGCTCTCTATAGCGCTTAAAGACATCAATGGATTGGGATAATTTTGATTGTTCCTCTTGCAGTAAATTATACCGTTTTAGTAGATCCGATATTGCAACAGCTTGAGATTGATAAAGTGGCTTTAACAACTCATAGCGCAAATGATACGAAGCAAATGTCCAGCTCTGTTGCTGAGCCAGCTCAGCCAACACCGAAAAACACGACACGTGTGTACCTTGGCAGATACGTTTAAGATAACTTTGAATATATTCTCGCGTTACCGCAGGGCATTTGTCTTCTTCCGCGTGCAACAGCTGTATCAATGACAAGCCGCGATCTCGCAAATCACTGCGATTGCTTCCTGAATATAAAATGACTTCTTCGCTAGGCATGTTGAACTCTGAGACGGCCTGCGATGCAAGCCTTGAATCTTCGACGAATCCGGGATACTACCGATCTTGCCGACCCTCAGCAACACAAAAACACTACAATTAGTGCTTTTTCATAGAAATAACTACTAATAATTTAGGTTTAATGCTGAGCCAGTGCTGTGGTGATACCCTGCCACAGAACGAGACTCACAATGAGCGAATAATTGCGCAGAACTTAACTCGGTTTGTGTCGACTGATTTTGGTGTGAAACCGTATCAATCAAAGGCAAGCGCTCTGCGACACCACGACCATGCAGAAGCGAACGACTCACTACACGCACAGTGAGACCATAGTTATCTTCATCTATTTCTCGCATCACACCCGGATCGATTTGAGTAATTTGCAGGCTCAAACCGCTGGGAACAAGATCAAGGTGTTGATCAAAAAAATCTTTTACTGAACTGTCAGTTTGGTCTGAAATGTAGTGTAAGGTGTTATGTGACCGGTTACTTTCGAAGAATGAGGGGTGTTGTAAGTAGGATGCGATCATCTCAGGCCATTGCTCAGCGCTAAGCTTAGGAGCATCAATTAACAATCGCGGTGTATTGTCTATGCATTGTTGCATTTGATAAAGCTGGTGAAGAATCGATAACGGCTGAAAACCCCAATCCATCACAACACACTCCACGTCATCCATTAAAGCATGACCGGATGTATCTCGATCAGTTTTAGTCTGGTTTTCATACGCTCGATTAAGGAGTGTTATTGCAGCTAAACTTTCTCGCTGCAACTGCTCAGACAAACTGCTCCATTGCTGGTGTCGATGATGCTGTAACACACTATGACGGTGCTTGAGTTGATTCTTCAAGCCATGCATTTCGAATCGCAGTCGATCCAACTCCATCTCTAAAGCTAGATTCCGTTCTTGTTGAGGTAACCGACGGTATTCACCTATGTAGTGGACTTCATGACAATACAAACCTTGTAACTTATTCAAATATCGCTGTCTAAGAGATCGCTGCTGCTGCTCCAGCCAAATCACTTTCCGATACCATGGTTTAAGTTGAGTCACTGCGTGAGACCATAAATCAATCAAAAGCGACATTGGCAGCGTTTGCTCGCACAGTCGCCATGATTGCTGCTGAGACGGATGAGTTAAGTGCTGATAATCCAAGGTGCTTGATTGAAATAATGCAGCCGATAAAGAGCCATCAATGAGGGTGATCGGCATCATGAGCTGAGTGTCGTTAGTTTCCACGAATTTTACGCTCATCCGTTGAATAATAGTTTGAAATCATTTGCTTGAGACTAATCACGCTTCAAATAGGCATTAAGGCAGACGACACACGACTCGACCAAGAATAGCCGATATCGCTACAGCACCAAAATCTCGGCTGTCGGTACTAGCATCGGTGTTGTCACCGCGCACAGTTACGGTTCGATCAGTTGCTGCAATTGAATCGATGCGCTTGATAACCACTTGTTCTGATTGATCCGGTCGCTGGCAACACACCACGTCGCCAATGGCATAGTCCAACGCATGGTTAGGCTGAATCAGGATTTCGGTCCCTGAGCACAGCGTGGGCAACATGGAATCACCTTCGACACGCAAGCGTTGATAACGACCTCGCAACCAAGGCCATAAATGACGCCACCCTACACTTGGAATACTGGAACAACCAGGAGCACAGGCAACGCTACCTCCTGGTTGGATGCATTTCGACACCGGACTTAGCCTGCTAAGTAAAACGGGACATCACGGTTTTTAGTTGCCCAAAAAATATCGTGAATAGCTTTGACAGCGTCCATTAGTTCTTGTGCATGCGCCGCACTGACTTCGACTTTTACCGCAGAACATAGCTTGGCGGCTTGCCAGAACAGCTCATGCAATTCTGGATATTGCTCAAGATGAGGAGGCTTAAAGTAGTCAGTCCATAACACCAATAATTCGGTTTTAGCCAAATGTGCCTGCTGCTCTTTGATGGAGGCATAACGTGCCAAGGTATTGTGATAATTGGCCATGGCTTGAACATCGCTGTGATCTTCAGGAATCGGCAAGTCCAACATCTTTTTGGTCATGGCCCCAGCAGCCTCTGCCGCGATCCGAATCGATGCAGGATCGTAAATACCACAAGGTCCGTCACAGTGTGCCAAGGCAACACGCTTAGCCGGTTTTAGAGCACAAATTGCAGTACTGATAGTCTTTAATAACATGAATACCTCTTTAATGGTGGTAGTAAGATTTCATTTAAGCAGTGCACGAAGCTGCCTGCGAAAATGCCAAATGAGTATAATGAACTGACTGTGTGCTGTCCACGCAACGCGCATTAATCCAACGCGCTGACTTCGCCTGAGACAGAATATGCGCTATGATCCGCGCAACAAAACCTGTCATGGTTTGCCAGAGACGGCGAAGAAGAACAAGATATGATCAAACGCACACTTGCCGTTGCCCTACCCTTGGTTTTGCCAAATGTGAGCCAACAAATCATCACTTTGATCAATTCTGCCCTGATGGGTCACTTAGCGGCCAGCCAATACCTGGCCGCAACTGGCATTGGCACCTCGGTCTTGTTTTTTTTGGCGTATCTGTTTTCTTTTTTGCGCATGAGTACCACGGGCTTCGTTGCTCAATGTTACGCTCATCAGGAATGGTTGCGTATTCGCCACTGGTTATTGCAATCGCTATTGGTGGCGTTTGTATTTAGCCTGATCATCATTACTTTACGAACACCGATTTATCACATCGTACGTCAAATCAGCGGCATGTCAGAGCCAGTTGCACGGCTGTTTCAGCAATACTTTACTATTGCCGTTTATTCACTGATCGGCATATTCGCTAACTACACGTTATTGGGATTTTTTATCGGCATTCAACGCGCCATGTTAGGACTCGTGACGGCTCTGATTAACATGACAGTGAGTATGACTTGCAGCTGCTATTGTGTGTTAGTCCTCGGCATGAAGATTAGCGGAATTGCAATTGGCTTGGTGATGGGTGAAATCAGCATGCTGGTTTTTGCCTTGAGCATGAGCCTGTATATCTTCAAACAACAATCGATCTTGAGCTTAGACACCAATCGACCAGCATTACTGGAGCTGGCTCCTTGGATTAAGTTCCTGACAACCAATCGCGATATTCTGATTCGCTCGCTGTGTATTGTATGTGTGATTCAATCTTTTTTTATATTGTCGACGTATCTAGGCAAGAATAATCTAGCAGCCAATCAACTATTGTTTCAGCTGAGCTTTTTACTGATGGCAACCTTGGACGCCATACAGTGCGCCAATGAAACCCTTGTCGGTGAGGCTTTTGCTCGCGATCGACTCAGTCAATTACGCCATACTATCACTATCACGGCCTGTTTGATGTTAGCAATTGCGCTCATCTACACACTCGTTTTAACCGCTGACCGTGGGCGCTTTATTCACAGCCTAACATCGTTGGCCGAGGTTCGATCGATGGCATATCGAGTTAGCGCACTCGCGCTGCTGTTGCCGTTATTATCCGCTCCATCCACCTGGCTCGACGGTATTTTCATTGGCTTGCTGCAAACCCGGCGCTTACGCAATGCCATGCTAATATCGGCTACGGGTTATGCGACTTGCGTCACCATCTTAATCCCTTGGGGCAACCGGGGATTGTGGATGGCATTGTTACTGTTTTTCGTTTTTCGATCGGTAACACTGGGGCACTCTTTACGAGTCGTGTTACGTCAATTACAGCATCGTGCCAGCGAGCACCAATATGAGTAAAACTTGTTCAGTAAAAATAATGCAAAAACTAACTAATTATTCATAACCTATTGATAAATAATATTTAAATTAGCGAATCAAGATCTCGCAATGTGTCAAATATTGTCCAAAATTTAATATTGACTTAAGACTCCAGGCGTATACTTATTAATATTGAAAACACCAGGTGGAGATCACCGTGCCAGATTGTATAGAGAGAGCTGAACAAAACGCTATTGAAGACTTACTCAAGCAACTGCCTGAGGATGGCGTGTCTTTATTTGTTGATATAGATGGCACACTAACAAACCATGTGTCTTTCAACGAACCACTTATTCTAATGCTAAAATGGCTAAGTGGTGACAGTCGTAATGAAATCAGCTTATTAACCGCTAGGGATGCGTCACAAGTTGCGATGCTTCATTGTAGCAATCACTTTAACGAATCAGATGAGAATAAAGAAGAATATATTTTAACGAAAAATATAAAGAAGAAAGTTAAAAAAGAACTAAACACAGAAATAAAAGTACTGACAAAAGGCGACATCGTAACTGAGAGAAAACTTCCTGGTGAGTATTTTGATCAGGTTATAGAACCATTCGAAACAATGGTTGAAGAAATGGTGAAATTAAAAGGACTAGAAGAGACTAAAAAAATCATGGATGAGGTTCAAGAGAAAAAACATAAGCTCGGGGAAAAAGCATCAGAATCTGAAACCTCCATGAATATCTGGTTGCAAACGTACTTGAATACGTGCGGCGATTCTGGAATTACTAAAGGAAATACTGGAAGAAACCTCCTACACTTAAATCATCAACTTTACGCAGAGCCTCTCGATCAACAAGAAAAATCAAAATTCGATTGCGAAGCAAACAGCAAGTCTGCTCAAGCTAAAAAAGCCGTTCACCAAAAAAAAACTATTATAGCCTTCGATGATGACAAACATGAGATATTGGAATACAAAGAAAATGATATTCATGCTTTTAAGGTAGAAATGAATGATCGTGGCGATCATAGTTGTGAATATCAAGAGGTTGAAAGCTCTTCTTCATCAGCGAGTAAAACCGGTAAGATAATTTCTGAATTGTACATAAAAGCAAAAAAAATTGTGGGTATAAAAAACCTCCTTAATCAAAAAGAAAAAATCGCAGACGACGAGCAACTAAGATTAGTTTTTAACGAAAGAAACCATCAGGATGAAGTAATTTATCAATTAACAGTTGCAAATGGAGGTGAGGAACCAACACAACTTGAAATACACTTTCACGAGCAAGACGGCCAATTAATCTATGACGGAATTGCGCCGAGTGAAGAAACATTACAAGAAATTGACGAGGCATCACTAAAGGCGATAACACAAAACATCGCACGGATCGAAAAGGAAGCTAGTGATAAAGAACAATCAGGTACAGAAAAACTCTCCTATATCATCGATCGAGCAAATTCAATTTTTTCAGGTGTTGATGCAATACAGGACGCGCGGAAACAACTTAAATCATTCAAGGAATCATTGCCAGAACAGTGTGGGGTTAACCCAAAATTTATTTTAGATACTGATCAAACTCATATTTTAACACTAGGCCAACATCACCAAGTTACAGCCCAATTAACTTACACCTCTCACTCTAGTGTGGATGGTAATAGTCAACCAATAGATCACAAAGTCACCGCGATCTATGACTCCATTACTAACAACTGGAGCATAGAAAGTGATAATGAACCTGAGCTTATGCGAGCCCTAGCTTTTCCTGATCAAGGCGCGGGAGAACCCACCATAAAAGACTTCGAAGATCAGTTAATGGCATTAAAAAGATCCATGCAGGATGATGTAGTAAAGACAGGAATTGACCTGACACAAGATTATTCTGTAGTGATAGACGATAAAGAAACAAAAGAATTACTACCTTTAATTGAAAAAATAAAACAAGATGGTTTGATACAAAAACATTTTAAACAATTATCAGAGTACGAGGAAAAACTCTGCTCATTCATCGACTCTATCTCAGGAGAACTGACATTAAATGGTAAAAACTTTGCTGAGGTGTTATTAGAGCCAGGAGAAATAGAGGGTTGTAAGAAAATTAACAATGGCGAACCTGACCCAAAGGGACATTATGAAAGTTCTCTAAGCTCTGTTCGATTATTTGAAAATTTATATCGGACACTTTACGTAGGATCTTTCATTGATAGATTAGATGAACCAAGTAATCATATAACCGGTCGAGATATACATGTAGAGAACATACTTGCAGAAATCAACAAAAAAAATCTTGATGATTTTACAGATCCAGTGAGAAAAAAATTATTACTTAGAATTAAAAAAGTCAATGATCTTTTTAAGTCTCTTACTGAATGTAAATCTGCATGTATAAATAAATCAAAATATGTTGAATCGGAATTAGAAAAGGATATCAATGAGAGCTTATATGATCCCTCTATGGTTTTAGAAGCTATTAAAACTATTTACACTCAAGAGTCATGGAAGTCGCACTCTTTCGCTGATTTATTTACAAGGATAAAAGCTAAGAAACACTCATCTGATTTAGATAGTTCGGAAAGAGTGCTTATTCTAAATACTGGTCGCCATCCAGAAAAATTCTTTGATCTAGAGAATAAAGCTATCATCAATCTTCTTGGGCTCAATAAACATGGATATAGTAATAGTAAATCAGAGCTCACGACAAAAATCATAAGACTTATAGAACCATATCGTGTAAATTCATATGAAGAATGGAAATCAGAACTAGAGGAGAAAAGCCGAACTCTCAAGAATTACACACTGAAAGATGACGAAAAAACTGAGTTAACAAGGATAAATTCAAAGTTAAATACTATTACTGATAATAATCAAGATTACTCGACATATAAGAAAATAGAGACATCCTTAGAAATACTAGTCACAAAAAAGGTCACCAAGGCGCTGTTCATAAGCAATCTACTAAAACGACTCAACGAACTAAATGACACGCAAACTGATAAAATCATTACAGATCAAATAGAAACTTACAAGACTGCCCTAAGTGATAGCAACTGCAGAGATAATACATTACACGCATGCGAAAAATTCTTAGTAGAAAATGAGAGTATAACAGCAAGCCATAAGAAGGAAATTGTCAGCATAAAAAACATATACCAAGCTCCTCGAAAAACAACCGCTGCCGCAGCAGAACCAAAAAATACCTTGCTCTCTTGGATGAGTGCTTTATTTTACTGCAACAGCAGTAATAGCGAGAACAAGACATATGCAGCATACTTTACAAGCATCTTTTCCCGGTTATTTAATGGAACCAAACAACCCGCTTCTCAAAAACAACCTATCGAAGAAAAACAGAGTGGAATTCCTGTTTATTCATCTCCTGCACCTTCTCATCCAAATCACATAGCAAGTAAGAGTGATGATCAGCTTCATCAACCATCATATGATCAAGGCTTATTGCATGGCACATTGACTTGGTTTGAGAATAGCGCAAAAGAACTAGGAAAACTATTCAATGGTTCATCCTCAACCATAGATCGTCAACTAAGCGGACCACAACCTGACAAAGAAATGGTCTTCACATTCCAGTCTATTTTTCCAAAGACTAGCCGCTATATATTTAACCGTACCAATTTCCCAATTCACCCCAGAAAAACAGCTGTCGATGTTTATCATAAAATTGGTAGTCTTACGCTTGATTCACTCGACCAATTCACCATTCATCAACTCATGGTCTTCATTGTATTTGCTATCACACAACGAGTTGCTACGCAAAAAGATGTTTTACTTGCTCAAAAACTTCTAGCTCAACCTTTAATTCAAGAGGTAATAACATCTAGGAAAGAAACCCGTGACTTTTTACACGACATGTGCCGATCAATTAACGATAAACCTATGGGCATTACGATTCCGAAAGTCACGGAAGCAGATTATTCTTTGAGGAATAGCCTTTATCGTGACACATATCTTCTACTAGCAAAACACAATAATCCAGAATATAAAGGCTCAGATGATTCTTTATTCATGTATAATCAATGGCAAGATATCCCCTTACTCTCAATCAATCACAGCCGATCCAAACTAGGCACATACTTGCTCACTAACGGGCAATTAAAACCAAATACCATGCATGATCAGATTAAACTCCATAGATATTATCCTTTAGAGGGACTGACTATCCAAAAAGGAAAAGACACTAAAAAAACAATTACAAGAGATGATATCCATAGTATGAAAAATACATCTTTAGAGGAATTCGAAAAATCGCTTATCGATAACAACTTTTTCGGCTTACTTGAACATGTTAAAGATAGAGATAAGAAAGAGAATATGCAGCGTTTCTTGAGACAGCAATGCACGTCAAACGGCGCTTTAACTAAAACAGACGAATTGCCAGTTAGTATACTACAAAAGTACGCCAGCATAGGTAAAAATTTTCACTATACACCTGAGGGATCAAAAAATGATTTATCTCTCGCTGAAACTCTTACTCGAAAGAATCCGTTATTAAACCGAACAGTTAGAATTGAAAATAATACCATCACATTAGAAATAAAAGATAAATACTACGGTTATAAGAAAGATAACACCCTCGATGAATCCAGTTTAATTATATCAGCACATGGAGAAGACAGCATTCAAACTGAAATTGATCTGGGTGATGAACCAGTTGTAGAAATCAATACAGAAATCACTTTTGATTTTTCTAATCAATTCTCAGACCCAACAATAAAGATAAAATCATACAGTGCTCAATGGCACCCTCAAATCTGTGAGTTACTCCTACAAGATTTTCCAGAGTTTCTAACATCTTCCCCACATGACTTTCTACAGGAAACAATGAATGTAACGAACAGCTGTGATACCAGTTTGATAGAGAATTATGTTTCCATTGTGAAAAGATGTCTTGATAAATTAAACGATAACCCTAATGATTTCTCACACATCAAATCCCTCTATCAAAATTCGGAATTATCACAAATCACTGTGTTCCCAGAAGGAACGGATATTAACGAAATCGACGATCTCATCAAACAATCACAGGAGAAAATTGACACTTATAAACAAAAAACAATAAAACGAGTAAAGGATATTAAAGAACAAATCGAGAGCAACACTAATAGCCTAGATAAAATATTACAATTACTCGATGGAATTCCCCAAATATTCCAATTTTCAGAGCTTTGTAATTCAACAGAGATAGACGATCTTAATCATTCATCTGAGACCATAGCAACATACCTAAAAGCCAATTCACAGGAACTTTTTGATAAGGTTAAGGAAATCACATCAGAAACAACTGATAATGATTTTAAAAAACTACAAAAAAATATGGAAATGATATTTTTTCATGGGTATATGTCTCAGGCAAACGACACCGCTGGTAAAGAGGCTATTTATTTACAAGAATCATTATGTTTCATTGATGAATTGAGAAATCTAAATAAAAAGGATACCCTCACTTCAGATCAAATCATGTACCAAGAATCTTACCACTTACAGTGGATCAAGCATGATAGAGAGATACATAATGAAAAATTGAATCAATACATTATAGACGAATACAAAAAAATACTAGAAAAGGCTTGTGAAAACCCGACACGTGATACATCCAAAAAACTTGCTAAATGGATAACTGAGTTTAAATTTTATGGTGACTACAGTGAAAGCGAATTTCAACAAAAATCCATAGAATATGACAAATTACTAGAATTTCTGGCAGCTTACGAGAAAGAATTTACAAGTATTACTCTAGATCACGCGCTTCATGAGCAAATGACCAAATGCCATGATAGGATAGAAAAGGCCCTCAAACCTTATCTTCAGGACTTATCACATGACTGGCTATCATTAGAACATAATTCTCCTGACGAATTGTTAAAGCAATCTCCGAAAAATGAACTTCTGAAACATCTTGATAAAGACTTAAAAAATCTTGTTCTTGATAAAAAAATCGACTTACTCTTAAAGCAACGTGCCAATCTCTTGCAAAGCCAAGCTGCTACTGTCTCAGCATGGGTAGAAGAAACGAAAGGTGAAAAAGAAGAGCAATCTGCGAAAAATCCGAAAACTCTTAGTAATTTTTCACGTGAATATCAAGAAGCGCTCATAATCCTAGCAAATGAAGATCATCTCACCAACGAGCCCATGCAAGTTATTACCTGGTTGACATCTATTTTTCTTGCCGAGAATCTCAAAGATAAAATTAAACTTCTTGAGGAGTACAAAAACCTTCCAGAGCTTGAACAAAACAACCCACTCAATCAACACGGCGCGATGATTCACGCCAAAGAATGGCTAACACTTTTCGATCTCTCTAAATCGGAACCACATGCGATCACTCATGATCAACTTATAAGCTGTGCGCCAACAGAAGAACAAATCAACTCGCTTGGGGATCGGTTACAGCAGAAGATACAAGACTCGCTTACCCAGATATCTCTTTCTGGAGATTTACTGACTGGAGCAAAAAAACCGCCTGAACACAGATCTGAAAATTTTTTGGCCTGGGTTATGCAGCCCTGGGTTATGCATACATTGTTTAATTGGAAAGATAAAAAAGAATCGAATGAATTACTCGATCAATCAATATATAGTAAAAACAAAACTCAAGGTCCCAATGAGGTAGGTCAAGAACATGTACCTAGGGAGGGGTGTCAGTCAGCCATCATAAGATAATTAGCATCATTAAAATCCCGTGATAACTTATCAAACGACTCGCTGACATACTGACTCTGAAAAGCCATCATCCACCGGGTAATCAGATCACCCTTTCCGTTATCAAACGCTTCTATGGAACCCTGCAGTTGCTCTTGCCAAAAACTGTCATCACGGCTCAACCAATCTTTAATCACCGGCGAATAAGAACAATCGGCAAATAAGTTAAATTGCGTTAATCGACCTTCGCGGATCAAAGCTTTGTAATTATTACGTGTAAAACTTAGTTCGTCGGTCGAAGACTGTATGGCAGTAATAAGCCGATCTAATACAGCCTTACGTTGATCCGACACGGCAGTTAACTGTTCTAATGAGTATTTCGGCAGGTAGCGTGAAAAAATAGAAAATAATGAGCTCAGTGAAGCTGTCATACCTGAATATTGATGAATCCGTGCCCACTGATCCTCTTTTACAGCCATTCCCATACTACTCTCCTTGATGGACTTCCATCGTCATCGACTCTTTCTACTTAATTCCGATAGCGCTTGTCATCCTCATTACACTAGCGCAATCGTCACATTTGTAATAATCAATATTAACGATCATGCCAATCAAGATTGACTATCACTGTCATGATATCTGCCAATCGAAGATCCATTAAGCTTGTATTATTTTCTGACAGCTTGAGACACAGCGTCTTGATTTAGATCATTACTTGTCCATGAGCAGCAAGCAAGGTCGTAAAAAAGTCCAAAACTCAATCAATTGCTATTTTACTTAATCTATATTTAAGGTTTAAGATGTATAATACTGTTTTTTTATTACGGCCATGCTATCCGTTAAACCAAAGAGAACCATTATGAAACGCATTCTTGCTTCTGCCATCATTGCCATCAGCGCCCTGCTTGCTGGCTGTCATCACCTCACCGATGAAGACGTTACCGCCAATCCGACGCTTAACACATCACGTTCTGATATTGGCCGCGGAAACACCATTGCAGTCAAAGTATTTAATGGGGTGGATAGCCAACAAATCGGGCTAAGATCCAGTTTATATGAGCCAGGCTACGCGATTAACCTCACGAATGACCTTACACCCATCGTAAATCGCGCTGTTATGTCGACGTTGCAAGCCAATGACTTCAAACCCGTCAGCCAAGATGCTTCACGGCATTTGACTGTTAGGCTGAATAGCCTGAAATATCAATACAGTAACCCAGGCAGCCTAAGGAGCACCATTACCATCTCATGCAGCATCACGGTAGAAGCAAACGCAGAACGCGATCGCCTGAAACGAACCTACCAATCAAAACTCAGCTACCGCATCTTGACCACACCAACCATACAATCGGATCAAAACCGCATTAATGCAGTCTTGGCCGCAGCTTTGAATCAGATGATTAACGACGCTGAACTAATGCACTTACTCAGTCAATGATTTATCAGTTGAAACTTCGATTTAACTGATACTCATCAGCATGCTGAGGCATGAATCAAAATCTCAACGCCTGACTGGATTCACTCAAAAGCATATGATGAAACACGGAGTCAATATGCTCAACATTACCAGGTTTTTTAGGATGATCTCTAATGCAGCTTTTCAGCAATGATTGATTATCGAGTGTGAAAAACAAACTGGACTGTTGGGCAAGCTGATGAAATATCTCATCGCTACCTTCTTGCTCTGCATCGGGTACTTTTTTCTTTAGGTTAGACAACGCTATTTTGACTTTGTCTGGCATGGCTGACATCCGTCGCGATATCTCATGCCCTGCTAAAAAAAAGCTAATTCCAGATGACACCATTTCAAGAACTTTTATCGAACACTCCAATGCTTGGTCAACGGATTGGTCAAATAAATCCATCATGAAATCAATATTTGACTGAACCGATAAAGACCATAGCGCTCTTATGTAACCACCCGCATCGTTATACATTCTCGAGATGACTTCATCATGATCATTCGAATTCAATTGCTGTAACCAAGCAACTTTTGATAAAACACAGATGATCATCGACTGTAATATGAACTGACCGCATCCTCTTATCCAGCGTTGCTGGGCGGTTTGATAGCTGGCTAGATCCTGATGGAACCTTGACTCCAGTTGATCGAGAAACACATGACAGCGTGGAAAGATGTCTTGATCAAACTGACCAGTTGACCAAATGTATGCGCTGTCACCTTCATTCCTGTCTTGTGATAACAACCACAAACCATAGCACCACACGTTATTATTTTTTACAACATGCAGACTCAGCTCATCGGGATCAGACTCAGAGCCGACTAAATAATCCGATGGTGGGTGGACAACCACGCCTCGCAAATTCTGAAAAGCTTGATAAATTAATTGAATGCCACGCGCGCGACGTTCTTCGATTAGCATCACAAATACTCCCTTTGCTTGGAAAATAATTTTTAAACTCTTGATGGATTAAATCACATCGGTAGCTTTATAGCGTTGCAATAGTTCTTGCTTTAAACCGCCGAAACCTTTGTTACTCATCAATACTGCATACTGCTGCACATTGAGGTCGGGCTGCCAGCCCTCGAGTAATGCACTGACCGATTTGTAGCCACTCACAGGCACCGCTGATGCAGTGACGAGCTCGTCAAGACTCCAATCCATTTTGTGATGATTCAATACCAGCACCTGATCCGCCAATGACAAGGCTTCGATCAATGCCTGACGGTGAATACCCTGCTGCATGGTACGAGAACCGCACTCCAAGAAAACCGTGATAGGTTTTACACCCGCCTTGGCTCGCAAGGATCGTAAAGTGCTAGCAATTGCAGTTGGGTGATGGGCAAAGTCGTCAAATACTGTCAAACCCTGATTGGTCAAGACGTGCTCCATCCGTCGACTGACACCTGCAAACGAGCACAATGCAGGGACCAATGCTTCAAGACTGACGCCGGCATGCACCGCTGCAGCACATGCTGACAGTGCATTAAAAACATTATGTACACCGATTTGTGACCAGTGCACGCGTCCTAAACAGTGCGATTGGAAAAACAAGGAAAACTCACTGCCATCAGCTGCCACGTCTTGCACCTGCCAATCCGTTTGCCCACCGACACGGGTAACCGTAGACCAACATCCTCGCTGCAATACTGCATTAATCGCCTCACAATCATGTGGTACGACTAAATGCCCCTGACCAGGCACGCTACGAATTAAATAGTGAAACTGTTTTTGTATCGCGGCTAAATCATCAAAAATATCTGCATGATCAAACTCCAAATTATTAATCACGCAAGTCATTGGACGGTAGTGCAAAAATTTCGAGCGTTTATCAAAAAATGCTGTGTCGTATTCATCGGCTTCGATGACAAAATGTTTTGATGCCGTAAAGCGTGCCGGTGAGGTAAAATTCGCGGGCGCACCACCAATTAAAAACGATGGTGACAATCCCGCCGACTCTAAGATCCAGGCCAGCATACAACTGGTGGTGGTTTTACCATGTGTACCAGACACTGCCAACACATGCTGATGCGGTAGTACATATTCCGCCAACCACTCTGGGCCCGAGCAATAGCGATAACCGCCATTCAGAATAGCCTCGATGTAGGGATGGCCTCGGAAGTAAGCGTTGCCAATAATGATCCAGTCATCCTGACGTGACAATTGCGAGGTTGAATAGCCGAGGGTTACCTCGATACCGGCTTGTTCTAACACGTCTGACATGGGCGGATAAATTTGCTGGTCACAGCCTGTTACGTGATAACCCAACTGACGGGCAATTAGGGCAAGACCGGCCATAAACGTGCCGGCAATACCGACAATGTGAATTCGCATCGCTGTTCCGTTAGCCTGAATTAAGACGGCGAAAGTCTAGCATAAGGTCTCCTGCGAATGCTATGATGGCGCCTCATTTTTCAATGCAATTCCTGTTATGAAACCAAACAATATTTTTTACGCGCAATCCGGTGGGCCGACGGCTGTGATTAACGCCACTGCTGCCAGCCTAATACAAGCAGCACGGCAACAACCCGAACTAGGTAAAGTATACGCTGGGCGACATGGTATTCTCGGAGCACTGCGCAACCAACTGATCGACACGGACCAGGAAACGGCAGCAAGCATTGAACAACTCAAACACACGCCGGGCAGTGCGTTTGGCTCTTGCCGCTATCGACTGCGCGACCCCGAGCTTGACGACAGCGAATACCAGCGACTACTTGAAGTTTTTCGTGCGTACGAGATTGGTTATTTTTTCTATAACGGCGGCGGTGATTCGCAAGACACCGCAAATAAGATTGCACAGTATTTCGCAGACAACGATTACCCACTCACGGTGATTGGTTTACCCAAAACCATTGATAACGATTTACCGCACACGGATTGTTGCCCAGGCTTTGCCTCGGTCGCTAAATACCTGGCTGCAACCGTTCATGGCACTGCAATTGATGTTGAGGGTATGGCAGAGACTTCGACCCAAGTGTTTATTCTTGAGGCGATGGGTCGTCATACCGGTTGGATTGCTGCATCCAGTGCCTTAGCACAACTCGGTACGACGCATGCCCCACACCTCATTCTCTTACCTGAAACTGTATTTGATAAATCGCGTTTTTTACTTAAAGTGCGCGATGTTGTAAAGCAACACGGTCATTGCGTGATCGTGGCATCCGAAGGGATTCGTGATCAAGACGGCAATCTTGTTTGCGAATCAGCTCAGCAAGATGCTTTTGGTCATCGACGTCTTGGCGGTGTGGCACCGCTACTGAGCGAGTGGATCCATGACGAACTCACGCTAAAAAATCATTGGGCGGTAGCCAATCTGATGCAACGCTCCGCACGCTTTATTGCATCTGCCGTCGATGTTGAGCACGCATGTGCTATTGGTGAGGCCGCCATCCACTACGCGCTTGATGGTAAAAACCATGTCATGTTAACAATCGAACGACAATCCAACACACCTTACCGATGGCAAGTCGGCACCACGCCACTCGCTGGCGTAGCCAACGTTGAGAAAATGCTTCCACCACACTTTATTCGTCAAGATGGCTTTGGTGTGACACCAGCATGTCTGGATTATCTTACCCCACTGATTCAAGGCGAGGCGGCACAACCCTATAACCAAGGCATACCGCAATATGCTCGACTGAAAAATCAATTGGCTCAACACCCATTGCCAGAATTCATCACTCACAGCAACAAACCGGCAAAACTCGACCCTTAACAGCCATCATCAGACGTAAACTTGACTACCATTGCTCATAAGAATCAATTGATCACCGTGCACCATCCACACAAAGTGCACGATCGAGGCTATTTGCTCGGCGAAGGATTGTTTGAAACCTGCTTGGTAGAAGCAGGTGATATCCAACATCTCTGTGCACATTTGACGCGTTTAAAACAAGGTGCGGATCACTTAGGCATTGCCTGGCCGAGCGTTGATATCGCGTCATTGTGTCATCAAGTTATTACTGCCAACCACTTATTGACTACCACCTGCGCATTGCGAATTACACTAACGCAAACCAGCACGCAGCGTGGACTTATCAGCACATCCTCAGCACCGGACGTTATCATCAGCGCCTACCCGTACACCCCACCCGAACTCGATCACACCATCACTGGCTGCACAACTACGCCTTATTGCATCAATGACCACTCACCTCTGTGCGCGTTTAAAACCAGCAACTACTTGGAGTCGATTCAGGCCAAACGACATGCAAGACAAAATGGATTTGATGAAGCCTTGTTATTTAATACTCAAGATCGTTTGTGCTGCACAACAATTGGTAATGTTTTCTTGTACCGTAATCAAGAGCTGCTGACACCATGCACCCAAGAAGGTGCATTACCGGGTGTGATACGACAACAACTGTTGACACACACTGCTACAACCAATCTTCGAATACGTACCACCTCAATCACACGACATGATTGCCTTGAAGCCGATGCCCTATTCCATACGAACAGTTTGATTGGTATCCAATCTTTCTCATCGATAGATGGACGCCAATTGCAGCGATTGCCCAGTGAAATCGAAAATACCCTGCGCCAACACCTGCTTTTGAAGCACCGAATAACCCGAAACATGGTTTCAACGCATCGGTAAATCAGCTAGTATAGGCGACTTTTAATGCTACGGGTCAGATACCATGTCCGCGACAAATACCATGCAAAAGATCAGTTTATTCAGCTTAGCCATGCTGATCACCGGCGCAATTGACAGCATCCGTAATTTACCTGCCTCGGCACTGTTTGGAGCGGAAATTTTATTTTTCTTTGCACTGGCTGCGATATGTTTTCTACTGCCAACGGCATTGATCTCTGCCGAGTTGTCTGCCAGCTTGCCTGCCGAAGGCGGCATCTACCAATGGACCAAACACGCCATGGGAAAAAACCTTGGATTCGTCGCTGTCTGGCTGCAGTGGATCAATACCATGGTTTGGTACCCAACCATTTTATCATTCATTGCCGGCACGGCGACCTATAGCATTAATCCAAACTGGGTACACAACAAACACCACATGGTGCTGCTGATAGTGATTATCTTTTGGGCGCTCACCTTACTGAACTTACGCGGGCTTAAAATCTCTACCCGCTTTGCCAGCTGGTGCGCGATTGGCGGCATGATCATTCCAATGATCGCAATCATTTTACTTGCCGCAGGTTGGTTACTTTCAGGGCATGCCTCTGCCGTGCATTTTTCCTCGCAATCCATGCTGCCCTCGTTATCCAAAGGCAACAGCTGGATTTCATTAACTGCGATTATTACCGCTTTTTTAGGCATGGAGCTGGCTACCGTGCATTCTGGACAAGTCGATCATGCCAAAGCGTTATTTCCAAAAGCGATAGGTATTGCCGTCGTTATCATCACACTCACCATGATTCTAGGTTCTTTAGCCATTGCTTGCGTCATCCCCACCGATAAAATCGAGTTAGTCAGCGGTGTCGTGCAAAGTTTTACGTTATTTTTTAATGCCTATCACCTGCACTGGATGATTCCAGTTATCGCTATCATGTTAGTGATTGGTAGCTTAGGCGGCATGATCAACTGGATGATCTCGCCTGCAAAAGGGTTGCAACATGCCAGCCGTGATGGTTATTTTTCTGCATGGTTCATCCAAGAAAATAAACATCAGGTACCCGGCCGCATCCTACTTATCCAGGCCTGCCTTGTGACAATAATTTGTTGTGCTTTTTACTTAATGCCGAGTGTAAATGGATCGTACTGGCTACTGACTGATTTAAGCACTGAAGTTTATATGTTGATGTATATCTTGATGTTCATCGCTGCCATGATCATCAAACAAGCCAGTGCCAAAGACAATAACCAAATAATCCCGGGCAAGCGTGGATCGATATGGCTGATTTCTATTCTAGGCTTGATTGGCTGCTTCTGCACGTGTGTCGTTGGCTTTATACCACCTGACTCAATAGATGTTGGTAGCCATGCACATTATCAACAGATTTTTAGTCTGGGCCTACTCCTGATGCTGCTGCCTGCGTTTATCATTATTGCCTGGCGCAAACATTGGAGAAAAAAACCATGAAAAAACACGGCGCTTTAATCGTTGTGGCTGGGTTGTCTGCCCTTGTGACCAGCACGGGTTGTTGGTCTAACCTACCATACACGATCATTAACAACACCAACGAAACCTTCAGCAACGTTACCATTGCCGACCCTACAGTGCGTCAAACGCAGAACATCATTAACCCCGGATCAAATACGATTCAACTCAAAGAAGACATTAAAGTCGTTATCCGGCTTGAGACCATTGGCAACGACGTTCTCAGCATTATCATGCAACCAGGACAAGCCCCCACCTGCTACCCAAGACCAAGCCGTTGTCAGTTTGAAACCGATCAAGCTGACCGAGTCACCTTACTCTACTAAGAACAATCGAAGCATTGCGGTGACAAACGCCTTGCGACGGAGCGGCCCATGGGTTTATCACACGCAGATTGAAGTAACATTACATCGCAATTTGGCAAAGTAAACTCAATGACTCAACCATGAACGCATCGGCCAAAAAAACGGCGGTTACCAACACAAAGCATTTTCATTAACAATTTTTCAATCAAACGCCTTGCGAACCATGTGCAGCAATCACTGTGGAGGCATTTGAATTATAAGATTGATCTTGCTCTGAAGCATTTGCTGGCTGTGCAAACAAACCGATGCAGGGCTGAGAAAGTTGTGATGCATAACCTTGGATACACTCAACCAAAGACTTAATCATGGTGTTATCAACTTTACGCTCTGAAAGATCATGTGCCGTTGTTACGGCCTGAGTGGCAAATGCATCTTTTAGAAGCAGCCCAAATTGTAAAATAAAATCAACACCCAATCGCATCGGCGCTGAAGTGAGATAGGCTAACTCTGGGATTTTATACCCTTCGACTTTAAAATATGCCAAGGTCTTTGGAAGATCGGTCAGCGCAAATGCAAATAGTGCAAAAAGCACTTTTACCATCATGGCGCCTGAAATGGTGGCTTGGGTCCAATCGCCGGCAATGCCCGAGTCTTGATTAACTGCTTCTTGACACTCTGAACCGAGAAAAGGTGCCACCTCACAATAACGACCTGTCACTGTCACAAGCAAAGTGAGTGACAACATATAAGCCGGTAGATTTGCCAATATCGCGGTGATGGAGTCACTGAATAGCCCACCCCGTTGGTTTGGCGACCAAAGCCCTTGGACACAGGATGTCATCATCGCGAACAAACCGGCATTAATGAAGGCGTAACAACAAAACAAAGCAACAACACCAAGCGTGCCCATGATCGCGTTGTAATTATTTAAGTTAGTGCCCATCAATTTTTCAAACATCACATTCAGTGGATTATCATCGAGCCAGGTTAATGCCGTCATGACAATCGTCATAGCCAATGCCAAGGATGTAATCGCTGTTGAATTCCACTGCAATTGCTGCGCTGATTGTGCAGTTGCACCTGACTCAATCAGACCCTTTAAGCCAGCAAGCACATGCGACAAAATGCTGGAGATGGTTGGTGCGGTTAGTGTAAAGATCATCAAATACAGCGCATTTTCCGCGGAAGGGTTGAGTAATGCAAAAAACGCCGTGATTTCGAGGATCAGCAGACCGGCATGGTAGGCCTGCATGTTTGGGTGTTGATACTCGGTATCACGTAAAGAATCCGGGTTTTTAAATAACTTCTGCCAGTTGATCGACATTTTTTCATAAAAACGCTGCAGCAGAGTCGCAACTAAACTGATAATGGGTAATGATTGCAGTGAGCGACCCATCGACTGTATTTGTTGAACCAGGTAATCATAGGTTGCGGGCTGCGATTGCTTCTGATCTGTCATATAATGCGAACATACACGCTGCTGAGGGTGACCTTGTAAGTACAAGTAAGTCGTCAATATCACCGAAGACACCAATGGAATTGACCAATACATCGATGGTGGTATGTCTGCTGTCCCCTCAGTGACTTCCGCTACTGGGTATCGATACAAGACCGCATGCGGCACAATCCAATTGTTAAACGCAAGGCAACTGCCACCAAGTGCTGCTGTCACAGCCAGTAAATATGGCAAAGACATTGGCTGATTCAGATGCTGACTTTCGAACGCAGATGGATTTGACCTTACAGTGATATCTGATGAATCAGCAACTTTTAAAGCAGCAACATCATGCAGGTGATGCAATGCCCGGTATGCCTGCTCAATTACCGATTTTGCAACTGGCTGGTGAACGGCCCCCCAATCCAGCTGATTAATGCCATCTAAGAACTTTTTGATATCAGTGTTAGTTGTATTTGGAGTATTCACTTGATTTTCGAATGCAGTAAAAAACCTGCTGAAGTAGTCAAGCGCCCGTGTATTTAATACCGATTCGGGGTCCACTGGTGTTTGTGATTCCACATCTGATTTAATAAAAACATCAAACCAAGATTTCACTTTAGAATTTTGCAATGACTGCGGAAATAACTGATCAAATGCCTCTGATGAGAGCAAACTTCCTGCAGAAAGCTCCTTGGAAATTGAAAATACACAAGCTAATAGGCTGTTTGCCACGTCTTGTAACGCACCCACCCATTGTGGCCCACCCAATTTAGCTAAATCTTGAGCTGATAAACTCAATCGTGGAACTTGTTGTTGTTTTCCGGGTAAGACAAGACGACTCAGATATTGATGAAACTGTTGGTAAATTGTCGCATCATTGGCGTCTTGATGGCTAGAAGAGACTAGTGGTTGATTTAATGTGGAGTTCATATCGAATCGTGGTTGCGTTGGAAAGGAAAAATATCATTACACAAAAAGGTTAAAATAAGCTTATATTTTAAGCTTTTTGTGTGCGCGAACAACCAATTAAGCTAAGCTTAAGGATAAATCTTCTCCGATATCACGATTTGCTATTCATGCGCATGAGATCCTCAACTTCACTCCAACTGCTACAGTTATCATCCGATAGTGCTTCATCCGTGCGATGACCCTGGTTAGCGAGGCGCATGCTGCTGCTGTTAAACAAAGTTCCAACACAACTTAATGGGAAGAGCTGATCAAGAGTCGGTGATGGATCCATCGTGACTGAGTCACTGGATGCTAAAGTCACCTCTGCCGGTAACCCTACAGTTGTGTCGTCTGTCGACGGATATTGAATCCACTCGCCAGATATAGCTTGCTGAAAAAACCAATCATCCCTCATCAGTAATGTTCTATCTAGCGGGAATAATTCATCAAAAGTTGGCTCTGTTGCTTTCTGCGAATCATGCGAGCTGACCGACTCGTCTTCATGTGATGTTATTGGTGAATGTGATGTTTTTGACAAATCGTCAGTAGAGTCAGATTTTATCTGCTTGCTTGAAGGAGTTGAACTTGTGGCAGCATCGTCAGATGACTTTTTTGTGCGCCTTCGTTTTCTCAATGCATGTTCCGACGGATTGATTTGATCTGATACATCAAAAAAACTCAATTTAGGCCGAATGTAATAGCAATCTTGTTGATAGGGAAGACTTGTCATGGACCACTGACGTGATGACGCGCTGGGTTTCACCATAGTAAACCCGCATTTATTAAATTGACGAAGCAAGGATAGCTCACTGACCTGGTCAACTTCATCCTGACGTGAACGAATCACGCGGCAGTGTTGAGATTTATTAGGTCGTAATTCTTTAAAGTTAATTGAGGCCGTGTAAAGATGCTTGAGTTGATTCGCATTAATCATGATCAGACCTCGCTGATCATCGAAACTTGCAATAACGTTTAATGTTGGTCTATCTTTAGCCAGCTCTTGAGATAATTGGTACTCATTAACGGATGTCGTTGCTACAAAACCGTTGATAGCAAGCCATTCAAGACAAATCTGATTGCGGCGCTCTAGATTGTCTCTCATCGGTAAGTTGTCAATATTTTTAGCAGGCATAGGGATACACTCGATGTACAGGTCTTAAAGATTCAGTGCAGGTGACTCTTCACAAATCTTCCTAAAAAGTAGGTCAGGTGATTATGCATACGGTTATTTATAGTGCAAGCACAATCACGATTAACTTAAAAAAAACTGGAAAAACGGCGAAAAAATCCACGTTTTCTTAAAGCTAGTTTAAAGAGAAACAAACATTCAGATTTGATAGATGATTAAGCGCATCATCATGATCAGATGTCCAATCGAGTTGCTGAGCACACTGGATGAGCAGGAGCATCATCCAAACTGTCATCGTGTCCAAATAACTCATTTGGCGAGAACAATAGATCATCTTCAATTGGCAGATTAGCCGGTGAAATACTATTGGAGTCATCGGACTTTGAAGTGGGGTTTGACGATGAATGCTCTAGCTCATGGGTCAATTTCCGCTTCGATTCTTCGGACTGCCAACCGGGATAGTAGGCCGCGTTTGGCATGCGATTTTTTTTAACGCGCGAATCTTCCGAGTAGAAGATTAAATACTTTAATTGTAATCGCTCAGTAGTATCAGCCTGCTTTCTTGGCTTAAATGATTTTACTGAGTGGCCTTTGTTAGTCATATGACGAAATACGGTTTCGACCTTGATTGCTGGATTTTGATTTTTAATATCAATCTGTCCCTGTGAACTTGGCAATTTGACTGCCTGGTGAAATGTGACTAAACGCATCAAGTCGATTACTGTAATCAGTATTAATGCACGCCGAGCATCTAACTGTGCGTATAGCATGTGCTCATTGCAAGAGGCTTGATAACTATCTAGCTGCTCGATATCGGTCGGTGCATGATAGACAAAACCATTCATCAAAAGCCACGCATGACACAACATCAAACGCTGATCAACATCAATTTTTTTATCACTCAAAAACATCAAGTCAGTGCGATCATAGCGAGCGCTCGCTTGAGGATAATTGGTTTCTTGGTATTTAGAATTAGCTTGACCCAGTGTCACTGATCGTGTTCTTTTTGGCATAACAGGCCTTACGATGTCATTGTGTTAAGTAAGAAACAATTGATGCGCAGCAGTGTATCTGATTGCATCTCATAATGCTGCGATTTTTTAAATAATGCGATGATTAAGCTATTGCTTTGGGTGTTGACGCAGCTCAGTCAAATGCAGCTCTTCAAGAAATGCTAGTGCGCGATGCACACGACTGAGCATGCTAACACAATCCGTGCACATGTTTTCTTCATCTGCTCGAAGGATGGCCTGGGCATCCAATTCCCACTCATTGAGAATCGATTTCTTTTGCTCATACGACAGTGAGGCTTCGTGCACGACATGTATTGGTTTAGTAAAAACTCCGGCAGGGTCGTGCATTGCTTGCTTAAAATCCACCATGATAAAACCCTCATCAATCGACACTTTACTATTATAGACAAAATTTTAAACTTTTTCTTAAAGTGAGCTGGAAATGACGATTAACTATCATAAAAAACATGAGGTTACAGGAGATTTTTAATAAAATTAATCATTATAAAAGCACTTGCGCCCGTAGTAGTCGGGCGCAATTGAGGGTATTGAGAGGGTTTATTTATTCATAAAAGCAGACATAAATTCGATCGGCAACGGAAACACGATGGTGGATGAATTATCGTTAGACATATCCATCATGGTTTGCAAATATCGCAACTGAATTGCACGTGGCTCATGCGATAAAATAGCTGCGGCCTCTTGCAGTTTATTAGCTGATTGCAACTCACCCTCGGCATTAATAATTTTTGCACGACGCTCTCGCTCGGCCTCGGCTTGACGTGCGATGGCGCGGATCATACTTTCGTCTAAATCAATATGTTTAATCTCAACCTGAGAGACTTTTATTCCCCAAACATCGGTTGCTTCATCCAAAATTTGCTGAATGTTTTGACTTAACTTATCGCGCTCTGACAGCATCTCATCCAGCTCATGCTGACCTAAGACTGCACGCAGTGTAGTTTGAGCCAATTGACTGGTTGCCTCAAAATAATCCTCTACTTGAATCACACAACGCTCGGGATCAACTACTCTAAAATATAAAACCGCATTGACCCGAACTGAGACATTATCTTTAGAAATCACATCTTGTGATGGTACGTCCATCACCACGGTTCGCAATGCAATACGCTCCATCTGCTGTAAAATTGGGATGATGATGATGATACCTGGGCCTTTAACACTGGTGAAACGCCCAAGCGTAAAAACTACAGCCCGCTCGTATTCTTTAAGAATATTAATGGCGTTGAATAATATTGCAGCAATCACAAATACAATAAATAAAAACACTATACCGATCATCTTAATCTCCTTGTAGTTCGGTGTTAGATTGGTTGATGCGTTCAACGGTCACGACCAAATCGCTCATGGCGGTGATTTTAACTCGATCACCCTCGGATAAAGCCTGATCGGATTTGGCTCGCCACCACTCACCCGATACTTTGACCCAGTAGTCATTCTGACGAATTTTAATAATACCGATATGACCTATCACTGCGTAATCTGCCATAACCACTGGCCGACGATGCGACGACCAAGCCAAACGAATAATCATCAAAGTGATTAACGCACCGGAAACCGCTATTCCCAAAATCGTACCAATAGGTACTGCATAACCTAGGCTAGTTTTGTCGAATAAAATCAGTGCACCGACAATAAAACTAATGGTACCGCCCACAGCCAACAAACCAAAACCACCCGTCACCAGTTCCGTTGCCCACAGAATGATACCTAAGATTAATAATCCCAGACCAATGTAGTTAATGGGTAAAATATGTAAAGCGTAGCCAGCTACCAACAATGCAACCACACCAATCACACCTGGAATAATCATACCAGGCTGACTGTATTCAACGTACAAGCCAATAAAACCAATCACAACCAAAACCAGCGCGATGCTGGGGTGTGTGATGGTTGCTAATATCTGCTGTCGCAATGTTGGTTTTAAAACGGTTATTTTGCTGGCATCAAGCGCTAATGTTTGTGCTTTACCTTGGACCTTTACTGATTGACCATTGAGTTGTTGAATTAAGTCGTCTAATGATGGAGCAATTAAATTAATGACACCGAGTTTAAGTGCCTCTTCGGCAGAAAGACTTTTCGCTTCCGTCACAGCCAACTCCGCCCACTCGGCATTACGCCCGCGCATTTGTGCCAAAGATCGAATGTATGCAGTTGAATCACTCATCACCTTTTTTTCCATGGTGGAAGGTGGCGCATCGGCTTGTTTGGGTTGTGAGCCACCACCTAGAGCAACAGGGCTAGCGGCACCAACATGCGTGCCGGGCGCCATGGCTGCAATATGGCTAGCATACATGATAAAAGTACCGGCACTGGTGGCGCGTGCACCACTGGGAGCAACATATGTCACGACCGGTGTGATTGAGGTAACGATGGCTTGAATTAATTCGCGCGTGGAAGTGAGTAAACCACCGGGAGTATCGATCTCGATCACCACAAGATCAGCTGCCATGTCTTCGGCTTTATCAATACTGTCTGAAACAAATTCGGCAGAAGCTGGTCCTATCGGACCCTTTAACGGCACTACAACCACGGACGGACTAGCAAAAGCAACGCTTAACCAGCAACCGATTAGACTGAGACCCAATAAAGCCAATAGTCGTTTCATACACCCCTCCCTGTGTGCACTCAGTATATTAGAACACTAGACAATTCGCCACTGTGTACCACTGGCTGAATCTTCTAACACCACACCAAGGTCATCTAACTGTTGTCGAATAGCATCCGCTTGTTGCCAATCTTTGTTTGCGCGTGCTTGCTCACGTGCGACTATTAACGATTCAACGTGTTGTTTATCAATACTGGATGCGCCTGTGCCTGACTGTAAAAACACATCAGGGTCATGTTGTAAAATACCGAGTAGATCACCACAGTGACGCAGAACCGCAGCTAATGATGCTGCCTGATCAAGGTCGGCTTGCTGACGCAATCGATTAATTTCGCGTGCCATATCAAACAAGGCAGCAAATGCTTGTGGGGTATTAAAATCATCTTGCATCGCGTCAATAAAGCAAGTGTAGAATGGATGTTCTTCTGGCAATTTTACCACAGGCAAACCGCGCAAGGCAGAATACAGTCGCTCCATGGCTTGTTGACTGTTTGTGATTGCTTGTTCGGTGTAATTGATAGGACTGCGATAATGACTGGCCAACATAAAATGGCGCAAGACCTCTGCGTCGTGATGCGACAATACGTCGCTAATTGTTACCGAGTTACCCAATGATTTAGACATCTTCTCATTGTTGATCGTGAGCAACCCAACGTGCATCCAATTGTTGGCCAAACAACACCCGTGCGCTGCCTCTGACTGAGCAATTTCATTGTCGTGATGTGGGAATTTTAAATCCATACCACCACCGTGAATATCAATGGTGGGTCCCAATAACTCAGCGGCCATGGCAGAGCATTCAATATGCCAGCCAGGGCGACCATTGCCCCATGGTGATGACCATGCGGGCTCGTCAGCTTTTGCTGCTTTCCATAAAGCAAAATCCAACGGATCTTGCTTATCTTCAATGCTGTCAACACGCACACCACTCATCAACGCCTCAACATCTCGACGCGATAAACGGCCGTAATTCGGATCAGATTTTACGGAGAAATAAACATCACCGTTATTAGCAACGTAGGCTTTTTGTTTGGCAATCAGCCCCTCAATCATTGCAATCATTTGCGGTACGTATTGCGTTGCACGGGGCTCGTGATCGGGTGATTGAACGCCTAAGCGACGCTCATCTTCATGCATTTTTGTAATCACACGCTCCGTTAATGCATCCGTTGACTCTTGATTAAGTAACGCTCGCTGAATAATTTTATCGTCTATGTCAGTAATATTTCGTACCCAGGTGACGTGATAGCCAGAGGCGCGCAGTATGCGTGCAACCGTATCAAATACCACGGCCGCTCGCGCATGACCAATGTGGCAATCGTCGTATACCGTATTACCACAAACGTACAAACTCACATGCCCGGCTTTAATCGGCACAAAGTCTTGTTTTGTTTGTTGCAAACTGTCGAAAATTTTCACTGCTTTAACCCCACGTTTAGTCGTCGACATAGGCCATTGCAAATGCCCTATTTTTCGAAAAAAAATATGCTACACTGCACAGCCATGACACGCCATACTTATTTCATTTCCGACTTGCATCTGTGCGAATCTCATCCGGAGATTACCGCAGCATTGCTTGATTTTGTTAAAAAAAAAGCCAAGCAAGCCGATGCGCTCTACATCCTTGGTGACCTGTTCGAAGCCTGGGTTGGTGATGACCACAACACACCGCTCAACCGTACCATCAGCCAAGCACTTGCGACTTTGGCCGACTTCAACACAGCAGTCTACATTATGCATGGTAATCGTGACTTTCTAATTGGCCAACGGTTTGCTAATGCAGCTAAGGCACAGCTGATACCCGACCCCAGTATAGTTTCCATTTACGGCAAAAACCGACTGCTTGCTCATGGTGATGCCCTGTGTACCGACGACACTAATCACCAACGATTTCGTCGCCTCACTCAGAAAGCATGGCTGAGACGATGTTTTTTGATGTTACCGTTATCTTGGCGTCATGCACTTGCACAACGCATTCGGCAACAAAGCGCACAACGCTCATACTCGCAACAAGACTTATCGCGTTACGACGTGACAGAGGCTGGTGTAAGCGCGTTAGTGGCAGAATACCCGTGTGATTGTTTAATTCATGGTCACACGCATCAACCCAAACTGCATCAACACACTCTAGCATCAGGAACATTACAGCGCTATGTGTTAGGCGCCTGGGAACAAACAGCCGAGATTTTAAGACTGACAGAAGATGGTACGCTGCAGTTTGAAACTTTAACTGTGCCTCATCCTTCATAAGCATTGATATAAAAACTTTGCAACCGATCAATGCTTGGTTAATATATCGAGGTGTTCTACAAAACTAAATTAAGGATAATTATGTTTACTCAAGCGACCTATATCTGGATCGACGGTGCCACTCCCACAAAACACCTGCGCTCTAAAACCCGTGTCTTACAATTAACTAAAGGCAATGTGCAACTTAATGATTTTCCAGATTGGGGCTTTGACGGTTCTTCCACCTACCAGGCCGATGGTCATGACTCCGACCTGATTTTAAAACCATGTGCGTTTTTTCCAGATCCATTAGTCGGTCAAGGCAACTATTTGGTTTTGTGTGAAGTATTCAGTGATGAGAATACCCCTCACCCGACTAACTCACGCGCTATTCTTAGGGAACAAATGGAATTGTGCAGCAAAACGCATGAACCTTGGATTGGCTTTGAACAAGAATATACTTTGTTTCAAGGACGCACACCGTTAGGCTGGCCTGAAGGCGGCTACCCTGCACCACAAGGACCGTTTTATTGTGGTGTGGGAGCTGATGAAGTCTTCGGTAGAGAATTCGTCCAACACCATACCGATGCCTGCTTGTTTGCAAATCTCATGTTGTTTGGCACCAATGCCGAAGTTATGCCAGGACAATGGGAGTTTCAAATCGGCTACCGAGGTATTGACAGTGAAAGTGCCGATCCAATAACCGTCAGCGACCACCTATGGGTATCACGCTGGTTACTTTATCGAATCGGTGAAGATTATGGTATCAGCGCTACATTAGATCCTAAACCGGTTAAGGGCAATTGGAACGGTGCCGGTAAACACACTAACTTTTCCACTAAAGCCATGCGCGATAAAAACACCGGTAAGGAAGCTATTCTTGCTGCCATTGCGCAACTGGAAAAAAACCACAGCAAACATATTCCCTTCTATGGCGCCGGCCTGGAAGACCGATTGGTGGGTGAGTACGAAACATCAGATATCAACTCATTTTCATCCGGAGTTGGAAACCGCGGTGCATCCATTCGTATTCCAAAAGCTGTTGAAACTAAGGGCTATGGTTACATTGAAGATAGACGCCCTGGCGCCAATGCTGATCCTTATGAAGTATCAAGTAAGTTATTAGAAAGCGTTTGTAATGCTTTGCCAAAAAAGCATGAGCACTCGGAGGAAGTAACCGCTTAAGTAAAGCCAATTCATTGCCATTGCGCATCGCAGTGGCAATGAATCTTTCCGCGCTATGTCAACGCTTGAATAGGCTGACAAATTAGCCGACCTTGATTATTCTCTTTCAGATTTTGCAACAACTTATCACCGATACCCTTAACCTGAGTCAGCTCAGACAGACTTTTGAACTGACCATGTGATTGTCGGTACGTCACTATTGCTTGGGCTTTTTGCTGCGCTAAGCCATGCAGTGTCATCAGGCTATCGACGTCCGCTTGATTGATATCGACACGAGTTAGTTGAGCATCAGCGGGTGATACTGACTGAATAGGTGTTGACGGTGTTTTTAAGTTGACTTCATTGGCAGCCAACACAGTGCCTGTCGCAAGACAAGTGCAAAAAATTGCTAGTACAATGGGTTTTTTTGACATCATGACCTCCTCATCGATCGTTAGAGTGCCCAGCTTAACGATTCCATTGATCCTGGCCAGCCGGTAGAAAACCCGGTAGTCGATTTCACCAACCACAATCAATCAGACTGCGACAACATTACAATCCATTAAAGGTTCGATCACTATTACTCGCTTTTTATTCTTGGCCTAAAGCCAAGTCGATGTTTTGTTTCATAAGCTTCTGAACAATTAAACTTTGTGTCTACATTGACGTTTTCAGCTCCTCTGCTTTCATAGACACAGACTTGTGTTTGTTCATTCGATTGCTGTTGCGATTGCTCTCTAGGTTGATCGACTGCCATGACCGTCGTCAGTGATACCAAGACCAATAACCCCAGCGAAATAAAAACTTTCATACCAACTCCAATAATAATCAATCGTAATCGTATTGTAGTTGGTAAAAATTACAGAATCTGACTTTATGCCAATGCAACCTGCAACGAAACTATCGCACCAATCGACGTGCTAATTAAAAAATTAACAAAAAAGACTGAAATTTAGGATTTTTTAAGTCTTATGCGGTATATTCCGAAAAATAAACCAAGCGTGAGCTTTGTTTTTGGTGAAAATTAGAGGTTTATTAACTATTTTTCAATACGTTAAACAAAAAACGCAGGTAAAAGCTTTCATTAACAGCGTTTTGATTATGTGCAATCAAGCGCATGCCAATATCAATTACATGGTGATTTTTAACTACGATTAAATACGATCAAGTCACACATTAAAATAGTCCAAACTAACTGAGAGGTGGGCATGTCATGAGAACTACACAGATGGATACAACTGATGCTGATTCAGAAAATAAAACGTCATTAAAATACTGGCTTGATGACTTTAAACAATGGTGTGAAGCGAATCAAAAACGCCCACTACAAGAAACGAACATAGAGACTTTGTTCACTGAATTATTGCGTTACTATGGTCAGTCAATCTCAGGTCAATTCGAACTTTTACCTCCAAACGTATCTGAACTTAGCGATAATGCCAATCGTCGCATCGATTATCAAATTAAATGGCCATTCTACAGTGTCAAGGTTTACGCAATATTGAATTATCATGATTGTTTCGCGTGGCTAGAAAACAATAGCGCCAACAGTGATAAAATTAATTTCATGCCACTGATCATTTGTAATGGCTCTCATGAGCGTATGATCTACTTACGTACCAAAAAGCCAAAAGAAAATGCCACGATAGAAACCGAAAATCCTATGAATGTAGACGAGCCTCAAGTAACTCAAAGCGTGACGTTGGAACATCGTGAAAGTGCTCAAGGGTGGTATTTGCCAAATTTACTATCGAAGCAAGAATCGGTACTCGCAAGAGCCTCATCGCACTTACTCTGGCGACATTGTGCGAGCACATCTCTTGACAGCCAAAGCTTGCGCGTATTTTTTCGTAATCAGGACCTAGTAGATGTGGATGCGAAAAATCCCGAACAAAATAAAAGGGACCCAAGCCCAATCGCGCTGGTTCCAGTGGAGGAGCAATATAAATCTCAAGATATCCATCTTAAAGAAGTGGTCGTTCAAAAAAATGGTACAATACAATCAAAACGCTCTTGGAATATAAAATTAGATACCATTAAATCGATTTTTTCAAAAAATACTACCCCAGAACCCATTGACATTGTCGATCAGCGTCTGCGACACGGCTTACTACGCTATAACAGTCAGCAAGGGCAGCTTAAAATTACCGAGATCACAAGGCATCATAAAAAAGCTTCAATAGAAGTTGAAGCATGTAAAGGAAATAACCTCAGAACACCACTTCTTCCGAAGCGATAGGATCATTGCTATTGTTCACATAAACGCAAGTTCAATGGCTTAATGCGTTAACATGCTGAATAACATACTTAACCATTAGGCATGCACACCACGTTGCTTGAGCAAAGGTTGTAGCACCGCATCAAACATGGCCTGAATACAATGCAACGACTGTCGAGCATCATTATCTCGATCAGGACAATACTCGACAAACTCTGCACCGACCCAATCCATGGAAGATAAAGATTGAATCAGCTCAAGTACCTGAGATAACAGCAAACCATCGTCTTCAGGTACCGTAACGGCACTGGCTTCAGATGGATCCAGTGCATCTAAATCTATGGTCATCCCAATACAGTCAATTGCACTGGCTTCAATTCGTTGTTTAATGATCTCAATTATTTTTTTCATACCGAGTTGATGAATATCATTCATCGTAAACACATGACAGCCCAAAGACTCAACCAAAGCTTTTTCCTCGGGTTCAAAACTTCTAATGCCAAGATAAAAAAGATGTTGTGGCTGAATTGATACCGTGGGTAATTGAAAATAATCAATCAAAGAAGAGGCCTGCCCTATTAATGCTGCAGCAGGCATACCGTGTATATTCTTGGTATGAGACGAATCCATAGTATGGGCATCAAGGTGGGCATCGACCCAAATTAATCCTAGGGTTTTTTGTTGCTTTGCTAGGGCGCTTGCAGCACCACTCCAAGTTCCCATAGCAATTGAATGGTCACCGCCGAAAGTCACAAAAGGGCAAGACTGTGCAACAGTGTCGGCACACAACGTTGATAATTGCTTGATTGTTTTAGCCAGCACTTGTGGCACTGAGGCAGACGGATCGGGTTGTTGTGAAATTTGATGCAGCCAGGCGACTTGTTGCGAGATAGCAAGGTGTTGTTGTAAATATGCGGGTGCGTTTGCCGTGCCGGGTATGTTACCCGCTATATCCGATGCGATTCCAATTAAAGGGATGCATTTTTTCGTGTCCATGGTATTGCCTCATATCAATCAACAACGTTGCGCCTGTTCTTTTTAAAAGCACGAAAAATGAATAGAAATCGTGTCTTAAAATACCTTAAACAAACATAACATTGCTGATTGATTTTAGCAAAAAACCGTTTAAAAACATCGAGGTAACTAATGCCTTACCTGATGACCCAAAGTCACCATCCCTTGTGACAAGCGATCAATGGCCGTGCAAGCAAACAATGAAGAAGCAGGTGCGTAATCTTGAGTCAAAACTTTTTTGGAAAGATTAGCGTGCATCTCGCTGTTCTCACCGACACTGACGCAGGCATTGATAAAATGCTTAATAGCCATCATTAGTCGTACACCAACTCGAAACCAGTTTGGATGCCGATGTACCCGCAAGCTTTGGTCGGCCTGTTCAATCACTCTGCCCATTTTTGCCTGGAACATTAACGTCAGGTCAGCGTCTGCAACGTGATTTCTTGGCTTGTTCACAGTCTGTATTACTCGCCTAGCATAGTCAGTCGCATGATCACGTAATAGCGCTGCGTATGGTTTTACCATCACTGCTTTACTCGTCGATAGTTCATTAATGATTTGCTCAAACTCGTCAACACTGTTGAGTAAATTGGTGTAGGCATCAATGAAAATCGGCTGCTCAAATACAATATACTCCAAACGTGCCACCAAGCTGTCTAGTGGGGTCAGTCCACTGACACTGTGCTGCAATGGCAAACTATCTTGGTATTGATTAATCCGCGATAACATTTTTTGCGCTAATAAAATCTGTGCTGTTCTCAGATCAATGATCGACGAGACATCGTCCAGCTCTTGGCTACGGTGCTCCTCTAAGATTTTCTGAATGTCAGCCACTAATGCACTGATCAAAACATGTTGCTGGGTATTGACACTACTTGCTGTGCGATGGGTTTGCTCTACCTCTCCTTGAACAAACAAATACATTTCACGAATATCATCACAGACACTGCGTAATTTCTCGAATAAAAATAGTTGAATCGGATCAAAGCTGTGATCAATCATCATTAATATCTGGTCGTGGCACTGCTCAATGGTTTGATCAAGATCTAAGTCGATAGTTTGCAATTGATCGGTATGATCATCAGCTTCAAGCTGACTGACTATGATGGTTTGATCGCGATGTTTTATATCGTTTTGGTCATCCTGCCCATCAAGCGTATTGCGCTGGTTGTTCATCGACAAAATAAACTGATTGTGTTGGTCACGTATATCCTCCGCCAGATGATCGATCAAGTTAACCACAGCAATCACGCGCTCAAGGTCGCCCAATGCCAAGACTTTATCGCGCTCTGATATTACTAGTAAGTTAATTTTTTCCATCAGTAGATTAATTTCATACATCAACGCACTCTCACTGCAATGATCACTGAAACAATCGCGCGAGAACTTTCGCCCAATACGGTCAATGGAAAACACAATCTCATCACGTAATCGCCATAATAACTTGATACCTCGAGTGCGACCAATCGCCGATAGATCAAGTGCACGTAATTGATTCTCAAATTGATAGACTCGACGCATCATGACCAAATAATTATTGGTGATTTGCGCCAATGCCGGATGCTTGTGACAGGCGCGCCAATAGTGCATCAACACGGTTAGCCCACTCAGTGATTTTTGCTCATAGAACTCTTCATTGGTTTCCGGTAGAAACGATGCCGATTTTAAAATATTTTGATAGCTAACATCATTATCCAACATAGATTGAGGTGCGAACTGCGGTGATAGTTCCATAAATAATCGAAAAGCAATCGAGGATTGCACATCATCCGCATCGGGCATAGCACTTTGACTCGTCACATCAAACCCACTGGCTTGATTGTCATTGAGTAGCAAATCAAATTGTCCCGTAACCCTAAAATCGTCAACTGATGATTGCACTAAACTCGCCGTTGCAACGAGCAATTGTTTGCAAGATGCTGAGTTTGGCGCTTTAATAAACTCATCAAATAAATACGCCGCTGAATCTTCTTTTATCATACCGATCTCCCTGAAATGTCGTTTGATGTCTTATATTCACACAGCAACGATCCTCAAAGTTGATCCAAATCATCTTGATGGATAAACAATAACGCTGATGCATGCTCTATTGATCAAGATCAACAAAGTTGTTAACGGTTCATATTAATTTTTACTTAAGGAATCAGAGGAGTTATTGGGCGAATTTTTACTAGGTCTTTGTTTATCAGAACATAACAGTTAGTATATTTGGCATCTATTCGAGAATGCACCATGGCTAAAACCACTCCCACAACACATCAAGGTTGCGAGCAACCTAATGTCGAATCACTTTCCTGGCAACAGGCACGCGAGATTCTCCTGCCGATCAATCCGCAGTTAACTGCAATCATCGATGCCTTGTCACCTGATCAATCGCTTTACCTGTATCAGGTGCATTACCAATACGGAGACATTATCGACAACGGTGATTCGTTCCGGTTTCCCGATGGTGATCAGCTCAATTGCTTATCTCAACACAGCAACCAAAAACTGATTGATGATTTTCTCTACGCCGGCAATTACATTCCAATGGGCATCACCACCAACAAAACCATGGAACTATTTATTGATACCGGTAACAGTATCATTCCCTCACAAATTTTCTCACCTGGTGACATCTTTGCCTTATCACTTCACTTGGAGAAAAATAAGAGTTTACACCCAACACCAATTACTCAAATGGCCGCCGGTACTCGGGCCTGTTTTTCATTGCCCAATATCAATGACAGCGTTCACTTCATGCAGTTGAAGCGGAAATTGCAACTCAAGTCATCTGCGCCCTCCTCATTGTACGAACAAGGCAATTTCTTCAAACACATTGCACGAGCCAAAACTAATCAGACGCACTGGCGTGCCAGCGCACTGTTATTTCCGCAACGATGGATAGAGCTGATTCAAAATGATAGTGCCTGGCAAGCGTTATACAGCCACTTGATTGAAACTGCATGGCTTAAATCCTCTTACCTACGCAATAAAATCTATTACGATTATTCATTCAATCAAGTTACCCATCAACGCAATTTAAAACCCAATCCCTACCTTGCTGAAACCTTCAAATACCTGTTAGCAATCGCACTGGGTGAATTTCCAGGATTGCGAATTGCTGTTGATAATTCATCACTGCCATTAGATGCTCTACAAGATGCCCTGCTCAACGATTATGGACTGAAACAATACATTCCATCGATTGTGCACGCTGCTAAGTTTAATTATCAACACTCACCCTATTCCATTTACTATTCATTACAGTACCCAACCGTGTTAGCGTCGCTCGATAGGTCTAAACGGTTAACGACAACACTGCATGATTTAAGAGAACTCAAACACATTTTCTTAACCTATCAAGATGCCGTACTGCAAGCATCGACTGGCTTGCACCAAACTGTGATTGCTGACATGCTGCAATCGCTGGATTTTCATTTCTTGCATTCTAAAAAAGACATTCATCACGAAGTTGATTTAGCAGAAACTGCTGCCACATTTGATCGGGCTTTCAATCATTGTGAATTACCCTCAGCAGACCGTAAGCCAGCTTTTTCAGGCTCATTACTGCGTGGCTGTATCGCTATGAATAACCCTAATCGATCATCATCCGATAAATACTTGTAATTATCGACACCACGTGCATATGCTTTAAAAATTTAACAGCAATGTCACCCCTCAGACATGTATGTTAGCATTGATTATGATTTTGATTTGTCGATACTCTTTTATCCGAGTTTAAACGTAATAGGGAAAGTCTACATGCCACACAATCTTTATGGTGAATTTTTAGGGACATTGATTTTAATCATCTTTGGTGGCGGTGTCGTTGCTAACGTTGTTTTAAATAAAACTAAGGGAGAAAACAGTGGCTGGATTGTCATTACCACTGGCTGGTTTGTGGCAGTTTGTTTGGGCGTTTTCGTAGCCCGTGCAGCAGGAGCAGAAGGAGCTGAGATCAACCCAGCTGTAACACTGGCTAAATATTTATTAGGTTACTGGTCGTTCTTTACTGTTATTCAAATTGTCATCGCGCAAACGCTAGGTGCCTTTTGCGGTGCCGTCATTGTCTGGCTGGCTTATTACCCACACTGGGCAATAACATCAGATACCGATGACAAACGTCAGGTGTTTTGCACTCAGCCCGCGATTGTACATGTCCCTGCAAACTTTTTCTGTGAAGCTTTGGGCACAGCGATCTTAGTATTTTGCGTCGGTGCGATCTTTGGTCAAGCCAATCTTCATCATCCAGCCAGTGGCCTAGGACCCTATCTTGTTGGCGTAATCGTCTGGGGAATCGGGCTTTCACTGGGTGGCCCAACGGGATACGCAATTAATCCTGCAAGAGACTTTGGTCCACGTTTGGCACATGCCATTTTGCCGATCGCGGGTAAAGGCGGATCAGACTGGGGCTACGCGTGGATACCGATCGTTGCACCATTCATTGGCGGTATTGTGGGTGGATTAGCCTGGCGCTGGGTATTTGGCGTTTGATTGCTCACCGAGCGTTTAAAACAAACTGGAATCTTTCTCTATTCACGGTACCCATGATTAAAAGTGCCTAAGCCGCTCTGTGTGTTGGTGTAACGGTTCTATTTGTGAAATTGCCTGTAAAATATGCTCAACCGGCTCGACAATCGACGGCGTGTGCCTTGAAAATAATCGCCCAACATGAGTTTTGTGCTGACGCAAGGTATCAAGCAGCTCTTGGGAGCATCCAAGGTGCAAATGAAAGGTACTTTTCTGATCGACGAGCAATAAATAGCGATAATCCCGATAGGTTGAGATCAATCGAACACAAGCTTGATATTTCGCTTGATCATAGCTGTCACCGTTTTGATAGTTTTTATTCATAATTGCGGCTTCAAGGCTATTGGTTTGCTGATCAATCGATTGCAGTTTACTTTCACACGCGATTAAGTGATCGATCCCCTGTTCGTAATAGGCGATCAGCGCTTGATTAATCGCAACCTGGCCTGATGCATCCTGACCATTAAAGTTTGTCAATTGTTGCAATACGGTTGAGCCTGACCATGAAGATAGAACGAGGTGATTAAAATGATCCCAAACTTGATTGATTTGATGCAATACTCCCTGTTGATCAACGGCTCTAAATTGTTTTAAAGCCAAAGATAATGGTGTGAATATATGTTGCAATAACGATTTGTTTTCTTGCTTACAGGCAAGCTCAATTCGACGCTGTATCACGTCCATCAAAGCGGCCATGTGTTCGATACACTGATGCTCACTGACATTCGTCTGTACTAGATCGGCAAGTTGCGTGGGATTGGATTGATGATAATAATACTGCATCATGTAACCCAGCTTCAGAAGGTGATGACTACAGTCGATATCTTGTTTGAACGATTTCCAGTTATCGATGATCGCAGACTTATGCTCGGCAATAATACTGGGGTCAACGTGATGGGCGTCGATGGACGTTTGGTCTTGTGGCTTCATACCTCACCTCTATGCGGTTGGCTCTTATAAGAAAATAAGCAATTTAAAACGATTGAGAAACAACTAAGCGAACAAATTAAATAGTATTAATAGTTAATTGCTTGGTGGCTTCACATTGTAGATTAGTACTAATATGGTTCACCATTAATGCGTATGTCGTTTTACCGAGATGGCAACCTTCAGGATCTTTGATGAAATCTTTGCATTTTTCAAAAAGATCTTGTTTAAGTGTGGGTTGCGTTTTTACCTCTTGAGTAGTTTCTATCAACTTAATGAGTTCAATCAATTCACGACTGGAGCTCGAACGCGGCATGCGGGAATCGAAGTATTTTTTTAAAAACCCTGTGCATTCATCGAAGATGGCTTTATATCTATCCGGCAATGATTGATATGAATTGTAATTAAAGAAGCTTTTGACAATTTCAATATCAGTCGATGCGAGTGACTTTCGCGTACAGGCGTCTCTGGCCGACCCCAGAGGCGCAGCCAACAACTTGCCAGCAAACAGCGTTGCAATACCACCAACTAAACCTAAAGAATACCCTGCGACTTGCCCAGCAATTGGGTGGTTGTTACTTTGACATCCTTTGCGGATGGATTCGAAAGTTTCTGCCGCCGTTGGCCGCCATAACTGATGCCAATAGATGCTCCGACCACTGGCATGCGCACGCTGATCCGTAGCTGGTGATTGATCTTTCATAGGCAACCTGCTTCGTTTAAAAACTGCGCCAGATACTAACTGAGATAGTTTCAAGCATCAATAAATCCAGTAAAATTCGGCAAAAAACGCAGCCATTCACCCTTAGCTGATGAATTTATAACCACAGTATTCCACGGTATGTTTCATGCCGTGTTATTTCCGATCAGATAATTCGACTCAAACGTTACAAAAATATAATTCACACCAAGTTGACTCACGTCAAACCAGGCTGCGTGAGTTCATCCACTCCCCACTCTTTAACATGGTCATTTAGAAATCAAACGCATGACTTAAAGTCACCAACATGATCAGCAACCGAGGAATTTAATGAGAAAAATTAAGGAATTATTAATACTGCAAATTAACTCACTATCAATTGCATGTGACGCATAAAAGCACTATAAAAACAGGGTATTCATGTAGAAACAACACATCGAATACTCACCATCAACCCACACACAAGGAGTCGAGGGCATGGAAAAAATATCATTCGCTGCATCCACCCCAACTGTCATCAACGCTTTATCCGCTGCACAAGCTTTTCAAACGCACTCTGCAGCCATCGAACCATTTCCCAGTTCTAGTGATCTATACTAAACCGAGTATCCCTGCAGTCCCCTACCTATGGATGGGTGGGGGCAACCTCCCTGACCGTATCGTTAACTTTCTTAAAGCTGCTTCGAACCATGCAAGCACTCTTTCAACCTATTGAACCCGAAGCGGACACCCTTGCACGACTGAGTCGCTATGCCACCGACAGCTATCGAGCGCTTACAAGCCGAGATACATTGCATCAATTACAACCGGTGCTTAAAAAAATTGGTATCACACGCCTGAGTAATATCACGGGACTGGATGATATTGGCATTCCTGTTTGGCAAGGCATTCGACCAGCTTCTAGATACTTAACGGTTTCGCAAGGTAAAGGCTTAACGCATCAACAAGCAAAAATATCGGCCATCATGGAGAGTTTGGAGCTCTATCACCTCGAAAAGATCAACCTCGATACACGCCACTGCAGCTTCCGCAATCGGCCAGAAACCGCTGCATTCATCCATCCACAACACTGGCATCATGGCTGCTTGGTGCAGCCCGATTTAGAGCACCTACCTCTGGATTGGGTTACAGCTGAGAATCTCATCACCCATCAGACCTGCTATGTTCCAAAGCAAGCCATGACGATCGACATGAGACTCGGCGTTAATAAAGCACAGTGTTTCCGCCCCTCGACAACTGGTATAGCTGGTGGCAATACCATCAGTGAAGCATCTGTAAAAGCGTTACTTGAGATCATTGAGCGTCACAGTCTAAAACAACTGCAACAACAACCATCTCTAAAATTAAAAGCGATAAAAATTCCCAGCGAGCTTGAACCGTTTCAAACCATCCTTGCCATGATAGAACGCACAAATAAAAGTATCCGATGCTTTGTTATTGAGAATGCATGGCAGATACCCGTGTACTGGTGTGAAATTGATGACCAGCAATCTATGCGACGGTGTGGACTCTGCATCGGTAGCGGCTGTCACCTGGATGATCAACAAGCCATGCTTGCCGCGATTGTTGAAGCCATTCAATCAAGACTGACTGTCATTGCTGCTTCACGTGATGATAATTACGCGGCTCATTATGCCAATCGACATTTAATTCAGCCGCTTGCAGCGGGAGCGACAGCTTTAGCGTTGCCAACATCGACGTTTGATAACCACCAGGCAATCCAGCCTGAACATGCGCTACAGGACATTATCACGCGACTCAAACAAAGCGGCACTGTCGATCTGTATCGGATCAACCACACACGTCAAGACATTAAGATCCCAATGGTACAAATCCTCATTCCATCCTTGGGCTCAGTATGATGACGAGTTTAGCAAGCACACACGTCTTTAGTGGCCCTTCACTATCCCATCAAGCAGGACTAGAAATTTTACCGCAAGCCACGTTTCATGCGCCGATTCGAAGTGGTGATATCATCCAGTTATTGCAAAAATCTGTGCAAACCATTGTGATTATCGATGGCGTGTTCGAGAGCACGCCCAGTATTTGGCACAAAGAAATATTACTGGCACTAAAACATGGCATTAACGTTATTGGTTGCTCGAGCATGGGAGCATTACGCGCTGCTGAGCTGCATAATTTTGGTATGCAGGGGTACGGTGAAATCTTTCAACTCTTTGCCTCACAAACGCTGCAAGACGATGATGAACTTGCAGTAGCGCACTTTGACCGTGATCTATCCTTCCAAGCCTATAGCGATGCTCTTATCAATACACGATTTACTCTGCAACGAGCGGTTAAAGATGCCGTGATTGATCAGCAACAAGCTTTATCACTTCTTAACACTCAAAAACAACTTTTCTATTGGCAACGTACGCTAGAAAATACATTAGCATGCTGCCTGCTCGATCTACCCGTACGACAACGACTGAGTCAATGGTGGCAACATCATGCCATCGATCAAAAACGGTTGGATGCGATCGCAACACTTCAATCATTATCAACACTCAAACCAGTAACCAGTCAAAAACCGATCCCTGATGATACGATTCAATCACTGCATTTATACAAGCAATACTGCATCCCATTAACGTATACAAAACCGCTAAGTATTATCGAAAAACAAACTCACTATTGTCTACTGACACTGCAACACGTACCCGGAGATAAATCAGAATCATTACTGTTCCAAGCATTACAAACCTGGTTGCATCATACCCATATCGAACCACCCAAAGAGCTTATTGAAGATTTAGAACAGCAACCGGGGCATTACTTCGAACCAGCATTTAAAGCACTGCAGCTGTGTCACTATCCAAGTCTTATTTCAGTTAGCCAGTTGGATAAAGACGACCAGTTATTACTGTGTTTACGACAACAGTTATGGACCATGATTAAAAACAGTTATGCGATTGCCAGTCGACCAATACACCCTGACTTTATGCAGCAATACTTGACGGCGTTTTATCAGTTGAAAAAATTGCAAACTCAATCTGCCATTGATGAGGCACAACGACAGTTGCAACTCAGTCCTCAACAATGGCATAACGCACTGTATGATCTGGCACGTTTTAAATACCTGATGAACGATTCTAGGTTGTGTGCATTCCCCCTGACTCAGCGGCTTTTCAATCAACCGCGAGAAAAAATAATTTATCATATAATACAATCAGTTAGAGATCTCAACTAAGGCGATTTAAAAAGTATTGTTTTCGCGCGAAATTTGGTGCAAGATCCACTCATTCACGCATTGGCGTGCCACAAAATATCCTTAAAATTAGCTTATCAAAGCTTAACTTTTTGCCCATCAAAAAACACTCGATCATACCCAGGGGCACACACTCAACGAGGCTTTTATCATGCTAGCTACCGATTACAAACTCTTAGATAATCATTCAATCGACAACGACCAACATGCAAATCACTGGTTTAACTTTTCACTCAATACGCGCTATACCTTAACGTCGGTTTTATTTAATATCGCCGCGGTGTTGATGGTTCAAACCTCAGAAAGTGATAATGGCTTACCGAACGCGATTACCGATGACGAAATCTTCGGTACACGGATTATTATTTTAATCGCAACGCTTTGGCCGTTATACCATGCAACCCACGGCTGGGAGACTGATGAAAACGAAAGTCAGTCTGCATTGTATCAACATGCCTATCCCAAAAGATGGTTTGTGTTGAGCTACCTGTGTTCGATGGCTAATCTATATAACAGCTTTATCATTGGTACAGACCATAAAGAGAGCGATTTGAAAACGGCTATATTCTGGCTTCTGCTTACCAGTGACTTCAGCACGACGGTAGCATCCGATATTTATTTACGACGCATGTATCATTCAGCGAATGATGGTATCAATCAACACTTTATCAATGACCCTACTATTCTATTGAGGCTTTGGAAATCCTGCAGTGGCGCACTCAAACAAGCTTTTTTCGGCAATGGCAGCGACAGTAACACCATCGTACTCTGGACGACTGTCATCGACTCATTTGGCTTTGCGCTTACATATTACAGCTACAATGCCAAGGCGCAAAAAATCGGTAAATCAGTTATCCAATCGCCCAACTTATCTAATGCCATACCATTGGTCTTTTTAGTCGCAGCCATTGTATATGTGATCTCAGTACTACCCAATAAAAACACGTCATTAAACGAATATGCCGGTGAGCACCTTCTCGCCATCGGAGCACTGTCTGCATTACTGATTGAATCAACTACTGTCGCTTTCATGCATCCAGGGCATGTAACTGACGATGTTAAAAAGAAGTCAGACAGCAGCCTATTTAGACGCCTCACGATGTCAAGTGATGAAGAAAATCAAAGGGCAAGTTCATCGGATAACTATGTTCCACCCAACAGTATTTAACCGGCATAAACTGATTAGCGAGAAAAGCTCTGTACTGCACCCCAAACATCAGCAGCAGAAGCTCCAGCCAGAATACAGGCTAAGCCACCAGCGGTAGTACCCGCCAATGCACCCCCTCTTTTACACGGGGTTTTGGGTTCCTCAGCTGTAAAAATTGTTCTTATACCGCTTTGGCAACACAAGAAGGACAATTTACAACAATCGTCAGATACACGATCGTTACAATAAGCACCGCAGTAATCGCCTTCCCCAAGACTATCACAGGCCTTACATTCAAATGCGACTGAGGCAACTACTGCAAGAAACCCTACAGCGCCAAACGATATGCCAATACAATTCCGACAACAATAAGGAGCGCATTCACTGACTACAGCAGATAGATAACCGTTCTCGGAGGACGTATAACCATCAGGCAACTCCTTGAATACCGGGCAAAGCTGAGCCTGAGAAAATAAGCACAGTGCCTCGAGTAGAGTCTCATCCTCACTGGTTTCAGTTGATGCTGATTCAGTATCGATATTATTGCTTTGAGGACTATCGCCAATAGGTTGAGCAATCACGGCTGACGTCTCACCATATGAATCTTCATATTTTGCTACAACTTCTGGAGCACCATCCTCGAGATAAGAATCTTGAGTTAATGACTTACTCAAAGGATTGCTTGTGACAGAATTATTTTCCATGATTTAACCTCGGTGGATAACGTGATAATAATCGAAATGTTACCGCATAGAGATTAAATTCGTCTTAAAAGCTGCATCAAAATGCTCGAATCTTGGGGATTTTTTACTTTTAAGACGCGAGTTAGGCAAGCAACTTTGACGGTGTCCTTTAAAAAATTGTTCAAGAGACACCGCGCACATTCATGCACCCACTATCGAGCTTCATAGTTAAAGCACATGCTATTTGTTAGGGTATGATTTATCATTACACGAATCTTTTTCAGTTACTTCACCACAAAAATATTTGCAACGTTTATTACAGGCAGGTTTGCCCGCCGCGCAGGATTCCCAATACCCCCCCCGTTTATGTTTATAATAATATTTACATTTCGAAACACACTGTTTTATTTCCCACTTACAATAACAAGCTGTATCCTTACAGTTATTCTTTTTTACATTAGCAATAACAACACCGCCCATACACATCAAACCACTCAGAGCCAGAACACTGACTGTTTTCAAACGCATTACCATCTCCGGTTTAATTGTTGTTTTTTAATTATAGGAAAATCTTGGAAAAAATTCATAAACTGATTCGAGACAGTGCCTAACATGATTTACCGACGCATAATCTGATCAAATTAAACAGTCACCTCGCCATGGAAGCTGACAAATAATGCATAACAATACATGCATAAATAATATCGACGAACACGACGGCAATACTCAGACTATTGATTTTGCTTGATCACCTGCAGCATTAAACTATTAACTCATTAGATTATTAAATACCAAAAAAGTCATGTCTCACTATCATAAAGACTTTAACACTAGGCGTGATTATTAAAGATATGGTTCGGATTATAGATTTTGATGGTTTGATAAACCTAGTTGGTTGCATCACGAAAATATAATGCATGACAAAGTCACAAATAATAACAAGACATAAGCACGACTGCATTGACCAACCCATTAATCACCCGACCTGTACATGATCGATTGCGTTAAACCATCGTATTGAGTTTTGAATTGATAAACTAATACGATGGATACGTGCCTCTTATCCTTACAGTATTTCCTAGCGAAAATAATACTTTCTACCAATACTGCAGTAATATCCCGATGGGCTGGTGGGGGAATGCAGAGTGCGTTAGAATGCAAAAACAAAATCATCAAGGAGGCTGACATGACTTTATTGTGTAATAAAACCATATTCATAACGGGTTCAACACGCGGCATAGGGCGTGAGATTGCACTCAAGTGTGCTGCCGACGGTGCCAATGTTATTATTACCGGCAAAACCTCCAAGCCTCACCCATCGTTACCAGGCACACTGGATTCGGTGGCTCAAGAAGTCATCGATGCTGGCGGGCAAGCGCTACCGCTGCAACTCGATGTTAGGGATGACAACGCGATTCAACAGGCCATTGAGCAGGCAGTCAAACACTTTGGTGGTCTTGATATACTCGTCAATAATGCCAGTGCCATCAGTTTAACCAATACCCTCAATACCCCGATGAAGCGCTTTGATCTCATGATGGGTGTCAATGCACGTGCAACGTTTGCTTGCTCGCAAGCTGCCATTCCTTTTTTGAAACATGCAGATAACCCACACATCTTGAACCTAGCACCACCACTCAAGATGGAATCAAAATGGTTTAAAGATTTTGTGGCATACACCTACAGCAAGTTCGGCATGAGCGTCTGCACGCTTGGCATGTCGGCCGAACTCAAAGACGATGGCATTGCGGTCAATTCACTGTGGCCAAAAACAACCATTGATACAGCAGCGGTTCGCGTGCATTTCCCACCGGAGATATTACGTGCTAGCCGGCACCCTGCGATTGTGGCTGACGCGGCTTATGCCATTCTTACCATGAACAGCCGTGACCATACCGGTCACTTTTACATTGATGAAGATGTGCTGCGTGAGGCAGGCGTTACCGATTTTAGCCATTACAGCATTGATGCCTCGGTAGAGCCATTTTGTGACCTATACGTCGAGTAATGCCCACGCGTTGTGCTTGGGTCAGCGACGACTCAATTTATATTGACTATCATGACAACGAGTGGGGCGTGCCAGTCTATGACAGTCAGCAATTATTCACCATGCTGTTATTAGAAGGTATGCAGGCCGGCTTAAATTGGCTCACCATACTCAAAAAGCGACCTGCACTTTTACAGGCCTTTGACCAATTTGAGCCGCATGTCATTGCTTGCTATGGCGATAAAAAAATTCAACAACTGATGCAAAACACAGCGATTATTCGCAATCGACTAAAAATCAAAGCCTGCATAAGCAACGCCAAAGCCTATTTGAACCTTTGTGAAAAAAATGACTTTAGCCAATGGATCTGGCAATTTGTCAATCATCACCCTTTGATCAATCACTGGAAAACTGCGGATGATGTGCCTGCACAAACCGATATCTCTGCCGATTTATCACGCGCACTGAAACAGAATGGATTCACTTTTGTCGGGCCGACGATTTGTTACGCATTTATGCAAGCAGTGGGCATGGTTCAAGATCATACGCTGGATTGTTTTCGCTATCATGAGCTCACTAAATAATTCGCATGATAAACAAACCAAGTAGCCTATCTCTCTTAGAATCTAAGCGCGCATTGGATTTGAATGATACTTTTCCCATTGATCGGTAGAATAAAGGAGATGAGGGCCTAATCCGTTGTCCGCAAACAGCTGATAATATTGCTTAATCGGTTTTCCTTGGGGAATACTATTTAAAAATATGTTTTTACCATGCAAAAAGCACGCAAAAGGATTCGACCGATCACGACCTAACTTTCCACGAAATTGCTGATCGAATGCAGTCAATGACTCCAAGGTTACCGTTGGACAATTCAATAATGTTTCGATGGTTTGGCGAATCTGATGACAGGGATTAGGTAGACTGAGCGAATAAGTGTGTAAAATTTCACGAAAGATACGCTTTCTATCTTGGACTTGCACACTGAGTATCTCGCGCTTTATATCTACCATACGTAAAGTTGGATTGGACTTAAAATAGCGGCTTTTTCGAATATCCTTATCGATCGCGCGTAAGTGTTTTTTAGTGCAATGGTAATCGCTTTCAATCACGACAGCGGCGAGCTTGGCGACTAAACCTGCCATAATTGAACTGGCGAAATCCAGTCGTCGGATATATTGTTTGAATATTTCACTGTGCGCTGCGAATAAGCTTTCTAAAACGTAATCAACCTGCTTGTCCAAGTCTTTCTCATTAATCGGTGAGAAAGGAGTGAACTGCCTACACTTGGCTAATAAAGTCGTTGTTGGTCGGTGCATACCATAAGCAATACATTGCGCTAATGAATACAAGCCTTGTGGACATATAGAACCGGTTTTAGTCGTGTCATCAATGAAGTCACTGATAGCTTTTTTTATAAACGGTTGTACAGCCATGATCACCTCCCAAAAGGCGAATACTAATTCATTGTGATGCACTGTAAATAGTTAAAGCGCAGATAATAAGTGCTTAAGATAAGATCAATAATCACGATGAGATTGATTACTTAATAGCTGTTTGAGTTGCGTTAAATCGCCATAAAAGCGCTCAAAGACTCGTCATAATCCATCATTAAGGCTGCGGTGCATTCTTCGGGTTTGCCGTATCATCCACCACCTGATGGTCGGTATATTGATGATCATGTTCATCATTGACCGGAACCCGCTGAAACAACGGATTTATGAACTGTCCTTGCTGTGGGACTGCTTTTGAACTTGTGGACTGGATTAGTCGATTTATCGGCGTAGGCGGTTGATTATCCTTCATGAGAGATCCTGTGTTGCATTGAATAGTTTGACAATGAATGATGCTAATCATGCTAGCAAGTGCCGACATGAGTGAACAGCAATTTCACGTCAGGAGCACGGGTCATCGTGGACTCATCCATAATATCGATAAAATAAGCTTATTCCGTACTTTTTTAGATCAATATCGCCATTTAGCATGCTCGACAGCGACCTGCATGCTTGGTTTAATAGCGCATTATTCAGTAACCGGATTACGACGCCCATGCAGTTCATGACCTATAGCTTTTGGATGCTTGCCTGTTGGCAACTGGTAGCGCGTCACTCTGCTGCCAAATTACCCATGCCACAAACACCGCATTTTAGATGGCCACCGGTGTTTGCCGTGGCCAATGATAGCAGTCATGCCGATGATTACCATTTGATTGAAGGCTTGTGGCTAGTGACCACACAAGCGAAAGAAATTCAAAGCATTATTAAACTCACCATCGAACACGGATCGGATTGTAAAAAGGCCATCCTGCACGGTGAGATCTATCGTACCTTCAAACTCAAAGGAAAAACCCTACCCGTGATTTGTGAACACGGTGGCAAGGCGTATCAAGGTAAACCATTACGTGGTTTGCGTATTATTCACCATTTACGACCTGAATCATCCGACTGGGACACACGTTGGCTGCGAGGCAAAATTTTTGATCCAGACTATAACCGCTGCTATAACGCAGAAGCGAGACTTGTCAATTCAAACACCTTGAAATTAACCGGATCACTATTAGGCATCAAACGCTCAGTGACATGGCAACGTTTGCCCGTAGGCTCAGCACAACTGAAACAACTCGAACAACGTGCCGAGCAAGAGTACCAAACACATGTGGTGATATCGAATCACAGACGTTAATAAAGTCACTTATTTTGTAAATAGGCGATGAAATAGTCATCAACAGTGTCATCTCTGTTTCTTTTGCACTTAGGATTGTCGATAGAAAATCAACACTCTTGATGACGCAATAAAAATCGAATCCGCAAGCAAATAACAATGGTAGTAACTTTCAGTACTATCATATGCCATGAGGTTAACTAATTTCTATGCTTGAGAATAACTGTTATTGTGCAGGCGGAGATAGACTGTAATGAGTCAATACCCGGGACTTTGAAAAATGGTCTTTAAGCATTAGAGAGCACTCAAAAAAAACACGCCCAGAATCGCAATATAACCTAAATAAATTAATCGCCATTAAGACAGGGACAAATGGTCTTCTGCAGAGTGTTTACAACAACATCTTTGATGCATGCTGTGACGGGAAATAAGACCGCACCGCAACTTGTCAAGCAGCCACGGGTACAGTCTGTAGCAACCGTATCGCGTGTCGGTGCGTTCAATACGTCACCTACCGATGGCAACCAGCTTCCTTTTGGTGGCGAAGCATTCCTGTCCAATAAATTTTGAATTAATTCTTTTTGTTTTGAATCCGGTTGAAGGACTGTTTTCTGTTGCATGAGAGTTCTCCCCAATTAAAAAAGCATTATCAAAAAACCGTCTCATGGCATTTTGCCATGTAAGAGCGGAGAAAGCGGGTAATAACAAACCAACTTTCACTCAATGTTATATTTTAATCAAAACAAGGACGCATCAATGATCTTTCATAGTGAATTAACAAAAAAAAACCAGCATGTCGCGAGCCTCAAAGACTTAACTGATGCAGCAGCCGCCTTGAGCTTGGCTGTCTGTTGCGGGTGCTTTGTTAGGATTTTCTTCTGACATTTTAGAATAGTGAGTGTGGGTACTTGAATTAGCATCATTGGGAGTTGCTGGATTTTGTCTTTGGGGAAAAAATCGAACCTGTTGGAAGGCACTGTTGGGCGATTGAAAATTATTGGTATTGTTCTGGCTATTTTCTTCTAATAATGACTTTCTTAAATCGTTTGATGTCTTGTTTTCGGGCATCGATCCAACCTCATTCTATGCTGTTAACCGCGGATGACTTTTATCGGTTTTGAAGACAACTTATCACTGTACCGCAGCAAAGACAACATAATGCCTTAACTATTCCATTGATCTGCCGCGAAAATTAGGCACATGTTTTTGAATAATTCTTCAGTCCAGCACACAGATATTGATAACTTGTGGCTTGCAGCCAGCATCGAACTGCAATAAGCTATTGTTTTATCGGAGCTTTATGATGACTTCTCCAAATTACACCTCAAAAACCGTTGATATTAACGGCTTGATCGACTACGACAACACTGAGCATCGCACATGGCAGCAACTCTATCAGCGCCAATGGGCAGCACTAACCCACAGTGCTTGTGAGGCGTTTCAAGCAGGTGTTGCTAAGCTCAACTTATCGCCGACCCATATCCCACAATTACAAACCGTCAATCAACGACTACAATCACTGACAGGCTGGCAAGCGGCGCCGGTGCCGGCACTGATTTCTTTTAAAGCATTTTTTGAATTACTTGCACAGCGACGCTTTCCTTGCGCCACTTTTATCCGTCGCCCTGAAGAACTGGATTACCTAAAAGAACCCGACATCTTCCACGAGGTATTCGGCCATTGCACGTTATTAACCAATCCGGCTTTTGCTGACTTTACCCAAGCCATTGGTGAGTTTGGTGTATCACTCTCGCAACAAGATCGTGCAATTCTGGCACGCTTGTATTGGTTTACAATTGAGTTTGGTTTACTTCAAACCGATCAAGGGTTGCGGATTTATGGTGGCGGCATTTTGTCATCAATTGATGAAACGCATTACGCCCTGCACTCTGACATACCGGTGCGTGAGAACTTCGACTTAGTCAATGTACTGCGTACACCCTATCGATACGATGAAAAACAACGTAGCTACTTTATCATTGATGACTTTGAATCATTGTTTGCTCTGACCGATCCAAAGATTTTATTACCGGCATTTGAACAAGCTAAAGCGTTAGGGCCACTGCCTAATCGACACGACAAACCCAGCAAAGAGTCATGGACTTGTTAGAATAAAGCCACTATTAAAAGCTATCCATCTACTATCAATGCTCGATCAGCTGGTATCACTGCATGGTTAAAGTAACAGTGGGAAACAAAGTCGATTTAGTCGTCATAATAACAGGATGCTCGCCTGTCCGGTATCAGCCAATCGGTCGCACCCGAGAACGGCAAAGTACATAGTGAAACAACTAAAACGAACAGCCAAACTCCTTATCTTTTTTAATCTCATCATCCAACAGCCCCTGACGCAAAGTATCTTTAGACGATTGATCAAACAATCCATCGCATGTTGTTAAGTGTTTTCTGATTGATGGGTCGGTATAAGCAACCACTGCTAAAAAGACCAACACGGACGTCACACCAACGATAATACCAAGATTCAGTTGGCTGATTTTACCCGTTGAGTTATCACTGTGGCTAGTTTGAGTAGCAGTCATATTACTCAGATGAGTCGCGGTAAATAATTCAGCCATAACACCCAAAGTCCATGTGATCGACGTTCCATTGATTGTATGTAAGGTATTAATCTGACGATCGTTTGCTGGTTGCAATAACACGGCATCAATCAGTGAACTTGTCAGACAGCGTTGCCACGCGAAATCATCTAACAGATCGGTATGGTTTGAACACGCCTCGCTACCTGCATCACGCCAAGCCTGAGCAGAAACTGGATTATCAATGGCTAAATCTTTTGCTGTGTAATAGACAGCACTTAACGCCTGAACAGCATGATACGACAAACCAGGCACAGAAAACTCAAACGGTTGCGATGCGATAAAGTCAGTCACCGTCATCACGCAAGCACGGTAATCGCCTTGGCCGTAACCGGTGGGACTATCAACGATGGGTAAGTTAGGGGCATAACATTCGGTTGCATCGCGGGTTGCTGCAATCACCTGATCGGTTCCAAGACCCAACCACGATGATAGTGCAAGTTTAATTTGTTGACGGCAGCCCTGATCAAATTGCCATTGCTCACCATGAGGTAATGATTGGATTTGATCGGTTTCGTAGGCCCATTCAATCGAGGCACCACCGACATCGATCACGGAAAATAAAGGCGTACTGCAATCATCGGAAAATTTACCAAACTGAGTATTCACGGCAAGCCAGTCATACCACGCTTCTCGCGTACCAGGAATGATTTCAACCGTCGCATTATTATAGTGTGTGGACCTGGCGACCCAATCAGAGGTAGATTGCACAAAGTCGTGCTGATCCTCTGGTGTGGCTTGACGCATGCCCGCCGTAGCAGCGATCACTAGCGGTGTGTCGGCCTCGGTCTGGTTGCAATGCTCCTCAAGCGCTTGTGTGCTGTTGCGAAATAAGTTTTGCCAATAAGCGTCGCGCTCGGATTCTGGCGTCGACTGCCAGCCACCATCAACCGATTGCTCAAACGCTGCATAACAATCTTGAAGGCTATTATCAATAAGATCGCAGTGATGAATAAACAACCGACTACCAGAACTTCCAGCATCGACGACTGACCCACAAACGGACTGGCTACGGGATATTTGTAACCCGTGCGCAGCAGCTATGATCCAAACAAGAATAGAACGTGATGTCATTAGCAGTCTCTTAAGCGTTTTATCGGCCAGCCATGCTAGCGGATGTCATTAGAATGACAAGTTATGATCTGAAGTTAATACTTATTTAAGCTGAAAAATCGTCGTCTTAATCTGACCTGATCACACCATCGGTCGCTGCTTAAACATGCATCGACTCGATACCATCTATCAAATACTGTTATTGCTGCTCGATGCAAGCGCCCTGTATTCATGATCATCGTCAGAGTTAGAACCAAAAATACTATTTCGATGACGCGGATTGGCAAGGTAACTGCAAGACACAGCCGTCGCCGCAACGAATGCGATAACAACAACGCCTGCGACAATCTTACCCACGGTTTTGGCCTGGTCGTCGCCACTGGAATCAGACTCATCACCGGCATTAGCCAAAGTTGTATTCATCACGGTCAGTAAATTCTCGAGACTGGTGTTCATTATCAACTCCCTAAAACATTTGATTTTAGTGGACAGAGCCACTGGACACAATCATAACCCTTGCAAATTGGTATTAGTTAGAAAAATCACGCCACATACGCGATTAGCCCTAGTCATTAGCAACACATACAGCTGCAGTAGTGATACCCAGTGGGTAGTTTCTGGCTTGATCACAATGTGAAAAAGCGTAATCAAATTGCAAGGACTCCTCGATGGTGTGTAATTGCGAACGCACGGTTTCAAAGTTCGTACTAACGTCAGCGGCATACATCCAAAACACCCCGCTGGCTAAATCTTTATGTAACCCATACTGACTTGAATTCATCAAATCACAACCCGACACAGCAGAACCTGATGAGCGACACACCGCTATCGTTACTTTTGATTGAGAGGACTTCGCTGAGTTAATGCAACCATTGTGACATTGATTATCGGCATACACTGTCGACACTAAACAAGAAAAGAAACAAATAAACCGAGAAGTTTTTTTCATCCATTACTCCGTTGTAAATACTTAATTATGTTGGTGAGTTGCTTTTAGAAACTCGCATCGGATTGACCGCAATCGATGGCGTAAAATAATAATTTTGCAACTCGTTATTCTCCAGTAATGTCGTGACATCACTAATACCTGCTTGTAGAAAAATATCCCTACACTCCCGATGCACTTGCTCTAAAAAGTAATCGGTTGAGAACAATTGAATACACTGATTGAATAAAGACTTTGAGCGGGTAGAGTTAATTGGCACTTTAACTTGAAAACTCCACCAAATATTAAAATCACTCAATTTATCATGAATGGAAGAGTCATCATCCATGAGAAGATCATATAAATGGGTAAGCAACTGTTGACGTTTTTTCATACGATTAGTGGAAATACCGCATGTTGAGTGACGCTGATAAATATCTCGTTGAGCCTTATCCCACAAAAGCAAGCATGCTGTAATAACGTCCTTAGCGCATTTTAATGTGTCTTTATGAGAACGTTGTGGTGATCCCTGAACAAGCGAAGGTGCTGAGAGCTCACTGACGACTTCCTCGTGCAGTGAGAATTCGATACCTTCAGGAACAGAACTCTGAGAACCTGACTCATCGTCAATACAACTATCCATTAATAAACACCAGCTAAACATAAAGCAAAGTTCGCCTTGAAAAAGGCCGAAACCACCATCAGCACGTAATAAAGGACGACATCTTATAACTTAATGGGATTTTAATTCAAGATGAAGATTGCAGAGACCTCAAGTCAAGCTCAATAAAACCTGCGATTTCTACCTAACCCATTCAAAAACAACAAAAAATATGTCACATTAGAATACTGTTATTCACGCAGGAAGCACCATGAATCGTCTCTTTTACTCACTAGTGTGGCTTATTATTACCCTACTGTTATTTATCGTCACACTGTGGATATCCTTTTCAGTCAACCATTATCACGTACAAAGTGAATATGCTTATATTGTTCCTGATCAAGTAACCGTATTCTCACCAGACGAGGCAACCGTCGATACAGTGTTCGCCGAGGAATGGCAAAGTGTGCAACAGGATCAACGCATCATGCAGTTGCGCGGTGGCAATTCAGCACCACAATTTAAAGCCATCAACTCACCGACTAATGGAACCGTTACCAACATTTTGGTTAACGCCAATGAACCGGTTACCCGACAGCAACCACTTGCTGAAATCCGCCTGAACACCATTAAACAAATCAATGCATTTTTTTCGCAACAAGCTGCGGAGAAGTTATTTATAGGTCAGTCGACCACGGTTTGTGACATGACGGACTATCGTAATTGCATCCAAGCAATTATTACCGAAATCAATCTACAAGACAGAGTGACCGCAGATGATACCTCTACTTTAAAATCAAAACATTCCCAAAAAAATCCTAATAATGACTCACTTATCACCTTACAACCCGAAAGACTTAACCAACAACAACGCGAAAACTTTAAACCCGGAATACCAGTTGTTGTAAAAATTAGCTAATCGAAAACAGGAAGACGTTATGAAAGAAATAATCCATCATATCAGCGAAGTCGGGCAACACGTTAATGCCTCAGAGCCGGATATTCTGAGTCTATTTTTCGTCCCTGTGATCCTAACGTTTATTGTCTTCAAAGCTTATGAACTCACCATTCACGATAGGAAGATGTTTTTCCCAGATTTTTACGGCACCATGTACACGGCAGTGATTTTGTCTGTCAGTGTGTCGTTGGTTATATTCTTGGTCGGTGAAAACCTTGCAAAAGCCTTTGCCTTACTCGGAGTATTTTCAATTCTACGTTTTCGTAACAACAAAAACTCGATTATGCAGCTGCAGTTTATTTTAATCTCGATCGTAATCGGACTGATCACCGGCTCTAATTACTTCATACTGGCATTACAATTCGCCATCTTTGTGTCATTTATTATTAGCCTCACCAATATCATCAACCGCTTCCAGAAAGTCACACTCGAAGACCCGTACAGTGACGAAAAAAAGTTTCATAAACCGGAAGAAAAACCCGTCGATGAAGCGTAAGTATCCTTAATGCCTATTTTGGATACTTATCGTCAAACGCTTTAATCATGACGGGTTTGGGCTAGCTAATCAGACTTACCTGAATACTATCGGCTATTGGTTAGCCTGCATCACCCGTAATGAGAAAGACAAAGACGGTGAAAAATCTACTTCAAACCGGTATTTGAGTTTATCGCATGGATGGGCGGAACAATGAAAAATAAATCAAACTCCACAATAAAATGATTGCAATAAACAATAACGTAAAATCAACTTGGCTATGCGCCTTCAATGCAGCGGCGATCGCACTCATTAGACTTGTCGTTAAAATAAAAGTCATACTTAATATCGCGCTTGCTGTACCCGAGAATTCAGGGTGTAAACGTAAAGCCGTGCCATAACTGTTTGGGAAAAATAAACCCGCCGATAGTATAATGATATAGGTTGGAATAACGATATTATAAACATTAATGGGAAATACCATTAACATAATCGACTCAACCACAACAGCACACATAATCAAACAAATCGCAATGTCTAATCGACGCCTAGCAGATGAAGCAATTAAGCGCTTATTCACCGTATTACCGATAAAAAAAGCCGTTCCCATCAATAACGCCATGTAACCATAAAAGATCGATGTCCGACCCAATACACTCTGTATTAAAAATGGCCCAATGGTATTAAAAACAATGATAGAGGAATAAACGAATCCTGAAATAAGTACTGAGCCAACAAACAAGGGCGAGGTGAGTAATGTCTTGGAGCGACTGCAGAGCACACTCAAAGAAAACGGTGTTTTCTTGGCTAAAGTCTCGGGTAAAACGCACAACATTAAGACCAGCTGGATAAGACCATATAATGCTAGCGTATAAAAACACCACTGCCATGACAAATAATGCTGAAAATAGCCGCCGATAAAAGGCGCAACGATGGGCCCCACCGACCAAGCAATTGTAGTCATGTTTGTGACGTGCGCGTATCTTTCTCCTTGAAAAACATCGGGAGTAATCGTTCTCGAGACACCAGCGATTGCAGCAACACCAATGCCCTGTATAAAACGAAGCAGCAACAATACGGTTATCGAAGACGTTGTCGCGATAAAAATCGCGGACAAAACATACAGAATCACACCCAGCAACAGAGGTGGCTTACGCCCGATCGAGTCTGACAACGGCCCAAAGAACAAACTAAATAGGCCGTAACCCAGCAGAAAGAAGGTGATTGTCAATTGGGTTATGGAGGCGTCGACAACAAAAAATGCAGTCATTGCCGGTAATGACGGCACGTAGATATCAACGGAGGCACCGGATATTGGCATGGTGATCAATAGATAAACGACAATCCATCGTTTTTGTGTTGCGGAAAACATTGCCAACCTCTCTGTTAAAAAAAACTGTTCGATGAGAAAACACCAGACACCGATGTAGCAACACTACTTGATCACTCAGGAAATTACGAACTTTAATGAGTGACTTCCCTCAATCATCAAGGGAGTTAAGCCATCGACTGGCGATCAGAGTAAGCGTCGCAGTAACTAGTAAGACTCTCTTTACCATCACCCAACCCGTGAAAATTTGCCATTGCGGGTCAAACAACCATGCTTAAGATAGAAACAATAACCCATTGTTTTTTATGCGAAATAAAACTCAACAAAACAATTACCCAATCAAATATGAGTATTTATTATACAATTTAATATTTATTTAATGTTTTAGAACTATACTGCCTTTAAATAGGCCAAAGATTGAAAATAAATTAATAAGAGTGAATGAAAAATGAGAGAGCAAGGTCAAAGATGCACTTTAAAGTGTCCTGTAACGCAAATGGATTTAGAGGCTGCTTTTTTAGAAGACAGAGGAAAAGACACAGAAGAGGACAATATAATTTATTTATTTATTGTCAATGATACGCTATATCCAATTATAGGTAGGATGAACAAGAAATGGGTCATAACAGAAAACAAATGTCTAATTCAACAAGAACTGCCATTAGGTTTTGCCAATTTTCGATATCTGAATGTTAACAAATTGGAAGAAAAACATCGGAATCATCTACTAGAACGACTTAGATCTGATGAATCTTATAGTAATCTTGTAGAGCTATTAAAGAGTGATACAAAAAATAATATTTATGATTATGCCATTACAAGAAGTTCATTATCTGCAAAAAAAAGAGATGTTATAATCACAGAAATTTTCGACATTTCGAGAGAGCTACTCAAATCAGGCAGTAGATTTAATGTAGAAGGATCACAATATTTTTTTAATACAATAAACAAAATAATTAAATCGAGTAAATCGAAAGATAGCAATACTATGATCGAGCTTACTAAAGCAATTGGCCAAGGAGTTGGTCAAGCTTTAGCAGAGTCATACAGTGAAAAAAAAGATTTAAAGCTCCTTACAGATATTATAGCTCTAATGAAAAGTGAAATTGAAAATGAACATGTTATAAAACAAACTATATACTCACTAATAAATTGTTATAATGAAGAAGCTAATGATAATACATTCATAAATTTCAACACACTCAAAGAGATCAGCGAAAATTCCGATATTAAAAATATTTTAACTCAGATGAAAAATGAGTCTCTTATATATGATGATATTCAAATATATATTAATGTCATGAATAATATTGACACAGAAAAAGCTACAGTTTTACAGGGATCATTAAATAATTATTTAATCAAGCCCACGATGGAAAATCTCAGCATACTTATAGACACACTCAAAAAACCATCATGTTCAAAAACAGGGCCTCAATACTTTAATCGATTTTTCAATAGACCTAAAGAGAGCGGTAAAAAGTTATCGGAAAAAATGGAGGCCATCATGCAAAAAAAAACATGTTCTTACACGGTAAGTGTTAGACATTAAATCATAATAAAAAAATTATTTACCTAACTTAAAAAACCAATTTCACGATATCAATAACACATCAATAATTACCTAAAATTAACCGCGCTCCAAAATATTAATCCTCCAAATACCTATTAAATATATTCCTGTATATATCAACGCAAATAATTCATGCATAACGATATTATTATCAATATATTCAATTCAAGAAACAAATATAATAATATTTACTTGCTATGTGGTGAGTAAATGAGATCATGAGCGTAATAATTTATGCTATTAGAGCACAATCTATTGATCTTTCGTTATCACTTTTCCAGTAAAAAATAATAATAATGAAAAATATCACCACCAAGCGTATAGACTTTTTGATTTTAGATCTAGAAAATATCTTGGCAAATCAAATCATGCAATTGAAAGTGTATTTAATCAATATAAACAGAATGAAGAAAGACCACTACTAAAGCCATGACTCAACTTTTAACGGCTATTAACACTTATTAGAATTACCACCGATCATACTGCACATTAAATTTTTCTGAATGGTATTGGGCATACCAGTGTGGGTCAGTGGACTACCAACGATCATTGCAATGTCATTAATTTTCATATAGAGCTCCAACTCAATGTTCAAACATAATGAATTATAGCTGAAAACCGTGAATTTTTCATAATAATCGATTTTTCAATACGTTAGAATAAATCCTCAAAACGACTGATCCATTGGATTAATCCAGTACGCTCATAACTTTTTTAACGTTCACACCATCTGTTTTTTTAATCCGTAACGTTGACGAAATAATAGGTTCATTCATGCGGATTACTTTAGTAACAAATCGTTTTAGGTGTTCCAGAACAATCCTGTCTCTTTAGCATCTCGTTAGGCATGGCATCATGTGACTGAGGGATTCCAATCAACGCTATGATTTCATTGTCGCTCATCAAAACCTCCAGATCGATTTATTTTACCGCATCAGTATTATAGTAAAATTCAGCAATTTTTTCATAACACACGTATTCTTTCGATGAGTACTAATTAGGCTTATTTTTTAGACAAAACGATAACACCAGTGCACATACCAAACTGATGGGCATGATAATCATGGCGTGATGATAATCCATGGGTGAATATCGATCATCAGCAGGACCTTGAAAAATGCTTTTACCCCACATCAGCAAGTATCCCATCAGGGGAAGCAGTAGCGACCCAATACAGACCTGAAAAAAATTGGTTAACCCGAAGGCCGTAGCACTGGCTTGTTTTGAAACCTCATTGCCTACTACTGTAAATACGAGCATATACGCTGAAATACTAAAACCCAGTACAAACAAGAGCACCATCATTAAACCTGCGGGTAGGTTCCCGACCTCGGTAATTAGAGTCATTGCTATTAATGACACAATGGCACAACCACGTATTACTAGAACCGCTCGATGAGTCCAGAGACTTAGTTTTGCAGTCAAGATTGCACCCGCTGCTAAACCGATAAAAATAATGGCAGAGGAGGATTTCACCCAAACTGCTTTGCCGTATAAATCGGTCAAAAAAGGAATACACCATAATCCAGCAAATACAGCAATGGGCGCAAACAGAAAACCGGATAATAACGCAGCGCACCACACCGTTCGGGAGCCTGTTGATTCACCCAGTGTCGCAAAGAATGCCTGTGACTCGACTTTCCGCTCCAACGAGGCAGGTCTGTCTCTCACACAACACCATGCTAAAATTGATAGCACCATAGTGATTGCTGTTGAACTCCCAGTAATGACGTGCATAGGCACAGCTTTACTTAAAACAATCAAAGGCGCACCGCCCAACAATGCGCCCAATGTTCCGACCATTAAAGTCGCACCGCTGACCAATGTGAATTGCGATCGATCAAACCAAATACGCGCAAGATTTAAAGTACCAATCAGTGCAAATGCCGCGCCTATACCCATCACGAATCGTCCGACTGCCAGCATTGCAACCTCATCAAACCCTGTGAATATGGCACTGCCCAATGCACAGAGTAACGTCGAAATCGTTAACGTGATGCGTGGTCCATAGCGGTCCACTAACATTCCACAAGGAATCTGCATCATAAGATAGGCGTAGTAAAACGACGCTGCAACGATACTGAGTGAAATCGCATTGATGTGATAACTTCTGACTAAATCAGGCGTCAAGCCGCTGACTGATATTCGTAAAAAATATTGATTGCAATAGCACAACACGGCAATGCCCCAGATCAGCCACGGTACAATCATAAACTTGAGAGATTTTGATGACATTAAGACACTTCCTTATCAACGATTTATATTCTTTACAGCACGTCATCCACCATTAGACACTTGATTGAGTCTATGTGCTCGATGTCATATTGCTGTTTGCTTTTTCAAACGCCGCATCAACTCCAGCTTGTATCGCCCGCTGCAATCCATGCTGACGCATACCACTGATGGCCGCTGCTGTCGTTCCCGCGTAGTCCAAACATACTTGTGCGCGTTGTGGCGGTGATAGCGAATCAGCTTGCATTAATTGGCCAATCCCAGAGAATAAATACCGCATCGCTTGATCCATCATTTCAGACGGCATGGCATAGACTTGTGACGCTTGTATCATACTGGTAGCAATCGCGGTTAGTATCCCCTGCCCTGAACCCGTTAACGCTGTGAGTGCAATCAGTTGATGTTCGGTCTCACACACTTGCGAATAGCCAAGTGCATTCACCATCTTCAGCCAAATATCCTGATGAGCCAGTGATAGATAGCGTGAATACCAGGGCGTATAGGATTGACCAATTTCAATTGCAGCATTCGGCATGGCACGAACCACTGACGTCGCTTGAGTGCGCTCAACCAGTTGTTCGATAGTAACGCCTGCCATAACGGATACCAGCAATTGCGAGTGTAAAGAAATATTAATCGCTGTCATATCTTGTGGACGAACCGATAGGACCACAACATCACAAGCATCAACTAATGCTTGATGATCTTGCGTGTAATGAATACCCGCTGTGTGATCAGCGTTTAAACGTTGGCCAGAGCGATTGGCAATCCACAGTTGTTCGGCCGTAATCACCTGGTGATGCAGCAGTTGCTCGGCCATCGCCCGACCAATCCAACCGGTGCCACCAATGATGCCAATACGCAACGCTGACATCAACTGCCTTCCTTACCGACAACATCACCACCGACTTGTACCAGCTTCATGGCTAGAATTGGATCTGAAGCTCCTAGGGTCGATAATGCTTGTTGAGCAGACGAATATGCGCGACGAGCACGATCACGCTCACCCCTCGCCTGATAAATGTCACCGCGGACGATTTCAACTTGAGCTTTGAAGGAATGGTCGTCGACTGTAGACAAAGTTCGTAAGGCCTCGTCGTATTGTTTGAGTGCGGTTAAAATTCGTGCCTTCC
>CACNSC010000006.1 GCA_902623005.1 uncultured Coxiella sp.
ATTTTTTAGGGCAGATAAACAAGTTATATCTGATTAGTCAGTTTCAAAGCTCTACAGCAAAGTTGTCTGGAATCCAACCTCGATATTGACATTTATGCAACCTCTACCAATAACATTAACGCTACTAACAGGTCTTGCAGCTACAAATAGGATATCCGCAGGCCTCACTACCCCACGCAAGTGTGTTGGTCACGGTGGTTTTGGTTCGGTATACGTCAACGAGGAGCGTAAAATTGCATATAAGGAAATACGCAAAGCCCAATCTGTCGAAGCTAGTTATTATGCTGAAATTAATAGGTTAAAGCTTCTCGGGCTTTTAGTCTCAGTTAGTGTTGAGAAGGGAAAAGATTTTTATTCTATCCCTATGAAGACATTAACTGGATATGGTGCTATTCGATGCGATCTTCACCAATACATTTATGAGGTCATTAATTGCCGTACCAATGAAGACCTAAGGAAAAAAATGTTTCGTCAACACATTAATCAGTTGATTCCTCAATGGGTTGATGTGATGAAATATGCACACAAGCACAATATACATCATGGTGATATCAAACCTGAAAATATTTTAGTTCTATTTGAGCCCTCTGGTGATATTCAAACAATGATTTGTGATTGGGGTAACGGGACACAATACACTGAGGAATATCGTTCAAATAGTATAAACTTCGACCGAAAGCAACCGCTGTTTTTCTACAAAGCCCAGGATGTTTTTGCATTTTACAAAATGCTTTGGAAAAATTGGATAAAAATATTTACAAGCCACAGTATCTCAGACATATGCTTATGGCGAAGCCTCCTCAATGATTCTAAAATTAAGGCTATTGCCCACATAGAAGGTAATGCTTCCCAACCTAACCAATTCGGATGTTTTCAACAGCTATCAACCCGGCTCGAACTAATCCAAAAAAATATAAATACACGATCTTGCCAATCTCATGATTCAGCTCTTGAAGAATCACGCAAGCAACTTTTGAATGAATTAGCTGATCGTTATTCTGAAGTTGTTGGCAAATCAACGCCAATAGATGAAGCCATCAGGATAATCGAACATTATTGGCAGTTGCGTCTTGAGAACAATAACAAAAAGATCAAGGATCTAATCGATACTATACGAATAAGCGAAAGTAATGTTATGCAATTTAAACTAAAGCAGCGTGTTATTCTAAATGCAATTAATGAATATCAGAAAAATCGTCAATCTCAGAAAAAATTTACATTGTTCAATCCTCATGGTGATGCTGGTTTGAGACGAGCTGATCATTATTACCGTATTTTCACAAAGATAAAAGATATGCATGAAATTGATAATGCAGTTAAATGCATTCGCTCATCTTATTATCTAGGACCTAGTAAAGGTTCGCTCATCGATTTTATAGATAATGCACTATCAAATTTGCGCAGTGAAAATTTTGTAACAAAATGCTTGTCAAAATAGTCTATACCGCGTGTATCAATACATACGTATCAATCGTGGCGAGTCATTTTTGATTATCCTTGACTTAAAACATTAAAAGCTGACTTAGATTAGATGATTTGCTTTCTTGAGTGGGAAGCTTTTTTTTGTATCTACTGTCGTTGTATCAAATAGGATATTATCTAATGACTAAAATGGATGTGGGCATCGTCGAGTAATGCCTTTCTCCATGTTCGACAGTTCTCCAGAGCCATCCCATGATTTTCCCATATCGCTGGGCAGCGAATGGGACAGTTTTTCAAATGCAATGTTTGATAGCAAGTGGGGTTTGCCCTTGATGGTGAATGCCAAGTCTCTGCGAGGGAGGTTAGTGGCGTCAACAACCTCAGACTCAACGGCTCGACTGGCGAATACAACCAATCGGCCAACTCGCATGCTTTCACTAAGAGAATCTGGAGCATCATGGTCGGTTGTTGTTTGCAAATCCAATACAGCAGCTGGGTGAAAGCCTGCTAATGCCATGGACCAGGTCTCGCAGGCAGTGTTTGTCTGACGTGGCTGAACCACATTCTCAGGAAGTTGACCGACTAATTGATGTTGAAAAGATTCAGCGACTCGCTTGTTATCTTTACCATTCGATTTGTCTGATAAGCCGGTTAATGCTTGTGAAAAAATCGCATATTTTTCATTAGTCAGTAATGCGGTGATGATATTAAGAAATACCTTCCTTTGGCTGGCCGATGAATACATCACATCATTACGGAAAAAAAAGTATTGATCAGAAGTCTTAGGCACTGTGAACACAGGAAACATACCACTAAATCGTTGCGATAAATCGATACTGACATCACTATCCGTATATAAGACATCACTACCAAGATCCAATTGATCGAGTATCGATTGATACATCGTTGAGCTTGAATCGATAAGTTGTGAGATCATATCTTTTGGACGAGACAGCATAAGTAAGCGTATGAAGTCCGATGCTACAGCTAACATAACATTAGTATCCATATTCGCTGTTAAGCGAATTGAGGATTGAATTATGTGTTGGGGGTTGATGATTTTTCCATCGCTTAAAGCAAAACTTTTAAGCCTCATGATATCACCGATCATGATATTACTCGGTAGAGAGTCAAGGTCGCTAACATTAGATGGATTGGTCAGAAGCATTAATTGAATACCTTGGTCCGATTTGTGTGTTTCAATGAAGTTTCTTAAGGTCTTATTTAGCTCACGTCTATCCTTATTAATCCAAATTATGAAGACTAATCGCAGAGCTTCGCTATTGTTATCAGTGTCCTCAATGAGTTTGTCTTGCTGGCGGTAAATCAATGAACATAGTGCTGCAGTAATCGTTAATAACACAAGCGCGTAGAGATTCGGTTCGATCTTATCAAAGTCTTTAGCCATGCCCTGATCCTTTTTTATTAAATCGATCTCAACACTAAAAATAAAAAATAATACCGTCAATCTATTGAAAATATTAAAAAAATTAATATTTAAAGAGTTGCCTGATGTGTGTTTTTAAAAATCACATGTGGTTGTTGATGTTTGCGGGAATCGATATGCATTTTTTCAAAAAAAATTGATCATATTGAAATAACATATAATTTTTTTTTAATTATTTTTTTTGATTTTTTTGACAGATGATCGTTCTACCGTTTTTTTCATTGGAGATAAACTGAATTCATTTTGAGAAATACATTTCAATGTTATGTGCTGACAATCATTTTTATTAATCAGGAGTTGATGGCCAAATTGCTCAGCATCGTTGCGTGTCGAAAGTAAAATAGTAAACATTTCTCCGGCCAATTACAGATTATTTTGTCCAGTAATGCGTATAATCTGGTTGTAAATTGACCAATAGTTTACAATAGCAAGGCTTACGACTATTATCACTGCTCAGTAACAATCGGTTTAAATGCATCATGAGCTATAGACACATAGGACTGTGTGCCGCGATTGAAAATAGCTCTTCCAGGCTGATCAAACTCCTCTACCCTTTCGGTTTTATACTGGACAAGTGGTTAAAGTTCGAGGCCTTTAATGCGTTTCATCATCATTATTCAGAGCAGGATTCCCCGCAAACGTTTTACGAAGACGTGTATCATTACAGCGAATTGAAGTCCATCGAGCATTTTGACAATTCACAAGAAATTCCTAAAACTGGCCCGCTGGTCATAGTTTGTAATCACCCTACCGGCTTTTGCGATATTGTCATGTTGTCACGCCTATTGTTCAAGCACCGCCCTGACCTTAAAATTTTGGGCAACGAAGAGTTATATCATTTTCCAATTTCGAAAAATCATCAGATACCGATTAATGTTTTCAACAACAGGAAGACCCTCTCTGCAGTAAAAAGCTGTCAATCTTGGTTGTCACAAGGTGGGGCTTTATTAGTATTCCCTGCTGGTGAAGTATCCGATTATTGCCGTAAATCTCAATCCACGACAGACACGCCCTGGTCAACCTTGCCGATTCGGTTAGCAAAAAAATCGCAGGCACCTATCGTCACTTTTTACATCGAAGCAAAAAACTCTCGGTTATTTTATTGCTTCTCAAAGGTATTCCGTGTTTCGCGTTTAGCCCTAATTGCTAGAGAGCTGTTCAATAAGCGTAAACATTACATTCATCTGTACAGATCCAATACTTTGATACTACCTTTCGATAAACAGTTTAGCGATGCGGAATCAGCAAACTTCTTGCGTTCGTTAAGTGAAGCGCTCAAGTATCAAGATCAATATACTCACTCAAATCCAACAAGAGCTTTAGCCCCAGTCACGCCCGTGACTGACGAGCCTGAGGTTTCAGTCAACATGATTAATGAAATTAATCGTCTCTCGACTGATCACGTGTTGTTTGAGACACATAGTCTCGTAGTGTATGCGTCTCAGGCTAATGATATTCCGCTTACGCTGCAGTACATCCAAGCGCTGCGTGAGTATGTGTTTTCGCATGAGGGTATGGGTACCGGCTTGTCAGTTGATGCAGACCGCTGGGATCAATATTACGATCATATTTTTGTTTGGGATAGAAAACAATCGCAACTGGTTGGTGCATGCCGTTTCCATGCGCTATTGCCAACTGCGATTGGTCCATCCTACATTGAGACGCTCTACAGTATCGATCATGCCAAGTTAAGCCAAGTTGGACGGTTCGCTGAACTCAGTCGATCGATCATTGCGCCGAAGTATCAAAAAAACTATCGCAGCTTATTGTATTTATGGCGCGGTATCAGCCAGTTTATACTGCGGCGGTCCGATGTGACAGACCTGATTGGCTTAGTCTCAATTCCTCAAGGCGCGTACCCGGTTACTGGATTGGATCTACTAGATTATTACTTGCAACAGCACAAGGGTAAAAATACAGTGCTATCTAATTCGGTGACACCCAAGCATACTTATATCCCGACTCACAGTCTCCCTGATGCCTTACAGACATTGATTAGTCAGTGTAGTAGCCTGTCGCAATTAGAGATCGTTTTACAACAGCTAACGCATACAACAGCACCTCTACCAGTGTTATTTCGTCAATATGAGTCAATTGGTTCAGTGCCATACCGCCTCAGTATCGATCAGAGTTTTTCAGGTTGTGTTGATATATTGCAAATTTGGAACGTGAATCAGCCGGAGTCTGCATTGATGAATAGATTGTTGGGTAAAGAGGGTCGTGATGCCATAAAAGCTCGTGTTGAAGCCTACGATCAAACACGTACTTCCGATCAGGTGATTTCGTGATGGTATTTCCGATATTAAATTCTATACTGACATTTTTGCACTCACCAAGCCAGTTCGCCCTATTCAATAGTTGGCATATCGCTGGTGGATTGTGTCTTATCATTGCTGCAATCATGGTTTTTTCAATTCCTAAAACGCCTGTGTCGGATAAAGTGATTCGATACTTCATTGTATCGTGCGCACTAGCTGCGGTATCGTTAAGTTGCTTTCTGTACCGAGTCCTACCGCTCCAAGTTTGTCATGTTAGCGCATGGTTGGTGGTACCCTTGGCGCTGATCTTTAAGCGCAAAACATTTCAGTATATTCTGTTGTATATCTCAGGATGGGGGGCAATCTTGGCACTATCTGTGCCTGATTTGCAGGCACATTGTTCGATGCTGCGCTATCTCAATTTTCTGGTGATGCACATCAGTTTGACGCTGGCTGCTGTGTACTGTTTTGTGTATGACAAGCCCAAGCTTAATTTGATGTCTATTTTTCGTGTATTAATTGCATTTAACATTTACATTGCACCGGTTTTTCTGATTGATCGCTGGTTGCATGCAGATTATGTGTTTCTTGTTACTCCGCCTACTGCTGCACCAGGGTTATGGTCATGGCCTTGGTATATCATTCAAGCACAGCTGTTATTTATTGGGTTTTCGTTGTTTGTTTGTGCGCTCAGTAATGGGATAGGTTTATTGCCGCGCCTAAAGATCAGATATAGTAACTAATTATCTTGAAACTACATTCAATCAGATATTTGCTTGCCTGTGAGCTTGTCGTTAGTATGGTACCAGCATTATTACCTAACAAGATGATTGCTTTTTTATGAATCGTACTTTGCAACAGCCCTGCCCGGTCATTAACACCCTGCCTCGAATCATCGAGCTTTACAAGCAATGTCAGCAAGCACAATCGGCACACGATAAAGTAACGGTCTGGCTGCAGCAGTGTTTGTCGAAAGAAATAGTCTGGCAGGACTATTTTGCATCGGATTATTGGTTAGTACTGAATTTTTTATACAGCTATCGCGGCAGCCCAGATACTTTTCGTGCCTATCGACGAGATATCGAACGTTTGATCCAATGGAGTTGGTTGATTCGTCAGCAATCAATATTGCACCACCGCCGTGAAGATATTGAGGCGTTTGTTGAATTCTGTATACAACCACCAAAACATTGGATTGGTTTGAAAACCGTTAATCGCTTTAAGCTGTTACAAGGTCAGCAGGTGGTCAATCCTGATTGGCGCCCTTTTGATGTTTCAATCAGTAAAGCTGACCGACGCGCGGGCAAAGACGTATCAGTCGATAATTACCATGTCTCGCACAATACAGTTAAAGCTATCTTTGCTGTGCTGAGTAGTTTTTACCAGTTCATGTATCAAGAAGGAGCTGTCTCTGCAAATCCTGTCAGCCTGATACGTCAGAAGAGTAAGTTCCTACGTAAAGAGGCAACAGCGCCCGCCGTGCGACGATTGAGCGATCAGCAATGGATGACTGTTCTAAGAAATACAGAGCTATTAGCAGCCTCGGATCCTGATCATGAGCGCACGTTGTTTATGATGACGTGCTTATATGGTATGTATTTACGTATTTCTGAGCTGGCGGCTACAGATCGATGGGTACCGACCATGAATGATTTCTTTCAAGACAGCGAACAGAATTGGTGGTTTAAGACAGTGGGTAAAGGTAATAAGGCGCGTCAGATCGCTGTCAGTTCCTTGGTCTTGAATGCACTGAAGCGCTATCGTCAGTTTTTGGGTATGACACCGTTACCCGTACTGACTGATGATGCACCACTGATTGGTCAGCTGCGCCAACCGCAACAACCTTTATGCGATACCAAACGTATTCGTGTATTGGTTCAGATCTGTTTTGATCGTGCCGCTGAAGACTTATCATGCCAAGGCTTGCTTCTTGATGCCGATCAGTTACGAGCTGCAACCGTGCACTGGTTACGTCATACAGGTATCTCCGATGACGTTAAAGTTAGACCTCGAGAACATGTTCGTGATGATGCTGGTCACTCATCTGGTGCCACTACTGATCGTTACATAGACATTAATCTACGTGAGCGAGCGCAGTCAGCTAAACACAAAAAATGTTAGCTTTATTTAAGTCAGACAGCAGCAATTTAGTCGATAACAATGATTGGATGTTGAGTGATACGATACATGCTGCAACTGCGATACTTTTTACACTGGATGCAGTGTTTAATCACAGGCCCGATGATGGCTTGCTTATTCGATGCTGCCGAACTTTTATGGCAATTTTCGCATGTACGACGCTGTTACAAAAAGATAGCGCCCCATTGCCTAATCACTATCCTCTTTGTTATTTCTCTCCTGGGTAATTCATGACATGAATTTGTGTTAGGTTCTTTTGAACAAAGTTTTTGCTCAACCATCCCGCTGTGTTTTTTTCAACACGGATGCAACCATGACTCGCATTGACGTTAGGTAATGAGGGTGAGCCATGTAATGCATAACCACCGTGAAAATGCATCGCATAATACATGGGTGCTCCGCCATTGGGCCTAGGGTATTTACTGGATTTATAATTAGCACCATTCTTGCGATAAATTGTGAATGTTCCTCTAACGGTTTTTGCTGATCGACCCAGTTTAGGGCTCCATACTGCGCCACCGACGGCTTTACCTGCGCCAATTTTTCGACCTTGATTATTATAAATGCCAAAGCTCAGTGTTTTTGGGTTAAACACAATCAATCGATTGCCATCAGTTTCCCAGAAAGGCGGAAAGTTCTTTAGATAGCTTTTGGTCGAATACGGGTTTGCTGTGAGGAGGAATGCGGGTTTGCCATTATGTTTGAATATAACTTTGGCGGCATAGCTGGGTATGCAGAGCAAGCAAGTAAGAACAATAACGATGGAATAAATGATTTTTTGCATAGCTCCTCCAGACCATATTTTAGTATTTTTTAATCTATAAAAACCTTTATTAGTTATTATAGTAAAAAAAATACAAAAAAAAGGTGGAAATTTTATATTCCACCTTAAATACTGGTTTTTTTTGGGTTTTTTTCAACGCTATTTCAGTGATTTATGCGTGTAAATACTGCGAATGCGATAAGAAGTTTGAATCTGGGTAATAGGAGAAGATCAAACTACCGTCTTTAATGGTGTCAATCAATTGATTCGAGTATTTCTTGTCAACCGCAGGACAGCCAAAACTATTACCAACACGATTGTATTTATTGGCAAAATCTTCACTAACATAAGGTGCACTGTGTACCACAATCGCTCGCGACTCAGCATTGCTATTAAATCCTTGATCTAACCCTTTAAGTCTTAGCGATAAACCATGTTTACCGATATAAGTATGCTCGGTTTCAAATAAACCCAGGCTAGATTGTTTACTTTGTGGAACGTTAGAAAAGTGTTCTGCTTTCATCCAACCGGTACCCTTACCTTGCGCAACACGAAGGTTCATCAAGAGTTTGTTGTGATCTAAATCAATCACATACATGCGCTGATCTTTAGAGGGCTGAGAGTAATCGATCACGGTTAAAACGTGTTTTTTCACACTAATACCCTGCTTTTGAGCATTATTATAAGCGGTTAAAGCCAGTGAAAGTACTTTGGGGTTTAAGTTATTTGCTTGAGATAATATTTGCGACTGATTGGTACTGGCCTGTGCTGAAATCAATAGTGAGCCAGAAATGAAGAGTGCTGATGATATAACAATTGTTTTTAGATATGATTTGTAAGACATTGATATCCGTTAGGTTTTTTGTTGAAGGAGATAATATAATACCAGCAAAACCTTAAGATAATATTAAATAAACCCGTTAATTGTATTTTATTTAAACAAATCGACTTTTATTGGGGGGGGAGCTCGTTGAGGATTGACGCCCTCCGGGTCTTTGGGGCTAGGTGGTCGGTCTCGCAAATGCTTTAGGAATCTAAACAAACGTTAGAATACACACCACATTTTTAGCAGACTAACCTGTATGGATAATGTTGACGCAGAAAACGCCAATCCTCAACAAGCCTACTTTCATTATAGCTGAGTGGATCAATAATTCAATAAAACTATAAGAATTATTACCTAAGAGATTGATATAATTCAGTTTTTTATGATCCGCGAGGATTGGCTATTCTAACAACTAGGCTTCTACCATTGAGGTCTTTACCGTGCATTTTTAAGGCTTTTTTTGCGGACTTCGGGGATTCAAAAGTGACGAAACCAAAGCCTTTTGAACGGCGTGATTGCGGATGATTAATGATGCGCGCAGTCGTTATTTCACCAAAAGCACTGAATGCTTCCTTGAGTTGATAATCGCGCAATGAGTAAGACAGATTACCGACATACAACTGACAGCTACTTTCCGTGTTGGCATCTGAGTAAGCATGTGCACCTCGACTCTTTCTTTTAATTACGATAAATAAAACCAGCGCGATGAGCGCAATGACGATAACGGTGATCCAAATGGCAGCAGTGTTCATGATAACTCTCTGTTGTAAATGAAGGGAAAAAACCAGCCGAGATTCTAGCGGTATTCTTTTCAAAGCTCAATGGCCATTTGTCTGGTTGGATTATTTAACTCGATAACAGAAATCTGCAATACGATGACCTAGGCGTAAGCCTCTTTTCTCAAATTTGGTTTCATTAATTCGACTCTGCATGTGATTAGAATGGGCTTCTGGCTCAGCCAAAACAAATTCATTCGATGCCTGTAATAGGCTATCAATGTGTTCGGCATAATGCGCCCAATCGGTAGCGATACGCAGCTGTCCAGAAACGACAATTTTTTGTGCTAATAAGCTTAAAAAGTCCGATTGGATCAAGCGTCGCTTATGGTGTTTCTTTTTATGCCAAGGGTCAGGAAATAGAATCTGTACGCTGTCTAGTGAGTGGTCTTTGACGTGATGTTTAAGTACTTCGATGGCATCGTGTTGAATCACGCGTAAATTGCTGAGCTGATTCTCTGCGGCGAGAGCAATGCAGGCTCCAACGCCTGGTGGGTGAACTTCGATACCAATAAAATTAATTTCAGGTCTTGACCGAGCAAGCTGAACCAGAGAGTCACCCATGCCGAAACCTATTTCCAACACGGTTTTGGCTGTTGGAGAAAAGCAGTCGGTGATGTCGTCAAGTGAGTCATTGAGGCTGATGAGGTACTTATCGCCGTGTTGTTCGATGGCTAGACGTTGGCGAGCCGTCATGCGGCTGGCTCTGATCACAAAGCTTCGAATTGACCGTTGTGGAGTTTGCGTCTCGGGCATTTTTCAGTGATACTCGCTGCGTTTTTTATTGGCATCGAACGTTAGCAAGACCACTCAACTAAAGCAAGGATTTGGAAATTCATGCCCTCGGACTTACTTCATACTGATTTCAGTCAACGCATCATTGCATGGTACCACCGCTGTGGACGTAAGACATTGCCTTGGCAGCAGCGAATTACACCTTATCGTGTTTATGTGTCCGAAATTATGTTGCAACAAACTCAAGTGAGCACGGTGATTCCCTATTACCAAGCTTTTATGAAGCGTTTTCCGACAGTGAAGTCTTTAGCATTGGCAGATCAAGACGATGTCATGCACCAGTGGTCAGGGCTTGGGTACTACAGTCGCGCTCGCAATTTGCACCAAACAGCAAAAATTATCCATACAGACTTCCGTGGTCGCTTCCCAAAACGGCTTGATTCACTGATGGCACTGCCAGGTATTGGTCGTTCTACAGCAGGTGCGATTCTGTCATTATCGATGCAAATTTCAGCACCAATTCTAGATGGTAATGTCAAGCGCGTGCTAGCGCGGCACCACGCGATTGGAGGCTGGCCGGGAAAAACTGACACACTGAAGCGTTTATGGTCGGTCAGTGAGGCAGTAACACCCAGCCATGACACGCATTTCTTTAATCAAGCCATGATGGATATTGGTGCGACTGTTTGTACACGCAAGTCACCTAATTGTGAGATATGCCCGGTTAAAAGTAGTTGTAAGGCCAGTCGATCAGGCACTACCGATCAGTACCCGGGACGTAAGCCCAAAAGTCAGTCTCGACGTCAAGAACACAGCCGTTTTCTATTACTGATCAGCGAGCACGGTGTTTTGTTGCAAAAAAGACCTGATAGTGGCATCTGGGGAGGCTTGTGGTGCTTTCCAGAGCTCGGTGAGCATGACGACCTGGAAGCACATTGTCAAAATCAATACCAGCTGACGTGTCTACAGCAAACACCTTTGCCGGTATTTAAGCACATTTTCAGTCACTATGATTTATTTATTCAGCCTATTATTGTGCGGGTCAAGCCCGCCCAGCAACAACTAGACCCTTTATTACAAATTTGGTATAAGGTCGATCAAACCTTGCCTGGAGGCGTTGCGACACCAACCACACGGCTCCTGCAACAACATCAAGAGGTAATCCAATGACACGAATGGTTTTTTGTCAAAAGCTGCATCAAGAACTGGCGGGCATGGATGCAGCGCCCTACCCCAGCGATTTAGGACAACGTATTTACGAGCACATTTCTCAGCAGGCTTGGGAAGCTTGGATCAACCATCAAACCATGTTGATTAATGAATATCGACTCAGTCTTCTTGATCCAAAGTCCAAAGCATTTCTGTTGGAAGAAATGGAAAAGTTTTTATTTGGTGGCGGTAGTGCTAAACCACCTGGCTATCAAGACAGTGACTCTGATTAACACCACATGCAGACACCATCGCTTAACACAGCAATCTTTTGGATTTGGCTACCTGATATCATGCCAACTAAGTACGTTGCGAATATAGAAAAAACCGTTGCAAACTTCGAAGATTGTGATTTTTACTGCATATGCAACACCGAGCTGAATCATCATCTACCTCAAAACGTGCGTTTAATTGCGCTTGATGAAGTAAGGCGTCGGCTACATTCGTCCGCTTTTGATGCTACTGCATGCATTGAATTTATCGACCATCATGAGGATTTAATGTCAAAAAGCCTCGACGACCGTAAAATTATGCGATGCCCTGAGCAAGCTAGACACTATGATTATGATACGTATGTCATGCTCAGTGATTTATTGCGAGTTCATGCTAGTCTTTTACTGCATGAGCAACAGTATCACAATACACTTTACTTAGATGCAGACATTGATCCTGGTTCATCAATGATTAATTTGAGTGATTGGTTTCCAAGTACATCCACCATTAAACTAAGTCGCGAAGAATCGATGATTGATTTTGATATTTTGGGGGTCGCTCAACAGGCTGTTGGATTTCTGCATCGCTTGCAACAGCATCAAGCGAAAATGATAGCGCAGCCCTTTCGTGATGCAAATGGCTTCTTAAATCGCGCTCTATTCAATCCGATTGCAAAAGAAATCATGATAATTCCGAAGCAAGTGGATTTTATTGAAAAACGTCGTGACTGCATTGTATCGAGTAACGATTTATCAGGTGTACATGCCAATCGGTTTTGGAAATTTCCATCGCATCAAGCAAGATTTCCATCACACGCTTTGGCAGTATCAAGCGAACCTGCTGTAGTTTTTAGTTAATACTTGGGTGTGTGGTAGTTGCTCTCGGGTAACTGTGAGTCACTTCTTCTGCTATCACTAAATCGGTATCTCCAGTAACTGGCTCAGTGATGATGCTACTAATGTCCACATATGACGCTTGAAAAAGCTGAGCACCTGATGAGCGATGGGTATCACTGCTTGGCGATAACGCACCTTGAGTGGATAGCATTGTTGTTTCTGCAAGTGACATGTTAGACGATATGATATCTTGATCAATCCCATTGAATATTACTTGGAATTGATTGGATAAGCGCAGCCATAAACGATCTGACGCAGGCTTTTTTAAGCTAAGATCACGGTCTATTTCAGCCATGATTGCCATTGCTGAACAAAAGAGATTGATCATGTGATCCCATTTAATGTGGTAGTGCATAATCCGTTCTGTAGGTTTATTGGGTACAATTGAAGTGACCGTCACTGTCGCCACATGGTCTAAAAGACGGTTGATTAATTCAATAATTAAGCTGGTTTGTGTTAAGCGCTCAAGTATCACGCTCTGGTTGTTATAGTTGCGTAAAGCCAATAATAAGTCATTCAATTGATCGTAGCGCTGTTGAGTGATGAGCATAAAATGATTAGCAGCAGGTAATTCTATGGTTGATTGGTGATTATTTCTATGCATGATCTTTAAATACAGTTGTTGCTAAATAGGTGTCGTGTAGACGTGTTATTATTTGATTATATGAGAATTTATTGGGTGATCTGTGGCGGTAAAATATGTTGCATTTTAATTCGTTTTCGCCATGTATTTCTCGTTAGATAAAGACACATTATGGAGGTCAGTAAGTTGGACAGCATAAAAGCAAAAAATATTCCGATGTATCCAAATGCATGGCTCAGCAATAGGCATAGGGGCACGAATAAAATTCCTAAACGCAGGCAAGTCACACCCGTTGATATGAGCGGTTTACCAATCGCATTAAAATTAGAGTTAGTCATCATGATGATACCCCATGATGCATAGCTGCATGGCAATACACAAAGATACAAAGTGGCGACGTGAAGGATTGAAATGTCATGACTAAAACAAAGCGATAATGCATGGCCAAAAATTAGTAATGCTGCAGTAATAATTAGCCCCCAAAGAACACAGGCACAGAAGCTAATCTTAAGAGTGCTATAACTGCGATTAAACAAGGTCGCTCCAAAATTTTGACCAATGATGGGGCCGACACTACCTGATAACGCGAATAACGGCACCACAGCCAATAACTCGATGCGTGATGCAATTCCATAACCTGCAACAACGCTATCGCCATAGCGGGCTAAGAGATGAACCAAAAACATGGTTGCCAGAGGCCCAATAGCATTGGTCATAATCGCCGGAATAGCAATTTTGATAATGTCATTAGCTTGTTTTGTAAAATTCGATACTTTGATCGTAAGGCAACAACGCTCTGGGAATGCAAGTTGATGGATGAGTCTGATAATCCATACGGATGTAATTAACCGTGCAATAACACCTGCTAACGCAGAGCCAACAATTCCCCAGTCAAAAACAAAGATTAATAACGGTGACAGGGCTAGGTTGACTAAACAACTGATTATTTGTATGCGTGCCACTTTAACGGGGTGTCCATAGACGCGAAGTATGTTACTGCCAACAAAGTTAGTTAAAACAAAAAGAAAGCCGAAAAACCAAGTAGTCAAAAAAGCCTTTATAGCTGGTTGATAAATATGAGACGCACCTAAAACGTGACCAACCCAATGTGTGGTTAGCCAGCTTACTGGTAAAAGACCAATAGCGATTAGCAGTATCATGTATGCCAATGTGACAATAATGGTTTGAGCCTTCACAGTATCGCCAGCACCAATGCAACGTGAGAGTACCGAAGCTGCTGCAATTCCCAGGCCATTGGCAATCATTTGAAATAAGGTCACAACAGGAAAACAAAAACTAACAGCAACTAGGGTAATGTCACTATAATGTGCAAGGAAAATTGTATCTACAGCAATAAAACTTAAGTTCATAAAGATCGTAATCATCGCCGGTAAAGAGAGCTGGGCCAAGTAACGCTTTAAGGAGCCTTGAGTGTATTTAGCGAGAGCAGACATGTTGAGAAGCACCAATGTAAAAAAACAAAGCCAATGCTGTGTGGTAATAGATTTTTAGGACAAATAGCTAAGATTTAACTGCAGTCACCCTACCGTCATCAGTCAATATATGCAAGTGCAAAGTAGCGCTTAATAATGGCATAAGCTAACCATCACCACATAAGATAAATCTTAATACAGCGTCAAATTATGCCACGGCGTTAAGTATCTGACTGCGCTCAGTTTCAATCATGACGGCAAGAGCCCGCCACTCTTCTCTGTCAAAGACGGGGTCATAACTGGGCGAGCGTGATCTAGTTGTCTGTGTGTGATCCTTTTTGAGAATAGATTTACTATCCTTAAAAAGGCTTGTAGCGGTGGTTGTACTTGGTGAATCATTAAGCTTAATCTCAGCGATATCAAGCTCAGGATCACTCTGCAAGAAATCAGCCATTGACGTATTTCTCAGTAATTGCAAATTACTTTGGTCAGATCGGCTTGAAAAAAAACTCAAGAGATCACCGCACTTAAACGATACGCCTTGCATTAGGTTTATGCAGTGACATCTAACAACAAAACGACTGCTTGATTGAGTGATATATAGATCAAGCAATGCGCTCAATACTCGTTTCTGGTCTGATGTTTCGTAACGATAAACCAACTCAAGGCAGGCTTTTCGCTCTTCCCATGATGTAACAATCTCACTGAGTTGTTTGATACGATTACTTTCATGTGTAGCCGTATTGATGGATGACTTGATTAATACGACCGCAGCCAGCTTGTCAAATAGGTCGCACATCAATAAGTCTGAGTTTTTATAGCTCTTGAAGCGCAGAAAGTTATTTGCGGAATTTTTGTAAAGTATGTCATGAAAGACTTTGATAGCACTGAACACAAACTGGGCTTGTTTAAGCGTCTCGTCTTCGTCAATTCTATAAAACTGCAATGATCCGTTATTTCTACTTTCTTTCCAGCATATTCTTCGGTGCATGCCGTATGACATAATCTGTGCCAAAGAGAACAGTGACATGTTGTCATATTGATTATTTATCTTGTATTGGCGAAGAAATTTTTTTATGGCATGGAGAATATGAAGTTGCAGCAATGGGTAACCCTCTACGATAGCTTTGTTGGTTGATAATGATAGTAAGCGGGGAGAAATGTCGTTTTTTAAAAGTCTGCGTATCATAGTGTGAAATTATCAAAAAACCAAATAGTGCGGTAACAAGCCTCTTGAATCACTTTTGGTAAAACTTAGTGTGGATGGTTTGGTGTGAGTTGGTAGCGTATCGATGCGTGTATTTGATGGTCGTCGAATTATCGATATTATTGCCATATCCTTCCAGCATCGAAGCTTGAGTAACATCAAGACTCGACTTGAAACGCTGATTTATTTAAGTCACTGTTTTTATTATCAAAAGTTCTATTTGAAATCATTACCCATCAGCCTATCTGGACCTTTTAGGTGACAGCGTTGACGACTCACTATAGAATGCCTGCCAGAAAAAAAGGAACATAAATTAATGGCTGATTTACTCAAACCGATCATGCCCGAATCCCATCAACGTCAACACCGATGGGGCGGGTTAGTATTCAGTGCGCGTGCACTTGCCTGTGCTGAATTAGCAAAGCATGCCTCGTCACCATTGTGTGTGATTACCCAGGACATTCAGAGTGCCGAGCAGTTGCGTCGCGAGTTACCATTTTTTTTAAGCAAAGAGATACCTCTTTGGCACTTTGCCGATCGTGAAACCCTGCCCTACGATTTATTTTCACCGCATCAAGACCTGATCTCTGAGCGTCTACAGGTTTTATCAGCCCTCCCGCAGATGTCACGCGGCATTGTTATTGCTGCACTACCGACTATTATGCATCGCTTACCTCCGCGTTCGCATCTCAGCGCACACAGTTTACAACTTGCGGTTGATCAGAAACTTAACGTGGCAGATTTTCGTCAGCAACTGGTCTTGGGGGGCTATCGTCACGTCCATCAGGTCATGGAGCATGGTGAGTTTTTAGTTCGTGGCTCCTTGATTGATCTCTTCCCCATGGGCTGCAAACTGCCAATCCGAATTGAGTTGTTTGATGACAGTATCGATAGTCTGCGTACGTTTGATCCTGACAGTCAACGTACAGTTGAGAAGATTAATCAACTCACTATTCTACCCGCACAGGAATATGCATTTGATGAAGCGGCTATTAGTCATTTTAGACAAGCATGGCGGTCTTGTTTTGCAGGGAATCCTTTAGATTGTCCAAGTTACGAGGCAATTTCTGAAGGCCGTCATTGTGCAGGGATAGAAATGTACTTGCCTTTGTTTTTTTCAGAAACAGCAAGTTTCATGGATTATTTACCCGAGAAGACTCAGATTATTCAGTACGGATCATTAACTACCAGTGCTCAGCAATTTGGTCAAGAGGTTGATCACCGTTACGAACAATACCGCTTTGATCAATCACGTCCGTTGTTGGCTCCAGATCAACTCTATCTCGATCAATCCACTATGTTTTCTACATTGAAAAATTTTCCCAACATCAAGATTGAGTCTGGAGCGACAGATCGTGCGCACGAGCAATATCAAACTAGTGCGTTACCTGATTTTATCACTACCGATCAAAAAGCCTTGCCCTATCAAGTTTTTGTCGACTGGTATCAGAATTATGACGGCAGAGTGCTGTTTGTTGCAGAGACTGCGGGTCGGCGTGAGGTCATGCAGCAACAATTAGCAGCGGTTGGTTGCGCAGTGACTTGTTGCGATCATTGGCAAGCCTTTTTAGAATCGTCCGAATCGGTTTGCCTTACCATTGCAAATTTAGATCATGGATTTATCGATGCCCAACACCGATTTTGCTTGATTACCGAGTCGGATATTCACAGTGAATATGTCGCGCAACGGCGTAAACGTCGTCATGCCCATGCAACTGAGCAACATGCGATTATCAAACACCTCACTGAGCTCAGTGTTGGTGATTTGATTGTTCATTTGGACCATGGCATCGGTCGTTATACCGGTTTAGAAACCCTCAATACTCGAGGTGTTGATACCGAATTTCTTACCTTGCAATATGCCAATCAAGATAAAATCTTTGTCCCTGTGACGGCACTCAATGTCATAAGTCGCTATAACGGTCAAGATAGCGAGCATGTATCATTGCATCGCCTTGGCTCACCCGTCTGGGAAAAAGCGAAACGTAAAGCTTCTGAGAAAGTAAGAGACGTGGCGGCTGAGCTTTTAGCCTTGCACGCCAAGCGTGAGGCGACACCAGGTCAAGCATTCACCATCGATGAGAGTGATTACCAACGCTTTAGAGCGGCTTTTCCGTTTGAAGAAACACCTGACCAATTAAATGCACTGGACGCTGTAAAAGCCGACATGATGGCAGCAAAGAGTATGGATCGCCTTGTTTGTGGCGATGTCGGTTTTGGTAAGACTGAAATCGCCATGCAGGCAGCATTCATTGCTGTAATGAATCATCAGCAAGTGTCTGTGTTAGTGCCGACAACATTGTTGGCACAACAACATTACCAGTCATTTTGTGATCGCTTTGCTGACTGGCCAGTCCGCGTGGCAGTGGTCTCACGATTGCAAACACCCAAACAACAAAAATTAACCTTACAGCAACTTGCCGACGGCCAAGTGGATATCATTGTTGGTACGCATAAGTTATTGCAACCAACCATACAGTTTAAACAACTGGGTTTGATTATTGTCGACGAAGAGCATCGTTTTGGTGTGCGACAAAAAGAAAAAATACAGGCATTGCGAGCAGAAGTTGATTTGCTCACCCTAACTGCAACGCCAATTCCGCGGACACTCAACATGGCCTTGTCCGGTACTCGTGATCTCTCGATTATTGCAACACCGCCCGCCAAACGTTTAGCCATTAAAACTTTTTTTCAACGATTTCAACCGGCAATCATTCAAGAAGCCATGCAACGTGAGTTACTTCGTGGTGGGCAACTGTATTTCTTGCACAACGACGTTGCCAGTATGGAAACCATGAAAGAGCAATTGCAAACCATGGTACCCCAAGCTCGTATTGCGATTGCACATGGACAGATGAGTGAAAAAACTTTAGAGCGCGTGATGGCTGATTTTTATCACCAAAAATTTAATGTGCTATTGGCAACCACCATCATTGAATCTGGTATCGATGTACCTACGGCTAACACGATTCTTATCAACCGAGCCGATCGCTTTGGATTAGCTCAATTGCATCAAATTCGAGGACGAGTTGGTCGCTCACACCATCAGGCCTACGCATACTTATTGGTCGATGAGCCCAGTGCGATATCGTCCGATGCTAAAAAGCGCTTTGATGCGCTGCTGTCTCAAGATGATTTAGGTGCAGGCTTTTACTTGGCAACACATGACTTGGAGATACGCGGTGCTGGCGAACTGTTAGGCGAAGGTCAAAGTGGGCATATGCAAGCGATTGGTTTTACCTTGTATATGGAGATGCTTGAACAGGCTGTGGATGCAATTAAAGCCGGCAAGCCGCTGCCGGAACAACATCAACCCACGCAACGAGCGGCAATAGAATGTGGTATTCCAGCATTACTGCCTGATACGTATATTCACGATGTCAATATACGTTTGTCACTGTATCAGCGCATTGCTCAATGTCAGGATTTGGATAGTCTAGAAGACTTACAAGCGGAGTGTATCGATCGCTTTGGGTTACTACCGCAACCTGCCAAAAACTTATTCGCTATTCAACAATGCGTGTTTCAAGCCACTCGCATGGGGATAGAAAAACTTGAAATTAAACAGAGCTTTGGCTACGTCACGTTCTGCAATCAGCACAGCGTTGACCCTGCTCATCTCATACAATTAATCCAATCACAGCCTAAGCAGTATCAATTACACACGCAATCCGGTATTCGATTTAAGTGCATTGATCAAGATGCGACAAAGCGAATTGCTGCTGTCCAGCAGGTACTTAATGTGATTGAGCAACCTGTGGCCTAGATTATCGAAAAATTGATATGCATTGCTCCATATGCCCTACCAATTTTGAGCTGGATTTTTTTTATCTTCCTCTGTCGTGTTTTCATTTGTTTTTGGTTTTGCTTTGGCGAAAATGCTGACCGATAGAGAACTGAATGATAGCCATGACCACCATGTCGACTTATCATCATTAGCTCCAGTGAAAAGACGACTAAATGATTTTGCACCTTCGTTGAATGGCGACGAAAATTTTGCAGCCCAGATTGGTCTTGGTGTTGCTAATTTTGAACCAAGCTCCGATTGATTGGAGTTAGATGCTTTTTCGCTAGATGGGGTTGGACTGAAAAAAGTTTCAATGCTTGGCGCGGGATCACTAGCTTCAACTCTTTCTGTTAATGTTGTATTCGAAGCGTTTGTTTGAAGATTTTCAGCGCCGGATAAAGACGCGTCTATAGTGTAAGGGATTTCTTTTTTTGTCTTTTGATCATTGCCTCTTACAACTTTGTCTGTCGAAGGTTGAGTTATCTGTTGTTTTGACATTGTGTTTGTCTGTGAACCTTCTTGAGAGATTCCGTCATTATCGATCGTAGTTTTATCCAGTCCCTTTAATTCTTGTAGTAATTGACTAGTTTCTTTGTGCGATAGAAAATCTCCATTTGCCATTGGTAAGCGCTCGCCTGATTGACCTAGCTTTGGTGGAGAGTGAGTGTTTTGTGTTAAATAGCTTTCTAGGTCAGACCCTTTATATAAATATCCATCGGAGCCTAAGACAACACCATTCTCAATACCCGATTGAGTCACTACAACTTGTTGAGATAAAGGACATTTAGATCCCTCAAAGCTATTTTTGATCAGAGTCGGATCTTTTCTATACGAATCCATAACCGATATATACTGTGGATCAATATCTACAGAATTAGGGTTTTGTTTGAGTTGGTAGGAATGTTTCTTACCATCATCCTCAGTAAATTGACAATGCACCGGATGCTCACGGTTTACGACACAAAAGTTGTCCCATGATGCCTTCATATAAGCATTATAAAATCCGACTTTGGTCGCTTTTGTAACTTGATCAGGACGTATTTTTCCACAATCGATGATTGGTGAGTGACTTAAATCATTGTCCAAGTTTATTACTTTTTGAATTTCGAATATACGAGCTAGGTGGTCCACTTTTTCATTTGACCAGGGTTCTTCTGAGTTAAGCTGAATTCGATATTCAGGATCGGCAGTAATCGAGCAAGCATTATTACCTTGTCTCACTAAATGCGCACTCCCAAGTGTTTGTCCTTTTTGAGTTAATTCAATCTTATAGCCTTCAAGAGATCCTTCACCCGTAAAATCTCCAGAGAGAAAGCGAGGAGTAGGTGTATCTGAGTCTGAATTCTGATTAGATTGATATAAGTCTAAGAGTGAATCATCGCGCTTAACTTTTGCATCGACATTTACCATTTCTCCTGTAATAGACAGTCTCTGGTTTTTATAAAGTGTATCCAAAAGATTCTGTAGGATGGATTCAAAACTGACAATAGTCTCTGTTGAGTTACCTTCAGTTGTTGGTTCTTTCTGAATATACTGCCTTCTTTTCTGCAAACGTTCATTCGCGTCGACATCCGCTTCAAATTCTTTTTTATATCTTTCGCTTTTCTCATATGCAATCAGTATTGCGAGTTGCTTAAACCGCTTGTTTTGATAATGATCGACACGTTGTTGTATTATGAGAGATGCATTTTCTTTATCTATAGCGCTTCTTATGCGTTGGTTTTTGATTTCTTTTGATTGAGGATTTTGAGCAGTTACGGAATTATCAGGACTGTATTTTTCTAGTTCTTGATTTTTGACATAGTAATGCTGATCGCCGATCTGAACACGCCAGTGGGAAATATCATTGTAATCTGCGGTTATCATGTTTTTATTCATTCTCGTTGCCATTAATAACGCCTCAAGTCAATTTTTCAACTAGTTTTTCATCAAGTTAAATATTAAAATTGCTACGATATCATCCAGTGTGATAATAATGGGTGTGTTATTACGTATTATTGCGTAATTTAATTCGTTAGTATTTGTTCTCATTGAATTCATTTTATCTTTCTCACTTTGGCGTAGATTTGGGTGAAGAATATGATGTAGAATTTAGCTCTGTTTTATTGCTTGCGACATTAACGATTTGTTGACCTTTTGGAGAAACAGGTTTTTCAACTGTCCATTCTGGCCTAACAAGTTTTGATTTTTCTTCAGCGGCTTTCCGAATCCGATTCTCAGCGGCGTCGGCCTGTTTTTCACGTAATTCACGCTTTTCATCACTCACTTTAGAGCGATCTTTTTTCGGTTGTGGTTTTGGGCTTGCTGTTTGTGTAACAGTGTCCTCATTTGCCTTTCCGTTCGCTGTATTATTTAATGAAGGTTGATCTATTCGTTTTAAAGCAGCTTCTTCACGTAATTTGCGATCTTTCTCACTCTTTTTAGTAGGAAATTGAGGTTGTCGATCTGCTGATTGTGTAACAGTTTCCTCATTATCCATTCCGCTCGCTGTATTATCTGGCTGAGGTTGCATTTGCGGTTCATTGTTTCGTTTATCGTAGGCTGCAATAAATTCATGATTGGAAGATTCATTTTTCGCTTCGCTAGGAGATTCATCGAGTGATGAGGCTCGCCACGCTTGTGTTGGAATGTTGCTGTTGTCTGGTGGATCACTTGCCGCAACAGGTTGTGTGTTATCTGGTTTTTTCTCTGAGCTCTCTGGTTGATTCTTTCTCTGCTCAGCGGCTTCGGCCTGTTTTTCCCGGGTATTTTCTCGCTCGAGTGCATGCTTCGTTTTCAAAGGACTTAATTCATTAGTCACCTCTTTACGCGTCATTGGAGACGTACGATTTTGCCCTCTCCTCCAGTGTTCTTCTATATCCTCCCGTTCATAAATGTAACCATCGCTTGCGAGAACCGGTTCCTTCAAATCAACTATGAGTTCTCGTGTGATTGGACAGACATCATTGAGATTACGAATCTGATGCGGCTTATCATAAAATTGATTGACTTCGGCTTCATCAAAGGCTTGATCTCGGTTACTCAAGGAATAGAGTGAATGCAGTTCGCCCTCTCTTGACCGAATCCTTAGTTGACCTTCATGGATTTGACTATTCCCTAAAGCGGATCGTAGTCCTTGTCTGTGAGTTGATGTTATTATTCCGGGATTATCAACCGGTAAAATCAGCCTTTGTCCCTGGTTGATTGTCTGTAAGGCACGCGCCCATAGATCAACTTGCTCATTAGTCCATTGATTTCCGCCGATATTTTCGAGTCGATACTCGTGGGGTATTTCGAGTGCGCTTACGGTTACAGGATGGCGATTGTCAATCTGAACGCGGACCTGACCAATATCATGAGCAGATCCAGGATTGTTCGTAGATGCCTGTGAGTAGTTTATAATTAGATTTTGTCGATTTTCAGAACGAATAGGTGTTGAATTAAATCCATCCGTTTCTATTGATGCAATGAAAAGCTCTCCGCTGTTATCTGATTTAACTGTAGCATGTACATGAACCTCCTCGCCTGATTGAGATTTAAAGGGTTGCTCAAATTTTTGATTAATCGCTTGCTTAAGCTTTTTTACAGCATCTTTTTCGGGATTTTTCTGTATATCTTCCTGTGTCTCAGATACAGGTTTTTCAACAGGTTGTATCTCTTCAGCAACGGCCTCTTCAAACTGTTGTTTTTCTTTTTCTTTTTTTTTGATTTGGTTGAAAACTTCTTCTTTCTTTTTCAATTCCTTTTTTTCTCGGAGCTGTCGATCGAGATCTTCTTTATCTTCAGCTATTCGAGCAGCTTGTTTTGTTATTGCTGTATTTTGTTTTTCGGATTCTTCTCGGCTAAGAGTACCCTTTAAGAGTTGTTCGGGCCCATTTATCTGATGAGCTATATGGTTGGATGAAGGATTCTCAATTGCCATGATGTCATCTCGAAAGAGCCAGTAAATATTCGTTTAGTCTTAGTACAGCGCACAGCTTTGATGTCAAATACCAGCGAAATAAGTACGATTTATAATAAGTCGACGACAACTATACCGACCAAACCTTAAGATGAGATTAAATTTATCAAGAAATTTGGTTTTTTATTACGCGATTTACCCAAATTAGAGCAGCCGAGCCTAAATTACCGCTAAAATCACTTAACATACTGATTATTCGGTTTTCATCAAGTTTATTGGATCTTTTAAAGCCATGTTGAGTAATTAATTAAATTAAGCTTATTTAATCACCAATCCATGATAATTCTGGTTCTAATCGAATTGATACGTTAGTTTGATAAAGGAAACTGGTAAAACGTAGTCAGCGTTGTGAAGCAAAGACACGGATTGTCACTCAAGAACTGAGCTATTCAATGGATTAGAGCCGCATCACATCATCGATGGAGGTTTTAATCATGGGGCATCAAGATCAATCCTTCCCAAGAACACCGCTACAGCACACCGTATCTGTAGTTGATCACCATGATCGCACGACTCTTATTGAGAAGCACCAAGCCCTACTCAAGGAACATAACACATCATCTCAACAAAAAGATCATGATAAAGCCGCTTTTGTAGATACAATTAAACAGTTGCAAGCACAACTGCGTCTTGAGATAAAACGAAGCCACGGTTTACAACCCGATTTTCTTGAGCCATTAGGTATTCACTACAACGCAGATCATAGTATTGATGCTGAAAAACTGAATCAGCATTTATGCGAGAAGCTAGCTAGTGCAGTTTACAACTTTGATCAATACGTTAAGAACAATCATTTAATTGAGCGCAATGCACGACTCATAGCAGAGGCGATGACTAATTACTTCAAGATGATCGCATCAAAACAACAAAATCATGATAACTGGTTGGTGTTAAAACTAAAAATTACCGATTGGCTTTGCCGTGAGACCTTATCAACAAAGCAACTGTTATCCGATACAACCATCGCTGAAATTTTAAGCGAATTAAACATTACACTTAATTCTACTCAAACATCACGAATAAATCGTTTATCTACCAGTTTTATCAACAGTAAATTGCCAAATTGGGAGCTATTAACGATCGCTGAGAGTGGGGATAAAAATACAGTTTTTCATTATCAACAACAGTTGTCCATTGCGATTAAAGACGTGATTCAAGAAGAGAGTAAAAACTCAAGATTTTTCTCATGTATGAGCACGCTTGCTGATCATATGGCAGTCATAGACAGTGAAGATGCTGCTAACGTGTCGACGTTTTACAATCCTATGGCCGATCGTTTTGCCAAGACAATCAGCATTTTCGTAATACGTTATCTGCAGCAATGTAAAACAGACTGTTTAAGTAACGAGTCTATCGAGCAACTGTTAACTACTCTGCCAAAATACCTTTTATTGAATAATGCCAATCGTGATTCTTTGCCCGAAATAATCTCGAGTAGCTTATCGACTCAAAATACAAACTTATTACTGTGTATATTAGAAAGTATTGCACCTTTACTATCAGGAAGTCATTGCACTGGTGAAGACCAGTCCAATTATTTTATGGAAAAAATAAATCAACTGAAAAAAGTTATGGACACACAGGTTTATTTGACACCGATTATTACGGGGCGAGCTCGTCAAGTCTTCCAGTCATTACCGGATGTGCTGGAAAAAGTCTTACAGCCTGAGCCGGATCTAAGCAATCTGTCAGTGCATATGATTCCTCGAAGCCTGATTCGTCAACTGGAGCAAGGTGAGTTGGTTGACTGGGTGATCGATGGCAATAACCAAGCATATGTCGGTGCGTTAATGAGTCATCAATGGCTACATCGCGAGCAATTGTTTGCCATGCTTGATCCTGCACCAGATTTTGGAAGATCCAATCAAAGGATTGAAAACCACGTGAAACGTCAGTTGATGCATGATTTGGATCATGGTGCAGAGTTGGATTACGAGCAAGTGAAACAGCAATGTGAAAACGGCTTTGTTGTCAGTGATTCAGTCAGGGAAAAATGGCAGGGATTAAGTCATTGTTATCACGCATTCGATCAATCATCGTCGCGCCATCAAGAGGCAGCTAATCAACTGGGTCAGTTTCAACAATTGGCCAAACAATGGTTACGCTTGGTCATTGCTGGCACGAAACACTATCAAAATGCACAAAGTAAGCATCGGTGGTCAGGTCAATCAGGCGCAAAACGTGCAAATGATTTACTGGCATCACTGAATGGTTTAGCACAGCAATCTGACATTAATTTCAATCAATTTGCGACAATCCTAAAGACTCACTTAATAACATTTAATGCTGGCTCATTGGGCACGTATGTTTTGCAAGCGATATCTAATGATAAAACCTACTTTGAAAATAATAATTATCAAAACATAGAAGGTATCACACAGCAAAAAAGTGCTCTATTGAATCAGAATGATCTTTTTTCCAACGATGAGCACAGGCCACGTGGCGTGACAGGCTTTTGCAGCGCCGTGCAAAATAGCGCTTATGGCTGGGATTTTTTCCGCAGTAAACCTTATCTAGGCCGGCAACAACAAGCACAGCGGTTCATGCAGCGCCTGGATGAGCTTGCTAAGAATCAAACCCAAGAGTCAGTAGTTGTGAACGCGAGTATATCCAGCCAATAACTAATCATGACCTACATGATACAACACGATTTGATATTTTTTTTCGGTTTATGCTTTATTGAATCAACTGAAGGCCGATTAAAAATACTATTTTCACGAAAAAGTCGTTCGGTAGATGTATTTTTTGTTACCTCTGATTCCAAGCTGACTGTAATAAAAGAGCTTCCTCTGCTTTAACTTTGCAAGCTACTGTCTCTTTCAGGAGATTTAAATTGCTCGAGCCAGTGCTGCATTACTTCCGGGTGACTGGTTATTTGAGCAAGCTGAATAGGCTTGGAAAATTGTTCAGTTATATCCCATATATCACAACAAGCCAACATTAGAGGTGATAGCGGTTTTGTCGGGCTAGAATTCATATTGGGCAAACTTTGTTCTAGATCGGAGCTATATATCTCATAGTATGACGATAGTAATTGATGAATCGTTACATCAGCAACGCTCTTGCCACTACTTTGCGATGAACAAGATGGCTTGAATAAATCGTCAATGATGGCACTGACTGTCTTTCCAGCGGTAGAAATAAACGCTGAATTGACACCATCACCGTGTTCTGATGCTGCAAGGTGATCAGTTATTTTTTGAAAATTATCCAATGCATTTACCAGAGTCACTAGTTTCGATCGGTCGCTTAATCGCTGCGTTTCGATAGACTCAGGTATGCTGATACTCTGCTCTGTTTGGTGAGGGTATGCATCATCAACATAAAACCAAAAATCATGGTACGTATGCTTGCCCTCTTGGATATGACAAACAAAGCTTAATTCGTACGATTGTTGAATATCGCGAAACTCGTATTCATAGCTTGCTTCCTGCTGTGAAATACAGCATTGGCGAATCCAATCCGTTTTAATTTTAATATCAAGAGTAATGCCCTCCCCTACATTGTCTCTGAATGAGAGTGTTATATCCGGTCGTTTATCCAATGCATGGCATGTATTTCGCTGTTGATATGGTGAATACACCTTTGACTGGGTCTCACTTTTGTTACATTGATGCTCGTACATGGTCAAGCAGTCAAATAATACATTGAACACAGTCTGTCCCAGACACGATTGCACGATGTTTTGTTGGCGTTCCACATCCAGTTGTTCAAAGTTTAGTGGCGATGGTTTTTGTTGATTGCTAGCATCGCTTTCTGCCACTATCGTAAAATTAAAATTTCTCGCTTTCTCTAAATCACGCAAGAACTCTGTTTTATTGTATTTTTGACCTATATCTTCTTGTCGCTTCGCCACCAATTGTTCGGCAAGTTGAGATAAGGGTAGATGTCGATTAAGCGGGTTGTCGGATTTTCGTTTTATCCATCTCATAACGTGCTCTCTTTTTTACGCTAAAATTTTTTCGATCTTATTCGAACGGACAACTAATTGCCGTTAAGTAATGATTAAATCTCAGTATTCTTCTCTGATCCTCACGCAATGAATGTGCTCTTGAGAATCGTTATTGGCTAGCTCTTCTTTAATATTAATATTTTTACATATAAAACATGTAGTTGTTAGATAATCCTAATCTCTATTGCGAAGATAAAAGCGGCCTAAAAAACCCAAAAAACTCTAAATTTAATAATATCTTAATCTTTGTGTTGTATATTTGGTGATCATTAGATAGCTACCAGTGCATGCGAGAAGACCATGTTGATCCATAACATCATCAATCATAGCGGTGTTATCCATCGGAGGATGCGATATGTCTGATTGTGATCGACTCCAGACCGATGAAACTGACAGCGCATGTGATGATGTCAATCAAGATAAAAATCGGGTTAACTATCTCTCCTATTTTTTCAAATCACTGTATGAATTTGCCGCATCAGAAAAGTCTTCCGATGCTGGTGACATAACAACAATTAACCTTGCCGAAACAGCCATACATGTAATGTATCTCGGTTGTGCAACCTCATTAATTGCATTGAGCGTGGTTCTAATGGTTGAACCCGCCGCTAGTAACGTTGCTGAAGCTATTTATCAAATGAGCAGATATTGGAGTCTCGGTGATGGGACCTGCGAGATCGTCGTCGTCGGTGCTGACTTAAAACAAGCTCTAAAACAAGCTCAAGATGACTTCGATCCCTTATATACTCTTGTACATACAATCAATGGTTTGCAGCTAGTGGGCTTGATCGCTCTAGACATGGCTAAAATTGTTACCACACCTTTTACGTCATGGTCGTTTGCCGGCGCGATGGCTATTTGTGCTTTTGCCGAATACCGTAAATATCGCAAACACGACGCTTTGGCTAGTAATGAGCTCAATAAACAATCAGCTGATCCAGAAGAATATAACAAGCATAAAAAAGCAGCGATCAAACACTATAAAACCGCGGTTGCCTTTTCTCACTCCTGTGGTGCCATGACGATGGTTGCGCTGGGAGCAACTTTGCTGGTTACCGGCGTATTCACGGGCGGCGCTGTACCGATCGTATTTACTGCAGTGGCTTTGGCGTGGACGGCTTACTCTGGTTATCAACGTTATCGTCTTTTTGATCCCGATGACAATGACTATTATGAACAGAGAAAAGCAGTAGAGCAGATCACTGAAACTTTCACTTCATTAGACGATAAAACAAACTTCAAGGCAATCATCGATCAGCTTATGAGATCCCGGACTTACAATAATGATCAGATGTTGGAATTATTAACGTTTCTGAAAAATCGAGAATCAAAGCAACTACAAGAAATTCCGCTAGAGAATAAATCTCCTATGCTTGCAGCACAGTTCAATGCATTACTTGCTAGGCAAACATCGAAAAATTCAAAATTAACCTCGTATTGGATGCCTAGTTTGTTTGGCAGCAGTACTGCTGCAACTACCGAAAGGACCCCTTGCGTGTCATCCGCCGTCGTCTCGGCAGCTACTTAATACACGGTTGAGCAGTCTTAATTTCTGAGATCAATGCGTGTTTTTGCTGTAAAAATTGCTTGCGATAACGTTGGCAGTATTCTTGTAATAGCAAAGTTAATTCATGCAAAACAATCTGGTCTGCATCATGGTTTGGATGACCTGGCTTGCAAACTCGATAAATTAATTCGGGATCGTGAGTAATCGGCTGGCTAATGCAATCACTTGATACCTTCATCGCAGTCAACTTACCAAAACTCTCAAAAGCATGTGGATCATCAATGTTTTCCATGTAGTCACTCTCGGCAGAATCACTGCGTGCACGTGGCGAGTCAAGATCAATATATTTTTCTGCAAACACCGATTGAAACTGCAGCGATTGATACAGTGGCATAGCTTGTGCTGTGGCTTGCACCGAGGCATGAACACACCCGGATTGTTGTGTGCGGTAAAGAATTTGTTGCATTAATTTTTTAGCAAAGCCTTTACCGGGATCCAACGATAACAACCATTGCACGGCACATTTTAAACGATCATCAAACTCAGACACAGGAAAAGTAAACACCACAGCAACGGCCTTGATGTCGCCTTGATGCATCATTATGTCAATAGTGTATTCAGCGGGATAGCAATTCGAGAGATCAATTTTTTCTAGGATGGACTCGGCAACACTAAAATCATCAGCGAGCTGACGAGCAGCATGGTATTGATGAACATAGTTTGGCCATTCAGCGCGATCAATTTGGTGATCTCGCAGCGTATCAGCAAATAAACACGCACGCGGCAGACTGTCCGTATCATCCGATGATTCAGAAAACCGATCATCCGATGATATCGTGGACGAATCGGAGCGATTGCGATTAAAAAAACTTAACATGATACGGTGGTTGATTCTGCGAGCGTGTTGACGAAGTTAGTATTCCGATCATCGATTAAGACGACGTTGATAAGATCAAGCCCCACAAAGGGATAATTTCTAGTACCTTATCAGGTTTTTTATCATTTGTTGAGTCTTCGAGCATATTCTCTGCGTATCCACTACTTATTTGCTTACTCAGGCATGTTAAGATTAACTGGAGTGAATTTTTAGACTAGCAAAACTATGCCGTCATTACTGATCATTGGCTGGGGCTATACCGCGCAACAATTGGCTCGTCATTTACCGCCTAATGAATGGCGTATTTATGCCAGTTCAAGGCAAGTATCATCACTGACGGCAACGCATTACCCACATGTTAACCTCATCCCATTTCAGTCATCCACGCTGCTTGAGCAGCTACGATGCTGCACGCATTTATTGGTAACAACTCCGTGTGACCATACGGGTGCAGACCCACTACTTGCTATTCTGAATAAACAAGACACCATGCAATCGATTAATTTAGATTGGTTGGGTTACTTGTCATCGACCGGTGTATATGGTGACTACCAGGGTGCCTGGGTCGATGAAAGTAGCCCATTAAGCTCGACTCAAGGACGAGGCCATGCACGCCAGCAAGTCGAACAAGCGTGGCAGTCTTTTGCCAAGCAGTTTGAATTCCCTTTGCATATTTTTCGTCTTGCCGGAATCTATGGCCCAGAACGAAATGCCATTGAGCGGGTATTGCAAGGACAGTTGTATTGCATCACTAAAGCCAATCAAGTGTTCTCTCGTATTCATGTTGTGGATATCGCACGTGCACTCACCCTGAGCATGCAACACCCAACACCGAATCGAATTTATAACTTGGCGGATGACCTGCCCTCGCCACCGGAAGACGTTTATGATTTTGCATGCCAACTGCTCGGACGCCCTGCCCTGCCGCGAATCCATCACGATGCTGAAGAGGTCTCTGCCACAACACGGCAGTTTTTTCAGGCTTGTCGTAAAGTTGATAATCGTGCATTTAAAAATCAATTATCGTTTCATTACCAATACCCAACTTATCAGCAAGGCTTAACAGCATGTTTTAGTGATTTAGTCAGTTAATTGACTATACTGCGGAACGATCATGCTTGTAACGATTGAATCATGATCGAGATTTATTTAGCATGGTGTCGATTAATTAATCTAAGGAAAAAACCATGGCTACAAGTATTTTTGTTGGTGGAAATTCTGATATTGCACAAGCGACATTGTCGCTTATCAGTGACAAGCCCGTTGTACTCCTGACTCGAGATCCTAGTCAGTTATCACCGACGTCCCCTAACCACAGCGTAATGGCATGTGATCCTTGTGATAGCCAGCAAGTTAACCAATGCTTCGAAGCTATTACTCAACAACACATCGTTGACTCTGTCGTCAATTTTTGTGGAAGCATCCTATTAAAGCCAGCTGCGATGCTTACCGACAGTGAATGGCACAACACAATCAACATTAATCTTAACACGTCATTTTACGTCGCGCGTGCTACCGCAAAGTACATTAAAAAAGATTGCAGCATGGTGTTTATTTCAACAGCAGCAGCATCACTAGGGCTGCCCAATCATGAGGCTATTGCTGCGGCCAAGGCTGGCGTAGAAGGCTTGTCGCGCTCATATGCTGCCAGTTACGCACAACAAAATATTCGATCAAATGTTATTGCGCCAGGACTCATAGAATCCAAATTGGCAAAAGCCATTGTTGGTAGTGAGCGTGGAAAGAAGCTATCGCTGTCACTGCATGGCCTAAATCGCCTAGGTCAACCCAAAGACGTGGCACAATTGATCCACTGGTTGTTACAACCAGACAATCAATGGATGACCGGTGAGACATTGCGAATCGATGGCGGTTTATCTACGGTTAAAAGCTATCCCAGCTCATAAGTAATTGGATACTTTTGAGTTAAGATTACATGGAATGTCTATTAACTCGATACTCAAACGGTTGAGTATTTTTTTTGAATTCAAAGCGTGGGCTATTTCCCAATACTTCAATTTGAGCCTGAAGGAAAGTCCACGCGGGTAAGATGTCTTCCGCTCTATGGTTTTTCAAAAGATCAATATGAGACAGATAAGCCTTATTGACAAATTGATAAATACGCTGATCGTGTGAGAGCGAATAATCGGGTTTACTAAACCATAACTGCACCGAACAACCTTGCGGTTTTTTATGGCTTTCAGCTTTTTCTAACAAATATCGATCGATATCATGAGCCATCATAAACAAAGGCCGCAACGTCTTTAAACATGGCAGGATGTATTCCTTGTGTTTATAAAATAACCCTATGCGATCAATAAACGATCGAAAAAAAACACTTCTTGAGCGATCTTTAATGGCTTCTGGATAAAACGACCAGCGCTGTATAAGCGCATGCCAAAGCGTGCTATGTAATATGAGTGGGGATAAAGTTCGTGTGATGGCATGGCAACGTTCTGTGAGATTATCCAACTGTGGCTGAGAAAATAATGCTTGAAACTCCATGTGAGCACGATTGATATGATCATGCAAGATAGAAGGCATCCAGTCATTTTTTTTCAGTAGCATAATTCCAGCAAGGTCTTCTAGCTTGCTAAAAACTTTTGTGAGGGCTTGTTGAAACGAAACATGCAATAAAACTTCGACGTTAAAAGCATTATCTCCAACATGCTGATAGAGCTGCTGAAGTGCACCAACAGCCATCGGTAGATCAAACTGTTTGAGCAGCATAATGGTATTATCAATCGCTGCAATTTCATCTAGCTCTCGTTTGCTAACTCTAATGGGGTGATTGCTATCATCAAAACAAAGGTTAAACATCTTGCTCGAGCATGAGATCTGGTTTAATTTATCATTGCGGTGTTTGCAGTCAATCTCATCGGTTCTCATGGTCTCTAGAACATGCATCGACAAATTAACCCGATGAAGGTCATGAATCATTTCGATCACCCGAATCGTGTGTCGATCAATGGTTGTTATATAGTTTAATTTGTCGGTTGCATTAGTTAATGGCATCACAGGTAAAAGATCGTTATAACTTCGCTCAATCACTTGAAGAAGGTAGGATTTTTCTTCGCTGTTTAGTTGTTGTTTACTTGATAAAGTTAAATCAACCGACTCCATGCATTCATCGATGTCAGCGTCTATTTTTTCTCCCAGTTGATTCAAAACTTCAACCTGTGCAGAAAGTTGCTGAAGGTCTGCATTGATCGCAAACTGTGATGACAATATTTGTTGTTTAATGATATCGATCAAATCATCTACCACCTGCTGTCGACGTGGCAAACAATAGCGTGATGCCTTTTGGCAAGTGGATAACAAATTCAAGTGAAGTTGGATTTTCTGTGGAAAATTAACTTCAAACTCCAGTGGGCTCATTTTGAAATGCCGCTGGATAAACTCCGTGCTGAGCCACTGAGAAGCCAGCCGCTTAAACAAATCGCGCTTAAAGCTTTCGGCAGGTGTTGGGTGTGAGATTCTAAGAAAATTGTCGAAATCTTTAATATTTTTCTGTTTTACTTTGGTTCGACTCACAGGAGACGTGCCATAAGTCAATACCCATGGGAGTAAATTGAATGGGTAATAAAAGGCAGGCTCAGAACCATCAGGTGGTAAATCTGTATCCAAGTACACCGATGTTTTTTTTTCAATACTTTCTAATGAGATAGTGCACTCTGTGATTTGAGATTCAATATTTTCCCAGTCTGATAATTGCTGTTTATCAGCACCGTGCCAAGTTAGAGCAATACGACATTGCTGATCGATGCTTAACTGCTCAAAAGCGGAATCAATTACCTTATCTGATAAGTGTTGATATACCCTTGAGTACACATATCGGATAGAGTCTGTGACAAAGAGATTGGGGTCATATTGCACTAAATCGGTAATGAGATTGAAAAAAAATAGACCGTAATAATCCTTTGGATAGGGTCGATTAATCGAGTTAACTCTGGATTGAAATGCACCATATATAACCTGTTGAATTGCGCCAAAAAAGTCGCGTTTTTTTTGCTCAATTTGATCTGGTTTGCCACTCAGTACAAAGCTCCATAAATAACAGAGCATCTGCTCTCCAGTGATCGTCGAGACCTGTGCGACGTTGTCAAAATTAAACTCACTGAGATGCGATTTGTGCTCGGATAAAAAATTAATCAGGAGGTTCGAAGCGTATAATCTATCGCAATCGCGTTCGTGAATATTTGGCGTAATCTGTTTGATGATATCCGTAAACACGTCATCAATGGTTATTTTAGTCTGACTGTAGCGTTCTTGTAACGTGAGAATACAGTGGGACAGGGTCTCTTTACTGACAGGACGATTAATCGCATCGCGGTAAAAATAAGCAGCATCGTTATTCGGCATAGCAATCTAATGACGTTAAAATTACTTGACTAAAGTGCAATTGAGATATTTGCAACCAATCTTCGGCAGGACTTTACACGGCTTGTGGATAAGTTGGTAGACCGCATGCCATTTTTAAGTCATTGGAAGTTAAAAAGTCATTTTTTAACCGAGTTTTTCCTGTACGGTATCTAAATCAGGGTCAACTGTGATCACTGATTGATCATATTGACTCGGTAGCTGGTGTGTAGTTAAAACATGCACTTGATCATCTAAAAAGTGTTGATCGGTGATTACCGGCGCAGAGGAGTCAGTGGCTATAACCGCGGGATTGCTAATAGTCGTATCAGCCAAATCTGGGTGACAAGCTTGATAGTCATTGGCATGAGCGGGCGTGACTTGGTGCGTTGTTGAGTCTAGAAAATGATTAATCTCAGCGTGATGTGGATCAATAGTAGACGAAGGCTTGCCAGTCGACTGCGTGGAAACAACTTGATTATTTTTAATATGGCTCAACATGCGAAAAGACGTCATAAAAGTAATCACCATTAGCATGGCAATGTCAAAATAACCGGCTAGACAGACGGTTGCGCCAACTGCAAAGACCATTTGGCTGGACCATGTTGTTGGTTTGATTGGTGTCGGCAACGTGTTGCTGCCCTCAGTTTGTTCTTGATTCGTAGTCGTTAGTTGATTTGCTGGGGCTGTACTCGCAACTTGTGTGGTACTGTTAATCGCTGATTGGTCTAGATGAGCCTGTGTGGCGATAGGATCATTTTCCTCGTTCATAGGATCGCCGCTATCATCATTTATGCTGATGCTATCATCGGTGCTTAGCGTATTGCTATCTAGGGAATCATAAGGCCGTTTCGCATTATTTTCCAAGCGATACTGATAATACTGATAAACCGCAACGCCAAGATTGATAGCAACCAGAGCACTTAAAGTAAATACTGCTGCCGGTGGAAATACCAGTGTTGCCGTGAGTAGTGCCATGTTGATGCACGATAGACCCAGTCGAGCGCCGCGTTGTTTTAATTGCTTATCGACTTCGTCACTCGATAGCTCGGATGATCGTTCACTAGACGTTTGACTTCCTGACCTTGATTTTGCTGTGCGGCGAGTACTGTATGCCTGATAAGCAACACTCACACCAAGACCAACTAGAACCATCACGAGTCCCGCAGGCGGAATGATAAAGCCGAATACACCACAAGCCATGATTAATAGTCCAGCGATAACCTTGAGTCCTAGATGAGGTGTAGAGACCGGTGTTGATTGTGATTTAAACAGCGAGCGAATCGGCTCACACAACAACCCGACACCTTCCACCAGTAGCCCGATTAAAGGTAGGATCTGTGCCGCCACAATCACAGTGGCCATGATGACCTGATGCAATGCCGATACCAGACGCACAACCCACTCAAATAAATCTGACAGATACAACCACCAGTTTTGTACGCGACTGACGCCATTGCGTGAGAGATATTGGAATTTGGAAAAAAATGATGCCATGGGAGCATTAGCTCTTTTGTACTTAATTGAGTCTATTTTACGCCTTTTGACTTAAAGTTTTCTTAAATTCAATCAATAATTCAATTAAAATTTATAACTTAAACTAATGATTATTATGAATTTTTAAATTCGACGATAGTTTTATCGAGATAAGCATAAACGCATAATGACAATGTGGTAAAAATTACTTTTTTTCATGAAAAAATCAATGGGTTAAATATATTGCTGCGCAAGAGACCTTGTGTTAATTTTTTTTTGAAGTCATTTTTCAAGGAGGAAACCATGAGCTTTGGTAAAGATATTTATTTTGAGTACACGAAGGCTGCTAAGATTCTGATGCCGGTTGTTCCAGCTCAAATTATGAATGGACACGAGAACGGTATTAATACCATTGATATCTCAGATCAGTTACAAACACCCTACCCCGCGACCAGCCCGTCTTGTTTGGTATCGTTCATTAACTTGAATGCCAATCAGAGCGTAGACTGCTGTAATCAGGCTGCAACTCACGTTTTTGTCTTAATCTCTGGTTCTGTCACGATCAGCTCTGAAGATGATGAGCTAACGCTCGAAGCCTGGGATTGCGTCACTTTTCCTTTTTCGGAAAAAATTACTATTACAGCTAGTGAAGATTCTCATGTTTATTGGGTTAATGATGTGCCGATGTTAAATTACCTTGGCGCAACACCAACCACAAAAACCATTCAACCAACACACTATTCAAAAGAAGCTATTATGAGCATGGTTAGTCTCTACAATAGCGAGACGGGTGCCAAAAACCGTAATCGAAATGGTGTTCTATTGGCCAATGAATCCTGTCCAGTTACAAAAACCCTCACGCCGACGTTATGGTCGCTGTTTAATGATCTCGGTGCACACAACACACAACTACCCCACAAGCATAATTCAGTGGCATTAGACTTGGTCTTATATGCTCCAAATGCGAAAAAAGGCAGTGTTTATACGTTGATTAGTGAAGAGATTGACGAGAATGGTCAACACATTAATCCAATACGCTTTGATTGGGCAACAGGCGGCGCATTTATCACACCACCCGGCTTATGGCATAGCCATATTAATGATACCGACGAAGATGCCATTGTATTTCCAGTTCAAGATGCCGGTTTGCAAACGTATTTACGTACTTTGTTTATCGAATTTTATACGCCCAAAACGTAGCTTCATCCTCGTCAATCAAAGCTATCTGCTTAAGATGCAATCAAATCACCATCGCATGTTGTTTTTTTTCATGCAGTGGTGATTTTTTTTTATTAAAACACTTTATTTAAGTCACAAATCAGGCAATATGAGACAACCAGTTATTTATTGAAAAGGAGAAATTCATGGGTAGTATATTCAGTTGTTGCACTAAAAATGACACTTCCGAACCAAGCGACCTTGATCTCAGGCAAGCACTACAAGATCAGAAAGCAGATCGAGAAGCTCAGCGTCTTCTTAAATGGACAATTGAAAAACTCCAAGTGGTCAGACCGCCTGTGAAGCCAATTAAAGACATAGTCTGTTGGAGAGCACAAAGAAGAGCCCAATACATTGATCGATTCAATCAAGCATCAGCAACGCTTGAGAAACTTAGAACGCCGACCGTGTTAGATCAGCAGGATGACACCGACCGTACAGCGGCAAACATCGAAGCTAAAATTAGCGAACAACTCAAGGGTTGTCTTGATTTACTCAACAAAGAAAAATCAGGTGTTACTAAAGATCATTTTATAGAATATTTTCCACTCAAAGCAGACAATAATAATGAAGTTAATTTAGAGGCGATAAAAGTAAGTATGTCAAACCAAGAATCCTTGACTATAACTCCTTAATCACTAAACAGACGCATCATCATGCGGTAAGGAAGTCAGATGATTACACAGTTATTAGACGGTGGTATGGGCCAAGAGCTGATCAAGCGTTGCGGCAAGTCTGCCCACCCGCTTTGGTCAGCAAAATTATTGATCGATCAACCACAAATGATACAAGCCGTCCATGCTGAGTATATTGCTGCCGGAGCTACCGTGATAACCGTTAGCAACTATACCTGCACCCCACAGCGATTGGCCCAACACAATCTAGAGGATCAACTGGAAAAATTACACCGAACTGCAATTGATGTAGCACTTCGTGCGCGTGACCAAGCATCGCACGGCCAAAAGGTGTTAATTGCCGGCTGCTTGCCGCCCTTGGTTGCCAGCTATCATCCTAAGACATCACCCTCAAGACAAGTGTGCCTAGATAGCTATCGTCTTCTGTGTGAGTTGCAAGCTGATCATGTCGATATCTTATTGTGTGAGACACTGTCTGCCAGTAAAAGCCTAACAACCGCATCAACTGCAGCATTGGAGTTTGGCCTGCCGGTTTGGGTAAGTGGGACCGTGGATGATCAAAACGGTGAGCTACTACGCTCTGGTGAGTCGCTGTCAAGCGTACTTGAAGATCTTGATCCTGCAATCGATGCCCTATTGCTAAATTGTTCAACGCCAGAGGCTATCACATCAGCAGGCTTGCCCATTCTCAAAACACAGAATAAAACATTCGGTGCATACGCCAATGGCTTCGTATCGATTGATGCATTAACGCCAGGCTCAACGGTCGACCAGTTGAGCCAACGACATGAATTGGATGAACCCATATATCTAGACTATGTCAAACAATGGGTGGCTATGGGTGCAGAGATTGTTGGTGGGTGTTGTGAAATAGGACCCAGTCACATCGCTGCCATTGCACACTGGGCACAGCAAAATGCAGCGAACTGATTCAGCCTCTCAATTGTTGTCTTAAAATCCAATGATTGCTTCTGGGTGTTTTTGAAAGCCAAGTACAGCTGCTTTATAATGACTTTCTTTAATTTATATGGATCGCTGTTATGGCCAGTATTCGTTCGCTTATCGTGATAATCTGTATTTTGCTGATTGGTGGTGTCGTGTTCATGTCTTACTATGAGACGCATCGCCCGCAGTGTACCGCAGATCAAATCAAGCTCTATACAGTTGCCGTTGCGTACCCTGGCATGTCGCAATCTCACACGGTATATGCAGTGATCAACCACGGCGAACACACTTGCCAAATGCCACGAACACCCTACTTTGATCCGACACAACCGACAGCTTCCTCAGACGATGAGGTTCAAATCAAACCTTTGTCTCGCTCAAAGAAGATAACGTGGGGTGACATTACTTGGTTTTCAGTCCACGCTAACAGCGCCTGTTCACAGATCCTTACAAATTTACCTAAACAAACTCAGATTTATTTCAATAACGGTTTAGCGCTAGCACTGCCAACAGCAGGCTACCCATGCCAGCCTCACGTTGGAAAACCCCTCTCAACCGGTCTTACGGAATGGAAGCAAGCTAAGCAATGTCGCCGTCAAACCTCACAAAAACAGCTGGGTGAGCATGTGTTTTTATCGGATGATCTGCGCATAAATTTAGGCCAAACATTAGTCTGTGATTAGTACGATTTAATCATGTTGAAGGGAAGTTCATGATAAAACCTGCTAGTAAGAAAAACTTTTATCTCCTGTCAGGAAGCCCGAGTGCAGGAAAAACGACCGTACTAAATGCGTTACAACAACACGGTTATACCGTTGTTCCAGAGGCAGCACGCAAGGTAATTAGTCAATTTGAGATCAAATACGGCAAGTTGCTACTTGACACCAGCAAAGCGACTTACTGCAAATTGCTCTTGGATCAATGCGTGCTCGACTATCAAAATCATGTAAAGCACAATGAGACGGTATTCTTTGATTGTGGATTACCTGATGCTGCCTACGCTGAACAAATGATATTCGGCAATATCACAGAATCAACTTTTCGTTTCATTTCACAACAGCGCTATAACCAGCAAGTATTTTTCTTTCCACCGTGGCGAGAAATTTATCAGGCAGATAACCTTCGTCAAACGTATGACGATGCGCTTTATTATCAAAACTATCAAACATTACAACAAATCTACCGTGATCAGGATTATCAAATCATAGAAGTACCTAAACTTGAAATTCATGAGCGGATGAAGTTTGTGATTGAGCGTGTATTATAAGCACTAAATCACTCCAAGAGCGTGATTTAGTGCACCTAGCATAAATTGGGTCAAAAGTATTTTTACCAAAAAACTCGAGTGCTGTTTTTTTATCAAGAAAAACCGCGACAAAAATGAGATTTTCTTGTCCTAGATCACACCAATAGTTAGTCAACCTGATAATATCAAATCCAAATATAAAAACACCCTGGAGGACATACCATGACAGGGAATAATTACCAATTAAATACAATCTTATTAAATTTTAGTCCAAAATTACGTGATCTCAATGCGAGAGTTCAAAGCAAATCTATCTTGTCAGTCATTGAAAAGCTTAAAACACTAAGCAATGAGCAAATATATTTAATGTTGTCGTTTTCATCAACACAAACAATGTCTGTTTGGATGCAATGCATCACTCAGTTAACAGCGCATGATTGTCATCAATTGATCTCGTATTTAAAACAACATTCAATTTTATCAGACCAACAATGGATTAAACTGTTATCACAAACCGATCAAGAGCGAAACTCAGCCCTTAATTTATTATTAATCTCAGCAATTCAAGATTCCAATACAGCAAGAGAGCGAGTAATGGAGCAAAGAACAGCTCCAGAACATTATCTAACTTTATTCCAATCGTTCAACAAAGATCAGTGGGATGATCTAATGAGAATTAAAAATCATTCCAATGAAAATCTTTTCCATCATCTTTTCAAGCTTGCTACATCGGCCTCAACAGTTGCGAATATTATGAGCCTTATAAAACCAAAACAATTAGAGCAGCATATGCTGCAGCGGGACTTAAGAAATCACTCACCCATTGAATTTATTGCACATTATTATCATAATACTCAAGAAATAAAACAACTCATCGGTAAAATTGGTAGTTTTCTCTGGGAAAAACTGCTAGAACAACAAAAACGCCAGCGACCTATCGATAGCGTTTTACATCAAGCAGCTCAATGTCAAGATGAGCCAGGATTTAATCTTTTCTTATCACGATTACCTCATAAGCATCGAGCATTATTATTGATAAAAAATAGTAATGATGAAACTGTGATTGACCTGGCCATGGCGTTTCAATCAATTAACAGTTTAGAGTCACTTGCTCGTCAGTTTAGTTTCGACGAGCTGGTTAATGTAATGCATCATCAAAAAAAAGAAAATCAAGGCGAGCGACTTCTGATACGTGAAAATGAAAATCATAATGCGATGCAATCACTTTTTAAACGAGAAAATTCAATCATTGTATTGATTTGTTTACGGTTATGCTTAGATATTGTCAAGAAATATCCAGTTTATGCTGCAGCAATAAAAAATACTTTAGCCAGCATGATTGAACACCCGACATTAGAAAAAAAGCAATTATTAATCGATCAAATATCACGCAGCAAATCCTGGCGTCAAAACTACTTCCCTTGCTTATTTTCAAGCAGACACCGGGATGCTATTGAAATAGTTGGGAGTCAGTGCAGCATTCCGCAATGCTACGCCATTATTTAATCAATGGCGCACGCTCTCTGGAAGTAATAACGGTAAGAAATATAATTAAGAAGACCGCAAAAAGTAACTGCATCAAAAGAATTGGAATCACAGAGTGCAAGATCAACAAGCTAATAAAATAACTGGATAATGAGGCCAGGCAATTCCTTGTGAAATTAAGGATAGCAGTTGCAGTACCGAAAGCATTATCAACACTGTTGATAGCAGAGCTAATTAAGCTCCCAATCAACAGGCATAAACCAAACGACGTACAAGTAATCAATGGTGTAAAGAGTTTCCAATTATTAGGATGGTAATGCGTGATTACTAACAACAATAAATCGCTGACTATAAAAATAGACAATCCAATGGATTGAATTACTCTTGGTGAGATACGCCCAGTATAATAACGTAGAGTTAGACTTCCAAAAATTATTGCAATAGCATTCAATGCAAAAAGCCCCGCATACAGGTATTTTCCTAAGCCATAAATTGTCATGTATATAATAGCAGCTGAGCTTATGAAACAGAATGTTGCAGCAAAGCTCATGGCAGCGGAAAACATCAGACGTAAGAATGCGGTATTACTCAGATGAGCTACAAATTGATTGATCACCGAATCAAAACGAAGTCGTAATTTTGGATCTAATGTCTCTGGTAAAGCAAAACTAATCAGAAACATTATAAAGCCATAGCTAAACAAAAAGTGAAAGATGTTTTGCCAATGCTGGTGTTGAAGTAATGCAGAGCCTATCATAGGTGCTATCATGGGCGCTAGCATCATCATTGCAATAATCGCAGCGATATTCCGGGTTAAACGGTCGCCTGAATAGCAGTCTCTCATCATGGTAAATGCAATTCCAACGCCGGCAGAATCACCAATCGACTGAAAAAATCGTGCCGCTACTAAAACATTAAGTTGTTGAGAGAGTGAAGCCACTGCCGTGGCTACCAGGTAAATCACTAGGCCAATTTTTATAATAATCTTGCGGCCAAAAATATCTGATAATGGACCCCAGACTAACATGCCGATAGCAAACCCAAGCATATAACTTGAAATCGTAACGATAACCTTCGTAGGACTTACGCCAAAAAAATCACCCATAATTGTCACAGCTGGTGTATAGGTATCAATAGCAAAAGCAGGTAGCGCAGCCAATAAAGCTAAAACGACAAGAAATATAGGTGATTTTTTTTTGATAGAAATCATAAGTCAGCTAGAGCGAAAAATCAGGTAAGTGACGAATGGTACAATCATTTGTTAGGAGCAACCAGTAGTTAATTATGATAGGAAGAAATCCAGTGATAGTAAATATTGCCGCAGGAATATTGAGAAAATATTTTTCTAATAAAGCCATATGTTCACTCGATGGCAATACTAGCAATGCCATTATCAGGACTAAAAGATAAAGTAAAATAACTTTTATAAAATTAGCACTCACTAACGTTATACTCAGTGAGAACGCAGCTGCAAGCTTAATGTTATGGATTATAATTAATGGGTATGCAAACACAGTTGATAGAAAAATAAATGCAAGTGCCGAAGATATACCTAGATCAAGAAACAAGCCCGTTATCTTTGTGGCATCAATTCGCTTAATAATAAGTATTGCAAGAATGATCAAGCAAGTTAAATAAAAAATCAATATTGCGACGCTTTTCCATTGTTTTTTTGTGGGGAAAACTCTTTTTTTCTCACCCATACACACATAATGAAAACAACTCATTGAGACAATCAAGAAAATGAGACCAACGATCATAATACCCAAATCAATAGTGTATTCTAACCATAAAGATAGCTTCTCTGGTAAGAGTAAGCTTGCTAAATAACAACACACAATTGGTACGATAAAAGGCCAGATAACGATAAACGAAGACCTAAAATACTTGATTGATCTAATCAATAATCGCAATAGTGACAACTCTTTTTTTGGATAGAAAGAGCTATGATTCATCAACTTACTACCTGCTGTTGATGATCTGGGCTAAGCACCTCCCAGCCCGCTTTTGGCTTGAAACGATTACCGTGATCTTCAGTTAAACGTTCCAACTGAGCAACCACATCAATGACACCGCGCTGTTGAGCATAATGCAAAGGACCACCGCGAAAAGGAGCAAAACCTGTACCAAAGATCATACCTGCATCCAATAAATCCTGATCAGAAACCACACCTTGATGTAAACAAAATACGGCCTCGTTGACCATCGACAGTATGAGTCGATCGGTTAGATCCGGTGTTCTTAAATCACCATCGTTATCACTGACTGTGGTAGAAATCTTTTTACCTTTGTTATACGCATAAAAACCTTGTCCAGTTTTAACGCCCAAGTGACCATCTTCAACCATTTGATGCAATTTAGAGGGCACGTCTCGTCCCAATGATTCTGCCAAAATCTCACCGACTGATAAACAAACATCGAGGCCAACTGTATCCGCTAAGTGTATCGGCCCCATTGGCATGCCAAAATCCAATGCTGCCTGATCGATGCGATCTGCAGGCACGCCTTCCTCAAGTAAAATCATGGCCTCAAGTAGATACGGTATCAGAATTCGATTGACTAAAAACCCAGGCTGGCTACCGACAACAACAGGTGAACGCTTGATTTGTGTTACAAAAGCGGCTGCTTGATGCACAATCTCATCACGAGTTTCCTGACTTTTTACGATTTCAACCAGTGGCATTTTTGCGACTGGGTTAAAGAAATGAATTCCAACCAGACGACTGGGCTCTTTCATACTCTTTGCAATTTTTTCAAGTGGTATACTTGAGGTATTAGAAGCGAGAATTGCGCCTTTCTTGGCACGCTGTTCAAGCTCGGTAAATACGCTTTGTTTGGCTTCTAGATTTTCAAAGATAGCTTCGATAACAATATCGGCTTGAGCTACTCCACGTCCTCCAATATCCGGCAATAATCGATCCTGTGCAGCTTGAATTAAATAAGCTTTTTTAAGTTTTTTCTTGAATAGCGCATGAGCCCGCTTCATTGCCGGGGCTAATCTCTCGGCTGATTGATCTTGCAATGTTACTGTCATCCCTTGAAGAGCGCACCACGCTGCAATGTCACCACCCATAGTGCCCGCACCAATAACATGCACCGAACCAGGCTTAAAGCTAATTTGCTTGCCGAGCTCTTTCATACGATTTTGTAAAAAGAAAACACGACCTAAATTTTTCGCAGTATCAGTTGCAAACATTTTACTAATGGAACGAGCTTCGTTGACCATCGCATCGCCACCAATACCATCGGCAGCCCAATTCTCAACCACAGCATAAGGTGCTGGGTAATGTTCACGACTAACCGCTTTCTTGGCCAGCTGTTTTAATAGTAAACGTTTCACAAGGGGACGAAAAATACTTTGATTGCTTAGGCTGTGCCACCATTTAGGAGAATACGGCGCAGGTTGCTTTGAAATGTAATATCGGGCAGCGTTTTCTAGCTGCCTCATTGGTACAGCCTCGTCCACCATACCCATTCGCTTGGCGGCACGCGCAGAGATTGCAGCGCCTGGCAGTATAATACTCATCGCAGGAATCGCACCAATTAGTTTTGGCAGGCGAATACATCCACCCCAACCTGGATGAATACCAAGCTTGATTTCTGGTAAGCCAATTTTGGTACTTGGTTTATCCAGCGCGATGCGGTAACGACAAGCCAACGCCAGCTCATAACCACCACCCAGACAAAACCCATTGATCAGTGCAACGGTAGGGATTGATAATGACTCGACTTTATCAAAAATCATTTGTCCATGACGAATCCATTCAAAAAAGTCGTCTTCACTTTGACAATTGGAAAACTGCTTAATGTCAGCACCCGCAATGAACCCACTGGATTTAGCTGATGTAATAACAACACCTCTTGAGGCTAATAACGTCGGCTCATCCAGCAAACATTCTAACTCTAATAGCACTTCCTGACTGATGGTGTTCACAGCCTCGCCATGTCGGTCGAGTGATAGCCAACTAATACCCTCTTTATCGATATAAAACTGCCAATGTTTTTTCACTTCAGCCATGATTTTTTCCTTATCCAATGATTACCCGTCAACACGATTTAAAAGCGCAGCGCCACCAATACCACCACCAATACACAATGTTGCAACACCTGATTTTTCATTTAAGCGTTTCAATACATTGAGAACATGCAAGACAATACGCGCACCACTCGCTCCCACTGGGTGACCCAAAGCAATAGCACCACCATCAATATTCAAGCGATCTTTGTCAATTGCACCAAAGGCAGTACTCAAGCCCAGTTCTTTTTGACAAAACTCTTCTGACTCCCAAGCTTTTAGACAACCCAATGTTTGGGCAGCAAAGGCTTCATTAATTTCCCAATAATTGATATCGGCTGGCTTAAGTTCATGCTTGTGCAACAAGGGTGGTACCGCATAACTTGGCCCTAGCCCCATAGTGAGAGGATTACAACCAGCCCAATGAACATCAACCAATTGCCCTAAAACTGGTAATTGATACTGCTCAACGGCTTGCTCACTGGCCATAACTAGCACTGCAGCACCATCACTTACTTGCGAGCTATTCGCAGCTGTTATTGCACCGAACTTTCTATCAAATGCGGGCTTCAAGCGCGCCAAGCTCTGCATGCTAGTATCCGGCCGCACTCCGTCATCAAGGTTGTAGAGTTTTCCTTTTGCATCGAATAGGTTGATCATCTCTGATTTAAAATAGCCTGCTGATTCAGCTGCAGCAGCACGCAGTTGACTGGACATGGCAAATTCATCCATTGCTTCTCGCGTAATACCAAATTGAAAAGCAATTTCTTCGGTTGATTGACCCATATTGCAGTTGTAAAGGAAATCAGACAGCCCATGTAACAGGCTAATAATAGGCTTTAAATAACGCGGTCTGAGCTCTTTAATCAAAGCGCATTTGCTGATGAATGTTCTTGCTTTACTGAATCTTGCCAGCCAGTTCACCATGTCAGGTTGATAGATCAGTGGCGCTCGACTCATGGTTTCTGTACCACCCGCTAACACAAGATTCGATCGGCCAGTCGCGATATTTTGAAAGGCGCAGTCAAGGGATTGCATGCCAGAAGCGCAGTTACGTTGGACCGTCCAGCCCGGTACTTTCTGTCCACAACCTAAGCGCAGAGCAATAATTCGACCGATATTAGCCTCGGTCTCACTGGGTATGACGCACCCCATAATGACTTCATCAAGCTGCGTCGGACAAAGACTTAAACGATTCAACAGTTCTTGACCGGCACGAGTCGCTAGATCAGAAGCAGAAAAGGGTCCACGAGGGCCACGTGCTTTTAAAAACGGCGTGCGGGTACCGTCGACGATATAAACCGGTCTCAGCGTACTATTGGGCATATAAACATCCTTTTATATTTAAGATAAGTCATACCACTATTAAACACCAAAGTTGGCGTTGCTACCAATAATTCAGATACATCAGTAACATAGAGGGTGACTCTCAAATCTTCACATGCCACCAAAGTAACAACGGTTTCATAGCAACCCTGCTACACCGCTTCTCATTTGTAAGCTAAATTCCAGGCCTATGCCTTGCTTTTTGCTGGACTACGATTAAATATCGAGCTTCTTTTTTAGGTAAGCTGCAACAGCACGAACGCCCTCAATATCACCACCCTTTTTATGTCCCTCTAAAGCGTGCTCGTGCATACCCGGAATATCGAAATGCAACCACGCGGTTTCTTGCGCGACAAATTTATCCAGGAATAAAGCGGCTGTTATAGTACCCGCCTCACCCGTCGTCGAACAGTTTTGGCAATCGGCAATTGTGCTTGAGAGCATGGCGTTATAGGGACGATGTAAAGGTAATGGCCAAACTAGATCATGCTCTGTTACAGAGTAAGCTTGAACCTCGTGCGCTAACTGAGACTGATTACTAAAGACAGCAGCATAGTCAGGTCCTAAAGCAACTGCCCTAGCACCAGTCAATGTAGCAAAATCGATCAGATAATCTGGTGACTCGCTGCAGGCTTCATATAGCGCATCACATAAAATCAGACGACCTTCCGCATCGGTATTATCAACTTCGACCGTTATACCCGCACGTGTTTTTATAATGTCACCAGGACGGTAGCTTTTGTTATCAATAGCATTCTCAACCGCCGGAATCATCAAACGTAAGCGCACTGGCCATTGTTGCATCATAATGGTGCGCGCTAGTGCAATTGCTGAAGCGCTTCCACCCATGTCCTTTTTCATCAGACGCATTCCACGCGGTGGTTTTAAATTTAGACCACCGGTGTCAAAGCACACGCCTTTACCAACCAAGGTAATTTTTGGAGCATTCTCGTCACCCCAAGTAAGATCGATCAAACGTGGTGCATAGTCATCTTTAGCACCTTTACCAACCGCATGAATAGCTGGATAGTCACTGGCCAGTTGCTCACCAGATATCACCGTTACAGTCGCGTCATGCTCGTCTGCAACGTGCCGAATCAGCTGTTCGATATCAGGTGGCCCCATATCCGCACAAGGCGTGTTGATCATGTCTCGGGCTAAGCTATAACTACTGACCCAGCTTTCCAGCTTCAACGCATCGATCTCAGCAGGCACAAGCAGTTGGGCACATGACTCCTCTACAACTTGATATTGTGAATAGCGATAGGAGCCCAAGCCCCAGAATAAGTAAGCTAGCTCAATCTCGTGCTCACTCGCATCAATGTGACTCAGATCGAATGAGTAGCATCCTGGCTCTAGTCGATGTGGAATTGACGACATTAGCGAAGGATCAAAATGCTCACCAATTCCAATCAAAACGGCCTGTAAACTGGCGTCGTCAGCCGGTAAGTGGCAAACCTGTTTAGACTTGGCTTTAAACCCTGTATGTTTGAGCCAAAGCTTAGCAGTTGTGTTTAGCGTGGCTTCAAAACGTTCGAGGCTTTCGCTAGTTAGTAAAGTTAAAGATACCGATTTTTGCTTGTGATCTTCAGCTGAGAAAGAAAAATAGTCTGTCATGATAATTCCGTTGGCTTGATGAATTCTGCATACCATAACAAACCGAGACTACAGTGCAAAGCCTACTCTTTGCATGCTACAGACACTCTAGCTATCTGTTTAAAACCAGCATACAATGCGCGCCTCTGTTTAATTGAATGGGAATAGGCAACCATGAAGACCATGCACATTAAGACATTTGGCTGTCAAATGAACGAATATGACTCTGGCAAAATCGGTGATGTTCTCAGTGCGTCCCATGATCTTGCGCTATCGGATTCGCCAGATAATGCGGATGTTCTTATTTTAAACACCTGCTCGATTCGTGAAAAAGCTCAGGAAAAAGTTTTTTCTGACCTAGGGAGATGGTTTAAACTTAAACAAAAAAACCCGAATGTCATTATTGCCGTGGGTGGTTGTGTTGCCAGTCAAGAAGGATCAGCCATTTTAAAGCGCGCACCTTACGTTGATATTGTTTTTGGTCCACAAACGCTGCATCGCCTTCCTGAGATGGTGTCATCCGTGCAAAAACACCGAAAGTCTACTGTTGATATCAGCTTCCCCGAGATTGAAAAATTTGATTGCTTACCGACCCCTCGTGCCAAAGGACCTACTGCCTATGTCTCCATCATGGAAGGTTGCAGCAAATATTGTACCTACTGCGTGGTGCCATATACGCGCGGTGAAGAGATCAGTCGACCGTTTGATGATGTACTAGCCGAATGTGCCGTATTGGCAGAGCAAAATGTTAAAGAAATCACACTGCTTGGACAGAATGTCAATGATTACCGCGGTCTGATGAATGATGGCACGCTTGCTGACCTTGCCCTGTTGATCCACTATATCGCTGCGATTGATGGCATTGAACGAATTCGTTTTATTACTTCTTACCCCTCTTCGTTTTCAGATAATTTAATCGATGCTTATGCTGAGGAACCTAAACTTGCCAACTACTTACACCTTCCGATACAAAGTGGTTCTGATCGTATTTTAGCCGCAATGAAGCGAACATATACCGTACTAGAATACAAATCTCGTATCAGAAAGCTGAGACAAGTCCGACCCGACATTAGTCTCTCTACAGATATCATTGTCGGCTTTCCGGGTGAGACTGATCATGATTTTGAACAAACACTGAATCTAGCCAAAGAGCTCAATTTTGATCACTCGTACAGTTTTATCTACAGTGCTAGACCAGGAACACCGGCAGCGAATCTTAAAGACGATACTCCTCTTGCTGTTAAGCAAGAACGCTTGAGTCGTTTGCAAGCCGTAATAAAACAACAAGCAATGCAGATTAGTCATGACATGGTAGGTACAGCACAAACACTTATTGTCACCGGGCCGTCTAAGAAAGACCCAAATCAACTCAGTGGCCGCACTGAAAATAATCGTGTTGTTAACTTCACCGCACCAGCATCGATGATAGGTGAGTTAGCTACTGTTGAAATCATTGAAGCCTTACCCAACTCGCTTCGCGGCAAGCTTCTTGATATTTAGATCCGTTTTGTCGTATCGTATTCCTGAAGAGTTTATTAAGGCATACTGACAACACGGTCTTAAAAGGGAGCAACATTGGCTGAAGCAAAATTAACACGGCATTTAATTATCGAACCTGAAGATAACGATCGTCTAGCCTGCCTTTGTGGTCCTTTCAATCAAAACCTCTTGCAATTAGAGCGCTCACTTGGCGTTGAAATTAACAACCGTGGCTGTGAGTTCGACATTATCGGCATTCCTGCATCGGTTGCGATAACTCAAGAAGCCTTACAAACACTTTACGATAAAACTTCTGAAACGGACACACTGACGAATAAGGATATTCAATTGCAAATTAAATCATTAGAGAGTGAGCAGGCCAGTGACGACATCAATGTTAAGCAAAAACTTGCTGACTCTATCATCAAACTAAAGCAAGCACAGATCAGTCCAAAAACACTGAATCAGCGTCATTATCTGCAATCAATCCAACAATACGATATTAACTTTGGAATCGGACCTGCAGGAACTGGTAAAACTTTTCTAGCAGCAGCGTGCGCCGTCGATGCATTAGAACAAGAGAAGGTCAGTCGAATTATCTTAACTCGTCCTGCAGTTGAAGCTGGCGAAAGTTTAGGTTTTTTGCCAGGAGATTTAACACAAAAAGTCGATCCTTATTTACGTCCATTGTACGATGCCTTATTCGAACTCATGGGTGGTGATCGCGTTGCTCAGCTGACTGAAAAACAACAAATTGAGATTGCTCCATTGGCTTTTATGCGAGGTCGAACACTCAACGATGCTTTTGTAATTCTTGATGAAGCGCAAAATACTACCAAAGAACAGATGAAAATGTTGCTTACACGGATTGGTTATGGATCTAAAGTTGTCATTACTGGAGACATTACTCAAGTCGATTTACCTAAGCGTGTTGATTCGGGTTTACGTAACGCTCTCATGCTTTTACAGAATATTAATGCTGTGCGATTTACTTTTTTCACATCAACTGATGCTGTGAGACACCCTTTAGTGCAGAAAATAATTGAGGCTTATGAAAGCGCTGACGATTGAGATTATTAATCAGACGGAATTCCATCACTGCCCTACCGAAGATCAATTTAACATGTGGCTGGATGCAGCACTCAAGCTTAAGATCGTTAGAGAACAAGTGCATCAATCCTCTCGTGATACAATAACATGTGTCATTGTAAACACTTCGGACATGATTGATCTGAATGCTGAATTTCGAAACAAAGCAAAAACAACTAATGTACTCTCGTTTCCCGATGAACCGCATCCTGGAGAGCTTCCAACTTCTTGGGGAGACATTGTATTTTGTTATCAAACCATACAAAATGAAGCCAAGGATTCGAAAATTAATTTTCTTGACCATTTTGCTCATCTCACCATTCATGGCTTTTTACACTTATTGGGATACGATCATCAAAACGATAAAGAGGCTGACGAAATGGAATCATTAGAAATTTTAGCTCTACAGGAACTACAAATTAACAACCCTTATAAAAATAACTGAGAGTCTCATGCATAAAGAAAAAAATTCAGACAGTTCGAAATCTTGGCTTGATTGGTTAGCCTTTGCAGTGACTCGTGAACCACAAGATATTGAGCAACTGTTAGATACGCTGGAACACGCAAAAGATAACCATCTGTTGAATGCCGATTCACTCAAAATGATTCGCGGTGTGCTTAAAGTGTCTGAAATGGATGCCGGTGATGTGATGATTCCTCGCCCTCAGATGGTTGTCTTAGAGAGTGACATGACACCACAACAAGCATTACCTATTATCACTGAATCAGGACACTCACGCTTCCCCGTTGTTTCTGAGAGTCGTGATGAAGTCATCGGTGTCTTGATGGCAAAAGATTTACTTAAAGCACTTCCAAATTCTAGTGGCAGTGAGCAAACTATCGAGCATTTTGTTCGTCAAGCAACTTTTATTCCTGAGAGCAAACGACTCGACGTACTGCTCAAGGAGTTTCGCCTTAAACGCTATCACATCGCTATCATTGTTGATGAATACGGTAGTGTTTGTGGTTTGGTTACGATTGAGGATTTGCTCGAGCAAATCGTTGGCAACATTGAAGATGAATATGACACAAAAGTTGAAGAGGAAAGCATTACATTGGTCTCAGAGAATGAGTTTTTAGTCGATGCGCTAACACCTTTAGAAGAATTTAACACTTACTTTAAAACTAATTTAGAGCATGATGACAGTGATACTATCGGTGGCTTTGTGCTGCACAAGATGAGTCACATTCCCAAACAAGGCGAGTCAATAGACATTAAGGGCCTGCATATTAGTATTGTCAAAACACACAGTCGCCGTATTCAAAAGCTTCGTATTCTCCTTTCAGCGAAAGAAGAATAACATATGTTGATCTATTGGTTAGCTTTAATTGCTGGTGCGATACTTCCTCTAGCGTTCTCGCCATTCGGTATATATGCCGTCGCATTCATAAGCCCGGCTCTGCTTTGCTACCTATGGATTAAATCAACTCCAAAACAAGCACTGCTCTGCGGACTACTATTTGGTGTCGGCTTCTTTGGAGTTGGGTTCTCTTGGATTTCTATTAGCATTCATAACTTTGGAAACGTGTCGCTTTGGCTAACCTGGATAGCAACTCTCGGTCTTGCCTGTTTTTTATCTTTGTTTATCGCAATTCCTGGCTATCTGTTTCAACGCTATGGGGGTACAAAGCCACTGGCTTTACAATGCTTATGTTTATTTCCAGCTGTTTGGTTATTGAGTGAGTACTTACGCAGCACTCTACTGACCGGCCTTCCCTGGCTTTTATTGGGCTACTCACAAACTGACTCTTTTTTGAGAGGCTTATCGCCACTGATTGGAACGTATGGTATTAGTCTTGTCGTCACGTTAATAGCCGGTAGCTTCGTATTATGCCTTACCTCTAAAACTCTTAAAAATAGGCTAATTGCTATCGGCATTCTCTTGATCTTGATTATTCCAGCATCGCTTTTACACGATATTACATGGTCAAAGTCTACCGGAAAATCAATTAAGGTGAGTTTAATTCAAGGTAATTTTGAACAATTTCTTAAATGGGACAGTCATCTTTTACAGACTATTTTACAAACCTATCTGCAATTAAGTATGCAACATCGAGACAGTCGTATTATTGTTTGGCCAGAAGCTGCCATCCCCTTCTACCCTAGCCAACTACCCAGCTACATGGATCAAATTAAAACATTAGCATCGGATAGCAACACACTATTTTTACTGGGCGCTCCAACCACGTCAAAAAATAAAAAACGATTCTTTAATAGTCTATTGATGGTTGGCGCATCATCTGCACGATATGACAAACACTTCTTAGTTCCGTTTGGTGAATATACACCGTTTGAATCATGGCTTGAGCCATTATTCAATTCGTTTTCCGTACCGATGTCGGATTTTTCAAAAGGAGCGAAACAACAAGGGATTCTCCATGATCAAGAGCTTAAGATTGCGCCATTTATTTGCTACGAGATTATTTATCCAAATTATGTCATCAAACACAGCATGGATAGCCAACTATTGGTTGTTATCAATGATGATGGCTGGTTTGGGCGTTCAATAGCACTTGCTCAGCACCTCCAAATGGCACAAATGGCAGCACTTCAGACCAATCGATTTGTGTTGTTCTGTTCGAATACAGGGATTACCGCGATAATAGACCCTTTAGGTAAAATTATTAAATCCGGACCAATTGATCAACGCCTAGTTGTAACAGGGCCTATTACGCCTCAGCAAGGCAACACGCCACTGATGGTCATTGGCTTTCTGCCAACTGCAGTAATTACAGTACTTTTATTACTGTTAGGTTTGATTTTATGAGTCTAAGAAAAAGCGAGATAGTAGTTTCGAGTAAAAAAAACTAAGACTCAGATGGACTGACGATCATAGGACCTACGTTATCGTCGTGAGCTTGATTCCATTCGCGATGGGAGCCATCACAGAGTGGAAATTTCTTTGACTGCCAGCAACGACATAGTGCAACTTTCTTATCAATAACAAGTTCAGCGCGTTCATCATGACTATTGGTATTAATCTTCATGAGTTAGTTTTTAACCTCATTTGTATAAGGGGACAATATAACCGGCAAATATCAATAAGCAGCCAAAGATCAGACCGAAAACTGCAAATAATACGGGTACAAATGAAATGTTACTAGATATAATTCTAACCCAAAGGTGCACAAACCAAATCCTAAATACACCCACTAAAAATAAGATTCCACCAATGACGGGCAAAGTCAACTGCCAACCTTGAGCACCTGGATGAGGAAAGTGAAGCACTAAGCTTCCGACCAGTACTGGCAAAACTCCACCTAAGATAAAGCCAGAGGGTCCGCCAAGCATTTTTCTAGCCATTTGCTCATAGTGCTTTAGATGAAACAGAAAGCCGATCGAGATGATCATGGTTGTAACGGCAAATGCTCTCGTCAGATTGATATAGTCCATTATAAGTTTTCCCTTTTAAACCCTTGTCATTATTGAACGGCAGAGCCGGTATGGTCAACCGTTAGTGCATCATAAAGTAATTGAGGCTAGTCATAATCCACACAGAACCCCCAATAAGAACCACTAAAACAACACCAGTGAAAATAAAACTCATCACGTTGGTCTGACCTTGTTGTGTCGCCGTGTTTAAGCGTAAGAAGCAGATAACTTGGACAAAAAACTGGATAATCGCCGAAACAAAGATAATCTCCATTAATAGCATCTTAGAACCAACTTCATGCATTACCGCTAAGAAAGGAATGAGCGTTAAGATAACGCACAAAACAAAGCCTAGTAGATAAATTCCAAAGGTTTTAGTTCCAGTACCAAAGTCCTGATCTTGACCGATATGATTTGATGATTGATTCATGATTGTATATACCCCAGCAGATAAACCACAGTGAAAACAAAAATCCAAACAATGTCTAGAAAATTCCAAAATAAGCCAAGGTAAGTCAGGCGACGCTGCACGATACCACTGAAACCTAACTTCCAACCCTGATAAATCATAACTAGAATCCATAGCAAGCCAAATGAGACGTGAAGACCGTGAGTGGCGACTAATGTAAAGAAGGCCGAGGCACTGGCACTCGCAGTCCAGCTATATCCTTCATGAACTAAATGCACAAACTCATTAACTTCCATTGCGACAAAACAGAAACCTAACACAAAAGTGAGTGCAAGCAGATTGAGTGATAATGACGTCTTATTTTTGTAACTTGCGATCATGGCGAGGCCAAAAGATAAGTTACTAAATAGTAAGAACATGGTTTCACCGAGCACGTAATTTAAGTTGACCAAAGGTGCGAGAGAAGGACCATAAGCATGCGGGTGATGAAGTACCAAGTAGGCAGCAAATAAAGACCCGAATAAAATACAGTCGGTCATGATGTAAAGCCAAAAGCCTAGGACATCAATTGAATCTGTGTTGTGACCGTGATCATGGGTCATTTCAGTGGAACTCATGCGTGTGCCTCCTCGACGTGTGCTCGCTCGATATTTTCGACCTCATCGGCTTTGACGTAGTAGTCTGTGTCTAGATTAAAACTCTTAACAATAACAGTGATGATCACGCCAAGCATCCCAATGATACCAGGTATGACCATGTGCCAAATCATAGAAAAACCAAATAATGCCGCGAATAGACTGATAATAAAGCCTGCTGGTGTTGAACGCGGCATGTGAATATCCTCATAACCATCTGCAAGCTCAGGAACACGCTTACCCTCTGCTTTACTCGCTTGTTTTTTATACCAATAGTCATCAATCTGATCGACCGTCGGGATATGAGCAAAGTTATAGAATGGAGCCGGCGATGATAAAGACCACTCTAAAGTACGACCATCCCATGGGTCACCAGTTTTGTCGCGCAGTTCTTCACGGTGTTTGATACTGTAGAGCAACTGCCAGACCTGGCACAAGAAACCTAGGAATATCAGAGCGGCACCAAAGGCTGCAATGATGAGATAGGGCTTGTAGGCAAGATTTTCAAAATGAAAATTACGTCGCATTGCTCCCATAAGACCTAATGGATACAAAGGCATAAAAGCAATGTAAAACCCTGAGACCCAGAGCCAGAAAGCATATTTTCCTCGACGTTCGTCTAACATAAAACCAAAAACTTTCGGAAACCAGAACGATAGTCCAGCGAAAAATCCAAATAACACACCGCCAATAATGACATTATGGAAGTGTGAAACAAGGAATAGACTATTGTGGGTTTGGAAATCTACTGGTGGAATAGACATCATAACACCAGCCATACCGCCAATCGCAAAAGTCGTGAAAAAAGCCATGATCCACATCATGGGAGTTGGAAAAACAATATCACCTCTAAACATAGTGAATAGCCAGTTAAAGACTTTCACCCCTGTAGGGATAGCAATAATAATCGTCATGATACCAAAGAAAGCATTGACGTTGGCACCTGCGCCCATGGTAAAGAAGTGATGAAGCCAGACAATGAAAGATAAGAAACCGATCAATAAAATAGCTCCAACCATCGTGGTATAGCCGAATAAACGTTTGCGAGAGAATGTCGCAACCACCTCTGAAAAGACGCCAAAGATAGGCAAGATTAGAATGTATACTTCCGGATGCCCCCAAGCCCAAATCATGTTGATATACATCATGATGTTTCCACCTTGGGTTTGAGTGAAGAAATGCATATCCATGGTTCTATCTAGTGCAAGCAGACCTAGTGTTACTGTTAAAATCGGGAAAGCTAGAGCAACAAGAACCATTGCACATAGTGATGCCCAGACAAACACCGGCATTTTCATTAAGGTCATACCAGGGCAACGCATTTTTAGAATAGTCACGGTGAAGTTAATTCCCGACAAGAGACTTCCGACCCCCGAGATCTGTAGTACCCATATGAAGTAATCGACGCCCGTGTCAGGGCTATATTTCAAGCCTGATAAGGGTGGATATGCTAACCAACCAGCACGATCCCAGTTACCAATGACCAATGAGACCATCATGAAGCCTGCTGAAACTAATGTCAGCCAGAAGCTTAGTGAGTTCAAATAAGGATAAGCAACGTCTCTGGCACCAATTTGTAACGGCAGTATCATGTTGATAACACCAAAGATCAGTGGCATTGCCACAAAAAAGATCATAATCACACCGTGCTCAGAGAAGAACTGATTATAGTAAGCAGGATCCATATAACCTAAGTGACCAGGGCCTACAGAAGTCGCTTGTTGAGCCCGCATCATCATGGCCTGGATAAGCGCTCTGATAAACATCACGAAGGCAAGCATGACGTACATGATACCGATTTTTTTATGATCGACAGTACAAATCCACTCGTTCCACACATATTTCCACTTACCAAAATACGTGATGGAGCCCAACACCAAGAAAAGACCTAAAAATAGAACACTGCCCGCACCGTAGAGCGTGATGGGATCGTCAGGCAATGCGTCGAGTGATAATTTACCAAAAATTAAGTGTTCTAACATTCGCTTATACCTCTGCGTTTATCTCAACTGTTACTGTGTAACCAATGGGTGTTTTCCATGTACTGCATCATGATTTTCTTAAACAAGTTATCCGGGACCGTGGAGAAATATTCTGGCGGTGGATTAGTTGTTGGTTTATACAATTGCGCATAACCTTCGAATGAAAGTGGCTTACCATCACGTCGAACCTTGTCGATCCAGGAAGAGAATTCAGTATCAGAGACCACATGAACAGGAAAATGCATAAACGAGAACCCATCACCATTGAGCTGAGTGTTAAGACCCTCGTAAACGCCTTCATGGGATGAATACATGTGCAAGCGTGTTCTCATCCCGGCCATTGCGAAGATTTGCCCGACAAGCTGAGGGATGTTAAACGCGCTCATTGGGGCGTCTGCTGTTATTAGGAACTGAACCTGTTTATTGACTGGTAGATACAGGTCATTGATGGTTGCAATACCCTCATCTGGATAGATAAACATCCATTTCCATTGCAGGGCGACAACCTGCACTTGCTCAACAGGACCTGGCTTGTCTAACTTACGGTAAGGATCAAGCTCGTGAGTACTCTTCCAGAGTATTATACCAAGCAATACGATTATTATAGTAGGAATCCCCCACCAGAAAACCTCTAAAATCGTACTGTGTGACCATTCAGGCCTGAATTGACCTTTACGTTTTTTAGCCCTGTAACGATAGGCGAAAGCAAAACTCATAAAGATAACTGGCAACACAACAATTAGCATTAATGCTGCGGTATCGAACATCAAGGCACGTTCTTGTGAAGAAACCCAGCCTTTTGGGTTGAGAAAGCCGAGACTATCGGCCCAACATGAATACGAAAGCCCGAGCCCGAGCAATAAAATAACTAACTGAAAAACACGACTTTTTAATCTCATACCTTAACCTTATGTAAGATACTTTTTTGCTCAATATTTGAGCAAATAAGAACCTAAATTTGTGTCTCAAAATACCGAATTCTTAGCGAACGGTATATACTAAAACTGAGCCTTCGGCAAGCAAAATGCTTACATTGTTACAAAAAACTTTGCGGCGGAAAGGCGGAATGCACAGTGCTATAACTAATGCGCATTACCAAGCGCCTCTCCGAGTTGCTGACTTAAACTAGTACCAAAGTCCTCCCCTTGTTTCTGATAAAAAGCCTCACCGGAAGCCGCACCCGCGCTGGCAGCATCTTGTGACGCTGTATTTGCTTCTGAACTGCATCCTGCAACTATCACTAAGGCAGACATAGCAGACAAACTAATCAATCGCTTCAAAAACATCACCCTCATAACAAATTACTCCTCGTAAGCTCACTCTTCCATGGCCATCAGACTAGCATTACCACCTGCCGCAGTCGTATCGATCGACACAGTGACCTCATGGCACAAGCTCTGCAAATAGTGCGGTCCTCCAGCCTTTGGACCAGTACCGGATAAACCGACACCACCAAAGGGTTGCAAGCCAACCACAGCACCAATTGTGTTACGATTGACGTACAAATTACCGGCATTAATCTCGGACAGCACCTCAGACACTGAACTTTCAATGCGACTTTGTATGCCAAATGTTAAACCATAGCCCAATTGATTGAGTTGTTTGATGATGGAAAGTCTGTTTTTTCGTTCAAAACGTATCACATGCAGAATAGGACCGAAAACTTCTTCTGTGAGTAAACTCAGATCAGCAATTTCATATGCCTGAGGAGCAACGAACAAACCAGAACTACAAAAGCCTCCTAGTGGTAATTTGTAAATCAAACAACCTTGCTCACTCAGATATTGCTCATGACTGAGTAAGCGATCACGAGCCGCTTGGTCGATCACAGGGCCAATGTCTGTTTTTAACCACTGTGGATCACCGATAATGAGCTCAGCCATGGCACCTTGGAGCATCTCGATAAATTCATCAGCAATATCACTTTGAAGAAGCAAAATACGACAAGCTGAACAACGTTGCCCAGCACTACCGAAAGCAGAAAGAATAACATCATTGATGGTTTGCTCTGGCAGGGCGGTCGAGTCAACTAGCATGGCATTGAGACCACCAGTTTCAGCGATAAAAGGTACAATGGGGCCATCTTTATGCGCTAGCATTCTCTGAATGGATTTTGCGGTTGCTGTTGAGCCAGTGAACAATACACCGGCAATATCGCTGTGCTGAATCAAAGCAGAACCAATCGTCGAGCCCTCACCGAGAACAACATGCAGCACATCATCTGGAACACCTGCTTGATGAATAAGATCAGCCACACGAAGTGCGATCAAAGAGGTTTGTTCTGCTGGCTTGGCGATAACCGTGTTGCCTGTTACTAAGCAAGCAACAATTTGGCCAAGAAAAATTGCCAATGGAAAATTCCAAGGACTGACACAGACCATGACACCTCGTCCGCGAAAAGACAAGGTGTTAGCTTCACCAGTATACCCCATCAGTGCCTGAGGCGTTAGTGCATCGCAAGCTTGCTGAGCGTAGTAACGACAGAAATCGACTGCTTCGCGCAATTCAGCAAGGCCATCTACGAATGTCTTTCCCGCTTCACGCACCAAAAGTGCAAGTAATTCTGCGCGATGCATCTCTAATAAATTAGCAATTTCATGTAAATACATGGCGCGATCTTGAAATGAAAGCTTAGACCAGGTTGAAAAAGCCTCTTTAGCGTGATCGACGGCGGAGACAGCATTTTCAACCGAGGTATCGCTCACATATCCGACACAGTCACCACGGCTTGATGGATTGATAACTGGGCGAGATGAATTTTTAGATTTTACTAAATTCCATTGATAATCAGACCATTGCTCCAACTCTGATTGCAAGCGAGCGGTTTCAATTGAATCACTCCACTCCCAACCGGACGAATTTCTACGGTGATAAAAAATATCAGCAGGCGAAGGTATTTGCGGATGCAAAGGTGCGCCTTTATAGCGGGACACTTGCTCATTAAGCGGCTCAAGCATACGATCAAAATCTTGCTCACTGCGAATAATCTGATTAACAAAAGAGCTATTAGCACCGTTTTCTAACAACCTCCTCACAAGATAAGGTAGTAAATCTTCGTGCACACCAACAGGCGCATAGATTCGACAGGATTGTGTCGTAATTTTTTTGTCGATTAAGTAGTCGTGTAGACTCTGCCCCATACCTTGTAATGCCTGAAATTCGAAATTACTGACATCAAGATCATTGGCAAGGATAACAATGGATGCAGCGGTATAAGCATTGTGTGTCGCAAATTGCGGATAGATCATAGGAGACGCTTTCAACATCTCATTGGCACAATTTAAATAGCTCAAATCAGTAGTTGATTTGCGAGTAAATACAGGGTAATCCTCAAGCCCTTTAAGTTGAGCCTGCTTGATTTCTGTATCCCAATAAGCGCCCTTAACTAGTCGAACTGCGATCGTCTTATTGCCATGGCCTGCTAACTCAGCCAGCCACTCTATAACTGCAGATGCACGCTTCTGATAGGCCTGCACAGCAAGTCCTAGTCCGTGCCAATCTTTTAATAGTGGATTCAAAAAAACTTGCTCAAAAATTTCTAGAGAAATTTCTAGGCGGTCAGACTCTTCAGCGTCAACAGTCAGAGGAATACCAAATTTTTTTGCCTCAAGCGATAAATTAACCAGTAACTTTACAAGAGCCGGTACACTACGATCACGCTGTGCCCATTGATAGCGCGGATGTAATGCAGACAGCTTGATCGAAACGCCAGAACGTTGCTGAATGTGAATTTCGTGATTAGCACTAGCCCCTACAACACGAATGGCATCAAGATACTTGGCATAATAATAGTCTGCAGCACCTTGCGTAATGGCAGCCTCACCCAGCATATCGTAAGAATAAGAATAATGTGCAGTCGTTGTTTTCTGCGACCGTTTTACCGCCTCACCTATGGATTTACCAAGCACAAAATGCTGACTGAGTAGTTGAATTGCAGCACGCACAGCAGCACGAATAATTGGCTCACCACTGCGCTTAATCATGTTTTTCCAAAGCTTTAAAAAAACATTACTATCATTCTGCTTGAGAATCTTACCGGTCAACGCAAGACCCCAAGTTGATACGTTAACAAATGAGGAATGACTCAACCCAATATGCTGATACCAATTAGCGCTGGTCAGCTTGTCGTTAATTAATAAGTCTTCGGTTTCGGCATCCGGTATCCGCAGTAATGCCTCAGCGAGGCACATCATCAATACACCTTCCTCAGAAGAAAGGTCGTAATGTTGCATAAAAGCCTGCATCCCGCTGCTATCAGCATCGCGATCCTGCACGTGACGCATGAGCTCCTCGGCAAGTCGACGAATGCGAGCCTCCTGCTCGACAGAACATGGATAAGCATCAAGCAAGGTATCAACACATACTTTTTCAGACTTAAAGTAGTTTTGTGCAATTGCCTGCTTGAACCCAGTAGATGGTATAATGCTTTCCTTATATAACAATGCAGCCTCCCTGACGCAAAAGTTAATCTACTGAAAAGTTAGTCACTCCCGACTGAATCTCTTCATGCGCAGCCGCTTGATCTTTCCAACCTTCGACCTTAACCCACTTGTTAGGCTCAAGCGCTTTATAGTAGGTGAAAAAATGAACTATTTTATCTAGCATGATTGGCGACACATCATCCAAGCTTGCGATATGCGCTAGCTCACTGCATGACTTGGCAACAGGTAATGCCAATACTTTATTATCAACACCAGCCTCATCGGTCATAGTTAACATGCCGATAGCGCGACATTTGATCAAACAACCGGCCTGAACAGGTTGTGGCGTCATCACTAAAACATCAACCGGGTCACCATCACCAGCCAAGGTGCTGGGGATGTAACCGTAATCTACCGGATAATGCATCGCAACTGGCATAAACCGATCAACCATCACTAGACCAGTATCTTTATCGACTTCGTATTTGATGGCTTTGCCGTCAGCGGGAATTTCGACAATGACATTAAATGATTCTGGTATGTTATCACCAGGTGAGAGATCTGTGAGATGAGACATTTTATTTTTCCATACGATTAAAAAATTAAAGCGATTATATCAAATAAGCGCAGCGAAACCAGGATTTAATTGCGCAGCGTAACATTAATCAAAAATGACTTAAGCGCAAGACCCAGACTTCAGACCAATTGATACCAAACTGAAAATCACATAGAGTGCTGATTTTTTTCGAGCCATAGTTATGCCAGGATCACCATCGATAGTAGATCACCCCAATAAAGAACTGATTGCAAGTCATTGCGCTGACCTTATTATCACAATCAATCAGCATCATGCCTACTACCCAAGCGACCTATACAAAATAGCATCACTGATAGCATACGGCATGCATAGATCCAAAGTTTGGAGTTTTGATCCTCAATCAAACGGCAAAGGTTACTTTAGCGTTACAACCATAGATAAACACAGCATCGACAAACAAGCAGATTTAGTCTTCGCAGGCTTGAAAATCGCACACATGCTGATCTGCCAAAACATCAATCTCAAAGGCAAATCTAAAGATTTAAAAGAACATTCAATCAACATGGTACTGAAGGATTTGATGGATAAAATAGCTGCTGTAATCGTTCAAAAACAAATCCATCAAAGCGGTCGACACGAGAGATCCACCTGCGAACAATTGACTCAGGCTGACCTAAACGTCGAAGACCCGCTCATAAGAGAAAAAACCTTAGCTTTGATTTATAAAACAGAGCTTGATGATCAACGGTACGTTTTTCAATCAGTTTTGTCCAAATACAACACATTCTTATCGCAATACAATGAAAAAGGTAAACGAACTCAGTTTGTACGAAGCCAAACTGATTTTTTATTGAATCATCGCGAGATTACATGCCGAGAGCTGATTAATTTTAACTTAAAAGACAAAGGACAACATAACAACACCTGTCTGAAACGATATTTTTTTGACTTCTTGCGTGACAGACTTCCTGATAACAAAACCCAAACTATCCAATTGACTAACGTTACACAACAAACTTCCTTCGATCGATGTATCAGCAGGCCTCAGCCACCATTGATAAGTACGAGCGCATCACCAACCAGCGTAACCAAGGTAGACGAACCACAGGTTTACGATTACGGTCACTACTCCCTATTTGGAGAAAAAAACCTAGTTGATGACGAAACACTGCGATGGATCAGGGAGGGATGCACAAGATCAAACTCTATCTAAGGCATAATCTCAAATTACGTTATCACGTGTGATTTCTTACACACCAGATCAAAAACTTGGCCAAAAAAATCTGCAAATTGAATGGTCTTTCTCCGAAAAATTGATCCAAATAAAACTGGGTGAAAATATATTTTCTCATTAATAATAATTAGAAAACACCAAGAATGCACTTTACTAATTACGGCAGAACACAGCTTTATCACACCCTGTTGCCTCAGATTTTAAGAGATACTTACGAGACCTCACTAATGGACTATTGAATGATGCTAAAGAACCAGACGGCTCATGAGGTACAGCATACTCAAGACAACCCATAAAACGAGCTGTAGAATAAGATGGGGAGGCGTTAACAAATACTTCATAGGGATTAACTCTGGGAGAAGAAACAAATACTTCATATCGGTTCGATTTAGACGAAGAGCTCTCTTTGATACGGTTTATTGAATCGGTTGCTCTCTCCAGTTGACCGCCCCATGCTAAACTCGCAGATGAATCAGATCTGTTATCTTTGAGTAAATTCATCACTGCCTGCAATAAACAAAAAGTCATTTCTTTTGACGTATTGGCAATCAAAGCGGAGCTTAAAGCAGCTATGATTTTAATATCCTCTTGACTGGACTGACAATCGAAATACCGGCTAACATCATCGGGGGCGAAAATATGAGCAGAGATATTACTCATAGACAGTTTTCGAAAAATATTTCTCTCTACGATTTTACGAAATAAAGCAGAGCTAGACATGCGATGCGAAAAGCAATACCAAGTTAAATTTCTCGCGTTAGTAATTTTTTTTGCAACATCTATTGGACCATTCTGCCAAGATGTAACAGGCAGGCAGTTTAGGAACTTAGCCTGATCAACATCCAAAGTATTATCAACTTCTTTACCGTAATAAAACAACGTTGTTTTTGAAAAAAGAGCAGTCAATGTCTGCAGGAAATTAAGGTAAGCACCTGAATGAGTGGCCTGCCACATGGATGTCTCTGACACTAGAACCACACAAGCAGGTGACTCGCCGTTCGTAATATGCGCAAGCACAGCCCAGAGTAAATGATTGCGATCGACAGGACCGTTTCCAGCAGAGCCAAAATTAATCTCAAGAATGATTGCTTGGTCAGCACAATCATTCGATGGTGATAAGCAAGTTTTCATGGTGTTTTTTAGAATTTTTTTAACCAAGCCAACTAAGCTGAATCATCTCAGCCAACATAGAGTGTGATTTTATTTACTACCCAGTAATTATCAAGAATAACCCCAAGCCAGGACATAACATCAATTATCTTTGCATAAATCACTGAGCTGACTGGGAGCGCATACCCCCATGATTTTACCTTTCGGGATACTTATTGCCTGGGGCAAGTAGTAACAACTGAGGTCAGAGGAAGCCTCCTCATTGTTATCGACAACTTCATCTCCGTCAGAATATGATGAATCAATACCAACACAATGCTGATCATGGCAACAAGCATAAATTGGTCCAGCCTTACGCTGAGATTTAAGAAAGTCCCAGAATTTAAGGTTATAGCAACCAGGTCTTCTCGCACCCCGCATTTCTGCCAATGTCTCTCTTGAGTCGCTCATCGATAGTGGTCCAATTAAGACCGTTTGAGATTGTGCATCTGGACTTGAGATTGAATCGTCCGTAATAGCATTTGATTGATCATTTACATTATGGTCTGGAACACAACGACTCAGGGTTAATAGATCAGGCGCCTCCTCAATCGCAAGTGAAGGGTCGCTCTGATCAACCTGAGCATCACTAATTGTGGAGTTATCATCATCAGTATCAAACCAACCATCTTCTAAAGCACTGTCGGTGTCGTTGTCAAAATTCGATGGCGAACTGGTGCTGCTAGATTGTGAAGCCTGACTCGCCTGAGCGGAAGCATCGCCAGTTGATGCAGCTAAACTGGCATTGGAATTGAAAATAACAACACCAAGTAAAATGATGATACAACGCTTGAAAGATATCACTGCAATACTCCAAAAACAGAATCAATTTAGATTAACTGGTTTCAAACGATTACGACAGCATTTTTTCTAGAAACACTCCACCTATCTTAAAAAATGAATCGTCATAGTACAGGGCTGCACATGAGCAATCCAACGATTGATTTTTTTGAAAGGCGCCGCACTTTTTACTGCAGATAATGCCGCTTGATCCAAAATAGGATCCCCAGATGAAAGCTTAACCGCGAGTTTATCGATAAGGCCGTCAGGGTAAACATTAAAAGTGATCAAAACCTGTGATTTTGCGTTGCTAGAATGGTACGTAGATGGATAATGGGCATACCAAGCAATACGACGATGCATGTATCGACTCATTGCCAACAATTGACTTGGTGTCAACGCATGGCTTATGTGGATAGAAGATGCAGATCGCGCGTGCGATTGATTTGTCTCTAGCGATTCATGCTTAACTTGCCGTGATGGCTCTTGATTCAGCGCAATCTCACTATCGTGACGGGCTAACTGAGTGTCAGGGGATGATGCTATCGGACTCTTAATCGGCAATTTTTGATTATTCGTACCGTGATTATTCGGCTTGACTGGAGCTGTGTCATTTTTAATATACCCCATCAACTGCACTTGAATTACCGACGATTGACTATTATGAGCGTCTGATTGTACACGTTGAAAATGAATCAGCAGCGCCGATAATAGAGACAGATGCAATATGACACTGAAAATTAATGCACTGTGTTGTTTGATCTTTTCAAGCAAAATCACTGCCCTACCCCAAGTTAAACTTTAACGTTGCTAGAATAGAGCGCCCATCGGCAGGGTAATATTTGATGGTGCCATCTGAATAATATTGCGCGTATCGCACATACTGCTCATCAAACAAATTATCTGCACGCACAATCATTGCGACTTTCTGCCACTGTCTTTGATACCTTAAGCCTGTAAGCCAATAGCCAGGCATTTTATCCCCACTGTTATCAAAGTCATCTGACGCATAAAATCCGCTATGATAAGATTGCAGCAGTGACAATTTTGATTGCAGCGAAGGCTTTAATGTGACACGAACACCGCCATTGAAACGCGACACACCGGGAATTTGATTTCCGGCATACTGCCCTGAACGCAAAGTTGGGTCAACCCAACTGAGCTCGAAACCCGATGACCATTTATCAGACCAAACGTGATCTAAGCTAGCATCAACCCCTTGTCGACGCGTCGGTGGCAGGTTAGTGACTTCACCATAAGGTAATGGCAACAAAGTGTAGGAAAGCTCGTTATCGATATCCAAATGAAAAACGCCTAAATGAACAGTATTATTCGATTGCGACCAATTAAATCCTGTCTCGTAAGCCGTACCCGTTTGTACCGCCAGTTGGTGCACCGTGCCGTCAGCAGACCAAACCTCCTCTTTACCCTTAGGCATTCTAAAGTTCATATCGCGTCTAAGAAAAAACTGCCATTCAGGCATCGGTTGCCAATACAAGCTCTCTTCATTAACAAATGCTGTGTTGTGCTGATAAAGACTATCATCGGTAGATGAGGTGGCGCCGATACCTTGCCACGCATATCGCGCTCCGGTTACTAACGAAAGCGAAGAAGATAGCGGATGGGTATAACGCGCATAGGCTGAAGTGAGATACTCGTCTGAATTATAGGAAGCTTTGGAATTATCGGTTTTATAGATGTCGACATTTAGCACCCAACCAAGCTGCCATCGAGAAGTGTAAAGCCAATCATTTTTCCACATAATACTCGACTGATCACTGTTGGAATTCAAGCTGGTACTGGTTTGATTATCATCCAACCACAGCACGTGTGTGAACCATTGCCAGTCATGCGTTAGACGTTGCTTACGGTTAGCTTGCAATAAGTATCCCTGTGTGACGTTAACCTTATCACTGGTAGAGGGCTGCTCCTCACTTCCCCAAGTTAATGCTGCTGGAATATTAATCGTTGTGTTGTACGCAGCTACTCGCACATCGCTAGAGGCATTGTCAGACTGATCAACCCATTGCAGATTGATGATATAGTCTTGTTGATCGGCATCTGGCTGATCATGGTTGTTGTTATAGACAGTACCACCCAAGCGCATCCCAAGACCGTTATCATCACGCTCACTTGCAATAAAACCCACCCCAAATTGATTCATATTACCTAGTGAGAGTTCGAGCTGCGCAACTGGCTGTTGCGGGATTTCAGTAGTTAACTTAACAACACCAGCAATCGCCTGATTGCCATAAAGCACACCGTAGCTGCCAGGAAGTAAAATATACTGACTGATGGCATCGGGCAAAAAAGCATTCAGATTAGGACCGACCAAAGATGCACTGACGTAAGGAGTTTCATCGAGCAAATATAGACTGTTGCTACTGGCATTATCAGAGAAGCCGTGCAGAGCAATCGATTGCGCGGCTGGATTAGAACTGTGTGATTGCACTTGTACCATGGGGTGCTGCTGGATCGCGTCAACCACCGAACTTGCAGCTTGATCAGAAGTCTCAGTAATGGAAAAGCCTGTTTTATCGTCTAATTGCTGTTCAGGCTGTTGCACCACCACATCGGGCAATTCCAGTGTTGTAGCATAGCCAAATACGCCTGACATTGATGTGCTCAATAGGGTAAATCGAATAACGAGTGCAGATCGAAGACGCATGGCAAAACACCTTGACAATACTGTCAAAAAGTCTTAATTTTCACGCAATATACAGGCAACTATTCAGGAGTCAAGTATGAGCAACCCCACCCAATCCGATACACCCCTAGCCACAACTAAGCAAGGCCAATTCATCGCCGTCGACCAAGCTCGCGATTACCTAGCAGCGGATTGCAGGGATGGTGGATGCAGTAGTATCTGCAATGGCTGAAAGCTGCGATCAAGACACTATCACAGGTGATGATCGACACCATGATGACTGCAGTATATTGCCTGCAATTGCAGCATTAGATTTAAAAGCCGTGAATGCTTATCTATGCAGTGAGAGTTATGCACTAACTCCCTGGAAACAAGCTGATATTTTGGTGCTAGAACGAATCTACCGCCGATTTCTGCACCTCTTAGTCACCCAAAAAGGTGTCACATTAACGCCTTCTCGCTGTATCGACGAATATTGGCATGCTCATATCCTTCACACCAAAAGGTATGTTGAAGACTGCCAAGCTATCGCCGGACGTTATTTGCATCATCACCCTGATAACCCATTGAGCCCTGATCAAGAGACTTTAAGCCAAGGGTTCGATCGCACCTGCCAACTTTACCAACAGATCTTTCATGAACCACTACAGGTATTTGTAGAGGACAAGCCAACTGCGCATAATCAGCAATAGCATTACCTCATGATCTCAACAGTTGTGTAACTCAACGAAAAAATCCAAGAGCTAGCAACTTTCCATTATTTTTCATTTGCTTAAGTTCTATATATCATAATTCGCATGAATCTACTGTCTCGATTTACTATAATTAATAAAAAATAGGTACTGATCAATGAGAATTTCATTCATCCTACCTACTAATCATTTTTCCCCCATTGATCATATCCTTTTGTCAATATGCTTTATCAAACGATCAACTATTTAAGATGGAGTCAATTGGAAATACGTCAAATGACGACTCTCTTGAGGCAACTTCATCTTCTTATCAAGATGGCATGAATCAAGTGACATCACTGGTTTTCTTAAATTCAAAACTTGATCAGTGTGCATTACATCATAATTGCCTGACGACTAAAGCCGTTAACTGGACACAGCAAGAAAAATACTTGGCAATTGGTTACAGGACTGGAGGCAATTTCACACCCTGCAATAGAAATAATAAACAAAGTAAAAAAATAGCAAGCTTTGAAGATGGCAAAGCCGGCAGATTTGCCGATAAAGTTCCTATAATAGTCCCAGCGGATATGATTGAAAAAAGCAATTGCACAAAAAAGTTATTTAAACAGAACATGAATAACTTTGAGATTAGAGTCTATAACCAACCAGGGATTGGCAACCCATTTTGCAGCGCGAAAATTAAAGCTAACAATCTACCTGCAGCAATATCGCTTATTATCATAAACAGGGAAAATAAAGATAGAAAATGCCTAAGCTTCTGAAGTCTTTGTATTTGGCAAGCGAGCTTCATCACGACAGTGATTTGAACCCACCGCATAACTGCAACAAATGGATTGATACATTGCTTTAAGAAACTCTACTGCCTCTGGATCTTTCTCTGCTTCAATCATCCAATTAATAAACTCGGTATCAGCCAAATGATCCAAAAAACCATCGATGGCTCTTTGTGGCATTATTGCAGTTGAAACGGGCTCGATAGTTTCTGTAGCATAAGCCAGGATTAAGTCCATTAAAGCTGAACGGTACCAGTCATCCGCTCGTGAGCGATGAACCGCAAGGCCAGGATCACCGGTGAAATTTAATGATTCTAACGCTCTAAGGGTGTGCTCAACCGAAGACTTAATCGGTACAAATAAAGACAGCGAGAAATCAATGCTTGAGATCATTTCACAGCAAGCACTGACTTCCTCACGCATCTTTTGGTAACGAAGAGCATATTCTTGATAATAAGGTGATAAAGTGATAGGCAAATGAATTTTACACAACGCGTTGATAAGTCTCAAAAAGCCATCAGCGAATGCCTGATGATGATGCCGATAAAATTGATTGATTTTTTCATACATAAAATCTAATAAATTGAGTGTCTCAAAAATATAATCAATCTCAGATCGATCTAACACAATTTGTGATTCTAACTGACAATGATTTTTTATTACTAGAATTTGCAGACCAATCCGAGCTAATTCAATGCGGTCTGATATGCTAAATAATGCATGCTTTTGATCAGAACAACGCTGTTTTATCGCATGATAATCTAAATGAAGCTGATTAATTAACTCGTTGATAACATGACGCTCTGTGATCACTGATGGATCAGACCACTGCAGAGTTTGCGTAAATATATTGGCATATATTTTATCAACCAAAGGTGATTCAGGTTGTCGCAAGATACTGCTAGATAAGTGAAAACAGTTTTGATAACACCGATCAGATTGTTCACTATTTTTATTCATCAAAACCTGACCATCTAGCGTTTTAACCCCATACCGATACCACGATGCTTGCTGATGACTTACCATTATGTCACCCGAATCCACGGGGGACTGCAGCCTCTCTAACAATACAGATGGATACAGACCAGATTGATTTGCCGTTCCTATAGAGTCGCTAGGTGATCTCGAGGAATATAACCAACATTGTTCATCTGATGAAAAAATAATCTGCTCATAAATCACCATGCCGTCAGCAAATTCGACAGCAGCTAACCAACCGCATGGAACAATCTTAAATTGCTGATCAACGATTGCTGGAGGTGTGATTGATGATTTTTTTTTATTACTCATGTCGATTTGGCGGTTTATAGAGATAAGAAGACGACAATATACTAAAAATAGTTAAAAAAAATTAAACCCATGAGCGAAAATATGTGAATAATGCCTATTTAATCTTGCTTTAAGCGCGTCATGTACTTCGTGGACTTGCAAAAGGTTTCTTTGATAAAGCACGAACTTATTATCAAACCTAAAACAATCATCGCAATAATCACCCAAAAAGCCTGGTGATAATCGGATAGCTGAGGCGTGCTGGCATGGCTTATTCGGTGCAGTAAAAAACCGATAAATGGCGCAAAGAACGAAGCAAAAAAGAACATCATGGCATTATTCAGACCCAAACCGGCTGCCAAATAATTATTATTACATTGCTCAGCCATGATTGCGAAAGCAACACTTTGACCGGTAGTTCCGATTCCAAGGCAAAAGAAAGCTATGAAATACCAAAAAGATGTAAGCGGTAAGTAAAAAATACATAAAGCAGAGACGAGCCCAATGGAGGCAGTTCCAATCAAAGTTAAAGTTCGATTTTTTATTCTGTCTGAGATGATTCCTACAATGGGGCAACTAATAGCAAAACCCAACCACGCAATGGTAATCATAAATGAAGAGGAAGTGGCAGATATACCATTGAGCTGCAAAAAACTTATTCCCGCATTCTCCGACAGATAATCGATTACAAAATAAGTTGAACCTGAGTAAATGGCAATCAACCAAACTTGTGGTTGAGAGATTAATGCAAAGACATTACTCATTACCGATTGAGGTGTTTTTAATATGATCATCGATTCTGAAGATGATTGATTATTCCGCACGAAAATCAAGACACATCCGGCAATGATCAAGCCGACAATGCTGCAATACAAAAATAAAGAACGCCACGAAAGTTGCAATTCGTGAACTAAACTCAGCAATGGGCCTGCTGCTATCATAGGACCTAGCGTACCGATAAACTGTGATAACCCAATAAAGAAAGCAATGTATTTGTGAGGCAGCCAATCATAAACAGCGACAAGCACACAGACAAAACCAAAGGATGAACCTAATCCCATCAACATACGCATCACTAGAGCAGTATTGAAGTGTTGACTGATTGAAAACCCAAACACAGACAATGAACAGATGATCACCGCACTAGCTAAGGTAGCTTTGAGCCCAAATCGATCAACCAAAAACCCAACTGGCAACTGCATTGCACCATAAATCAGCTGATATGACGTAGTACTGAGCAATGCAAAAGAGACAATAGTAATATTGAGAGCGGCGATTATATCCGACTCAAAGGTTCCCAAAACCGTTCGTAATAAAAATTCATAGGTAAAGAAAATGGCACAAATTAACCATATAAAAAGACCTTTGATAGGAAGCTTGGAATTTACTGACATAGTTACGTTAGGAGTCAAGCTCAGGCTTTTGCTCTTCCCACTCCTCTATCACTGAACCCGCTTTTGCATTATCAATAAATGATACGATTTTAAATATTGATTCACCTTCTTGAATCAACGGCGAACGATTAACACCGACAATAATACCACTGCATTGAGACTTGATTTTTATGGACGTGGCTTTTCCAAATGGATCATTCAAAGTACCTAAATGATCACCTGCTTTAACATGATCACCTAAAGACACATCACTGTATAGAAGACCTGATGCATGTGCAGTTAACCAGTCCTCATCTTTAGAAAAAACAGGATGCACTCCATTTGTCAATGAATCTTGCAATAAACCTAATTTCCGCATGACATTTTTTGAACCATCTATGCCTATTTGTATCGCAGCAGCATCAAAGCGCTGCGCCTCACCTGCCTCATAGACCAACAAAGGAATCTGTAAATTTTCAATGGTTTTACGCAAGGTATTTTTTTGAGTTTCAACTTCAGTAATTACCGGCGCTTGGAACACCTTAGCGATTTTCTTTTGCTCAGCTTCATCAAAACTGCAGTAGACTTGAGGTAATATCTCATGATTAACACTACCGGTTAGGTATTCAATGCAATAATCCGCATGCTTGATTAGGTTTTCTGTAACGATATGAGCAATACGCTCACCAAAACTCCCTTCAGAATCTCCTGGAAAACAATTTTCTAATGCTACACCGGAAGGAGTAACCTTAGGATAATGAATTAATCCGTAAACATTAAGTACGGGTACCATAATGAGTGTACCCTCAAGCTGATTGACGTTAATCTGATCATAGAGCTGATTAATAATTTCCATGCCATTGAGGTCATTGCCTTTTAAGACTGAAAAAAGTAGTAGGCACGGCCCCTCTTTTTTACCGTTGACAATTTTAATTGGCATGTACATAGGAGAACAAGAATACTGTTCAGGTAGTGGTAGCGCTAATGTCGCTTTTTCACCAGGTTTAATTTGAGCATCGTATATTCTAAAGGTATTGTTTTTCATTAGAGACTGATTATTTCCAAAAAAATTATATTCAGTCTAACACACTATCGTTGATTGTTATAATGAGGTAAAAATGCACAAGGAATTGACTCTATCACAACCAAGGAAGATCAATTCGCTTTAAATAGATTTATGTTTTTGGTTTTTTCCATGGACAAAAACGCGGCGTGGAGTCGATATAAGCCTGATAAGCATCACCACGACTCTTCAAAGATTTTTTCTCTGTAATTGGAATAGTAATTTTAACCATAATCCAATGAATCACGATAGGAGAAATAACACTAAAAATTGAGCTCATTGCACTGATTGACAAACAAGATAAACAAAAGAACACCCAGATATTACCTTCAAAAAAACAATTTGGATGGCGACACCATGTCCAAAACCCAACCTGACAAACACCTTTACTATGGGATTGCTGAAAACGATACAATTGACGATCAGAAATCCACTCCGAGAGAATCAAAGCTACAATAGTGGCTAAAATAACCACCCTAACCACATTGAAATCATTGACTAATGGTACCCAGTAAAATGGCAAAGCGATTAGCAGCGCAAGTACTGCTTGTAATTGATAATGTAAAAAGAAGCCCCATATTTTTGAGCCAGACCATTGAGAACTGATCGCATCATAGCGAGTGTCTTCTATCCCAGTAAGAATTCGAGTGGCAAAAAGAAAAATCGCTAGCCGAAGCCCCCAAAATGCCAGTAATAGAAGCACGTAACTGCTATACACAGTAACTGGATGACTAAGGGCCAAGACAAAACCTGCAATCATAATGACAAGAGACCAAGCGATATCAACTACAAATGCTTTTTTTGTGATGCAATAGGCAACCCACGCAATAACCATAACGATAGCGGCACTCACCCAGGCATAAAATAACGCACTGAAAAACATCATGATTAAACCCCAATGTCAGATTTGCAAATTTGATCAATACATCATAGTAATATAAAAAAAGGTAATTTTAAATGGAATTGCGCATGTAACGTTAGTGCTAATTTCTTGTGTCCCTTCTGAAGGGGATGTATCTAAAAAAAGAACTTATTACAGACTAAGATTCGCTGTCATCTTAGAAGAATCACACGACTAATCTTTACTCGCATTATTCTTAAACTTTTATTCTAAATAAAAAAGTGATGTAACGTGATGAGATACGTAATACACGTGGAGCTTAACATCATCTCCCGTTTAGCATGGAAGGCGTCTGTAGCTGTAGCTTTATCTTCACTGTATGAGCCATTGATCGCTTACTGCGATCTAAATAATCCCATCTAATGTGTTTATTCTATGACAGCATATTTTTTTTTACGTTTTGACAAACTGGTTTGGCCGTTGTCGTGAAGATAAAAAAGGTTATTCACCACAGTGGATCTGGAGAAAAGAATGCTGCATGACTGGCGTGATGGATTGATGAAGACTTGATCACATTGACTTTATGAACTACTGAAAGCATTTGACACAATCACACTACCTAACAACAAGTCGCTATAGGCGATTTTAAAATCTTTTTTTATATTTACGATGGGATTTAACTTTCAGACAAATAAGTTTATCAGATATAATACTAGGTTTACCGAAGTTACCATAAATCGCTAAAAATCTTTTTCACTTAGATCAAACGATAATTCGCTATAGGTTAGCCATTCAATTGAAGAGAACTTAGTTTCTTCATCAGCAATATGATTAGACGTTTATCTTCATGTAATTCGGCAAACATCTACTACTGGTATACACAAATTAAGAGCTCGCACATCGGAAAAAAATCGTGACAAGCAAGATGTTTTATAATCTACGATGAATCACAATAATTAACACAAGCATTAACTGACAAAAGGACATTTCCCAGCCTCGTTCGTCGATCTATTTTGATGTGATTGAACACAACCTGCTATCAAATATAGCGTAATCAGAGAAGCAGAGATGCCAGCACAGACCATCGAGTACAGCATCAAATAATCGCCAACTGCGCGATACCCAGGATCACTCAAACTTGAATCAAAAAAACCAAAAGAACCAGCCATGAAAACACTACCATGAAATTAGGTGTTGCAGACTAGTACATTAGATCGATAATTTGCAAATATACAGATACAAACACACTGGATTAATTCTTGCTTAATCCAAAAATGTTTATTTTATAGACAAACAACCATTTAAATCTAGTAGAGTGCGGTTTTATTGACTCTGCTGTGAGATTTTAAGATTGAATTAATAATTATCAGGTAGGATCTGTGACTCTTTTGCTTCCATCGTTTAGCCATATGAGAAACCAGAGCAGACCACAAGAATCCTTTCGACGATTTGAGATCGATAACATCCCTCTTGGTCACCTGCCACCACCCGTGTTGGCATTAATCAACCTAGCACACATACAACGCCAATTATCCTTTGGATTTAAGAATTATTGCATACGAGCATACCATCAATTTCCATTCACCATAAACACCGTCAGTCAGCTTGAACAAAAAGTAACTAACTCTAAAGATGAATCAGCTAATAAAGCACAACAATATAATTTACTTCAGTTCATACTAAGATCAACCGGATATCTCATACGAGAAAAAATTACCAAGCACAATGAATTGACCTCATACATCCCATTAACACTTTTAAAAATGATCCTTGATGAAAATAATCAAACAGAGGCCCTATTTAGAAGTTTTAACTTACTTAAAAGCGTCAAAGGTAAATCAGAGAGTACCCATGTTGATTTTCGCTATAGTAAAGTTATTTCGAAGCTGGTTTATTGCTTGCGCTTCAATCAAAAGAAAATCAGAGTTTTGATCAATCACCGCCTAAAGCCCGGAGAAGGTAAATGCTTTAATTTTTCCTCTGGTTCTATCATTGTTCTTTCACCCTACAAATCACTTGAAAAGGAATTAAATCTAACAATTTTATTTTTTCATGAACTCATGCATGCATTCATTCACGATATTAGAAAACGTGACCACACTCAATCTTTACTAAAATGGCTCAACAACGCGAAGGTAATCATTGATAAAATAGATCAGGCGCCAATTAAATCGAAACTCAGGAATACATATTGGTCAAGCATAATGGCATACCATTACAAGACGAATCGAACCGAAGATGTCTTAATTAGAATGATGGAAAAAGAGCAATTCTTTTCCGAGAATCTGAATGCAGCCATAGATGAAATAGAGCAACCATACCAAAAGCAAATTTGTCGTCTAAGACACTTCTCATACTTCTTTTTTCGAAAAATCACAGGGAAAAAGCCACTAGATTTCCCATCAGAAAAAGAATTACAGTACAAAACCCTACCCGCTTTTAATATTGCTTGAAATGAACAAACACAGCTTTCGTTGGAACTATAGTCATAGCGGTGAAGTGACTTGACTGAGATTATCGAGACTATTTTCATCGATGATTCGAGAAACCCTGAAAAACTTGCTATAGAAGAATGAGCAAATAAGCGTTGATAGAGCAGCACAGCTAACAAGCCATACCCATGCTGCCGATAAAGATCGCTCATCGTCATTGTTTAGATACGATTGCTCACTATAAAAAATACTCGAGTAGTTAAGATAATAGGTCATCTGATCTGTCAAAGAATAATCGGCCATAAGTGTTAGATAGTTAATCAGCGTTATTAAACAAGATAACACTATACCTCACTTTTACTGCTCATCAAAAACTCAACGCCTGACAAGCCGTTACAATCATAAAATTGTATATTTTTTAAACCGACCGAGAGTTATTGGGTTTTAAAAATACAAAGATTGTTATAACTAACGATTCGAGAGTTTTTTAAGTTTTGTGAAATAAATCCGGATAATGCTTCAATTTAGCTTAAGTTTTTGATAATTTAAAAGTGTGTTCGGGAGGGGTACTATGGAAAGTCTCATCATCGGTTGCCTGATTTGCTTCGTTGTCGGCATTATTAACGGCGTCTACTTCGCGCTATCCTCGGTTAACTTGACTAAAGTCCATACCTCGTTCACCTTCAGACTGCTACTGGCTTTTGCTGTTATCATTTCAGTCTCATTACTAATTATTGAAGTATTCTCATTACATACATCAATTCACCTAGCAAAACTATTTTTTATAGCCAGTCACTTTAGCTTATGTTTTCTGGTCTACTCGATAAGTTTTTTTAGCTTAAATGCAGTATTTAAAAACTTTAAACTGCAAGAGCAATAATAACTTGAGCGTTAAGTTCATTCATCACCTATGACAACCTAATCAATAAAAGTTAATAATTTATCTAATTGATTTGATCGCTCAATATCTCCAGAATAGGCAATTACCTGATCCGGTCTGATCAAAAGCAATTGGGGATAAGATACTTCATCTGTCGTAGTATTGAAATCAATTGCGCTAAAATACAGGGTTAGATTAGACTTCATCGACAATGCAGCTTCTGTCTCTTGATTGTTTTCAAAGATTAAAGCCATCCAGCGTCCGTAGACGAATTGGGACAATAATGGCTGTTGCGAATTGATCATCGTAACTGATCGATCTAGCCAAAGCGTTCCCGCTGCACATCTTGGTTGATAATCAGCAACGGCATGTGAAATCTCAACGTCATCTTCAATCACCAGCTCACTGGCTAAAGTAAATCCCAGATGACTACCCGTGCCATCAAAATGCTGCAAGGTAGTATCCAAAGCACGAGCCAGTCTTTTTTTGAGCCAACCTTCACTCAATGGAACTTTAAACAGCATATTCATCAGCTGTTCATAACCGCCTAACAGTGTATTATTAATCTGCCCTTGTGTTGATGACGGTAAACGCTTTAAAACATTTTTCCAAGGCGATGAGACACCGACTGGAATTAAGACCTGTCGAGCCATCTGCCTAAAATCAGCAAAGTTCTCAACTGATTGTTTTACTGAGGCTGCATCAATGGGGTAGCGTTCCAGTTGATACGAATCAATGATCTTATGATTGTTTAATTGAGATGCATTAGCGAGCTTCCAGACCAAATTAGCAGCATCGGCTATCGCCATATTCAAGCCCATCCCTCCCGCTGGTGTTAATGTATGTGCACTATCCCCAATGAGATAAACCCAATCGTGCGAAAGACTGTCGCAACAGAAACTGGTAACCGTCCAAGGCTGTACCCGCTTGATTTCGAATGCCACGTCCTGGCCAAACACCTTACGAACGTAGTCTTGCACCCACTGCTGATCATTCACATAGCACTCAGGATCATCAACAAATACCGGCACTTGCAAATTCTGCTCACCTTTGACCTCGTGCATGACCAAGCAACCAGGATAGGCTGGGTTAAGCAACCAGGTCAGCATGGTCGGCTGTTTAACGACATGAGTTAAATCAGACTGCAGTTCGATGTTAATAAAATGCTCGTGGAATGTCGGTTTCACCTCAGGAAAACACAGCGCTCGAATCCCGCTTTGGGTACCATCTGCACCAATCAAATAAGAAACCTTCCACTGATCGACTCTATCCGGTTGTGTGACCGTTAGGTTATGAGCTTCTAAACAAAGCTGCTTGACCTCAGATTGCCAAAAGATGGGGATGTTGGCCGCCTTAATTAAATCCATCAATTTTGGATAGATGCGTGAGAAAGGAATATTTGCTGCAGCGCCATACAAACCTACTGACTCGTATTTTTGTTTAAAAGTCGGATCATCCATAAGATTGACAACCTCATAGATGCTACTCAGTGTGATGCCGTAGGACATCGAAAATGCGTAACTGCTTGGTGATGCCAAATCCAGTAACTCAGACATGTCAACGCCGCAATAAGCTAATAAAGATAATGTATAACCATTCAAGAAATGCGCATTGCCACGAAACGTCGATTGCGTTTGCTTATCAATTAACGCGACGGATAGGCCACAACGCTGCGCTAGGAGTGCAGCAACACAGCCTGCAGGTCCAGCACCTTGTATCACTAGGTCGTATTGTGGTGTCTTATCATCATGACTATCTGACATGTAATATCTCTTGAGTTATGGGTAGACCGCTTGAACCTGCCAGGCACTATCGACTAAAGAATAGTTATAGCTTTCGTGTAATCGACTGGGCTTTAATACTAAAAAATTAAAAAAATTAGGTTTAACCGCAAATCCTCCCCAGTACGTCGGTCTTGAGACCGGCGCTGTTGATGCCATTTGTGTCTCCAGTGCCTTAACTAAATCATCTCTTGATGCTAGTGGTTTACTTTGTTTCGACAAAATGGAAGCCAATTGTGATTGACGTTTACGCTGAGAGAAATATCGATCAGAGACAGCTGTCGCAACGTGATGTGCTAAACCTTCAATTCTTACTTGACGATGAGACTGTGGCCAATTGAATAATAGAGCTACTTTTGGGTTTTTTTCCAACGCTTGCGCTTTATTGCTACCGTAGTTGGTATAAAAAATAAATTCCTGCTCTAGAATCTCAGACAAGTAAACACAGCGTGAGCTAGGCTGATTATCGATTACTGTTGAGACCACCATGGTGTGAGGCTCAACGACCTTACATTCAACAGCATGATTAAACCACTCATCAAATAGATCAAATGGCGACGTCGATAACGTGACAGGGCAATCAGAGTCATCATGATTTGAGTCCTGTTGCTTGTACTGTGTCATATAAATATCCATTTTATCGTTGCTTTAGTAGCATAAATTAAAGGCAAACGAATCACAATCCATCTCGGATAGGATGTATCGTAGATCATTGTTAATTAATAACCTAAAGCTAAATCTGCTCTAAAAATAAAGCATGACTCGACGTCTTCTGTTTTGCTGTTGCCCAGATGTCCTGCGACAACGTTGCCTGCTTCACAGCATTTCTAATGATGTGATAAGCGTCACGATTGAATGCACTCTGGCAAGACAGAGTGAGCGGCTGATGACAACTCGAATCTGACTCGGAAATCAACGGCATGATGACGCCTTTTTGATAAATCCATTGATTAATTTGATGGGTTGCTGTGTAGCCTGAGTCGTAACAACGCTCAACCAAACGAATCGCACCAGGGAATGGCCACGGTGTTAGTTGACTATTTGCAAGCACCTCACGTAAACGCTGGTTGTATGCTGTAGCTGATTCACGCTCGATACAAGCGCCTCGACATCGCTTAATCTGAAAATTAAAACAAGGAGTTCTTGCTTTCTCAAGACCAAGACGAACGCTGCATAAATAATGCTGCTTCACCAGTGACTGCAAACACTGAACCGCTCCCTCACGACGGGTAAATAAGCCATAGTGTTGACCATCAAAACAACTGGAGATATTTTTCATCGGTGTGATTTTTGCTGTCAAATAATCCGAGTCGTCAGGAAGTGTCAGTGCAAGTGTAAATAATGATCTGGCACGTCTTAGTTTTTTGTTATACAGGGGAGAATACTGTTTTACCCACTCACTTTCGTACAGCAAAGCACTGAACTCGCCGGTTGTTGGCATGATCATAATCGTCCGTGTTGAGCGCATAATACGCTGCTCGCGAGGCTCTTTTGAATACACGTGTGACATCACACGATCACGCAAATGAATACTTTTTCCAATATAGAGACAATGATCTAGCGAGTCTTGCTGACAAAACGCATAAACACCCGCACATTGTGGTAGCGCCTGAGGCAAGTCATCTAATGAATAGCGTTGTATATCATACATTTTTAAGCAACTCTTCACTGAGTGCATGAGCACTTAAAAAGGCTGCTTCCACCCTACCCTGTATGCACCAATCTCCTACTGAAGCAACTTGATTATCAGTATCAATGAGATACTTGGGGCCATGCTGTTTAGCAATGTTCGCGTACGACCAACGATGACAATAACTGTCATCCACACAGGAGCTGACACCAGGGATAATCGATTCAAGCGCTGTCAATAAATTTGACTGAATGATCTCTAGAGACTGACCAAAATGCGTTTTAGCCCATTGATTGGCTGCCAAACAAACTAAGCCAGGTGATGCTGGACGACCCGGCTTTGAGTCGTTATGACTAATCCAACTCAATGCACTATTTTTCACTAATGCAACCTGCCAATCCGTATCAAGCGTTTCATTAAGCGTTAGCATAAGCGCGTAACAGGGTAAAAGTGACTTTGACAGCAACTGGTCGCGATAACCGATGTTATTGTTCATGATGGCAATCGCATTAGCCGGCGGGGTTGCTGTTATACACCAATCAAATGGCCCTGCTTGCTCATTTTCACCGATTAAATACCAACCATCAGACCGACGCTGCATTGACTGTACGGCGTAGTCAGCTTGCACGTGAAGTGATTGTGATAAAAATTCGGGCAATGCAGCGGCATAGGGTGACGCAACCCAATGATTTGAGTCGATCGTCCAATCTAACGTACGTTCGACACGATTACAGTCAATTTCAGCAAAGCGGACTGACCACGGCTGGATCAAACCGGCATCATGCGCGGTTTGTAAGAAATCACGAAAGGTTTGGGTAAATATTCTGAAAAATTGCACACCATGATCAAATGACTGACCACTAAGGTAACGGTGTGCAAAGCGTCCGCCAACGCTACGTGAGCGCTCGAACACAGTGACGTCATATTTATCATTGAGCAGCTTGGCAAGAGAGATCCCTGCCATACCCGCGCCAATAATTGCCACACGTGGTTTCATGTCATCTCCCGCTAAATGAAACGCATTATACGAACGGGTAACGCAATTAATCAATGCGTATTTCGAGACATAACTCGGGTAACAGTGGAAAACTAGGTAGCTTGACTAAAACATAAACAGCATAAGCGCTTCTATCCACAGTAGGATTAGCAAACCTCAATAAAATAACAATTACGGCGCTATTTCCTGAGCGTTTTGACGCAACACATTATCATTTGGTTCTGAAATCTGAGGACTATTTTGGGCAACTGTGTCAAATAAATCACCCATTGGTAACCTCTGATCGCGATTTAATCGATTTATCATTATGCCATGACGGAAGTACAATAAAAGAAAACCGACAAAACAAACAAAGCCCGAAATCGGTAAAGCCACTATAATCCATGGGTTTACCTTCAATATATTTTCTGGGTCGGCACTTGAATTGTTTAGGTATTCATGCGTCGTATTTTTCATGTAAATTCCAAAAAATCATGAGTACTGTCAATACGAAAAAGCGGTGATCTTACAAATAAATCCATATTGATCATAGGAGAACCGTACAGAATCGTTGAGATAATGTGATTTTAAGAATAAACCTTATTGGAGCACTTATTTTTTTTGACGCCGACATCGCTCCGAACAATACACCACCTGATCCCAAACTTTTTCCCATTTCTTACGCCAAGTGAATGGTTTTTTGCACACTGGGCATTGTTTTTTTGGCAAGTTAGTCTTCTTGTGTACCATGGAAAAGGTTCTCTTATAGCAGTTATTCCAGCGAATCAAGAAACTGATTGGCATCATCACGAATCTGCTGTTGCTTGGCTGTATCCATACGTTGATAGACGCGATAAATCATCCCTAAACGATGATTATTAGATAACTTGTCATGATTTCTCGCTAGAAAATCCCAATACAAGTAATTAAACGGACACGCTGTCTCCCCATTTTTCACAGATACTTTATAGTGACATTGCTTACAATAATTGGACATTTTGTTAATGTAATTACCACCGGCCGCATAAGGCTTACTAGCAAGATAGCCACCGTCGGCAAATAAGATCATGCCACTCACATTGGGTAATTCGACCCACTGGTAAGCATCTGCATAAACAACATGAAACCAATCATTAACTTCTTCCGGTGCAATCCCTGCAATTAACGCAAAGTTACCCAATACCATCAAGCGTTGGATATGATGGGCATAGGCATTTTGCTGAGTTTCATTAACGCATTGTTTTAAACAATTCATACGCGTTTTTCCCGTCCAATAGAAATTCGGTAATGCACGTTGAGCATTAAAGAAATTATGCTCGGCATATTCTGGCATCTTGAGCCAATAGATTCCTCGAACGTATTCACGCCACCCAAGTATCTGCCGAATAAAACCTTCAACAGCATTTAATGGTGCTACCCCATCGTGATAAGCTTGCTCGACTTGTTTAATGCATTCACCAGGCAATAATAAACCGCAGTTTAAATAGAAACTGATATGACTGTGAAACATCCAAGGCTCACCCTGTAGCATCGCGTCTTGATAGTCACCAAACAGCGCCAGTCGTCGCTGTATAAACTGTTTGAGCGCCACTAATGCTTGGCGCCGAGTCACAGCAAAATGGAATGGCAAGATATCACCGAAGTGATCAGAAAACTTTTCCTCAACCAATGCTATCACTGCTTGTGTTTTTTCATCAATCTTAGCCTGATAGGTTTCTGGTACATCTAATCCTGACTTTGGCGGCTTACGATTATCTTGATCGAAATTCCATTGCCCGCCTATTGGTTTATCGCCTGACATTAAAATTTGATGTTGCTGACGCATTTGTCGATAAAACATCTCCATGCGCAATTGTTTTTTACCTTTAGCAAATTGACTAAATTGCTCAGTAGTACACAAAAAGCGATTATCCTCCAGTAGATCAACACTACATCCCGCATATTGATGGCACGACTCAAGCTCCTGCTGCCAATGGTACTCACTTGGTTGCGTGATGATACATTGCGTGATTGCATGCTGCTTAATAAAAGCTTTGAGAAGTTTTTTTAGACTGTCTTTTTGCTCAGTTTGCTCTAACGGTATATAGGTAACATTAATGCCTTTTTCGATAAGCTGATCGGCAAAATGCCGCATTGAACTCAGTAAAAAAGCAATTTTTTTCTTATGATGCTTAACGTGAGTAAAATAATCGTATGATTCAATCATCAGCACTCGATCATCATCTCCCATGCGCTGCAAACTACTGATCGAGAGAGATAGCTGATCCGGTAAAATCAGTCGACAAACATTCATATTATTCCTTTTTTAGTGATTTAAATGCCTCAAGCGCGCGCTCTCTTGATGTTTTTAGATCAACAATTGGCAATGGGTAATCAACACCTAGCTCGACCCCCGCTTGTTGTAGAACATCCGATTTCGCTTGCCATGGAGCGTGTAGGTACTTAATTGGCATATTAGTAAGTTCAGGACAATATTGCTTGATATATACTCCATCAGGATCAAATTTTTGACCTTGCGTCACAGGGTTAAAGATACGAAAAAAAGGAGCCGCATCAGCACCACAGCCGGCTATCCACTGCCAGCCTGCGCTGTTACTGGCGTAGTCTGCATCAAATAAACAATCCCAAAACCAGCGCTCGCCATGATGCCAATGCAGTAAACAATTTTTTACTAAGAATGATCCAACAATCATACGAACACGATTGTGCATGTAACCGGTTTGATAGAGTTCACGCATACCTGCATCGACCATTGGAATACCGGTTTGCCCATACTGCCATGCACGTAACGCATCGGCATCCTCCAACCAGGGGAAATGATCAAACTTATTTTGTAAGTTTTCAGTTGCCAAGCCTGGATTGTAATACAGTTGTGAGTATGAGAATTCGCGCCAACCCAGCTCACTGCAAAACAGATCAACTGAAGATGAGTCTCCCGACTGGCGGGCCGCATACCAAGCCTGATTGGGTGATAATAATCCGTGATGCAAGTACGGTGAAAGCCTGGATGTCGCATGCATCGATGGAAAATCACGGCCTTGTCGATAATGCTCAACGTGCTCATGGATAAAGCTTGATAAGCGCTTATGCGCACCTTGCTCACTGATGTCCCATGAACTTATCAAATCGATGTGCCATGGATGCTGAGGACAAAGCTGCAATGCATCAACCGTCAAACTATCCTTTGGTAGCACAAGCGTGGCAAGCTGATTCGGCGCATCAAGCGGCATGCGTGGTGGCTCAACCATTAAACAACCTTTACGGTAATACGGTGTAAACACTTTATAATGCGTGCCGTCTTGTTTTTTGACTTGCCAAGGCTCCCATAATAGCGAGCCATTATGAGTCGTCACAGTAATACCTTGTGCTTTAAGATCTGACTTGATGATTTGGTCTCGTTGAATACGCCAAGGCTCATAGCAACGATTCCAATGCACTTCTTGAATATCGTGCTGCTCACACAATTGATGTAAAATGGCTTGTGGATCACCCTGATAGATTGCTAGACGATGTTGCAATGCAGCTGACAAAGCCTGCAAGGCGTGATGGCACCAAACTCGGCTTGCAGCCCCCATCGCGTGACTGCCAGCATTCACCGTATCAAGAATAAATACCGGTAACACTCGTCCTGCATTTGCAGCAGCGAACAGTGCAGGATTGTCATTTAATCTTAAATCTTGTCGAAACCAATGAATAACGTTTGCATGACTCACAAGGGTAACTCCTGTTGCGTGTCGTCAGCGGGTGGCTTTTTACGCTTACGACGCTCTTGAACCCGTTTACGACTGGCGTGTTTCTTAACGATTGCTTGCGATAATGCCCGATGTTCACTGCCTTGTCGAATGCTGTAAAGCTGTCGCGTTGCCTGAGTACGTGCAAGCTTTTCATCAACGATCGGCGCTGGATAATCAACGTCTGGTACATGCAACTGCCAGGGTTGATGTCGATCGGCAGCTGGTAGCGTCGCTAACTCCGGCAGCCAGCGCGCAATAAAGCTGGCTTCTGGGTCATGATCCAAGCTTTGTTTAATTGGATTATAGGCACGTATTGCGTTAATACCTGTCGTTCCCGACTGCATCTGAACTTGAGAATAGTGAATGCCGGGTTCATAGTCAGTAAATTGCTGCGCTAGAAAAGGTGCCGTTTGACGCCAGTCTAGCCAAAGGTGGTAGCTGGCAAAACTCATGAGCATGGCTCGCATACGAAAGTTAATCCACCCATGTGCACGCAAAGCGCGCATACAAGCATCAACCATGGGAAAACCCGTTCTACCCTGCTGCCAGGCGAGAAAATAATCCGGATTAAAATCATTCACCCTCAAGGCATTATAGGCCGGGTGCAAATTCTCAAACTCAATACTGGGCTGATCTTCTAATTTTTGAATAAAATGGCAGTGCCAACGCAATCGCCCTGCGAATGAGCGATGCGCACTGCGCCAAAGACGCTGATGTTGTGGTGGGGTACTGTCGCACTGGTCAAGCTGCGCTTGATGCCACTGATAAATTTCACGAACTGATAGACAACCAAAAGCGATGTAGGGAGACAAACGTGAACACGACTCAAAAGCTGTCACTGGCGAAGACATGGATTTGGTGTAATGCAATCCGCGCTCCTCAAAGAAAGACGATAAATACTGCAAGCCCTGCTTTCTTCCACCAAGTTGGCGGTAAGGACAGTCATCTTTACCTAAACCAAATGCTTGTGCTTTGGGTAGGTTATCGCCAGCGATACTCAGAGGATTAATAGTTGTTGGAATTGATGACAAAGGTTGATTGACCCAGTGATACCAACGGCGCGCCCAGCCATCGCGGTCTTGCAAACCACGAATCACACCGAACTGTTTATATTCCTGCCAGCTAACACCGCGCTGTTTTAAAATTTTCTTAACAGCAAGATCGCGCTGATAGGTCCAGCCGTTCCACGTTTCTTGATGCGATAAAACATCAGTAACGGCATACTGCTCGATCAGATTTTGCAATACGTCTACGGCACTTCCAACACGAATCACCAGCGGGCAACCCAATTGCGCCAGATCAGCTTTTAAGTCCAAAATTGACTCACAAAGAAAATCGTATTGGCGACGACTTAAATCGGGTTGTTGCCACAATTCAGGCTCGAGAATATACAAGGCAATAAATTGACCTGCTTTGGCCGCAGTCACAAGTGGCTGATGATCGACCACTCTTAGATCTCTTTTGAACCACACGATTTGCATGCAACACACTCCATCTGATTTACAGACACGTACTACGTGCGAAAGTATACGATGATCGACAAAAAAAAACAGTGAATCACTCGTGAGTGAGGTATGATAACTTATGTCAATGATAGAAAATTTTGAGGTAGATCATGCAAGGTATTGTTAGTACTGCGGTTGTCGTTATCGTCGCCGCATTGATCATTGTCCCCTGGTGGTTGAATCGACAAACGCCTCAACCAACCTATCAGGTGGTCAAGCACGATGGCAACATCGAACTGAGGCAGTACGACGGCATGTTGTTGGCGACAACGACGGTCGCTGATGATCGATCGACAGCGATCAATACCGGCTTTAAACGCCTGGCGGGCTATATTTTTGGTCGTCACTCGGCACCAAACTCGGACAAGATCGCCATGACTGCACCGGTCATGCAATCAAAGTCTCAGGTGGACAAGTCTCGAATCAGCATGACAGCACCGGTCATGCAAACAAAAGCCGGTGAGCAAGATCAATCTTGGCAAGTGGCGTTTGTCATGCCTAAAAAATACTCTAAAGACACCATTCCTAAACCCACAGATAGCAACGTAATTCACATTACTCAGCAATCAGCTCGATACCTAACATTACGCTTTACCGGTCTCGTCAATAGCAAGCGACTGAACCACAAAGCCATGCAATTAAGAGAGTATGCAGACAAATACGACCTTGAGATCACAGGCGAACCCATATTTGCTTTTTACGACCCACCCTGGATTTTCCCCTGGCTTCGTCGCCACGAAGTATGGTTTTTGGTAGCAAAAGACTGATCTAATTTAACAAGCCTCATAAATCATTATCAGTGAGGATTTTATGAGCAGGAAGAAACTCGTAACCAGTACGGCTGTATTGATAAGCTAGAGTTGCTAGCAAGATACCTATTGGAATACTGACAAAGCCTGTCACCATAGACGCTTCTACTAAAACTAGACTTATTTTAGGGTAATCATTAACCAATAAGCAGCTGCCGATACTTTGATTTGGAAACCGATGATTTTAGAAACCTCGATATCAGCAGCGGCCTAATCATGAGAAGAACCTTACAAAGTTAGTTGATCTCATTCGAATCAAAGCCTATTCAAAATTTTTGACTACAATGAGTTGAAGATTTCAATCTTTATAGTTAGCGAATAAGTTGTTTGACGACAAAAAAAGATAATCCTAAACAACCATTAGTAAAAAATTATTAAGTAAGATTGCATATCGCACTGACAAAGCACTTGCTATTCTCTCAATGTTAAACCAAAGCACGTTTGAAATGATATTTAGGAAGACAACCATGCCCCCTGATGAGCAGCAAAGATACACCACAAGAGAAAAACTCACCAAGCAGTGCTTCAAAACCTCTCAATTGAACGAAGGCTCATCTGCTGTCATTGAAATTGGCAACTCAAGTAACACCGAAGCATCCATTGCCAACCTGTTGACTCATAGCATAAATCAATCCAATTTATCCGAAAAAGCCATTCAATTGATTAATTGCCTAGATACTCTTAAATGCAACCAAAGCATCAGTCATGTTGTTCACAACCTATCAGGAGAAACCCCACCATCAGACCCTGTGGCATGGCTAACCTGGGTATTTAGACAGATGCAGCATGTGACTAAACCTGCAACAGCGCTGATGATAAGTGTCAAACATGGTATTAGAAAACCCAGTCAACTGATTGACTTGATCTACTTAATTAAAGTAGTCAATCAATCGGATATCAATCACATCATCGAACTTGGTCATCATCTGATTCACTATCAACACATCTTATTTGCTGAAAGGGATACTGAAGATTGTCTCTCAGCACTATTACTCGCATCCATTAATCCATCAATTATTGATAATCTCACGCTGTTATGGTCGCTTAATGCAGCAGTTTATTATGATCACAGTGAGAAAAATCTACTACTCATCGAAAAAACTCAACAGTTGGGGTTATTACTCAAAAGTCTTGCGGTGTCTTCTCTGGAAGATCGCAAACCAAGTATCAAGCAACAGATGATCGATTACTATCAAGATCGATTACCAGAATCCATAAAACATCAACCGCTGCATGCGGGTATAGCTCGAAGGCTTGCGCTACTGTTAGAATTCGATATCTACTCAAGTAAACAAATTAATTCCATCGATTTACCCTTAGAATGGCTCAACAATACCCCCAGCAATCAAAGTTCGAACCCTTCCTCATCTCTTAGCAGATGCATCACTACATTATTTTGTTGTGCAAAACATCAATCACTGCAATCTCTCAATACCAACTTTACTTTTTTACCAAGATTACTGCAGGCACTCAAAACCTTTCATGATGCTTGCAAGCAACCGCTCTCGGCAAAAGAGATGATTGAGTGGATGTTATGGCTGGAGACCTGTGTTGAAAAAAAACTTCAAGACAATTCCACATCCCTGTCGCTGTGTGGTTTCGCGATGTTGTTTGAGACCGCAACCGGTGTACTGAAGGCAAAACAACCGCTTGATGAAAACTCACAATATTTATACGCACTTCATCCTAAATATACACTGCCGCATGGAAAGGGTTATTTTGCATTAATCCGAACTGGATCTTTTTCCAACCTCATGCCGACAAAATATCTAAGAGACACATGCGATCGCTCAATGGAGCTAATATTTACCAAGGCTTTAATGACACTTTGAAAACTTATAAACGACAGCCATCAGCATGAAATGAAAATCCACCCTACCTAGGATTAACTACGGCCTTTCAGGTGAAAACTGAGAATAATGATATCATCTGAAGATTATCTTACGCAACTTTGACTAGCCGGCGGCTCCACTTTCAAAGGTTGCTTTAGGGAGACATCCACCGGATTAAATAGACATATGTTTTGCTCTGAGACTGATGATCTAACCGAATTTGGAGACGGAGAGTTTTTATATGTAGCACTATAAAAAGTATATGCATTTTCAATGGCATTGGCCATATCATCCAATAACGTTGTTACCTTGGCAATAGTGTCTACTTCTTCAATCATATCATCCACTAATGTTAAAACGTTCGATTTAATGATTTCATCTTGAAGTGCGTCAGTAGCAGTAGAGTCTATTTCTTCTTTCAATAATTCAAGAAAAGGATCATAGATTTGACAATCAATTGACTGCGTAGACTCACGTTGTTGCAGCATCGATTCGAGATCTAGCAGGATATCTGCAAAGGTTTTGATACCATCCAAATTAGATAAAGATCGATCAACTAACAGCGGGACTTGAAAAAAATCAGGCATATGATGAACGATGATCGCTAAAAGATTATCAACCTGCTGCCGTATCGCCAATGGATGGGCCTTACAGCTGTAGCAACCGTAAACTAATATGGCGAATAATGAGAGGCAACCGTTAAAGTTTGGATGTTCCGACAATGCTGAATTGTTAATCAACTGCAATTGTCTAAGACAACGCTCGGCTTGATCCGAAGGGTAATTTTGTCTTACCAAATCTGACAAATATACTGAAATAATGCTTTCTTTTATCGTTACACAATTAAAACAATCCCAAAGATCCGGACGAACTTCTGGAATTGGCGCAACACTCTGAATTAAGAATGCAATAACAGAGGATGGCTGATCTGTGAGGAATTCTGTAGCCAGCAGATTATAGGTATCAGTATATTCATTAAAAACTTCAAACAAATATTCAACTGGATTAACTGGAGATAAATTGAATATCATCGAGTTGTCAGTGACGAGGTTGTCATGAGGAGATAGCTCAAAGGTCAATGATTCACCTGTATTGTCGCTATCGCACGGAGACAGTGTGTAATCACCCGACTCCGATAAAGGTACATCAATGAATTTGGGGGTAATTATAGACGAATCAACCACAGGCCTTGGCATACACAATTTATAAATTTGGCATATCCTTTCACTTAATTTCTCATGGAGCCGATTCTGAAGCATGTAAAGTGTAGTCATGGCTAAAACAAATGGATCAACCTGTGCATTTCTTCTCTGAGGACCAATAGCAGGATCAAATACTGTTGAGATGGCACCATTGAGATTAATATCGGCACTAGCACCCTTTAATGTACTTAAATCGATCGCAACTGCTGTTGCCATATCAGGTGAGATAATAAAATTGTTGACTGACGCATCTCCATGAGACAAACCCAGTCGCTGCAGATGCATTTGCGCCAATAGAACTTGTATGATGGCAAAATTAATTTGAGACACTGTCGATGAGTGGCTTGATATGACAGAGGCTAGTGACTGACCTAAAAGAGATTGCTCGATTTTGAGTGTCACGTACTTTATGTCTGATTGTGGTTGTGGTACTAAAAATTGATCAGCTGATGCGTGAGGAAAAAAACCTATTTGACGCTGATTTTTAACAGCTGCAAGATGCATATTCTTCAGCGACCACAAATCATCGTAATTTTCTGGCATGAGTACAACGTAGGCCTTAAAAATATCACTATTAGAAACGATATCATCTAAAAATATTGCATGATGTGCTCTACACCATGATCCAAGCCCAATGGGTAATAGTGACAGTAGAAGAATACGATTATCGTAGACTATAAATCTTCGAATCAAACTCTGCCCATTATCGTCCTTGTAAATGAACTCTCTAATTGAATTGATCAACTGTGTTGACTGATTACGAATTGCAGAAATATGTTCTTCTTTTAATTGATGATATTCGATAGGATCGAGAAAAGATAAAGCTAACACAGGAGCACACTCACAATAACAAGTTGAATAAGAATTTAGATCATGGCGATAATGATTAAATTTAGGTGATCGCTCAAGTTAAAAAACCACGGAATCGATAGATAATATGAATTTAAGGCATTTTCAAATAATTCCAGACATAAACCCAAGCTGCATGCCAGTTATCAGTAGATTTTTTCTTAAAACAAGATTAAATATTCGAACATAAGCGAATATTTGGAAAAAATACCGTGATTTAATCGTCAATTATAATTCAAATCATGTACAGAAAGCGCAGTAAAATATATACTAAATACAATAAATAAATCGCAAAGGATGGCTTAATTGTGGAGCATCCGATATGCGACATGACCACCGAAACTCCCCCAATACCGTCGCCTTACACGACATTAACCAGACGCACCTGATTCAACAGATCATTCGTTTCATGCAGATGGATGCTTCGCAAACGGGTGGTATCTCTATTAACGAGCGAGAGCAGCTCATTCGAGGTTGCTGTCATGGCTTTTCATTAGTCTACAGCTACATGTTCGCTATAGGTAAGTTGGATTGGTGGCTGGATTGTTTGCAAGTCTTATCGACCTGGACAGGTAGTAATGATGAATTAAATCAGGTAGTGCATTTATCCGGAGCCATCAATAAACACGGCGAGACACAACGGCAAATTATCACACGCATCATTCACTACGTGCGTTTTCATCAAGTAACCTCATCCATGATTCCTGAATTCAATCACATGAAACAGGTTAAACTGACTGATCAGCGCACTGAACTAGGCGCGATTCGTTTTGAATCGGACAGCCACCAAAATACATTGCAGCAATTGGCCAGTGGCTATTTCACACGTAAAGACCTTACTGATTTATTGCAAGAACAGCTTTTTAATATTCCCTGCATGTTATTAGCCTCCGTCCATCAAAACTTAAAATCAAGCGCACATTCAGTCTCAATTATGTTTGACCGCTCAACCAATCAATGGATGTTGTACGACTCTAACGCCCATCAAGGTGCAATTGCCTTTAATCATAAATCCAAACTGTGCGACCACTTAATCAGTAACTACACGGCAAACATACAACTGCAATACATTGCACTCGATAACAATGCAATAGCACATTCTCAACAGCAACAATTTGCCAAGACCTACCAACAGATTTGCCGTAATAATCCACTAACATTACCGAAGACTTACGGCTACGTGACTGATGCTCATCAAAATGCAATACAGGCAGTTTCCAAATCGATTGTTGAGCAATTGATTGCGACAGACATCACTAAGTCACGTAAGATACGTGAACGATTGCTTGCAAAAAACTCGCTTGGCGATACCGAGTTAATGCAAGCGCTGTCTATGAATAAGCACTTCTATCTTGACATGCGAAGCTTAGCTATCGAGCACGGCGCAGTTCGCTATGTGATCTTAAAGTCGTTATTTCATATTAATCACGAAGGCATCTCAGGCTATAACAAACTATCACGCACACAATCTGTCGAGTTAGCATCGCAGTTGTTGGATGACTGCTTGTTGTGTTCCGAGCAACCGTTCGATCAAGCCACCGTCACTTTATTTGAATCGATTTTCAACACTAGCAATGTCGATCGCTGGCGTAATAGCAGTTTATTATTTTCACATCCGTCATTACTGGGCTATCTGTTTAACATGAGTGCTTACTCTCAATCGATTAATGATGCATTTAAAGCCTTGTTGCTCGGTAAAAATCGCGATGAACTAACTGGTCTAGAACATTTAATCAGCCAAAGCCCAGAGCAACTAAAAAATCTGACACAACATTGCCGGAACAATGTTGAGTTATCATCTTTGTTAGCAACTTGCTTTCATATGCACAGTAAACTGGGCACACCTGTCAAACAACATCCATTCACCGACCAACAACTACAGTCGATTTATCCATGCGTTAGCAACAACCACCTACTCTCTGCAGGCTTACTCAATTATTACCAACGTGTTCAGGGTAGCGTTGCTGCTGTTGAACCAGCTGCACATGAATTGATGTCACGCATTAAAGTTACCGCAGTGAAAAATCGTGCTTTCAAACGGCAATTGATTGCTTCATGCATAAAGCCCCTAATCCCGATCTTGCAAAGACATGTAGGCGAAAGCTACTCCAGTCGCTATGCTCTCGAAATACTCAACTCAGATAACTTGATTAACACCGACCAAATTAGACAGCTCTTAGACCACTCACCGCTATGCCAATCGTACCGTAACTTTCTTGAAACGTTGGATGATTTAATCATGCAGATAACCAGTGGCTCTAAAAAAGACCATGCACTGATCTTGAAAAAGTTACAACTTGACTTCAAACAATTGAAACACCAAAACAAACAAAACACGTTACCGATTGTAAGTATCTTTAACAGACAATCGATTAATTTCACCACAGAGATTATCAAAAAAACTGAACAATTGATCAGCGAATATCAGCAGGGTAAAGATCTTAGCGCATCTGCACAAAGCGAGACCACAGAAACTCGCAATCCGATGTATAGAGCATTTATTGGTATTGCCATCAGTATTGGTGAGTGGCTTGAAAGCATCAAGCTGGCCTTATTTTTATAGGGTTGCAATCGAACAGACATCGTTTGGTAGTGTAATCGCACTGATTTGTGATAGCATAGCGCCAATTTATGATCAAATAATAAACAAATTATGCGCCGCTACTTCAATTTCAGAATTTTACACGCCGCCCTGCCCTTTATCCTTGCCAACGCCAGCATACCATTGATTGGTGTGATGAATATCGCCATCGCGGGCCATCTGGGCAGCAGTGATTATCTAGCAGCACTCAGTATCGGCAGCATGGTGGTTGGTATTCTTTTCTGGTGGTTAAGCTCATTGCGCATGGGCACAACGGGACTGATTGCACAAGCCTCAGGGCAAGGCGACACCTTGCGCATGAACAATATCCTTAGCAATAGCTTTTTGCTAGCCATCATGATTTCACTGATAGCTTGGCTATGTCATAGTCCGATCCTGAGTTTAGCATACGCCATCACACAACCCGCAAGCTCCCTCAAACCACTGATCACGGTGTACTTCAACATACGACTTATCGGCATGCCAGCGGTACTGATTAATTACATTGTCATTGGCAGTTTAATTGGCCTCAAACAAGGCCGTGATGCACTATTGGCCACACTCACTTTATTGGTGATCAGCACTTTGTTTGGGGTTGTTTTGGTCTATGGATGTGGTTGGCACAATACTGGAATTGCTATTGCTGACGTCATCGGCCAATCTTGCTCAATGATCGTAGGGCTAGCTTTGTTGCATCGACATCACCCTTTAACCGTCTTGCGTAACATCAAACAGGCTATTCTTCGTTGTGATAAAACGCTGATGATCAACCTCATCAGCATGCAACGTGACTTATTTTTAAGAACCGTAGCCCTATCAATCGGGTTTGGCTTTTTTACGGTAGCCAGCACACATCTGGGCACAAACACTTTGGCTGCCAATACAGTGTTACTCAACCTGACCTTCTTTTCTGCCTATTTTCTTGATGGTTTTGCTAAC
>CACNSC010000007.1 GCA_902623005.1 uncultured Coxiella sp.
GTTTATGACCTTGTTGTCGAATAAATAGCACTATTTATCATGAGGTTGTCCGTTGACAAATTCCATTTGGAGTCCTAAATCGGGGTGATCGGCAAGGTTATCGCTGCTCAGTTGATGTCGCCTTTAGATAAATAACCTGGATGTCGTTTCGCCTGAAGAAAGCATAAGTCGATATTTAACTATGCAGTATTGCCAGTTGCTGAGGGTGTTCAGCGCTTATTGGGGTGTTGAGAAAAGTGTGATTTAAGAACTTTTTTCAAAGTGTATGCAGACCCATTCGGCTTGTTGGTTAATGCTATTGAGTTTGAAGTGTGGTTGATAGGCCTGTGTGATCTTATCCACTTCGCTGTCTAAAATGCCTGAGAGTAATAAGTGCCCATTTTTGGCAACCAATGATGTGAGTCGAGGTTGTAAGCTCACAAGTGGGTTGGCGAGAATATTAGCAATAACCAGTGGCGTTGGTGTACTGGGTACATCTTCCGGTGCGCAAACGTGGAGTTGCTTTGGGTTTAAGTGTGGGTTTAGTGACAGGTTGTTACGGGTCGATTCGAGAGCTTGTTGGTCGTGATCCGTTGCCCAGACGTTGCTGGCACCTAATGCTAGGGCGGCTAAGGCAAGAATGCCTGAGCCACAGCCATAGTCGATGACAGGTATCTGTTGAGGAGGGTGGTCGGCAAGCCAAGTTAAGCACAGTTGCGTGGTGGGATGTGTGCCAGTGCCGAAGGCTAATCCAGGCTCAAGCATCACCACCGCACCATGCTCAGGACGTTGTTGCCACGTTGGGCAGATGTGCAGTGCATTGCGATAGGTTTGCAGCGGGAAATGTTTCTGTGATTCGCTGACCCAACCTTTTTCAATCAGGGCGTGGGTCTCGTGTTCAAGTGTGTAGGGCAGTTCAAGGCTTTGTTCGATGATAGTGATAACGTCGGTATTAAACTGCTCAGGCTGGTACAGTGCGGTTATTCTCACCTGCTGCCACAGTGGTTGTTGCTCTGGTGTGAGTTGAAAAATCTCCTCTTGGCTGTCTGTATCAATCGTCACCGATAGCGCGCCAGCTGCCATAAGCATTTCTTCGGCGGCAGCAACGTGCTGTTGCTCGACAAAGAGTTGCAGTTGCTGCAGTGGCGTTGTTGGTTCGCTCATTAATCCATTAGTCCTAATTTTTTCTCAAGGTAATGGATATTTTGACCGCCTGACTGAAAAGCAGGGTCGTTGATGATATCGCTTTGTAAACTGATGTTTGTCTTAATACCTTCAATGACCAGTTCTTGCAGTGCATTATTCATGCGTTTAATTGCTGTCTCGCGATCTTCACCGTAAGTAATTAGTTTAGCAATCATTGAGTCGTAGTACGGGGGGACGCTGTAGCCTGAGTAAAGGTGTGTGTCCATTCGCACACCCAAGCCACCGGGTGGGTGATAGAGATTAATTTTTCCTGGGCACGGCATGAAGGTTTTAGCGTCCTCAGCATTAATGCGGCACTCGATGGCATGACCTTTGAAGGTGATGTCCGATTGTTTTATCGATAGCGGGTTGCCAGCGGCAATACTGATTTGTTCTTTAATGACGTCAATACCAGTAACCATCTCAGTTACTGGGTGTTCGACTTGGATACGGGTGTTCATTTCAATGAAATAGAATTGCCCGTTCTCGTATAGAAATTCAAAAGTTCCAGCACCTTTATATTCCATCGCGATACAAGCATTCACACAGATTTCACCGATGGCAGCGCGCTCTTCGGCAGTGATACCAGGTGCGGGCGACTCTTCAATGACTTTTTGATGTCGACGTTGCATCGAACAATCACGTTCGCCTAAATGAATAGCATTTTTCCCGTCGGCTAAGACTTGGATTTCGATGTGCCGCGGTGTTTGTAGAAACTTCTCCATGTACACTTCGTTATTGTTGAAGGCCGCTTGTGCTTCAGTTTTTGTCATGGCGATCGCGTTGATCAATTCCGATTGCTTATGCACGACGCGCATACCCCGACCACCACCGCCACCGGAAGCTTTAATAATGACAGGTAAGCCAATTTTTTCTGCCAGTTTGAGATTGGTGGTTTCATCGTTGCCTAAGGCGCCGTCGGAGCCTGGAATGCAGGGGACGCCAGTTTTTTTCATGGCTGTAATGGCAGAGACTTTATTACCCATGTTGCGAATGGTTTCGGCGCTGGGGCCAATGAAAGTGAAACCGCTTTCCTCAACTTGTTCGGCAAAATCAGCATTTTCAGCTAAAAAACCGTATCCAGGATGAATGCCGTCAGCATCAGTGATTTCTGCGGCGCTAATGACCGATGGAATATCGAGATAGCTGAGGCTGGCACTGGCGGGTCCAATGCAAACTGATTCATCAGCAAGTCGAACATGCATTAAGGTTTCGTCTGGTTTGGAGTAAATAGCAACAGTTTTAATGCCCAGTTCCTTACAGGCTCGCAGCACGCGCAATGCGATTTCGCCGCGATTCGCGATCAATACTTTTTTAAACATACGGATTACTCGTTGGTGTCGATGATGAAAAGAGGTTGGTCAAATTCAACAGGGCTCTCGTTTTCAATCAATCTCGCACTAACAGTCCCTGCTTTGTCAGCTTCGATCTTGTTGAACATCTTCATGGCTTCGATGATGCACAGTGTATCGCCCACTTCGACGCGCTGTCCCACCGTGATAAAGGGTGCTGAGCCCGGTGTTGCAGATAAGTAGGCGGTGCCGACCATTGGTGATTTTTGAGTGTAGCCATCGGTTGGGGGCTGCTTTGGGGTAGGGTCAGTGTGAGCAGCAGTGACTGGTTTATCTTGAGCGCTGCTAGGTGCAGCAGTCGGTACGCTGGCAGCGACTGGGGTGGAGGCAATTCCGGGATTGGTTGCGATTACGCTGCTTTGGCAGCTGATGCGAACCGAGTCATCTCCTGATTTAACTTCAAGTTCGCCAATACCGGTTTCTTTAACCAGTTCGATGAGTTTTTTGATGCGACGAGTATCCATAAGCTCCTTCATAACGGTGTAAGTGGGGTCGATGATGCTGGCTGGATTACGTAGCGCAAGGCTGATACGATAGCTGGCGCTATCATTTATTGCAGTGCGTTAGCGTGGTTTTAAGCAACATGCTACCCGCTGTTTAAAATCGCTGAGAGTGTGCCTGATTTGAATCACCCTGTCTAGAAAGATATTGCAATATGTTGTTTTTTTGATGCATTTCGGTGTATTTTCGAACCATTTACATGCTTTTTATAAACTATGCTACACACCCGGTAACGGTATTCTTGTCGTCCATCGTTGATCCCTGAATTGGTTTTGCTTTACTATAGTGATCAATAACTTAAGCTACTTTTTAAGATAACCTCAACGGAGTGATGATAATGGACATAACTATCGGTCAATTAATTAAAGACAAAGGTTCAAATGTAGCTTCAATCGAGCATGATACTTCGATTCAACAGTGTGCCATCAAGCTGCAACAAGAGGGCATCGGGTCGTTGTTGATTCTCAAAGAGGGTGATCTTGTCGGAATTTTGTATGAGCGTGATATCGCAAGAAAAGCCGTGGTGCATGAAATGGATCTGAGTACAACGCCAATTTCTGCCATTATGAGCACTCAGTTCCCAACGGTGCGTCGTGATACGATGGTTAGCCAGGCTATGTCGGTTATCAATAAAGAGCGTGTTAGGCATTTACCAGTGATAGAAAATGACGTTGTCTATGGTTTAGTGTCGATTGGTGATCTCAATAATTTTATGCTGAGCTCGCAACAAGAGGACATCGATCACTTAGTTAATTACATCACGGGCGTGACGCCGATTTCATTTGCCAAACCCAGTGAGCACGATGATTAGTGCCGTAAACATTAAATTGCAGATTCGGCAGCAATGTATCTTCTTTGGTTTGATTTTGAGTCTCAGTGTTCTAGCGACCAGTCAATCATTTGCTGCTAAGTCTATCCCGCCTCCTCGCGTGGCTGATCAGGTAGACTTATCACGGTATATGGGGGGGTGGTATGAAATCGCTGCTTTTCCAAACGTATTTCAACGAGGCTGTCGTTGCTCGCGTGCTTTTTATAAGTTACAAGGGACGGATGTGCGTATCGTTAATCAGTGCCTCAATAAGAATAACCAACTTAAGCAAGCCACTGCGCGCGCATGGCAGGCCAAAGATGGTAGCTCGAGTCAGTTGAAGGTACAGTTTTTCTGGCCGTTTCGTGGCGATTATTGGATATTGTACGTTTCACCCAATTACCAAGATGCTATTGTTGGATCGCCGCATCGCAAGTACCTGTGGTTTTTATCGCGCAGTCGGCAATTATCTGAAAAGCGGTACCAGTATTTGGTATCTTTAGCGGCAGCCCAGGGTTTTGACGTCAGTAAGCTGCGTCGAACTTCGCAACATTGTGATAGCTAACGCCCACTGTATCATCACAATGGGCGTATTGACGAAGCTTACTTGTTTGTCTAATTGGACTGGCTAAGCATCTTTCTTAAAACATATTGCAAGATACCACCGTGACGGTAGTAATCTGCTTCTTTTTCAGTGTCGATGCGCGACAATACTGAGATCTTGCGATTGTTTCCATCGGCATATTCTATAGTCACAGAAAGTTTGACTTTAGGTCCAAACTTCGCATCACTGATTCCTGATATGGAAATCGTTTCAGTGCCGTCGAGTTGTAAAGTTTTACGGGTTTCACCATCGATAAACTGCAATGGTAATACTCCCATACCGATTAAATTAGAGCGATGAATACGTTCAAAGCTTTCTGCTATCACGGCTTTAACGCCTAGTAAAAGAGTCCCTTTAGCAGCCCAGTCTCTGGATGAGCCAGTGCCGTATTCTTTACCGGCGATAACAACTAGCGGTGTCTTTTCCTGTTGATATAGCATAGCCGCATCGTAGATGGGCATCGGCTCTTTTGACGAAGCGTGTTTTGTAAAACCACCTTCAGTACCTGGTACCATCTCATTACGAATTCGAATATTCGCAAACGTACCGCGCATCATGACTTCGTGGTTACCACGACGAGAGCCATAAGAATTAAAATCTTTCTGTGCAATGTTATTTGATTGCAAGTACAAGCCGGCAGGGCTATCGGCCTTAATTGCCCCTGCTGGAGAGATGTGGTCTGTGGTGACGCTGTCGCCGAGTAGCGCTAGTACTTTAGCGTGATGAATATCGCTGGTTGCTGTGGGTTCAAGACCCATGCCTTCAAAAAACGGGGCATGTCGAATATAGGTTGAATCATCTTGCCATTGATATGTTGGTGAATGAGTTACCTCTAAAGCCTGCCATTGCGGTTCACCAGCAAAAATATTGGCATACTGTTCAGCAAACATGTGCTGATTTACCTTAGCAACTTCAGCATCAATCTCCTGTGGAGATGGCCAGATATCTTTAAGAAAGACCGGCTCGCCAGCAGTATTTTCACCCAGAGGCTCTTGCGTGAGATCGATGTGGATATTACCAGCGATGGCAAAAGCAACGACCAGCGGTGGTGAAGCCAGCCAGTTGGCCTGTACTTGTGGATGGATACGACCTTCAAAGTTTCTATTGCCCGACAAAACAGAACAAGCAACCAGATCATTGTCTCTGACCGCGTTAGCAACAACATCAGGAAGTGGGCCAGAATTACCGATACACGTGGTGCATCCGTAACCAACTAAATCAAAACCCATTTCCTCAAGAGGTTTTAGTAAATTAGTTTTCTCAAGGTAACTTGTGACGACTTTTGACCCAGGCGCTAAAGATGTTTTTACCCAAGGTTTAACATTGAGTCCAAGAGCCAGTGCTTTTTGTGCGACCAACCCTGCTGCTAGCATGACGCTAGGATTGGAAGTGTTGGTACAGCTGGTGATTGCTGCGATGACAACATCACCATGATGCATGCTGTAGTCAGCTGAGGTCTTGAAAGCTTGATCTTGCTCATCGAGTTTATCGAGAGATTCAAAAACTTTTTCTGCAGCAGAGGGCATGTCTTGCAGTGACACTCGGTCTTGCGGACGTTTGGGTCCTGCAAGGCTAGGTTCAACATCAGCCATGTCTAACTCAATGACATCAGTAAAAACTGGGTCTGGGGTATCTGCGTCATACCACATGCCTTGTGCTTTGGCGTACGCTTCAACCATCGCGATATGCTGTGTGTCACGATTGGAAAGCTTCATGTATTTGATGGTTTCTTCATCAATTGGAAAAAAGCCACAGGTTGCACCGTATTCAGGGGCCATGTTTGCTAAGGTGGCTCGATCGGCAAGTGGAAGTTTTTTTAGTCCTGTGCCAAAGAATTCGACAAACTTGCCAACAACACCTTTGAGTCGAAGTTCTTCAACAACTCTTAATACTAAGTCTGTTGCGGTGACACCAGGGTTAAGCTCACCGGTCAGTCTGAAGCCAATGACTTCTGGGATTAACATCGAGATGGGCTGGCCAAGCATAGCGGCCTCTGCCTCAATGCCGCCAACACCCCAGCCAAGCACACCTAGACCGTTGATCATGGTAGTGTGACTGTCTGTGCCTACTAGTGTGTCAGGGTAGGCTATGGTTTCGCCATCGACAGTTTTAGTCCAGATAGTTTTTGCCAAGTATTCTAAATTAACTTGGTGACAGATGCCTGTACCGGGAGGAACAATGTTGGAATTTTCAAAAGCTTCTTGTCCCCATTTTAAAAATTCGTAGCGTTCTTTGTTACGATGCATCTCAATATCGACATTGTCAGAGAATGCTGCTGCATTACCGAAGAAATCAACCTGAACAGAGTGGTCAATGACTAAGTCGACTGGACATAACGGGTTAATTAGGTTGGCGTCGCCTTCAAGAGCAGTGACGGCATTTCGCATGGCAGCCAGGTCAACGACAGCGGGCACACCAGTAAAGTCTTGCATCAGAACGCGTGCGGGATAATAAGCGATCTCGTGGTTGGATTGTTTAGCGTCAACCCAAGAGGCAAAAGCATGAATTTCTGAGGGGGTCACTGACTGGCCATCCTCGTTACGTAGTTGATTTTCCAACAAAACTTTTAACGAGAACGGAAGACGTTGGATTTGGCTTAAGCCGTGCTTCTCTAGAGCAGGTAGGCTGTAATATTGAAAAGTCTGGTCATCAACGGCCAGTGTGGTTTTGGTCTGAAACGAGTCATTCATAGTGATTCTCTAGTGTCCTGTTGAAAAATATCGCCATTGTAAACAGAACATCTATTGAAATGAAGACTTGATTGCTGACTTCTTGCAGTGGGCTATTTGAAAACAAAAAACCTTGCTTGATTGAAAAATAATTCGGTTCAGCCCTTGAAATACATTTCAGTGTCCCTATATACAGTCTATCGACCAATAACCTTGATCGGTAATTGGGTTGAGTGGCGCTGATTTTAAAGAGTCAGTAGTCTTAACAATGATTGTGAACCGGAGTGATTATATTATGAAAATCAAACCTTTACATGATCGAGTCGTGATTCAGCGATTAGATCAAGAAGACGTATCTGCTGGTGGAATTGTCTTACCAGATTCAGCTCAGGAAAAGCCTATGCGCGGTAAAGTCGTCGCCTTAGGGCCTGGTAAAATTTTAGACGATGGCAAGGTTATCCCCATGTCTGTCAAGCAAGGCGAAGAAGTACTTTTTGGTAAGTACTCTGGCACAGAAATCAAAATGGACGGTACGGAATACATGGTGATGCGCGAAGACGACATCATGGGAATTATTGAATAATTAAACTGATCTTTACGAGGAAAAAAAATGTCAAAAGATTTTCGATTAGGTGATGAGGCGCTTCAGTCTCTACTATCAGGTGTCGATAAGTTAGCCGGTGCTGTAAAAGTTACCCTGGGTCCTAAAGGCCGTAACGTTGTTATCGATAAAAGCTTTGGTGCACCAACCATTACTAAAGATGGTGTGACTGTCGCTAAAGAAGTCGAGTTAACGGATAAGTTTGAGAACATGGGTGCTCAAATGGTTAAGGAAGTTGCATCACACACAGCGGATAACGCGGGTGACGGTACAACGACTGCCACTGTATTAACGCAAGAAGCCTTAAGAGAGGGTATCCGTGCAGTTGCTGCTGGCATGAACCCAATGGATCTTAAGCGCGGAATCGATAAAGCTACAGCTGAAATAGTAAAAGAGCTACAAGTTATTTCTAAGCCTTGTACTGATAGCAAAGCCATTGCGCAAGTAGGAACAATTTCTGCTAACTCCGATGAGCAAGTCGGTAATTTGATCGCTGAAGCCATGGAAAAAGTTGGTAAAGAAGGCGTAATCACTGTTGAAGAGGGTAATTCATTCGAAAATGAACTCTCAGTCGTTGAAGGTATGCAGTTTGATCGCGGTTACTTGTCGCCTTACTTTGTGAACAACCAACAAAACATGAGCGCTGAACTCGAATCTCCTTTTATCTTACTAGTAGATAAGAAAGTATCTAACATTCGTGACATGCTACCAATTCTAGAAGCAGTTGCAAAAGCGAGTCGTCCACTAATCATCATCGCTGAAGATATTGAAGGTGAAGCGTTAGCAACTTTGGTTGTTAACAACATCAGAGGTATTGTTAAAGTGGCAGCGGTGAAAGCGCCTGGTTTTGGTGATCGTCGTAAAGCAATGATGGAAGACATTGCAACTCTAACTGGTGCAAAAGTTATTTCTGAAGAAGTCGGTCTTACTTTGGAAGGTGCTAGCTTAGATGATCTTGGAACCGCTAAGCGTGTTGTTATCACTAAAGAAGACTCAACTATCATTGATGGTGCTGGTGACGCTGAGGCAATTAAGACTCGCATTAACCAAATCCGTAATGAAGTAGAAGCAACTAGTTCAGACTACGACCGTGAAAAATTACAAGAGCGTCTAGCTAAATTAGCTGGCGGTGTTGCTGTGATTAAAGTCGGTGCTGCGACTGAAATTGAAATGAAAGAGAAGAAAGCTCGTGTCGAAGATGCATTGCATGCAACTCGTGCTGCCGTTGAAGAGGGCGTTGTTCCTGGTGGTGGTGTTGCGTTGATTCGTGCGTTACGTGCTGTTGAGTCTCTTGAAGTCACTAATGAAGATCAGCGTGTTGGTGTTGATATCATGCGTCGCGCATTGACTGCACCATTACGTCAGATTGTTTCTAATGCTGGCGAAGAGCCTGCGGTTATCTTGGCTAAAGTTCAAGAAAACTCAGAAGACAGCTTTGGTTACAACGCCGCTACAGGTGAGTTTGGTGACATGATTGCCATGGGTATCTTGGACCCAGCTAAAGTTACACGCACAGCGCTACAAAATGCTGCTTCAGTATCAGGACTGATGTTGACGACTGAGTGCATGATCACTGATCTGCCTAAGCAAGAAGACTCTGCTGCTGATGCTGGTGGCATGGGTGGCATGGGCGGCATGGGCGGCATGGGCGGCATGGGCGGCATGGGAGGAATGGGCGGCATGATGTAGTCTCGCCTTTTTCGTCACATGACGTTTATTCGTCTTGTACCGACAAACCCCGCTTTTAGGCGGGGTTTTTTTTTATGGAATAACCGATACTTTGTATTTCTTGTTTTCTTAAGAAAAATGTTGTTAAAAAATATGTGATTTTTTTTGGATTAACTATCAGGCGATTAGACTGATAATAGGTAATATTAAACCCCTTAAGTGCTGTCGCTTGATTGACAATCTTTCTCTCAAACAGGTAATCTGATCTTGTTATCAACCGACATTGATAGACACTGAAGACCCTGAATAGCCGAGTAATCCCTGCTCGGCATCCCTGAGAAACCCCGCTTAGTGCGGGGTTTTTTTATTGATTAGTAGGATTATAGCGCTAATTTTATGTTCATTAGACATTATAAAATCAATCCACTAACATGATCGCTTTTTTATGAAGGTAAGACTCTAATGAAGCTGAGCCAATTCTTGTTACCGGTCTTGAAAGAAACACCGGCTGATGCAGAGCTAACCAGCCATCGGCTGATGTTGCGTGCTGGTTTGATTCGACAGTTGGCCAGTGGTTTATACACATGGCTGCCTCTCGGCTTGAGGGTGCTTCACAAAGTCTCGGCCATTATTCGCGACGAGATGCAGTCTGCTGGAGCGACAGAAATTTTAATGCCGATGGTGCAGCCTGCAAATTTATGGCAGACCAGCGAGCGCTGGCAGTATTATGGCGATGAATTATTGCGACTTGAAGATCGCCATGACAATGCGTTTTGTCTAGGTCCGACTCATGAAGAGGTAGTAACGACCGTATTTAAGAATAACGTCAGTAGCTACAAGCAACTGCCGATGAATTTATTCCAAATTCAAACTAAGTTTCGTGATGAGATTAGACCCCGTTTCGGTGTTATGCGATCGCGTGAGTTTTTGATGAAGGATGCATATTCTTTCCATATTGATGAGTCATCATTGCAGCAGGGTTATGCACGTATGGAGCAAGCCTATCACGCTATCTTTACGCAATTAGGTTTAGATTATCGTGCTGTTGATGCCGATACTGGTGCTATCGGTGGGGCTGTGTCAAAAGAGTTTCAAGTCATTGCTGACAGCGGTGAAGATAAAATTGCATGCAGCGATGAAAGTGATTATGCAGCCAATATCGAACATGCTAGCGCTTATGCAACACAACAGCAAACACCAGACATAGATAGGTTACCAACGGAACGTTTTGAGACGCCAGGTGTTAAAACACTTGCTGAATTATCTGAATTCACTGGTTGTCCTCTAGATGGTTTAGTAAAAACATTGGTGGTGCATGGCGAGGAGGGCTTAGTGGCTCTCGTTTTGCGTGGTGATCACGAGTTGAATGAGGTGAAGGTCTCACATTGTGACGGTATTACCAGCCCACTTCAGTTTGCTACACCTGCAGAGGTGCAGTCTGTTTTAGGCGTCAGTGTGGGCTGTCTAGGTCCTATCGATTTATCAATTCCGATCATTATTGATCGTGATGCAGCTGTTTTGTCGAACTTCATTTGCGGTGCGAATGTCGACGGTTATCACCTAAAAAATGTGAACTGGGGGCGTGATGCTTCACTGAGTCAGGTTGCTGATATTCGCAACGTAGTCGTCGGCGACAAAAGTCCTGATGGCAAGGGGCATCTAAAAATCATGCGCGGTATTGAGGTTGGTCATATTTTTCAACTGGGTGACAAGTATTCTCGTCAGATGGGAGCTACTGTCTTGGATGAATCTGGAAAGGCACGTTTCGTTAAAATGGGCTGCTATGGTATCGGTGTATCGCGCGTTGTAGCAGCGGCGATAGAGCAACATCACGATGATCATGGCATTGTTTGGCCTAAAGCCATGGCGCCTTTTCAAGTAATCATCGTTCCGATTCAAATGCACAAATCTTTTCGTGTCAAAGAGGCGGTTGATAGACTGTATCACTCAATGCAAGAGATGGGGTTAGAGGTGTTATTGGATGACCGTAAAGAGCGGCCTGGTGTAATGTTCTCAACGGCGGATTTAATTGGCATACCGCATCGCATCGTCGTTTCAGAGCGATTGATAGACCAAGGTGAAGTTGAGTATAAATCACGAACTGCCGCAGATGCTGAGTCATGGCGATTGGATTCAGTGGTCAATCAGTTGCTGGATAAATTGCATTAAACCTCATGTCTTCACTGTCACCACAATTACGACGTATCATCACAGCCGGTTGGTTGGGCACGCTTTTGGAGTGGTATGATTTTGCAGTATATGCCTACTTAGTCCCGAGTATCGCTCAGTTATTTTTTCCATCTGGCCACCATGGATTACAACTATTACTCACATACTCGGTTTTCGCCATTGGGTACCTGATACGACCATTAGGTGGCTTGTTGTTTGGCTCTCTGGGAGATCGTATTGGCCGCAAGCCTACATTCCTAGCAACGATTTGGTGCATGACACTGCCTACGATTTTGATTGGCCTATTGCCGACGTATCAAGTTATTGGGTGGTTTGCACCTTGTGCGCTAGTGTTGTTGCGCTTGTGTCAGGGATTGGCTGCTGGGGGTGAGTTGTCAGGGTCAGTTATACTGGTCTACGAATCTGCCCCAAAGCATCGTAAAGCGCTCTATACAACCTGGCTCTTTATTGGGTCTGGTTGTGGCGTATTATTGGCCTCATGGGTTATCTCAATATTGCATTATTATTCTCCTCATCAGTTGCTTATGGGGTGGGCGTGGCGAGTACCATTTTTACTGGCTATTATTGGTGCAGTTTTAAGTATTTGGTTGCGCTATCAAGCGTATGAATCTGAGTCATTTACTGATGCTAAAAAACACCAACGATTGATTGGCTCGCCACTAATAAGTCTATTCACTTATCAAAAAAAGTTATTATTTCAGGTGATGATGTTATTCGCACCAGGTGCCTTATTATTTTATTTAAACTTTATTTTTTTACCCAGTTGGTTAGTCGCTTCCCATACTTTTTCACCATCTATCATGGTGCTAAATAGTTTTGCAACGATGTTATTATTGGTCTGTTCTATGGGTTCCGCCTGGTTAGCAGATCGAGTATCACAAGCCGCTGTAATCGTCGTTGCATTGATTTTGATTATGGTTTTCGCGGTCGTGTTCTGTATTGGAATTACAGCCCAATCTTGGCTCTCGTGGAGTATCAATCAGTTTGTATTGGCAATCATATTTGGTGGTTTAACAGGACCATTGATGGCTTTTGTTCTGGGGAATCTAGCAATAAGCACGCGCTACAGTGCTCTCGCAACCGCCTATAACATCGCCTATTCAATTTTTGGTAGCACGGCTCCAGTATTAGCATTGTGCGTTTTGCAAGCCTCTCATCGTGGTTTTTTCTATATTGGTCTCTATCTTTTTAGCCTGACATTGATTTGCTTATGCGTCGTATTAAGGTTGTCTAATAGCTCTTACCCAGCAATAGACCACTCTGGTCAGGCAGCATAATACTGACAACTACAGAGATTTAAAATCCAGTTGCAGCATTGTATTGAACTCACTCACTACTTTATTCTGTAGCTTAGCATTGAAAAGACTAGCGACAATAATCGCGCATGAGGATAATAAAAATCCGGGTATGATTTCGTTAATCGCCCAAATACCACCAAAATGGGATAAGGCGGCTCTCCAAATAATGACTGTTATTGCTCCAGTAAGCACGCCCATTAGTGCGCCTTGACCGGTCATGCGTGACCAATACAAACAGCCCAAGACAGCAGGTCCAAATGCGGCGCCAATACCGGCCCACGCGTATTGCACCAACGATAAGATCGAGCGTTGACCATTGGCAGCGAGTATTAGAGCAACCAATGCGCACAAGCCAACACAAAGACGTCCCATGAGGACTAGCTCTTTTTCTCCGGCAGTTTTACGTATAAAAACCGCATAGAAGTCGTTGATCAAAGCACTGGACGATGCGAGTAATTGTGCTGATACCGTACTCATCATGGCAGACAATACGGCTGAGAACAAAAGGCCTGCGATGATGGTTGGAAAGAGTTGTTGAGACAAAATCAGAAAGGTTTGTTCTGGATTAGTCAAGCCCGCGGTAAGAAAGATTCGTCCCAAGATGCCTGTAGCTACCGCGCCCAGTAAAGCAGCACACATCCAAAGCATACAAATCCTAGTCGATTGTTTGAGCTTGTTAGGGTCTTTTATTGCCATAAACCGCATAAGTATGTGCGGTTGACCAAAGTAGCCAAGTCCCCATCCCATGAGTGATATGATGGATAAAAATGAAGCCTGATGAAGCGGGTGAAAAAAGTCTTGCGGTAATTGATGCAGATGATTGCTCCAAGTGTGGTGGTGATGCAAGTTAAGAAAAGTTACTAGCGGAACAACAATCAAGGCAATCAGCATTAAGCTGCCTTGAAAAAAGTCGATCCAATTCACAGCTAAAAAGCCCCCAATTGTTGTGTAACTAAGAATAATCAGTCCACTCAACCATAGCGCCGTAATAAAAGGTAAATGAAAAATAATCTGAAATAATAGTGCGCCACTAAGAAAGCTTGCTGAACAATACACCGTAAAGAAAATTAAAATAATAGTCGCAGTAGTTGCTCGCATGAGCTTGGATGTTTGTTTGAAGCGATGATCGAAGAAAGAAGGTAAGGTTAGTGAGTCATTAGCAATTTCTGTATAAATACGCAGACGTTTAGCCACCAACCTCCAATTCAAGAAGGCGCCTATCAGTAAGCCGATTGGAATCCAGATATGATTTAGGCCATCGAGGAACAATGCACCTGGCAGTGCCAAGATTAACCACGTGCTCATGTCGGATGCTCCAACGCCTAGAGCCGTAATTGGGCCGCTGAGACCACGCCCTCCCAATACATAGTTTTTTAATTGTTTATTTTTCTGATTGGCAATTAGGCAGAGTGCGATGATGATTAAGAAGTAAATGGCAAATGTACCAAGTGTGTACCAAGTCTGTTGCATGATAATCTCAAAACAGTGATTGACTGTGAGGGCTTTTGATCAGGCCAGTAACAATACAGAAGTGGGGGTTTATTGTCCATGGCGGTCAATGTTTGCGCGATTTAACTGGTGCCAATCATTGCTTAAATAACGGTTTGTGGAGCTAGTTGTTTGTTTAAAAAATATTACGTATCGATGGTATTGCCGATGAATTTTCTTAATAAAGGTCTAAATATCAATAAAATAACAACAGCCAGCAACGCAATCAAAGCATAGCTTACGAAAGCGTATTGGTAGGTTAGTCTCTCTGTTGTGATCGATGCCAGTTCTGTTGCATCAATTCTAGCCAAGTTACCTAACAGGCCGCCAACACTGCCGCCTAATCCCAGTGTAAAGAACCACACGCCCATCATGAAACCTTGCATGTGCTTGGGTGATAGTTTGAGGACAGCCGCCATTCCAATCGGATAAAGAAACAATTGTCCTAGCGTTGTAAAAAGAAAATAAATTACGGTATTGATGAAGGAGACCTTGCCGCTACTTTCAGGCATGAGCGTGCCGAGCGTCAAGATACTGTAAGCAACGACCATGCAACCCAAGGCGCAAATAAATTTGCTCAGAATTGAGATATTCAGATAGGGTGATGTCTTGAGTAGGTGTGCAAAATACAACCCTACTGTGACGACAAAGAAAGGCTCAAAGCCAAGAAAAAAAGTGGCAGGCAGTGTATGACCTAGCACATCACGATTCACAACTCGGTCTATAAACAGATTGACTGATAAGAACTCTTCAAAATACAGACCCCAGAACAAGACTGAAATCACCATGAGTAACAACAACAAGCAAAATTTTTGTGCCTGGATTCTATCAAAACGTTTGATCAACCAGATCAAATAGATAATTAGACAAAGGCCGATGAAGATGAATAGTAGGTTTGACAGCGAGCTGAAATATAAAAAGATCATCGACATCCCAATGACGGCTAAGAAACTGAGAAGTATATACAGCCATGGAATGCTCTTAGGTCTTTCACCGCCTGAAATTTGTCGTGCATCAAAACTATCTATCACATAGCGTCTACCATAAAGGAAAATCGCAACCGCAATCACAATGCCAAAAGCTGCTAATGCAAAGCTAAACTCCCAACCGAAGAGTTCTTTGATAAAGCCAATAGAAAAATCAGCTAAGGTTCCACCAACATTGAAACCAACAAAAAATAAGGTGTAGCCACTCTCGCGACTGTTGTCGGATTTAGGGTAGAGGTTGCCGACTAATGTTGAAACATTTGGCTTATATAAACCATTTCCTAGAATGACTGCACTGAGACCGGCAATCATCGATAATTGCGTTCCCATGGCGAGTGTACCGTAGCCAATGATCAATATAACGCCGCCAATTAAAAGGGCTTTGGTTTGACCGATAATATGGTCTGCCAGATAGCCACCTAACAAAGGCGACATGTAGACTAATGCCGAATAAGCACCAGCCAATGAATAGCTGCGGCTGTCTGTCCAATGGAACTGGTATACTACATATAATACTAGTAGTCCTTGAACAATATAAAATGCGAATCGCTCCCAGAGTTCGGTAGCTGTTAAAAATGGTAGTCCTTTAGGGTGTTGGGTCCAGGAATTGTTTTGTGTTGTATTGTTCAATGAGTTGTGTCGTTCAATGATTGGAGAGTCATCCTAACAAGAAATGGCAGTTATATGCCAACTCCATAATTAGACAACCAGTCAGCAGACTGTGTTGAGTCCGTGATGTGTCTTGTGTCACACTTCTAATGTCGGTGATAATAAGATGCCATTAAACATGGAAACAACCAATCTAACTAAAACGCGTAACTCTCAAAATGACCGTCGATCCTTTTGGGTCTCGGTAGCTTTTCATGGAATATTAGGCCTATGTTGCATGATACCAATGACGCAGCAAATGGCATTGCTTCCAGGAATGTCTTCTCAACAGCCGATTGTTCAAGTCAAAGCGATTACTGCTGCTGAGGTCACGCAACAGGTCTCGTCGATTCGGGCCAAGGAGCGGGCGGCTCGTGAGGCTGAGCGTAAACGCCAAGCAGCCATAGAAGCAGCAAAGCAGCGGCAAATTCAACAAGCACGTTTAAAGAAACAACAAGCCATAGCGCGCCAAAAAGCGGCACAAGAAAAAGCATTGGCACTGGCGCGGCAAAAGGCAGCGCAACAGCAAGCCGCTAAGGCCAAAGCACTGGCATTGGCACAAAAGCAACAAGCACAAGAGAAAAAAGCCAAACAGTTGGCTGAGCTTGATGCTTTAGCCAAGCAGGCTGAGCAGTTGCAACAGCAACAGCACCTGCAACAGTTGCAGCAAGAACAGCAGCATCTCAAGCAAGTCGCGCTTAACCAAGGTGTGATTAATCAGTATCGTCAACGCATTGCTCAATCGATTGGAAGTTATTGGTTGGTTTCACGCGATGTGAATAAAGCATTAAGTTGTCAATTTTTAATACAACTGGCTCCGGGTGGCGTGGTATTAGATGTTAAGCTGTTAAAGAGTAGCGGCAATGCGGCGTTCGATCGGTCTGCGGAAGTGGCGGTTTATAAAGCGTCGCCTTTGCCAGTGCCGAAAGATGCTGCGCAATTTGGCCCTTTTCGCCAATTCAGCCTGATTGTTTCACCAAAGACAGTCATGATAAGATCTCCGTCCACGTAATTGAGAGGTAGATTATGCTTCGCCAAAGTCTGATGTTTGTTGTTGGAGCAGTGTTTGCTGGTTGGCTAAACACGTCGTATGCGCAATTAGAGATTCAACTGACTCAAGGTGTTGATGCCGCAGTACCAATTACAGTGATTCCGTTTCAAGGTGATACAGTTTCAGTGGCTGGTAATACATCACTCTCGCGGGTGATACAGGCCGATTTAAAAAACAGTGGCCAGTTTCGTTTGATTGCACCAATGTTATCTAATGGCTCTTCAGTCATAACGCCAGCCCAGCTAGCAACCATGAAACAGCGCGGCGCGAATCTTGTTTTATCAGGCCGAGTGGAGCCGACGGGCAATGGTAATATTCAAGTCACTTTCCAGCTGGTGGATTTGTATCGAAAAGCGACTGCTTCGACGACAGATTTCCCCAGCGTGCTCAAACAACAGTATACCGTTAAGCAGAATGATTTGCGTATACTTGCCCATCATATCAGTGATGCTGTTTATCAGCAGGTGACGGGTGTTAAGGGCGTATTTTCTACAAAAATTGCTTATGTTTTGGTGACGCATCCGCGCGGTAAACCAACCACTTATCAGCTTATGATTGCCGACGCCGATGGTTTTAATCCTCGTCCTCTTCTCACGTCCTACATGCCAGTGATGTCACCGACCTGGGTTAAAGACGGTCGACATATTGTTTACGTTTCTTTTGAAGGGCATCGTGCGTCTATTTACTGGCAGGATATTGCAACTGGCCAGCGCCGCTTGATCAGTCGAGCGCCAGGTGTTAATGGTGCGCCTGCTGTCTCACCCGACGGCAAACGCTTAGCTTTGGTTTTGACTAAAACTGGAAATCCAAAGATATATCTAATGAACGTTGATGATGGATCTCTTCAACAGATCACACACGGTGTTTCCATAGATACCGAGCCTTCGTGGTCACCGGACGGAAAGAATATCTTATTTACTTCTAATCGAGGCGGTACTCCGCAGATTTATCAATACAGCTTTGCTAATCAGCAAATACAACGTTTGACCTTTGATGGTAATTACAATGCCAAAGCATCATTTATGCCAAATCAAAAAACCATTGTCATGATGCATCGAGATCGTTCTTTATTCGGGATAGCCCGTCAAGACCTTGATTCAGGTCGTGTGGACGTATTAACACGTTCCGGATCAGATGAATCACCCAGTCTTGCGCCCAATGGAAAAATGGTGATTTATGCCATGCACCGAGGTAACCAAGGTGTACTTGCTGTGGTGTCTACGGATGGTTCTGTGAAATTGCGACTGCCGGCACAAGCTGGTAGTGTGCAAGAACCGGCGTGGTCGCCTTTTTTAAGTTAACGTCAAAGGAGATTGAGTAATGTTAAGAGGTCAAGGTTTACGTATTATTACTGTCGTTTCTGCACTGGCTTTATTGGCGGGTTGTAGCGCATCTCATAAGAAAAATATCGATGCGACAACAACGTCTAACGGTATTGATGCGACTTCAGCACAAACTTACGGGGTGTCTAGTGCAGCGTCGATTCAAACCGACGCCAATGGCCGCGTAATCAATGCGATGACCGCACCTGCCAATCAAACGTATTATTTCTCATTTGATAATAGCTCAATCTCTGATCAAGATATGAGAGCATTAATGATTCAAGCAAATTATTTAGTTAATCATCCTGGTAGCACGGTACGACTTGAGGGTAATGCTGATGCCCGTGGAAGCCGCGAGTACAATATTGGTTTAGGTTGGCGGCGTGATCAAACTGTCGCACGTATCTTAGAGCAACAGGGCGTCAAACCTAGTCAGATTGATATGGTGAGTTTTGGTAAAGAGAAGCCCGCTGTAATGGGTGATAATGAACAAGCCTGGTCACTGAATCGTCGAGTTGAATTGGTTTACGAGAAAACATCATGAAGCAAATAACAGGTATTATTCTCGCCGCATCTTCAGTGCTGGGGGTAACCTCTGTCCTTGCTGACGCACCAGCTGTCGATGCTGCAGCACTTTCTTCAGCACAAGTACAGCCGTCCCAGGTTGAGCATCATTGGTACGACGGTCCGATTACCACTGGCAATGCTGTAGCCACCGTGAATACGACACCAGTGGCTTCCTCGTCTGAGGGGCAGTCTGAGTTGGCCTTGCCTGCAGTGAGTGCAGCACAAGCAGGATCGGGTGTTTCTCCAACACTGACAGCAACCGATGCGGTTGTATTACCACAACCACCAGCCAAGGCATTACCTCCAGTTGAGAGTTTAACTGATACGGCACTAGCTGAGGCAACGCCGCCGCCCTCTGCAAATATTCAACCGGTCAACCAAACCTATTCGCAGCACTCGTCGTCATGGCCATCGCGGCAGGCAGCAGCACATCAAGCCGCTTCGTATCAAGCGGTCAATACAGCGAGTGAAACAAATCTGCAACAACAAGTGCGACGTTTAAATCAACAGTTGCAAAATCTGATTGCGATGAACCTTCCTCAGCAGGTTGCAGATATGCAACAGCAAATACAACAGCTCACAGGGTTGCTGGAGGAAGAGCAGCACGAGATCGCCGAGCTTAAGGATCAGCAAAAGGTATTTTATAAAGATTTGGACGCGCGAATTTCAAATGCGCAATCACCCGATGCAAATGCCGCTTCTACAGTATCAAGTGGAAGCGTAGAGACACCGGTTGCTACTACCGAATTGACTGATGTTGCACAATATCAAAAGGCCTCTGAATTATTGTCACAAAAACACTACGACCAAGCTGCTACCGCTTACCAGGATTATTTAAAGCGCTTCCCTAAAGGCCAGTTTGTTGCAAATGCTCATTATTGGTTGGGTGAATTAAATTTGCTGAAGAAAAATACATCAGTAGCATTGACTGAGTTTAATGCGGTAGTTAAGCAGTTTCCGGCTTCTTCGAAACGCCCTGATGCTGAATATAAAATCGCATGGATACAAATGAGTTCGGGACATACCGCCGATGCCAAGCAAGGGTTTGAAGCGATTCAACAACGTTACCCTAAGACTACTGCGGCTCAATTGGCTGCGATTCAACTGAAAAAAATTGCTGTTACACAAAGTGGCTGATCCGTCTGATCTTCGCATTACGGAAATATTTTATTCATTACAAGGAGAGTCGAGCACGGTTGGATATCCAACCGTGTTTGTGCGTTTGACGGGCTGTCCGCTGCGTTGTGTTTATTGTGACAGTGCGTATGCCTTCAAGGGTGGCCAGCGCATGGCACTTGAGTCTGTGTTGAATGAAGTGGCTAGCTATCACCCTCGATACGTCACCGTCACTGGAGGTGAGCCATTAGCGCAACCTGCTTGTATCGAACTACTAAAACAACTGTGTGATGCCGGTTATTTTGTCTCTATTGAAACCAGCGGAGCTTTAGATATTGCGCCTATCGACCAACGCGTGATGACGGTAATGGATTGGAAGACCCCAGAGTCAGGGGAAATGCATCGCAATCGAATGGCTAACGTCGACTATTTGAAACCCAGTGATCAAGTGAAGTATGTGATTAGTTCGCGAGAGGATTATGAATGGTCTAAGTCATCAATGATTAAGCATGGTTTTATAGATCGCTGTGAGGTCTTGTTTTCACCCGTCTATGAAAAATTACAGCCGCAGTGTTTGGCCGATTGGATTGTCGAAGATCGCATCGCTGTACGTTTTCAATTTCAATTACACAAGTTGCTTTGGAACGACGAGCCAGGGCGTTAACTGCAGGAAAACCAATGAGTAGTCTTTCAAAATCTGGAAAAAAAATAGCGCACTATATTAGCAAAGCAGTTGCTGACTACCGATTAATTGAAAAAGGTGATCGGGTTATGGTGTGTTTATCTGGGGGAAAAGACTCTTTTACTTTACTCAAAATACTCAATCATTTGCGGATCGAAAGCCATAATAAGTTTGAATTGTTCTCATATACACTCGATCAATCACAGCCTGGTTGGAATGATCAAGCTTTACGTGAATGGCTGGAAAATAATCGTATTCCCTATGAGATTGAGACACGTAATACCTATCAAGTGGTCAAAGAAAAAATTGCCGAAGGCAAAACCTATTGTTCGTTGTGCTCACGACTACGACGAGGCAATATCTACCGTTATGCGGAAGAGCATGGGTTTACTAAAATTGCATTAGGTCATCATCGCGATGATCTGATTGAAACACTAATGATGTCAATTTTATACAGCGGTCAAGTTCGTTCGATGCCGCCAAAACTACTCACCGATAACAAAAAGAATGTTGTGATTCGCCCCATGGTTTATGTGCAAGAGGTGGATATTAAAAGCTTTGCTGATGAGCAGCAATTTCCGATAATTCCATGCAATTTGTGTGGCTCCCAAGATAATTTAGCGCGAGTGCGTGTCAAGCGCTGGATTCAACAAATGGCGGAACAAAATCCTAAAATTCCGAGTAATATGTTGCATGCTTTACAAAGTATTCAGCCATCACAGCTGATGGATAAATCATTATGGGACTTTCAGTCTTTGGGAGAAGACACGGTTCTCGAGCATTCTTCTTAAATTGGCGCTAAATTATCGAATATAATTTGCCAATTAATTTGGAATATCGTGCTACGTTTATCAATTATCAAACGTAATCGTCACGCTAACAATCTCCTTACGTTTTATCTCACATGAGACACGCTATATAAACGGAAAACTCACATCACTGTATTCAGTGTGGATTACACTGAGGTGAAAGGTAGTTAAAAATTTTTATATCATGGATTGGGCTGCATGATGATCTCTGCTAATGAAAATAGCATTAATTCAGACCTGGCTCGTAAAGTGCATTGTCGTATGGTCATGGGTGTAAAGTGAGCTCCAATCGAATAATTCAGGATTAAACTAAAATCAAACAATAATCAAACATACGTACATGAATGAATAAAAAAATATTTATCAAAGTTTGTTGTATGAAATAAAAAATCCCAAATAACAGAAGGTTAGAGAAAAAAAATAAAAAAATATTTTTTTTGTCTATAATTACCGGAGAATAATTAGCAAAAAGGGGAAAACATGAAAATTCTACTAGTAATACTACTGACAGGTGGGCTAATCGTAGGTGTGAGTGGTGTGAGTTATGCCAACATTAACAAATGTATACGTGCCGAAATTGGCTGCAAAAAACAAATTAGGTGCTTAGGATATTTTCCGGATTTTTATAGATCAGCAAAAGCACATCTTATGAATAAATGTATGGAGAGGGAAGGTTATGATCGGTATAAATATCACCGTGCTAAGTGTGATTATTGAAGGCTGTAAGAGGAATTAAACCTCATACCTGTCGTTTGCTTAGTTATGATTGTGCCAAAACCATTACGTCATTCCGGCCAACAGGCTGCCAACACTTATTGACACATCAATAGCTGCTTTTTTTTGGACAATCAGGGTGGTCTCTATTGGAGTGTTACCTATGTTAAAGCGATCAAAATTAAATGAATTCAGATTTGGTGATCGCTAAAACATAAAAGTATCATTGATATGTTGGTTGACTAAACGATTCAATCCAATGTCATCGGACTGTAATAAATTGTCCAAATCATGATAGTTCGAATGAGAGGTTCTTACCAAAATAAGTATCTCTTATAGTTAATGGGATTATTGAAATGCCAAACAAAAATCAAGTAGCACCAGAAGAAATCGGTAGAGAGGCTAGTCAACACCTTAATGACCTAGAGGACTTAAAGAAAAATTTAATAATAAAAGACGACCAATTGATTTTGAAAGATGAGTTTTATATATTCGCGAAGGAAGGTGTTTCGTATAATGGAAAGTCTGCTTTGTGGTATCTGCTGTATGATGCTGATATAAATCAATTTTTAAATCTGATTAATACGGTCTTTGAAACAGTCAATGCTCTTGAGGTAGTTGAACTTACCCAAATACAAAGAAATATAGAATCATCTATAAAAACATCCCCAATTAAAGACCGAATTAAGCTAATACCGTGGTTTATCAAATTAATGGTAAATTCACCTTGTGGGACGAGTACTAAATTTGAGTATGGTTATTTTTCGTGGACTTGTTTTAACTATGCGCCTATTCCTTCTAGTTTGATAGAGGACGTCTTGTCAAAAAAAAGTGTCATTAATCGTTATAAATTTAGTTTTCTGATGCAATTAATAATGGGGTATCGTACAAACGATGAAAATGCGTCTGCATGGAATGAGTTTTTAGAATATTTCTATTGCCAGAGTAATCAATACAGCAGTATAGAAGGATGCGAACTTGATTCAAATCATTCAGAGATCTTGTATCAAACTTTGAGTGATTCAGGTTGTACAGATGAGGCTGCAGACCTATTGGCCAGCGTCATCACATTTATAAAAAGCAGTATTCCGTCTGATTTGAAAACCGTTGATACTAATGATCATTTTTCCAAGTTAATTACTATTGTGGATTTTGTGCTGTTAGAAAAACGAGATGATCTAATTCGTTTTAATAATAACGACAGTCAAAACAATCAATCAATCGAATCATTAGATAGAGTTAATCGTATTTACAATAAATTAAGTTTGAATAGACCCGTGGATCAATTAGGTAAGGTTGTACCAATGGTTCCAATTCATCGTTGATTTTTAGAATCGAAAAAGAAATTTTCTAATTACTGACATCAAAACTGCCTGGTAAAACCTTGAGAAATCTTATTGGTTTTTGCATATCCTGCGATCATACTGTCCTTGATCACCACTGATATTATCTTTTACATTGAGTGATAAAAACCTACAATCGATACCGACTTTATGGTTATGTGATCAGATTATCTTTATTGGTATATTAAAGAGCCGAGAGTAGTTATTAGCTTACTAGTGATCGATTTTGTTCAATGGTTGTTTCGATGAATTTAAATCTCATCAAATTTTTTAAGAAGATATTTTCTCTGAGAACTTTCATTGTTGTAGTCGACCAGACAAAGTTGTTCTTCTTTAATAATAAGTTGTTATTGTCATGGAGGGCTATGTCCCACAATAAGTTTGATAAACACGCTCAGAAGGTTCTGGAGCAACTGTGAGTTCTGCATGAACTTCAGAAAACTCGTATGGCGTTTTAAGTGCTGAGCTCAGATAATGCAAAGGCTCTAGATCACCCAAGTAAGCCGCCTGCAGTACCCGTTCAACCTGGTGATTGCGTGCAATGAGATAAGGATTAACTTGATTCATAAGCCTAATTGCGTCGTCAACGGTTTGTTTGTTGTGTTCCAGTCGATGCATCCAACGCTTTATCCAAGGTGCTAAGTGAGTGAGTGGGTGTTCTTTCGTTGATGCGTCAGCGATATGGGACAACTGACGAAAAGTATTTGTGTAATCATAATGATGTGTTTTTAGTAAATGACACAAGTCTTCAATCAGGGATTGATCCTCTGGATGAGCATCAAATAAACCAATTTTCATACGCATCATTGATAGCCATTGATCTTGATAGCTTTTGGGAAATTGATTAATGACTGCTTCAGCACGGCTTATTGCTTGTTTTTGATCCGAATGAATCAAAGGCAGTAATGCCTCTGCAAAAACCGCTAAATTCCATTGCGCAATGTTAGGCTGGTTGCAAAAGGCATAGCGCCCATTATGGTCGATGGAGCTAAAAACTGTGTTGGGGTTATAGGTATCGATAAATGCACAAGGTCCGTAATCAATAGTTTCTCCTGAAATCGTCATGTTATCAGTGTTCATCACGCCATGAATAAAGCCGACTCGCATCCATCCAATAACAGTTTCAATCTGACGCTGCATAACCGATTGAAGCAATGATAGTGCTGGAGAATCACTGTCTAAACATTCGGGATAATGACGCTGTATCGTATAGTTAAACAGCTGTTTCAGGACGGTTGGATCTTGTAAGCGGCTAGCAAATTCAAAACTTCCAACGCGTAGGTGTGATGACGATACGCGGGTTAATACCGCGCCAGGAAGTTTTTGTTCGCGATGAATCGCATCGCCAGTGCTTACCACTGCCAAGCTACGTGATGTTGGAATAGTCAGTCCATGCATGGCTTCTGAGATGAGATACTCTCTAAGCATTGGGCCAAGAGCTGCTCTACCATCACCTTGTCTAGAATAAGGCGTTGGTCCAGCGCCCTTGAACTGTAGATCAAACCGCTTACCCTCAGGAGTAATGTGTTCGCCTAGCATAATCGCTCTGCCATCACCTAGTATGGTGAAATGACCAAATTGATGACCAGCATAGGCTTGTGAATAATAACCACCGGCAGGATGTAAAAAATTACCACAGAAAAATGCTGCTTGCTGATTTGGATCTTGATGTTTATTTAAGCCCAATTGATCAGCGAGCTCACTGTTGTAAATAACAGTTGATGGAGACGGTGCCTTACTAGGATTAACGAGTGAGTAGAGGCTCGTTGGTAATTGCAGAAAGCTATTATCAAATTGAAAGCCAAGGTCGATACTTTGCATGTTATCACTCCGCTGCATGCTGCATCAGTATTTCTAATGGAACAATCTCTAATGCGGATTCTTCACATGAATCTAATATAACCGGTGGTGCTAGGTTAGCTTGCCAGGCTTCTTTCCAACGCAACGCGCATAAGCACCAATGATCACCAGCTTTGAGACCAGGGAAATCATACATGGGTCTTGCTGTGATTAAATCATTTCCGCGTCTCCGACTGAACTCGAGAAATGCGTCCGTCATAATGGCGCAGATAATGTGTTTGCCTTGATCATGTGCATCCGTTCGGCAATAGCCATCGCGATAAAAGCCAGTGCGCTTTGATGCGCAACAGATAGCAAGTGCTCTACCAAAAACATTTTTTTTTGAGGTGATTGAAGGTTGCATAGTTTAGTCCTTGGTATTTTGCCCTTGATAATTCCAGCCTATTTTATGTGTTTTTTGAAAAAAATAAACCTCTGTGAGTATTGTAGATTTAGAAAGTATTCGTGATTGCGTTAGGAAATGGTCAGCAATTAGAATCATGCATTGACGATTATTCTGGATAGGCCTGGTAACGACAGTATTCATAACTATCAACTAAAAAATCATTAATATCATTATGTTAAAGACAGTCCGCAAAATGATCTATAATTATAATACTAAAAGGTGTTGAGATGATAATGAAAAAGAAAAGGGTGGTTGTGATTGGTGCGGGCTTTGCCGGATACAATGCGGTGAAAGTACTTGAGAAGAGTTCATCTCTTTCCGTAACGTTGATTGATCGTGTGAATCATAATGTTTTTCAGCCCATGCTCTATCAAGTGGCGTCTGGTTTGATTCCGTTAGTAAATGTTGCTGTCCCGATTCGTTATTTAATCAAGCAAAAAACCCGGTTTATTAATGAAAAAGTCATCGCTATTGATTTTGAAAAAAAACAAGTTATCTGTCAGCATGTCACTTCCTCGTATGACTATCTAATTATTTGTGCAGGTTCCAAGTATCATTACTTTAGCCCGTCGTGGCAGCAGCACACACTGTGTTTGAAGACAGCCTCTGATGCATTAAAAATGAAAGATCATGTTTTGAGTAAATTTGAAAAAGCTGAAATTGAAACTGATCCTAAAAAGAAAAAGCAATTATTAACATTTGTCATTGTCGGTGGTGGTGCAACAGGTGTCGAAATATGTGGCTCTTTAACGGATCTTGTGTTGTCGAAGTTTATCAACCATTTTAGTAATATTTCTCAACAAGATGTTCATATTATTCTGATTGAAGCCGGCGAGCGTTTGTTGCCAGCATTTAGAGAAAAATCCAGTGCTATTGCTCATCATGATCTTGTTAATAAAAAGGCTCAAATCAAATTAAATGAGAAGGTTAAACATCTCTCATCGAACACGGTTGAAACTGACTGTAGCACTTATCAATGTGAGACGATCATTTGGTGTGTTTCACTAGTTTCGTCACTTAATGGCATCGTTGATCCCATGCCGACGGATCGCTCTGGACGAATCCGAGTTAATCAATTTCTTACTACTGATCAATACCCTGAAGTTTATTGTATTGGTGATGGTAGCTGTGCCTTAGATGATAAGGGTGATCCCTATCCCGGGCTGGCATCAGTTGCGAAACAGCAGGGGGTGTATGCAGCAAACGATATTATTCGTCGCTTGAAGTCAAAGCGAAGAAAGCAGTTTGTGTATAAAGACTATGGTGCGATGGCTGTTATTAGTAATCATAATGCGATTGCTGAATTTAAACGTAGCTATTTTCATGGCAGATGGGGGTGGTACCTTTGGGGGTTTGTCCATATATACTTTTTGGTGAATGTAAAAAATAAACTGTCAGTTTTTTTTAATTGGATGAGTTATTATTTCTTCAATCGCCCATCGTCATTGATTATCATCGACAAGAGTAATGAAAAGAATCCATCGAATGATGATGATAAAAAATGATTATGTTTGACGCATTAGACTTGACATGATCAAACTGTAATGCTGGCTACCATCGATGATAGGCTGGATGATCGGGTTTAACCATGACAAAGGTGCCAGTGCATTCATCACATACCTTGTCATGTGCTAATAGCTTGCCGTGAATAACAGCTGAATTCTCATGGATGGACTGACAACGTGCTTCAAGCCGTAGAAGACAATCCATTGGTGTCGGTCGTTTGAGGGCGATGCTATATTGACTGGTAACCGTACAGGGTGGTGAATCCAATTGCTTGGCTTGCATCAAGTACCAGCAAGCGGCCCAATTGCAGTGACAATCCAATAGTGTGCCAATAATGCCGCCATTAAGTACGCCGGGGAAAGCATGATGATGGGCCTGCGGTTTAAAATTTGCGATGATCAGCTCGCCGTCGACAAAGCTTTCTAACTGTAAGCCCTCTTGGTTTGCAGGCCCACAGCCATAACAGATACTTTGTTTTGCGTATTGGTGTTGTAAGCTGGATGGTTTCTTCATGTCGATTATTATAATACATAAGATATATTTTACATGGGGAATTTTTTAGCCACTTGAAAACTCAGGTTCGAGGCCTTATCTATTTATTAGTCCTGATATTCACTGATGAGGTATTGGCATGAGAATGGATAAATTAACAACATCGTTACAGATGGCGCTTGCTGATGCTCAATCGATGGCAGTCGGTAAAGAGCAGCAATTTATTGAGCCTATACACGTTGTGCAAGCTTTATTGCAACAGTCACAAAACTCTGTGTCTTCTTTACTGATGCAGGCAGGTGCTAATATGCCATCATTAATCGATGCCATCGAAAGTGCGGTAGAGCGTTTACCTAAGGTACAAGGTGCTTCAGCCGGAGAGGTGCATGTTTCTCGTGATTGCAGTCGTTTGCTTAATCTTGCTGACAAATTTTCTCAGCAAGCTAAAGATCAATACATCTCTGTGGAGTGGTTTATTTTAGCCGCGGCTGAAGATAAAACTGCAGTTGGTAAGATTTTACGTGATGCAGGTGTTGATGTTTCGCGTTTAAGAGCGGCAATAGAGTCTATTCGTCAAGGCGAAGCAGTATCCGATCCTGGTGCTGATACTGCGCGTGAATCATTAAAAAAATACACCGTTGATATGACATTGCAAGCAGAGCTGGGTAAGTTGGATCCTGTGATTGGTCGTGATGATGAGATACGTCGAACCATTCAAGTGCTACAACGTAGGACTAAAAATAACCCGGTACTCATCGGTGCTCCAGGTGTAGGTAAAACTGCGATCATAGAGGGTTTAGCCCAACGTATTGTAAATGGAGAAGTGCCCGAGGGTATGCGTAATAAGCGTTTATTGGCATTGGATATGGCAGCACTGATTGCAGGTGCAAAGTTTCGTGGTGAATTTGAAGAGCGCTTAAAAGCGGTTTTAAAAGATGTCTCCAAACAAGCGGGTCAAGTTATCTTATTCATTGATGAATTGCACACCATGGTGGGGGCTGGAAAAGCAGAGGGTGCTATGGATGCTGGTAATATGTTAAAGCCAGCATTGGCACGCGGTGAGTTACGTTGTGTTGGTGCAACCACATTGGACGAGTACCGTCAGCACATTGAAAAAGATGCGGCATTAGAGCGTCGTTTTCAAAAAGTATTAGTTGATGAGCCAACGGTTGAGGACACGATTGCAATACTGCGCGGCTTGAAAGAACGCTATGAGGTGCACCATGGGGTCGATATTACGGATCCAGCAATTGTCGCTGCGGCAACATTATCACATCGCTACATTACCGATCGTAATTTACCCGATAAAGCCATTGATCTAATCGATGAGGCAGCCAGTCAATTGCGGATGGAAATGGACTCTAAACCGGAAGATCTAGATCGGTTAGAGCGTCGCTTAATTCAGTTTAAAATAGAGCGCGAAGCCTTGCGTAAAGAGTCTGATGATGCCTCACAACAACGTTTGGCTGATTTAGAGCAAGAGATTGGCGCTCATGAACGCGAGTATGCTGATCTTGAGTCGATTTGGCTGGCTGAGAAGGCTTCGATGCAAGGCGCATCTCAATTAAAAGAAGCATTAGAGCAAGCTAAAATAGATCTTGAGACAGCACGTCGAGCAACCGACTTAGCTCGAATGTCAGAATTACAATATGGCGTGATTCCAAAACTAGAGCAGCAACTGACTGAGGCCCAGCAGCTTGCTGATAATGTTCAGGAGCATCAGCTGCTTCGCAATAAAGTGACAGATGAAGAGATCGCAGAAACCGTGTCTAAATGGACGCAAATCCCGGTTGCTAAGATGCTTGAATCAGAAAAAGCCAAGCTGTTGCAGTTAGAACAGGTACTGCATCAACGAGTGATTGGTCAAGATGAAGCGATAACTGCTGTCTCGAATGCAATCCGTCGTTCTCGAGCTGGCTTAGCCGATCCCAATCAGCCGGTAGGCTCGTTTTTGTTTCTGGGTCCAACGGGAGTTGGGAAGACAGAATTATGTAAAGCAATTGCATCCTATATCTATGACAGTGAAGCGGCTCTGGTGCGTATTGATATGTCTGAGTTTATGGAGAAACATTCGGTGGCACGTCTGATTGGTGCACCTCCGGGCTATGTTGGCTACGAGGAAGGGGGGTACTTAACAGAAGCAGTACGTCGTCGGCCTTATTCACTCATTTTATTGGACGAGGTAGAAAAAGCTCACTCCGATATTTTTAATATTTTATTACAAGTATTGGATGATGGGCGCTTAACAGACGGTCAGGGGCGAACAGTGGATTTTCGTCAAACCATGATAGTGATGACCTCCAATCTAGGTTCATCCATTATTCAAGATCTGCATGACGAAAGTGACGCGGATATTAAGTCAGCGGTGATGGAGGTGGTGACACAAGCTTTCCGACCAGAATTTCTAAATCGCATAGATGAAACCGTAGTTTTTCATCAATTAAGTAAAGCTCATATTGTTGATATAACGCGAGTGCAAGTGCAGGCGTTAATCAATCGCTTAGCCAGTCAAGCGATCACTTGTTCAATTTCAGATCAGGCGTTAGCTTTTATTGCTGAGTCCGGTTATGACCCTATTTACGGGGCACGGCCTTTGCAGCGCACGATTCAATCTTTACTGGAAAACCCATTGTCTGAAGCTATTTTGTCGGGACGTTTTCAGTCCGGTTGTGCCATTACGATTGATTTAAAAGACAATAGCTTGGTTTTTTTGTAGACGATTGGATTAAAACCAACCAATTATTGGCTGTGATGCATGATTTGCTTTTTATATCGTCATCAAATGGTCTAAAATAGCGAAAAAATTGTGAGTTTTAATAAGGATAGCCAAATGTTGCGCGTTATTTTTAGTTTTTGCCTCTGTTTAATCTCCAGCTGTGTAGTTGCTGATACCAGTGCTGTTGTGATTGGTTATGCCAACAATGATGCCTTCTGGAGTTACCCCAAAATTCAGCAATACCTGGATGGTGCGCGCAATGCGAAAATTAGTATCAAGCACTACCAATCGGGTTGTGAACTTTTAGCGGCAATGAAAGCGGGTGAGGTTGACTTGGCTTATGCGGATGTACCGATACTCTATCAAATTCAATTGCAGAGCTTGCCATATGAACCAGTAGCAACCGAAGTCACTCGAGCTCAAAATAATCAAGGCCGTGTAACCTATACTTCATTATTGGTAACATCTACCGCTTCATCGATTGTTAGTGCGCGAGGTGTTGCGGGTAAAACAGTTGGGATAGTGCCTTGGACATTGAGTGGCGAGGCCATACCCGAGTTATTACTGCAACAAGTAGGACTTTTACCGGCGCAAGGGAAAAGCACGGTTAATCGTTACAAGCAGGTTGTCTTCAATTCATTTGATGAGGCTAAGCAAGCGCTGGCGGATGGAACTGTGGATGTGGTTGGCTACCCATCGGTCTACAAGCTTGATCCACAAAAATACGGTGTGATTGCTGCATTGAAAGACATCCCAAATCCAGCGCTAGTTGGTGCTAGTGATAAGTTGTCTTCTGCTGCTATGCAAGAAAGTATTGCTTTACTAAAAACTATACCGACTCAATCTCAGTACCCAGGCCTTGGCAATACCATGCGTTTTGCTAGCGTCCAGTCCACGCCCTATGTGTATTGGGCTAAGCAGTTGTCACAAAGTGGCTTGTTTTCCAATGATGCTTGTGAGACTTCGGCTGAATCAAGTCAGGTCAACACTGAGGATAACCCAGTGTCAGATGATACTCAGGCAACGCAAGAGGGACAGCAAGAGCCACTAGAAGAACAGGCCAAGGATGACTCTGAACAATCAACGGATGACAGTTTATCGTTATCAGTTCAGCAATAAAAATATTCTGCTAACTTACACATGAGCCGGCATGGGTATTCGCCAAATACATATACTCTGAGCTGTCTCGTCAGTCATTAAATGAGAACAATCCGCTTTTTGGGCTTTTGAGAAGGTATGATATTTTCTGGGCATTTTGAATTATTATCAATAAAAATAGTACGTTAAGTGATGTTCCAGCCAGTTTTCCACATGACTATCCACAGAAATTGTGGATGATATTTTAGAGACTAATAAACCCACAGAATCTAATAGAGAATGCTTTGTCGTCCGTGTGTTTTTTTTATAAACTTTTAATTTTAACTTAATGTCATCGGTTACATTGTATTGATGGTTAAGATTAAGATTTAGCCTATGCTGATCATGATTGATGCCCAGCAGTTACCATTGTGTTGTAAAAATTTAAGATTTTGTTAATTACTCTGTTGTAAACTCGCCAACATTAAATCGATTAAATATTTATATTTTGCGCGGGCTGTGTTTTCAAACAATCATGGCATGATCATGGTTTGTTATTTTAAAGGAGATTATTTAGTGCAAGGAATTTGCTAGACAAACCTATTTCACGAGTGCGAGGAGGGTAGAGTGTGGCAGTGCATGTTGGTATTACCAGTGAGTTATTAGTCAAAATAGAACAGTTGGATCAAGATCCAGTAGATTTCTTCTCTGAGCTAATCGAGTCCTGGGGCAGCACCCCAGTTGAGTTCCGTGTGATTGGCCAGTGTCAGCTTGCTGTATTGCATCGTCTTTACCAACGTCTGATTGATATTGATTATCTAAACTCAGTGACTCATGCCATTGCATGTAAAATTACCAAACAGACTCAGCGCTGTATTTTTTCCGATTGCAGTCTAGAGTATGGGCTTTCTGGGTGGAAGCAGCCTAATAAAAAACCACCACTCGATTATGTTCTTGCAGCGAGTGCTATTCCTAAACAGCATCAGCATGTGCCGTATTTTAAGTTTTCACTTAATTGGGATATCGATGATAATCTGATCGTGGCGTTAACGCATTCAAACCGAAAAAGTTATTGGTTTATTGATTATGACGAGACACTTTATTCGAATAAGCAAGGGTCGGTGTCAATTAATCGATGGTTACTCAATCATACCGCACAGCTTATGTCTAAAAAGAGTGCATGTGTTCTAACAGCAAGATCAGATCCTTTATTGATGATTCAATTAATTGACGAGTTATTGAAAAATCCAATGGCCGAAGTATCTGCTAAAATATCAAAATTCAAATGGCAGGATCACGAAAAGCTAACCTGGCAAGCAGTGGAAAAGCTCTCTGCTCGTGTTGCGGAATTTTTAAAAGTTAATCGATCAAATTCCGCGGTACCTTGTCACCGTAAACAATTGATAATGAATATATTGGAATTATTGCAGGGAAACTTGGTACCCTCAGAGACAGAGAAGTCTCCATGGGAGATTGAAGAGTTAAAAGGTGGATCAATTTTTTTCATGAATACGATGGTGCAAAGAATAATTAATAAGTTTGTTCCGCATTTGCATCGAGAAGAAAATCTAAAAGGCCATTTTATCAAAACAAGATTTTTTCAAAGGTATGCCGAAAAGTTTAAGTTGCAGCAATTTATTTTAGTTGATGACTCACCAGAGCAATGTCGAGATTGGGTAGTCAGTGACTCGCGGGCCAATACGTTTCTAGTTTCTCGATCATTTCTCTCTGAAATCGGTTACGTTGCGAGTCAGATAAAGAGACTGGCTACTAATAATTCTTCTCAAAATAACACTTTCACCGGTCTTTCTTAATCGATTAATTATAAGTAGCTGGCTCTGACCCACTTGTTGAATGGATCATCCAAGCGTGTCGTAGAGTTTCTTTTGTCATCATGCGAAAACATGCTGACCGTATGATCATAAACCGCGTCAGATTTTTGCCTGGGTTGAATGTTGCTAAGTTTTTCAATCAGTTGTCCTTGTAATGATTTGAGGTCTTTGGAGCCAGTATGTAAGTTTTCATACTATCGGTATCTTTTTTTCAGACTTTTTATTGGATGACGATATTGTTTATTAGTGACAAGTTTATTAAGAAGTATGAGGGACTGATACTATGGATCAAGGTTGGAAGATTTAGATAAAAATAATAAGTGTTGAAGAAGGTTTTGACTAGATCGAGTAATAATCATGGCAAGGTCATACGACAGATCACACATTGATTGATCTGTTTTCTTTTAAGAGCTTTTCTAATAGTAAAATCACAAAATTAATTATTTCAAGATTCTGATCGGATTATGGCTTGGAGTTGTCTTCGGTGATGTTAAGCTTGATGGTGTCGGTTGTGTTAATAATGTCAATATTCATGCGTGTAAGATTGTGTTGTCAGATAGTTTTTTTTTGAAGAAAACGGTAGTCATTGCATGATTACAATCAAAGATTTAGCGGCTAATGATATGGATTTAATGATCGACCAATAGGCATGGTCGTAAGAATAATTGTCAATGATGCAGTGTTTGTGTGGGTTGTTATGGTCGAAGAATCAGAGGGTTATTATGTCATGCCTTAAATTAAGGTTTTATTAAGCTTGCTAAGCTATAATATAAGTTGTTTTTCAATGATTTCTGGTCTAGAGATGCTGCCATGATCAAGCACTTGTATGTTCCATCCTATATCGAGTCCAACTTGCCCATTGAGGTAATTGATGTGCAGGTTAAAGAAGGTGCACGATTACGTCGTGGGTCGGTGATGTTGACATTGCGTCAAGACGGTATAGTGCTTCCAATCCGAGCAGAGTTTGATGGTTGGATCAGGTTTATTGCTGTAAGCCGTCAACAAGAAATTGACAAGGGTCAATTGCTTGTCATTGTTGATATGGTTGACACTACCGATTATCGAGTAGATCCAGCTGAATTTAATACGTCTACAGAGCTTGGTCATGAGGGGCGTCGTGGGCTTGAGCGCAACGGTCAAAAAGCATTTGGTGAGCATGCTCGAGTCTTGTTTGAAGAATCACAAGAACAAGGCATGGCGCAATTTAATGGCTTACAACAACATCCCTTGATGCAGAATATGAAAGAGGGTGTGCCGCCAAAGATGGGAGCAGACGCGGCGAATAATCCTGAAGCAATCAAAGAACTGGAGAATGCCGCTAATGATCCTGAGTTGAAAATTCATTTAGGTCAGGAATTACAGAAGCAATTATCAATTCAACCTGGTCCATCCAGTGCGCCCACGCCTAGGCCTGGAGGCTAGGGGTGAGTTATTCATTATCACAAATTATCATTCACGCTGATCTTGATGCTGTTCGTCAATCACTTATTCCTCTTGAAGACGTTAGTTACATCGATGAGTATGGCTATACACCATTAATAGAAGCAATCATTGTTGATGATGTTAACAAGGTTTTATTGCTGCTTGAGGCAGGTGCTGATGTTAATCAACCAGATATGACGGGCAGGAGCCCATTGCACTGGGCGGTATTCAATAATAATTTTACGATTTTACAACATCTTCTGAAAGCCGGTGCTGATGCGAATGCATACAGTATTGTGAGTGAGCCTGTGTTAACACGCCCACTGTTGCGTGGTCAAAATCAATTTAAAGATGCCTTAGTTGAGCATGGTGCTTCATTACCTTTTGTTTATGATTATATTAATGCCAAATTACTTGGTCATCGCTTTGAGTTAGTCGGCAGTGTTGATATTGTTGACCCCAATGGTGTGTTTACTGAGGTTGATTTCGAAGGTTTTTACTTAGAGTTTTGTTTGGCACTAATCGCTCACTCGTTACAAACATTCCGACACCAGTACGTGTCGCGAACGCTATCACCATGGTTTAAAGACGTCGATAAAATCATTGCAGCACTAAGTCAAGCCCAAGTCTGGCCAAAGTACGATCATTATTTGTTAAATGCATCCTCACACTTTACTGAAATTCAGGGCTGGTTAAAGCAAGACCCTTTAGTAATTCCAATCAGTCAAGAGGGCCATGCTTTTACTTTAGTTAAATGTGGAGAATTATTCGCCATATGTGACCGTAGTGAGCGGCTAACTACCGAGGATAGTATTGCAATTTATTACATGAACAGACCATCGCGACTAAGCGTTGATTTGATTGTTGATGTGGTTTATCAAAAATGTGAAATTGAGACTATCGTCTCTCATCTTAAGCAAACTCTTGGCTTATTTGAGATAACAAAAATTCCACTTAGATCGCAGATTACAGGTAACTGTTCCTGGTCCAATGTTGAAGCAATCATTCCAGTGTTATTTTATATGTTACATGCAGTTGATGAGGGTAGAAAAAAACGCAGTAAAGATAGTCTTGTCACTGATAGTCTGGAGTTATTTTTTAGGTGGCGTGACTGGGATACTGGGAGGTCGTTACAGTTTTGCATGCAAAATTATGAATCAGCATCACCAGCCAGAAAGGCATCTATCACGGCCCTACTGGCTGCAGTGATGGTGCAACGTTTATCTGCCGATATCGAAGATCACGTGGTGTGGGCCAAGCAAATTATTCCCTTTCTAAAGCAACGTGATTATGCCTATGTTCTAGAAAGTTACATGGCTACCTACGTTAACGCCGCACCAACCGAGGTTGGCCGCAACCTGGTCAAGCTGTTGTCAATCTATGAGCGTGAGGAAGACCTCGGTTAAGGGTTACTTTTCTGCTCTTTATGCTATGCTGGCGCAAATTGAACTGTCTAATACTATGAAGCAAACACCTACCGATCAAAAAGCTTATCAAAGAAAAGTGCAACGATTTATCAAAGACTATGATCAAGCCTCTGCGCTATATCATGAGATTGCTGATCGATTGTTGGATCGTTTGCCACTGATGCGCTTTACGCCGGAGGTGGTTTTAGATATCGGTGCTAAGGATGGGTATGCGACGCAGCATTTAACTCAACATTATCCTGAGGCAGAGGTGCATGCAGTTGAGTCTAATGGTTTGTGGTTTGAGCAGTACAATCCAGTATTTAATCATCAGCATATACATACCCATGTGGGTCAAAATGATGCGTTACCAATGGCTAATGAGTCTGTTGATTGTATCGTGTCTAATCTCACGTTGTCATGGTCAAACGATTTTCAAGCCTGCTTGCAAGATTGGCAACGGGTGTTAAAACCCGAGGGATTGATACTATTTTCCTGTTTAGGCGTTGATACGTTGCAAGAGTATCGTCAAGCCATGCAGCAGATTGGTATTGATACTGCGGTTCATGGCTTTACTGATATGCATTGGGTGGGTGATAGCTTGCTATCGCAGGGTTTTGTAGACCCCGTAATGCACATGGAAACATTGACGGTGCACTACCGCTCAATTGAGGCATTATGTCGTGATTTGCGCTGTGCAATGGCGGCTAATGTGAGACTGGATCGCTCTCGTGGCTGTTTGACACCGCGTCAATGGCAAGCAATGACATTGAACTATCAATCGTTGTGTGATCAGCGCGGTCGATTTCCGGTAACATTTGAGATTATTTATGGGCATGCGCTAGCACCGAAAAAAATCTTGGAGACATCACAAAATCAGCCCTCTGAGCACATTATTCCAGTTGATCAACTCACAGTGAGATCGTCTCACAAGGATGAAGAATGACAGAACTATACGATATCGAAATACGTCGCTTGAACGGAGAACCATGCACGCTGCGTGAATTTGCCGGTTCGGTGCTTTTGATTGTAAACGTTGCTAGTCGTTGTGGTTTTACCAAGCAGTATGCTGATCTAGAATTGCTTTATCAGCAATATCACCAGCAGGGTTTAGAAATATTAGCATTTCCATGCAATCAGTTTGCTCAGCAAGAGCCTGGTGACGCGAGTGCTATCGAGGCGGTCTGTCGATTGGATTGGGGTGTAACATTTCCTATTTTTGAAAAAATTGCTGTCAATGGTAAGGATACGCATCCGCTTTATCGACTGTTGAAAAATCAAGCGAGAGGACTGTTGGGTGCGCAGCGGATTCAATGGAATTTTACAAAATTTTTAGTCGATCGGCATGGAAGTGTTAAGCTTCGATTCGCGCCTAAAACAACACCACAAGCGATTGAACCTGAGATTAAGATTTGCTTAGAGCAGTGCTAGCTTACAAAATCCTTGGTCTCTAGGGTGGTCTTAAGAGTAATGGCTGCCATTTTTTTCTCAATGGCATTTTTAATGCTTTGAGGGTCCAGTCCGCAATCTATTCTTTGTTGTTTATCACTGCCATGCATGATGGGTTTATCAGGTAACCCTAACTGCAGTAGATGTTTGTTGATGTGATGCTGTTGCAGTAACTCGGCTACGGCACTGCCGGCGCCGCCTTGAATGACATTCTCCTCAATGGTTACTAGTAATTGATGCGACGACGCGATGGAAAGTATGCAGGTCTCGTCGAGTGGTTTTATAAAGCGCATGTTGATCACAGAAGCATCTAAAAGCTCTGCTGCTTCAGTGGCGTGCTTTAATGTACTGCCAAACGCAAGGATTGCAACTTGTTTGCCTTGACGCTCAATCACGGCTTTCCCAATTGGAAGAGCTTGCATGGCGTCATTTACAGGAATGCCGGGACCACAGCCCCTGGGGTAGCGCACTGCCGCAGGCCCAGGATATTGATAAGCTGTATATAGCATTTGTCGACATTCATTTTCATTGCTTGGCGCCATAATGATAAAATTGGGTAGGCATCGTAAATAAGTAATGTCATACGCACCCATGTGTGTTGCGCCATCGCCTCCTACTAATCCTGCACGATCAATTGCAAAAGTAACATCTAGGTTTTGAATGGCAACGTCATGAATAACTTGATCGTATGCGCGCTGTAAAAATGTCGAGTAGATGGCAACCACGGGTTTTTTACGTTCACAGGCAAAGCCTGCTGCCAGTGTGACGGCATGCTGCTCTGCAATGCCAACATCAAAGTACCTTTTAGGGTAGGTTTTGCTGAATTTAATCAGATCTGAGCCCTCCCTCATGGCGGGCGTAATACCGACTAATTGATCATCCATCTCGGCCATGTCACAAATCCACTGACCAAATATATTGGAGTAAGTGGTTTTCTTAGGTGAAGTTTTCGAAGGGTCAGAGTGAAACCCAGGGTTCACAGCATGGTATTTTATCGGTGCTTTTTCAGCATCAGGATAGCCATGGCCTTTTTTGGTAATTAAGTGGATAAGTTTAGGACCTTGAATATCTTTTGTGTTTTTCAAGGCGCGCAAGCAGGCATGAACGTTGTTACCGTCAACGGGTCCAAAATAGTGAAATCCCAGCTCTTCAAAAATTGTTCCAGGCTGTATGATTCCTTTGAGGTGCGTCTCAGTGCGTTTCATGAGCTTTGACAGCGGTGGAATATTCGAGAAAAGTTTTTTACCTGTTTCTCGAAAAGATTGATAGCTTTGAGCTGAAAGTATGCGACCAAAGTATTGGGTTAATGCGCCAACATTTTCAGAAATTGACATCTCATTATCATTAAGAATTACAGTAAGGTTGCAATCCAGCGGGCCAGCATGATTAAGTGCTTCAAACGCCATGCCACCAGTTAGGCCACCATCACCGATGACGGCGACGGTTGTTCGTTGTTTGTTATTAAGTGAGTCCGCTAAGCTCATGCCTATTCCGGCACTGATTGATGTACTGGAGTGGCCGACACCAAAAACATCATATGGGCTCTCATCCCTAGCGGGAAATGGGGCAAGTCCCTGGTGTTGTTTGACCGTTTTGAGTTGCTCAGCGCGTCCCGTGAGAATTTTATGAGGGTAAGCTTGATGACCAACATCCCATATAATATTGTCATCTGGCGTATTGAGTAAGTAATGCAAGGCGATGGTAATTTCTATGGCGCCAAGGTTTGCGCCAAAGTGACCGCCACATTGATCGAGTGTCTCAACTAAAAAGTTCCGCAACTCATCAGCTAATTCTGTCAGCTTCGATTCAGGCAGTATTTTGAGATCATCGGGTGATCGAATGCCTGAGAGTAACGGAAATTTTTTGGCATTCATGAGTGTTTCCAGATCAGTATCTTAGTAATAGTCATAATGACGAGTCTATTAAGAGGATGCAAGTTTATCTATATCTATGAGTTGCGCAGATTGATGGTATTAATCATCAGTCGAAGTTGTTTCATCTCATAGGGTATAAGGTCTAATTTATTTAGACAGCCTGTGATTAGTTGTTCGATTTTGTGACGCGTTATTTCCAGTGATGTGAGAGATGGGTAGGTCGCTTTATTTCTTAATTCGTCAGCAAGCGTTTCTTTGCCGAGTATTTCAGTGGTTGATGTGACATCTAATAAATCATCCTGGATTTGAAATGCAAGACCCATGTCAATCGCGACATCAGCTAAAATTGATTGGTGGTCGTTCGGTACGTTGTCAACTGCGAGAGTGCCGAGTAAGAATGCAGCTTGTATTAATGTAGCAGTTTTGAGGGTATGAATTTTTTCAAGGTGCTGGATTGAAGGAGTCTGTTTTTCTGCAGCGAGATCTAATGACTGTCCACCTATGGTGCCATTGTGTCCTGAGAGTTGAGCAAGCTGCTGGATCATCATCAAGCTGCGTTCAGGTGGCAAAGACTGCTTGGTAAGAACTTCAAAAGCAAGGCTTTGCAAAGCGTTTCCCGCAAGAATCGCAGTTGCTTCATCAAAGGCTTTATGGCAACTAGGTTTGCCTCGTCTCAAATCATCATCATCCATTGCGGGAAGGTCGTCATGAATCAGAGAGTAACAATGCATCAACTCAATCGATGCGGCAGGACGATGCAGCATCTCCATAGGGGCACCGAGGTCAACTCCCACAGCGTAGACTAATGCTGGCCGTAAGCGTTTTCCGGCATCAAGGGCAGCATATCGCATTGCCAGGTGTAAATGATCTGGTTGATTGGGATTGGGCTCAGGTAAAAGTTTTGCTAAGAATGAATTTACACTTTCTTGGCAGAGGGTCATCCATGATGTGTTTGTACAAGTTGTGTCAGTCATTGTTAATTTTGTTGTTAAGTTGTGAGTCTTCAACCATTCGAATAGTTTGTTGTGCTTGATCAAGGGCTTGTTGACATTGACGAATCAGTTTAACCCCTTTTTCATAGCCTTGCAGCGACTCTGTCAATGATAAGTTGCCATTCTCAAGCTGATGAATAGTACCGGTGAGTTCTTCAATAGAGTGTTCGAAGCTAACTGTTTGAGATGAATCGTCTTTTTTCATTGTATTCCCCAAGAAACTTGGTTGTATGTTAAATACTTCAATCTCGCAAGTAAACCTTTATGCAATGAGACTTCCATCTTCTGATTTCATTTTTGATGGGTGATCTTCGATAACAGTTTCTATCAGTTTGATGGTTTGTTTAAGTCCGTCAGGCGGCAGCGAATTTGAGCCAGTTGTTTGCGGTGCCATGTTGTAATGCAGCGCCTGAGTAGACAATAATTTTTCAGAAATTTGACTGATGTTATTAAAGTAATTCGCAAATTGCTTAGCAGTGAGTTGTTGAGCACGTTGATTCTGAGGTTTGATAATTGTTGTTGGTAGCCCAATGTAAGCTGCTTCGTTGAGCAGTTGGCTACCAGGCGTGCAAATCAATGCGTCAGCGGTTAATAAGTCGGTTATGAACTCACGATGACTGGTAGCATTTTGACAGAGGTTTTTTCTGCGATTGAAGGGTGTATTTCCGTAAAAAGACAATGATAATCCTTGGTCTTTTGTGAATCGCGTTATCTCAGAGTAATCGATTTTAAGTGCTTGATTGAAGTAGACAACGACATGGGTGCCTTGTGGTTGCCAGTGTGAGTCTGTGATGTAGCCAGGAAGAATAGGGTTTACGCGATGAATGTTGAGCGGTGAATTTGGGGCTTTAAATGGTGTTGCATATATAGATAGATCTGACTGGGTGGAGCTAAAGTCAATCAAAGTTTGCAGTAGTTTGAGTTGAATCCTGTCGCGTTTTCCAGTCAATGATGATTGCTCTATGATTGGATTGTGGAAAGAGATATTGATTAGAGGGATGCCATTTTTGTTTGCGATGATGCTGCTTAAAAAATCATCGTCGGAAATAATAATATCAGGAGATTGCTGTAAGATAAGTTCGTTTAAAAACCGTTTGTGTTGCGAGAAATACGGCAGGTATTTTGTGTAAAGGTTTTTGCAGTATCCTCTCATCGTGTTAGCAAAAAATGGTGGCTCTTGAGTGGAGTAGTTTACTAGGTTATTTGCGAAGTTCTGCTTTAAAAATGTTTTTGCAAGTCCATGTGAGATGATCTTTACCTGATGCCCATTGGCTTGTAGTGCCTGAATAACCGGTATGCTGCGGGCTGCGTGGCCTAGTCCCAAGCCATTGATGGAGTAGGTTATGTTCATCATTCGTCCTTAAATGAATTTTAATCCTATAGTGTTGATTATTAACGTTTTTTTATGAGAATTCAATTAGAATTTTGAATTGACAAGTGGAAATGGAGGCGGCGGGAATCGAACCCGCGTCCGCTGGTGATCTGCCCTCAGCTCTACATGTTTAGCCCAATCTATTATTTAACGATGGATTACCCGATCGGCAGGAATAAGTCCAACGCGAGCCCTGAGTTTTGACTAGTTCCCTATGGGCCATAGAGGCTAGCGAGCTTATATGCTATGACTACTCGAATCCCTGCCTATAAGCAAGCCGGGTGAGTAGGCTATGCCGTGTTTTTAAGACGGCAGATTCAGACTTTGTTATGCAGCAACAGCCACAGGTGCAAAGTTAGAATCATTAGCAGCTAGTTTCTTGTTTCCAGCTATTAAAGTTACAACATTGGGTTTTACGAGATTTGTTGTCTACTCGACATGCACTTTAGGTTTAGCAACCCTCGTCGAAGCCAGGTCGCCCCCCTTATAACATTATAACCCTAGATGGCGAATTTTCAAGCCAGCATGATCTAACTGATTGATTTCTATTGCTTAAAATTTCGCTCTTGTTGGCGCTGCCAATCCTTTTCTTTGGCTGAGTGTCTTTTATCGTGGAGTTTTTTACCTTTAGCAATGGCTATGGTCGCTTTAATATGGTCACGGCTCCAATGCAAATCTAGAGGTACGATGGCATAACCTTGGCGGTCTTTTGCCTTCTGTAACTTGCTGATTTCACGACGATTAAGTAGAAGTTTTCGCGTTCTGGTGGGGTCAGGATCGATATGAGAAGAAGCACTGACCAATGGTGATATGTGGGCGCCTAGCAGCCAAGCTTCACCATCTTTGAGAAGTACATAACTTTCTTTTAGTTGCGTGCGGCCAGCTCTGATGCTTTTGACCTCCCACCCTTCTAAAACCAAGCCAGCCTCAAATTTGGTTTCGATAAAGTAGTCATGAAATGCCTTTTTGTTACGTGCAATATCGCGACTTGGAGTGCTTTTTTGAGTTTGATTGTTCATGATTGGGGGTATAATATCAGCGTGCATGGGTTTTTTCGAGGATAGATTGATTATGGCTAGAATTCAAAGAGAGCTGATGGTGCCGCATTCGGCTGCTCAAATGTACAGTTTAGTCAATGATGTTGAGCGTTATTCTGACTTTTTGCCCTGGTGTGTCTCAAGTCGTATTTTACATCGAGATACTTCTTCGGTTTCAGCGAGTCTATCCTTTGCAAAAGGTAGTATGCAAAAATCTTTTTCGACAAAAAATACACTAATGCCTCCTGGTCAGATACACATGACGCTATTGGAAGGGCCGTTTAAACACTTATCTGGAATGTGGACATTTCACGAAACAGCCCGTGAGCAATGCCGTGTTGCTTTAGATTTGGAGTTTGAGTTTTCTAATCGTGTTCTAGCCATGATGTTTGGCCCCATGTTTCACAAGATTGCACAGACCATGGTGGTCTCTTTTAGTAATCAGGCCAATCAGGTGTATGCATGACATGCACTGTAACTGTGGCTTATGGGTCACGTACTCAACAGATTGAGATAGATTGTCAGATTGAGGCTGATCAGACTGTGTTGCAGGCGATAGAAAGATCTGGGGTTCTTGAGCGCTTTCCGGAGATTGACATCTCTCAGCAATCAGTTGGAATTAACAGTCGATTGGTAAATCTATCGAGTAAGGTTCAGCCAAATGATCGCATCGAAATCTATCGCCCACTCACGCTTGAACCGATGCAAGCTCGGCGATTGCGAGCGGAAAAAAATCGCTGAAACTATGCCGTTTCGATTCGAGTGACGTAGTTATTCTTTGTGGTGATGATCAATTTCTTCTTGAGGATAGCGTTACTGTTTTGGGCTTGATAGGTGTAAACGTATAGAAGCTGATCGTTATAAATATTAATAAGTAAAGGTGTGCCTAGTTTAGCTACCACTGCGTTGGCCGACATTCCAGTTTTAATGGCGTTGATGTTTTGTTCGTTAAGAACATTGCCTTGTTGCACGGGTGGTTGATATGGTTTGATGCAACCCTCGAGGCAGATTGAAATCAACACGAATAGAGATAGAAGTTTGATGTTTTTGAGCATGTGTAATGTCGCTGATTTAAGAAAAAAAGTTCGCTGATATTAACTGATTTAAATGGGAGAGTCACTTGAAAGATGAGCAGCTGAGACAGCTTGGTTTAAAGGTAACCAATCAGCGTTTGAAAGTATTGCAGCTTTTGAGCGAGCCCAACATTGGTCATGTCAGTGCTGAGGATATTTACGACCGTTTGAAGCGGCAGGGTGATGATATCGGTTTAGCGACTGTGTACCGTGTCTTGGGTCAATTCGAGCAGGCAGGCTTAGTGATTCGCCACAGTTTTGAGGATGATCGTTCGGTGTTCGAGCTTGATGATGGTGAGCATCACGATCATATGGTTTGCGTGCGTTGTCAAAGTGTCATTGAATTTGTTGATCCAGTGATTGAGCAGCGTCAAAAGGAAATTGCAGCACGCTATCACTATAAAATGGAAGATCATGATCTAATCATTTATGGCGTGTGTCCGGCATGCCAGCGTGCCCCTTCTGACGCTTAATAATTACTGTGATTCGTTGAAAAAATACATTTCTATTGTTTGTTGGAGAATGGCTCTCAACCTAGGCTGAGATGAGTTTCTGATGAAAGAATGTTGCTGTGTGCAAATAGAGACATGCATTGAGCTGAGAAATGGGTCGGTGTATTAGAGTTCCAGGCAACTTATCAAATTATTAAGTGGCTAAAAGCTGCCTTAATGTTATTGACGCTGATTATATATCTGTATAGCATGCCTTCAAGTTAAACTTGAGCACAGAACGACCAATTTTTTTGAGGGTATTTGTTCAGCAATGGCTGTTACGAACTGCTGTCTTAAGTGTAAGTCATTATTCTAGCTCTCTTAATCCATAGGGTATCAAATGCGTTATATCTCTCTGGTCAAGCCAGGGATCCTAATGGGTAACAGCGTTACTTTATTAGGTGGCTTTTTTCTAGCAATGCACGGACAGCAGTTTCAGTGGTCTTCCTTATTTTGGGCTTGGTTAGCAATGTCCATGGTGATTGCCTCCGGCTGTATTCTTAATAACTTTATTGATCGTGATATTGATGCCTTGATGGAAAGAACTCAAACGCGCCCATCGGTGACAGGTGATGTGTCATTGGCATCTGGGTGTTGCTTAGCGACCGTCTTGCTTTGCTTGGGTTTAGTCATCATGTGGTGCATGGTTAATGTGGTAGCTTGTTATGCGGCATCGTTAGGTTGGTTTGTTTACGTGGTACTTTACAGTTTGTGGTTTAAAAGACGCTCGCTCTGGGGTACTGCGATTGGTGGTGTCGCCGGAGCTATGCCGCCAGTTGTGGGTTGTCTAGCAATCTATAATCAGCTTAACTGGCAGGTGTTTGTTTGGTTTGCGCTCCTCTTCTGTTGGCAGATCCCTCATTCGTATGCCATTGCTTTGTACCGTGACAAAGACTATCGAGCAGCCAACATCCCAGTATTAACCTGGCGCTGCTCTCGCTGGGTTACTCAGCTGTGCATGCTTGCTCTCACGGCTATGTTTAGTGTGTTCGTTATATCGCCTTATGTTCTAGGTTGGTTGAATCTTACTTATGGCTTTATCGCTATCGCCGCCAGTGTGTTGTGGTTAACCTATGCTTTATTAGGTTTTTGGTCTCATGATTTAGTTTCATGGGGGCGCCGTATGTTTATTATTTCATTGATTATCATCAATGCGACCGTGATAGGGATGTTGCTTGGCTAAGCGCATTATTCTTTTGCGGCTGAGATAGTGTCTCGTTGAGTATATAAATTGAACTAATCGTTGAAAAATCTCGTAAATACCGCATGATACAAGGGCTTTGCTTGACAAGTTCTTTTTTTGCTTGGTATAAACAACGCTTTTACACGGACGATAATTCGGTCTAACACCTAGGGGATATTTTATGAATATGAATAAACAAGATTTAATCGATACTATGGCTGCAGAGGCGGGTATTACAAAAACAGCAGCTGAAACTGCATTAAACGCATTCACAAATTCAGTCACAAATTGCCTACGTGAAGGTGGCAGTGTCGCCGTGATGGGTTTTGGGAAGTGGGAATCGGGTCATCGTCCAGCTCGCACAGGTAGAAATCCTCAAACAGGTGCTGCAATTGAAATTGCTGCGTCAAATGTTGCTAAATTCAAAGCTGGTAAGGCACTAAAAGACGCCCTAAACGAAGCTGCTGTAACAGCGTAATTTTTTTATTGATAATCGAAACGTTTTCGTTTATCTTCTTCGCCTCTGTTGTCATCGATTTTTAATTCGGAGTCATCAGAGGCTTTTTTATTGGGTGCTTAGCTCAGTTGGTAGAGCGTCGCCCTTACAAGGCGAATGTCGGGGGTTCAAATCCCTCAGCACCCACCATAGATAATGAATGTCGCGGAGTGGTAGTTCAGTTGGTTAGAATACCGGCCTGTCACGCCGGGGGTCGCGGGTTCGAATCCCGTCCACTCCGCCATGTTTATTAAAGTCATAAATTCTTTCTTGCAATCGCTGAAATAATTCTCGCTAGAATTTGTTATCTTTCGTTGCTATCATCCTTTCACTTCAAACGCATAGGGATAGATAAGCATGCTACAAAAAATGAATGAGGTCATTAAAGGCTGGGTAGCAGGGGTCATCATTGCGATTATTGGTGCAACTTTTGTAATGTGGGGTGTGTCGTCCTACATTGGAAGTTCAAAAGGCGCTCAAGCGACGGTTGCAAAAGTCAACGGTTATAAAATAACTGAGCAAATGTTTTCAGGTCAGTTCCGTCAATTAAAAAATGGTTATTTACAGCAAGCGGGTTTGTCATCTCTGCCGGCGGAGAGTGCAGACCAGCTAAAGCAGTACGTGTTACAGAGAATGATTGAGCAGCAGTTGTTATTGCAGCAGGCTGATAGAGCTCATTTTGCTGTCTCGCCACAACAAGTTCAGGCGTTATTGATGCAAGATCCAGCGCTACAAGTGAATGGTAAATTTTCGAGGCAGCGACTTCGCGCAGCAATGTATCAATCGGGTGCGAGTAACTTGAATGAGTTTTACTCGAACATTCATCAGGAGGTTTTAATTAACCAGGTGAGTGCTGGTATCGATTTATCAAGTTTTGTCTTACCCGCCGAGTTAAATCAAGCGTATGGGCTAATGCACCAAGAGCGGCATATAGGTTATTTCAAGTTGCCACTCTCTATGTTTAGCTCAAAGGTTAAGGTTTCATCAGAGGATATCAAGAAAGATTATGAAATAAATCAAGATCGATACATGGCACCCATGCAAGCAAGCTTTGATTACATTTTATTGGACCCGAAAGAGGTTTCTAAATCGATAAATGTGTCTGATAAGCTGATCAAGCAGTACTATCAAGATCATCTGTCAAATTATGTCTCCACCAGTCGTTGGCAAGTTACCGTATTTAAGCTTTCACCCAGCGATACAGATAAGCAAACCAGTCAGCAGTTAATGGCCCGAGCTCAACAGTTTTTAAAATCAGCTAGAACCTCGAAAAATATTGCTAAAATAGCATCCGATAATGGTTTTGTGTCATCGCAACAATGGTTGCAAGCGTCCAACCCATTGGTGTCTGATGAGGAATTAAAAAAGATGGATGTTGGTTCGTTGTCATCGCCGATAGTGAATAAAGATGGCGTGGTTGTGTTGAAGCTCGATAAGTTTCAGGCAGCTAAGACACAGTCGATTGACTCAGTTCGTCAGCAGATAGTTGGCTTGTTAACAAGCCAGCAATTGGAGCAAGTCATGTCACGTGATACTGAGCAGCTTAGCCAGATCAGTTATACGGACCCTGATTCCTTGGCGCCAGCTGCTAAGGCGTTGCAGTTGCCAATACTCACATCAAAGATGATGCCAAAAAGTGGTTTAGAGTCCGGATTGTTTTCAGATGCTGCTGTACTACAGGCAGCTTTTGGTGATGAGGTGATACAGCAAGGTTACAACAGTTCCCCGGTAGCGTTGAAGGATGGGAGTATTCTAGTTTTAAGACGGCGTCAGGTAATTGAAAGTCATCAGCTGCCATTGAGTGAAGTAAAAGATCAAATTCAGGCTAAATTAACCAAGCAACGTATTGAGGAGCTAGCCGGAGTAAAGGCCTACTCACTGAAAAAAGCACTTGGCTCTGGTCAATCTACAGCTAAGCTGGCGCAGGATAACGGTTTGAGTTGGAAAGAAGTAGCGGCCTTGTCTCGAGACAGTCAGGAAGTTCCGAAGGATTTGGTGCATGCTGTTTTCAACGCTTCAATCAAAAAAAATCAAATAACGACAGGAAGCGCTTTGGTTGATGATGCTGATTATTATGTATACAAGGTCTATGGTTTTAAAAACCCTCTGGACAGTGTCAGTAATAAGGCTGATTTAAAGGCGCTAAAAGAGCAGTTGGTTAAAGCGCAATCTCAAATTGATTATGCGGCTTATACAAACAGTGTACGTGAAAAAGCATCGATCAAAATTTACCAAGATGCCCTCGCTGAGGTGCAATAGTTACAAGGCAAGTATTCGCTCTTTAATTTGAGTTTGCTATTTTGAGTGACAGTGTGCATAACCATTGTTTATGACTGCTGACTTAGCTAATATGGCACCAATAATTTAGGTGATGGAAAATTTTATGCGAAAGTTCCTTATCGCTGCCAATTGGAAAATGAACGGCAACCGAGATAGTGTAGACAAGCTAGCCAGTGAGCTTGCTAATAGTTGCTCAGATAATGATACCGTTGATTGGGTTGTTTGCCCAAGTTCTGTTCATATCTCTCAAGTGCAGCAAATGCTGAGTTCGACGCCAATTGCTATTGGTGCGCAATCAGTCAGTGATTCTGAAGATGGCGCTTTTACCGGTGATATTTCTGCTGCCATGATTAAAGACCAGGGCTGCGAATTTGTCATTATTGGTCATTCTGAAAGACGGACATACCACCATGAGACTAACTCTGATGTTGTGGCTCAGTTGGAAAAGGCCTTGAATGTTGGTTTGAAGCCAATTATTTGTATAGGGGAATCAGCAGAGCAACGACAGGCGGGTCTTGTTGAGCAGACAATCCATCAGCAGTTACAGCCAGTGCTTGATAGTTTGCCGTCTCAAGAGTCTCTCGCCGAGTGCATCATCGCGTACGAGCCTATTTGGGCGATTGGTACGGGGGTCAATGCAACACCTGAACAAGCTCAGTCTGCACATCATGCTATTCGACAGATGTTGATGGAATATGATTCTGAATTGGCGGCTCTTATTAGGGTTATCTACGGTGGTAGCGTTAAGTCCTCTAACGCAGCCAGTTTATTTGAAATGCCCGATATTGATGGCGCATTAGTTGGTGGGGCATCTTTATTGGCTCAGGAATTTCTTAAAATAGGTGAGTTATGCAATCGATCTTATTGTTAGTACATACGTTGGTTTGTGTTTTTATAATTGTGCTCGTATTGTTGCAGCACGGTAAGGGTGCTGACGTCGGTGCGGCATTTGGCAGTGGTAGCTCCAATACGATGTTTGGCAGCGAAGGCTCTTTGCCCTTTTTAGTTAAGGTTACTTGCGTTTTAGCGGTCATTTTTTACTTGACCAGTATTAGTCTCGGGCACATTGCTGGTGTTCAATCTAGACAACAACAATCGCAGGTGCCGACTACTTCAGTGCCTAATGTGCCTATGCCGTCGCAGTGATTGTCGTGAGGATTTGAGGGGTTTAAAGCCGAAGTGGTGAAATTGGTAGACACGCAGCCTTGAGGGGGCTGTGACTGTATGGTCGTGTCGGTTCGAGTCCGACCTTCGGCACCATCTTATCTGATCGTGTGAATGATGATTGTGTTTGGCATAATACGTTGATTTGAGATTATCTTCGAGAGGACGATGAATGTTAGCTGCATACATGAGTATCTTTATTTTTATGGTATTTGCAGTTGCTATTGGGGTGACTGCATTAACATTTGGTAAGCTTTTAGGTAAGCGAATTCCCTCTGCCGGTAAGGATGGTCCGTATGAGTGTGGTTTTGACCCAATGGAGCATGCTCGACTTCCGTTTGATGTTCGATATTATTTGGTCGCTATCCTATTTATATTATTTGATCTTGAGACGGCTTTTTTATTTCCTTGGGCTAAAGTGATTCGTCACCTATCAGGACCTGGATTCTGGGCTGCAATTTTTTTCTTAGGGGTGTTACTGGTAGGTTTTGTCTATGAGTGGAAGCAAGGCGCACTGGAGTGGCAATAAAATTGACGGTTTCTTTAGGTGTTTAGGTATTACTTATGAAATTACAGCAAGAAAATCATCAGGGGTTTGTATTAACCTCCTCTAATGCCTTGATCAATTGGGCACGTGCCGGCTCATTGTGGCCAATGACATTTGGCTTGGCTTGCTGTGCGGTTGAAATGATGCATGCCTGGATGTCTCGGTATGATATGGATCGATTTGGAGTGATCCCACGTCCCAGTCCACGCCAGTCTGATGTTATGATTGTGTCCGGTACGCTAGTCAATAAAATGGCTCCGGCTTTACGACGAGTTTACGACCAAATGGCAGAGCCTCGATGGGTTATCTCTATGGGTTCATGCGCAAACGGTGGCGGTTATTATCATTACTCCTATTCCGTGACACGTGGTTGTGATCGAATTGTTCCTGTTGATATTTATGTGCCGGGTTGTCCTCCCTGTGCTGAGGCCTTGGTCTACGGCGTCATACAGTTGCAAAATAAGATTACCCGAAAGCAACAATTTGATAGAGATTAATTCAGTGAGGATTTCATAGGTGGCCGATTATTTTCAACAACTCAAAGAAGCTCTGCAGCAACATTGCCAGGAATGGATTGTTGAGATTAAGTTATTGGATTGTGTCACTGTTGAGGTCAAGCCCGATTGTCTATTAGAGCTTGCAAAGTGCCTGAGAGACAATGAGTTATTTCAGTTTACGACTTTATTGGATGTTTGCGGTGTTGACTATTTAGAGTATGGTCAAACTGAATGGCGCACTCGTGACGCTACGAGTGAAGGTTACTCAAGAGGCGTATCTGAAGGTAAAAAGAAACAAGTTATTCCTTGGGATAAGCCGCGCTTTGCTGCCGTCTATCATCTTTTGTCGATGCCGTTAAACCGTCGGCTTCGCTTGAAGGCGTACTTGCAGCCTGAGCCTAAAATTGCTTCTGTAAATAGCATCTGGCCCTCAGCCAACTGGTATGAGCGCGAGGCATTTGATCTATTTGGTATTGTTTTCGAGGGTCATCCAGATCTTCGTCGAATATTGACAGACTATGGCTTTAAAGGGCATCCCTTTCGTAAAGATTTCCCTCTAGTTGGTGAAGTTGAGATGCGTTATGATGCCGCAACGGAGCAATGTATTTACGAGCCGGTGAGTATCAAAGAACGAGTTTTAGTACCCAAAGTCATTCGTGATGATCACCGTTACATGTCTCCACAATCAGTAGAGGAAGACAGCAATGGCTGAAATTCAATCCTTCAAATTTAATTTTGGACCGCAACATCCGGCCGCTCATGGTGTTCTGAGATTGATTGTTGAAGCCGATGGTGAGCTAGTTAAAGATCTTGATGCTCACATTGGCTTGTTGCACCGTGCCACTGAGAAGCTGGCTGAATCAAAGCCTTTCAATCAAACCATCGGTTACATGGATAGGCTCGATTATGTGTCGATGATGTGCAACGAGCTTGGTTATGTGTTGGCGATCGAAAAATTATTAAAAATTACTGCGCCGATTAGAGCACAGTACATTCGAGTAATGTTTTGTGAAATCACTCGAATCCTAAATCACTTAATGTGGTTGGGTGCTGCAGCGTTGGATGTCGGGGCGATGACGCCGATTCTTTATTGTTTCCGTGAACGTGAGGATTTGCTCGATTGTTATGAGGCGGTATCTGGTGCCCGTATGCATGCCACCTATTTCCGTCCAGGTGGTGTTTACCGTGATTTACCCGATGAAATGCCAAAGTATGCACCATCACGTTGGCACAATGCCAAGCAAACTGAAAAAAGAAATGCGAATCGTAATGGCTCGTTGTTGGATTTTATTCAAGATTTTACCAATCGTTTTCCGGCTTTGATTGACGAATATGAGTCGTTGTTGACAGATAATCGAATTTTCAAACAACGTACTGTCGATATTGCTGTGGTTTCAGCAGAGCGTGCTGTCCAGTTGGGATTTTCTGGTCCGATGTTAAGGTCTTCCGGCGTAGATTGGGATTTGCGAAAAAATCAGCCTTATGAAGTCTATGATCGCTTGGACTTTGATGTGCCAATTGGTACTCGTGGTGATTGTTATGATCGCTATTTGGTAAGAGTGGAAGAGATGCGGCAATCTAATCGAATTATCCAGCAATGTGTTGATTGGCTGCAGCAAAACCCAGGCCCCGTTATGCTTGACGATTATAAAATCACTGTGCCGAGTCGAGAGCAGATGAAGACGAGTATGGAAGCACAAATACATCACTTTAAGCACTTTACAGAAGGTTATAGTGTACCTCCTGGTGAAGTATACGCCTGTGTCGAACAACCTAAAGGTGAGTTTGGTGTGTATTTAGTTTCAGATGGTGCAAATAAGCCATATCGAATGAAGATTCGTGCCGCTAGTTATCCGCATTTAGCAGCGATCAATGAAATGACACGTGGTCACATGTTGGCGGATTTGGTTGCAGTTATCTCCACTATCGATGTCGTTTTTGGTGAGATTGATCGCTAACGTTTTAATGAGTTATGGGTATGGTTATGGAACATACAATTGAACTGTCCAGTGAGCTCAAGCAACAGATTGATCACTGGTGTCAAAAATTTCCTGAAGATCAGCGTCGCTCGGCAGTGCCTGCAGCATTACTTCACGCACAAGAAGAGAACGGCGGCTATTTATCCGGGGAGCTCATCAACGCTATCGCAAGTTATCTAGGTTTGCAGCCAATTGAAGTTTATGAGGTTGCAACTTTCTATGACATGTTTGAGTTTAAGCCGGTTGGTAACAAAATTGGCGTTTGTACCAATGTTTCCTGCATGCTTAGAGGTTCAGACGAACTGGTTGAAATGCTTGAATCACGACTAGGAATTAAAATGGGTGAAACAACGCCCGATGGTCGTTTTACTTTGCGTGATGTTGAGTGTTTGGCAGCTTGCCATTTGGCGCCGGTTTGCCAAGTTAATGATAAAACTATTCATGAAAATGTGACGACTGAGAAGCTCGGCGAAATTTTGCAGACACTTGAGGGGGCAGCATGAAACTGGATCAAGTATGTTTGCGGACACGTCAGCTGCCAAATCCGGCCTCATTAGCAACCTATGAGAGCATTGGTGGTTATGTTCAGCTTAAGAAAGTACTGTCTGGAGAGATAGAGCCCAGTGCAGTGATTGATGCGCTTAAGTCCTCGGGTTTACGAGGTCGAGGTGGGGCGGGTTTTCCAACAGGATTAAAATGGAGCTTCGTCTCGCGTGATACTCCGGGTCAAAAATACATGATCTGTAATGCCGATGAAAGTGAGCCTGGCACAGCTAAGGATCGTGAGATTCTTCGATTGAATCCTCATCAAATGATTGAGGGTATCGCAATTGCTTGTGCCATTATGAAAGCCAGTGTCGGTTACATATATTTTCGTGGTGAGTTTTACGATTTTTTTAATTCGACAGAATTGGCACTCAAAGATGCCTACGATGCCGGTTACTTGGGTAAAAATGTTTTGAATAGTGGCCTTGATATCGATTTATTTAATGCTCGCAGTGGTGGTGCTTACATTTGTGGTGAGGAAACAGCATTGATGAATGCATTAGAAGGTAAGCGTGGGAACCCAAGATACAAGCCACCGTTTCCTGCTAACTTTGGTTTATATGGTAAGCCGACCACAATCAATAACGTTGAGACCTTTGCGTCGGTACCAATGATTCTTGAGAAAGAGCCTGCGTGGTTCTCTGATTTGGGTGTCGAGAAAAGCGGTGGTACAAAAATATTTACGGTGAGCGGGCACGTCAATAAGCCTGGCAGTTACGAAATCCCATTGGGGCTGCCATTTCCTGAGTTACTTGAGCTTGCAGGTGGCGTTCTAAACGGTGCTAAGTTAAAGGCCGTGATTCCTGGTGGTAGTTCTGCCCCCGTATTGCCTGCTCATATCATGATGAAAACCAACTTAGATTATGAGTCATTAGCACAAGCCGGATCAATGTTGGGTTCTGGTGGTCTCATGGTAATGGATGAATCTACTTCCATGGTAAAAGTGCTGCAACGTATTTCACGCTTTTACATGCACGAGTCATGCGGACAATGTACGCCATGCCGAGAAGGAACAGGCTGGGTCTATCGTCTGATATCGAAAATTGCCGATGGTAAAGCTTCAATCTCTGATTTAGAGCTGCTTGGAAAAGTAGCAAAAAACATTGAGGGAAGAACCATCTGTGCTTTTGGTGAAGCAGCCGCATGGCCGGTTGCAGGATTTTTAAAACATTTTTATGACGAATTTGTCGACCACGTCAAAGATGATCACAGGTAGAACTATGTTAGAGCTGACAATCGATGATAAAGCCATATCGGTCAATGAAGGTGCTACCATCATTGAGGCGGCTGATTCAGTTGGTATTTACATTCCACGGTTTTGTTATCACAAGAAATTATCAGTTGCTGCAAACTGTCGTATGTGTTTAGTTGAGGTTGAGGGCTCACGTAAGCCGTTACCTGCATGCGCGACACCGGTAACCGATAAAATGAAGGTCTTCACAGCTTCAAAAATGGCATTGGAAGCTCAGCGCATTGTATTGGAGTTCTTGCTGATCAATCATCCGTTGGATTGCCCGGTGTGCGACCAAGGTGGTGTTTGTGAGTTGCAAGATCTATCAATGGGATTTGGCAGTGCGCATTCAGAATTTGATGAAACCAAAGTGGCAGTCCACAGCCCCAATCTTGGCCCCTTAATCGATACACACATGACGCGCTGTATCAAATGCACACGCTGTGTGCGTTTTGGTGAAGAGATCGCTGGTATTTCTGAGTTAGGCGTGCTCAATCGAGGAGAGCACTCAACAATTGCTAATTACATGTCTAAGCTGGTGCATTCTGAAATGTCCGGCAATGTGATTGATATTTGCCCCGTCGGTGCGTTAACAGCCAAGCCTTCTAAATATAATCATCGTGGTTGGGAGGTGCATGAGCATCCGTATATTGCTGCTCATGATTGTTTAGGTTCTAATATTTTTATTCATTGTCGCCGTCATGATAATTATGAGGCGCGTGAAATCATGAACGTTGTGCCGAGAATGAATGAGTCTATCAATGAAGGTTGGATCAGTGATCGTGATCGTTTCAGCTATCAAGCACTGCAGCACCAGTCGCGAGCACTAGAGCCAATGATCAAGTCGAATGGCCAGTGGCGCGAGGTTGATTGGCAGCGCGCCTTGGTTGAAATTGCAGACAAGCTGCGTACTTTGGTAGATAAATACGATAATGAAGCTGTTGCAGCGATCACCACACCTTACAGCACGACAGAAGAATGTTACTTGTTGCAGAAGCTAGTCCGAGCATTGGGGTGCGATCATGTTGATTTCAGAATTCGCGAACAAGATTTTTCTGATCAAGAACATGGTGCGTCTTTTCTTAAACTCAATACGCCGATTGCTGATATCACATCCCAAGATACCCTCTTGGTTGTTGGTTCTAATGTAAGGCACGAGCAACCGATTCTTTCTCACAAAATAAACCAGGCTACCAAGGCCGGTGCTGTTGTGATGAGTATCAACCCGGTGGATTACGATAGTGTGTTTCCGGTGGACCACGCATTACTGACAGGTGATATTGTTTATGGACTGGCTCAAGTAGCCAAGTGTTTATTACCAGATCATGTTCATGAGGTGACGTCTTTCGATCGCATTGAAGTTTCAGATCAAGCTAAAATAATTGCAGAGAAGTTATCGCAGGCACAATCGGGTGCACTACTTCTGGGTGAATTTGCTATTAGTCATCCACAGGCAAGTTTGATTCGTGCGCTTGCCTATTTAATCGAGAAGCACAGCAGTGTTACGGTTGGTTTTATGACCGTTGGTCCGAATACCGCAGGTGCTTATGCAGCGGGTGCCGTTCCGCATTATAGTCCAAATCGATCAGGCGAAGCATTGTCAGGTCGTGATGCCAAAGCGTTATTGACTGATAAGCCCGCTAAAGCAGTTATCGTGCTAGGTGCAGAATTAGAATTCGACTGTGCTTATTCGTCAGCTGCCTTAAAAGCACTTTCTGAGGCCAGTCTGGTTATCTGTTTGTCATCATTCGTTACCCCAGCAATGCAAGAGTATGCTGATTTTATTTTGCCAATAGCGCCATTTTCTGAAAATTCTGGAACTTATGTTAATGCCGACGGAACATGGCAGTCTTTTTCAGCGGCTACTATTCCTCAAGGTCAGGCAAAGCCCGCCTGGAAAGTGCTTCGAGCATTAGCTGGATTTATGATGTTGGATGACTTTGACTATAAAACAGATCATCAAGTTATTAGTGAGCTTAAAAATTTGCTAGATGATGTAACAGTTGACTCGGTGCCAGAGTTGCCATTACCAGCAGTGATTGAGCCCAAGCAAAATTTATTGCGGCTTGCTAGCTGGCCGCTTTATCGAGTCGATCCGTTAGTTCGTCATGCGTCAGCCTTGCAGGCCATGCACGATAGCGAGCCACAAGCTATTAAACTGAGTATGGCCACTGCAAAAGAATATAATCTGGTTGAGGGAGATCTTACAACAGCTCGACAAGGTGGTAGTGAAATCAAGCTTCCATTAGTCATTGATGATCGAGTCAGCTATGGTGTGGTCATGATTGCTTCAGCTTGTGAAGAGACTCGTGGTTTTGGTCAAGTGTCTCAATCGATAGAGCTTGTTCAGGAGGGGTTATGATCGATCAGTTGTGGATCTTGTTATTTACGGTTATCAAGATTCTAATCATTATCATCCCGCTGATGATTGTTGTTGCTTATGTCACTATGTTGGAGCGCAAAGTGATTGGTTTTATGCAGGTTCGTGTTGGCCCTAATCGTGTTGGATGGGGGGGTGTTTTACAGCCATTAGCAGATGTCATGAAACTACTCACTAAAGAGGTGATCTCTCCTGCTGCCTCTGACAAATGGTTATTTATGATATCGCCAATTATTACCTTAGCACCGGCATTGGTTGTCTGGTCGGTGATTCCGTTTGATAAAACTTGGGTGTTAGCTAATGTTAATGCTGGGTTGTTGTTCATTTTTGCAATGTCATCACTCGGAATTTACGGTATTTTAATCGGTGGTTGGTCATCGAACTCAATTTATGCAACGTTTGGTGCACTCCGTGCAGCAGCACAGATTATCTCTTACGAGTTAGCCATGGGCTTTGCGTTTGTTGGTGTGCTATCGCTCACTGGCGAGATGAACCTGAATAAAATCATTTTGCAGCAGTCTGGTGGAATTTGGCATTGGTACTTCATCCCTTTATTCCCACTTTTTGTGGTCTATTGGATTTCGGGTGTTGCTGAAACCAACCGATCACCGTTTGATATTGCCGAAGGTGAGGCAGAGATCGTAGCGGGGTTCCATGTTGAATATTCTGGGATGGGATTTGCATTATTTTTCTTAGCCGAGTATGCCAATATGTTGCTGATATCAGGTATCGCAGCACTGGTTTTCTTTGGTGGGTGGCTATCTCCGTTTGATGGTATTCCATACGTTCAAGACTGGTTTGCCTGGGTGCCTGGCATTGTTTGGTTCTTCTTAAAAACTGCTTTTTTCATTTATCTGTATTTTTGGTTGCGCGCTACTATGCCGCGATACCGTTACGATCAGCTCATGCAATTAGGCTGGAAGGTATTAATACCTGTATCGATATTTTGGTTGTTTGTTGTGGCAATATTTGTTCACTATTTGGGTTAATTAAAGAGTTATACATAAGAGATTATTAAGATGATGCATTGGTTAGTAACTCAGATAAAGAAATTTACTTTGTGGGAACTGCTATGTGGTTTATCGGTCACGCAGCGAAACTTCAGTAAAACCAAAGAAACCATTCAGTATCCAGAAGAAGAGATGCCGATCTCACCCCGATTTCGTGGCGTGTTGGCTCTGCGTCGTTACCCTAATGGAGAAGAGAGATGCATCGCATGCAAATTATGTGAGGCAACTTGTCCAGCAGCAGCTATCACTATCGAGTCTGGACCGCGATTAGAGGACGGCTCTAGACGCACAACTCGCTATGATGTGGATGTTTTTAAATGCATCAACTGCGGCTTTTGTGAGGAAGCTTGTCCGGTTGATTCAATTGTATCCTCACCTGAGATGCACTATCACTTTCAAAATCGTGGCGAAAACATTCTCACCAAAGAAAAACTTTTAATGATTGGTGATCTTTATGAAGAGCAAATTGCTAAAGATCGTCAAAAACAAGAGAAGTACAGGTAGAAGTTCATTATGACCATTCCAGTTTTACAAATTATCTTTTATTTCTTTTCTGCATTGCTCGTGATTTCTTCCTGCTTGGTAGTAATTTTGAGGGATCTAGTAAAATCAGCGCTTTTCCTCGTACTGTGTTTTTTTGCGGCAGCGGTGCTTTGGATGATTTTACAAGCTGAATTTTTATCATTGGTGCTTATCTTTGTTTATGTCGGCGCAGTAATGACGTTATTTCTTTTTGTAGTGATGATGCTAGCGGTGGATCAAGTCAAAATGAAGCGAGCAAGTTTTTATCGTTTTCTACCTTTCGCTTTATTAATTCTCGTGCTCATGCTTGCCATTATGGTTTACGCACTGAATCCGTACCACTTCTTGTCTGGCAGCGATGCCTTACCGATGCAAGCCGCAAACTATGACAACGTTGGTATGATGGGTGAATTGCTCTACAGTGATTATATTTATCCAGTTGAAATTGTTTCGGCAATTCTGCTGGTGGCAATGATCTCTGCCATTGTATTAGGGTTCTTTGGTACTAAGAAAAATGCCCGATACCAGAAGATCTCAGATCAACTGCAAGCGAATAAACATGATCGTTTGAAAGTTATAAAAGACGAGGATAGAAAGTGATTCCCTTAAGTGCTTTTTTAATAGTTGCGGCTATTGTTTTTTCAATAGCTTTGGCAGGTATTGTATTGAATCGAAAAAGTTTAATCACATTGTTAATGTGTGTTGAGTTGATGCTTTTGGCTGTCAATATCAACTTTGTTGCATTGTCACAATACCTAAATCAACTCTCTGGGCAGATTTTTGTGTTCTTTATATTGGCCGTAGCAGCTGCAGAGTCTGCAATCGGTTTGGCTATTTTAGTGATCATTTATCGCCAACGCGGCAACGTCAGGGTCGATAAATTGAACGTATTAAAAGGATAAAGGTAATACCATGCTGTACTATTACACGCTAATAATGGTTTTTGCACCATTGTTAGGTAGTCTTATCGCGGGTTTAGGCGCTAAGCGCATTGGGCGCGCGGGCGCACATTCCGTCACGATCTTTTTGATGATTGTTTCTTTTCTTTGTGCCTTGAAGATATTCGTCAGTGTTATCGTCTACCACCAGTCACTCAATGCGTTGCTCTATCACTGGGGAATTAGTGGCTCGTTTGTTTTTGATATCGGCTTTTTTGTTGATCAGCTTACAGCAGTTATGATCATGGTGGTTACTTTTGTTGCGACATTAGTTCATATTTACAGTATTGGCTATATGGCTGATGAAGAGGGTTATCAGCGCTTTTTCTGTTACATGTCATTGTTTACTTTTTGCATGTTGATGCTGGTGACGTCAAACAACTTTATGCAGTTATTCTTTGGCTGGGAAGGCGTTGGTCTAGTTTCTTATTTGCTGATTGGTTTTTATTACGCTAAGCCCTCAGCCGCAGATGGCAGTTTGAAAGCCTTTATTGTCAACCGTGTTGGCGATTTTGGTTTTATCTTGGCGATTGGCGGTGTAATTGCAACCTTTGGTACGGTAGATTTCCTTTCCGTGTTTGCACAAACGCCAAGTCATGCTAACGATACTTTGACGATTTTCCCTCATGTTGAGTGGTCTGCAATTACCGTGCTGTGTGTATTGATGTTTATCGGTGCCATGGGTAAGTCAGCTCAAATTCCTTTGCATGTTTGGTTACCTGAATCGATGGAAGGTCCAACACCCATTTCAGCTTTAATTCACGCTGCGACTATGGTCACAGCCGGCGTATTTATGGTGGCACGTATGTCGCCTATTTTTGAATATTCTGAAGCAGCTATGAGCTTGGTGTTAGTCATTGGAGCCAGCGGCGCGCTTTTTCTCGGTATCTTGGCATTTGTCGAGAATGATATTAAACGCGTGATTGCCTATTCAACCATGTCGCAGTTAGGGTATATGATGGCGGGTAATGGTGCTTCAGCATTTGGTGCTGGAATCTTTCATTTATCCACGCACGGTTGTTTTAAAGCGTTACTCTTCCTTGGCGCCGGCTCAATCATTGTTGCCATGCATCATGAACAAGACTTACGCAAGATGGGTGGTTTAAGAAAATATTTGCCTGTTACTTATGTTTGTTTTTTTATCGGATCAGCTGCTCTCGCTGCAATCCCACCGTTCGCAGGTTTCTATTCAAAGGATGCGATTATCGAAGCTGTGCATTTATCGACGATTCCAGGTGCAACCTACGCATACTGGTGTGTCTTATTGGGGGCCTTCGTAACTGGATTTTATATTTTTAGAGCTTTTTTTATGGCATTTCATGGTGAGGAGCGATTTGATCCAGCATTGCGGTCACACATGAAAGAGCATTGGGCCATTAAGATAGGGATGATAGGATTAGCAATTCCTGCAACTTTCCTGGGTATGTTCTTTGTGAAGCAGATGGTATTTGAACAGCCTGGTCTGCTTGGAAATAGTGTTACCGTATTTCCCCAATACGATGTACTAAAAGAAATGTCAGCAAACTTTAAAGGCGTGTGGCATTTCACGTGGCATGCGATTCTCACTATACCATTTTGGCTTAGCTTGGCGGGTGTATTTTTTGCCTGGCTCACGACACTTAGTCATGCGCGCTGGTGGGCGACATGTCTAAGTTGGTTTGAATGGCTGGGTAAGTTGCTATTGCATCGCTATTGGTTTGACGCGTTTAATCGAGTCTTTATTGTTCTTCCTATGATGAAGATCAGCCAGTTTTTTTACGCGGTTACCGACTCCATTGTGATTGATAATTTTTTCGTTAATGGATCTGGCCGTAGAACTGTGTGGATGTCGGGGATTTTGCGTCGTTTCCAATCTGGTTTTTTATATCATTACGTGTTTGTCATGATCCTTTTCATCTTGGCTTTCTTAATCTGGATGGTCTTTTTTTAGAACGAGTTAAATTATGTTTCATTTTCCACTTTTAAGTTGTCTCATATGGGTGTCAGCATTCGGCGCTGTACCAGTCTTGTTCTTTTCCGGTAAAGGTCAAGAAAATGCTGCGCGCTGGATTGCTTTAATCATTGCGCTAATTACAGTCGGATTATCCATATTGATGATTGCTGAGTTCGATGCTGATTCATCTGCGATGCAATTTGTTGAAAAAGCGGCTTGGATTCCGAGTTTGAAGGTGGATTACTTTCTTGGTGTCGATGGCCTTTCGGTACCATTGATTGCCTTGACGTGTTTCACTACAGTCGTTGTTGTTTTAGCATCATGGACCATGGTGACCGAGCGCGTAGCGCAATATTTGGCAGCATTTTTAGTCATGCAAGGTATGGTCATTGGTGTTTTTGCATCTCTGGATGCTATTTTATTTTACTTTTTTTGGGAGGGGATGCTCATACCCATGTACTTGAGTATCGGTATTTGGGGAAGCTCCAACCGCTCGTATGCTGCTATCAAGTTTTTCATCTATACCTTCCTAGGATCGGCCTGTCTTTTGATAGTCTTTCTTTATCTGAGGATCTTGATTGGTGATTTTAATTTGCTGCATTATCAAACTGCGCCGATTGGCTTCACTGCACAGATAATCATTTTTCTTGGCTTCTTGTTGTGCTTTGCCGTCAAAGTTCCCATGTGGCCATTCCATACTTGGCTACCTGATGCTCACACTGAGGCACCGACTGGTGGTTCAGTGGTGTTAGCAGCCTTGATGCTAAAAATTGGCGCCTACGGATTCCTTCGACTGAGCCTACCAATTGTTCCCGATGCCTGCCATACGTTCACGTGGTTGATGCTTGCACTTTCGCTGATCTCTGTGATTTATGTTGGTATGGTGGCATTAGTACAAACCGACATGAAGAAGCTGATTGCGTATTCATCCATATCACACATGGGTTTTGTCACGCTGGGTTGTTTTGTACCGCTGTTGATGTTGCAAACGGTTGCTAACATGCAAGATGCCTATATGTCACTTGAAGGCGCAATGGTTCAGATGATCGCTCATGCCTTTGGTTCGGGTGCGATGTTCCTAGGTTTTGGAATCCTGTACCAACAGTTGCAGTCACGCAATATTCACGACATGGGCGGCATCACGAAAACCATGCCATACTTTACAGCGTTTTTTATGGTGTTTTGCATGTCAAATGTTGGTTTGCCTGGAACCTCGGGGTTTGTCGGTGAGTTCATGATTATTCTGAGCGCTTTTAAAGCCAATATATGGGTGGCTCTATTTGCTGCAATGACGCTTTTCATTGGTGCATCCTACACTTTATTAATGTTTCGTCGCGTATTTTTTGGCCCAATAGCCAACGACCGCGTTGCTGCTTTGCAGGAAGTGTCAGGTCTGGATCGCTTTAACTTTATTTTATTGACGGCCGCTATCTTGTATTTAGGAGTGTATCCTAATGGATTACTCAACTTGCTTCATGCGTCTGTTGGACATTTATTGCAGCTCAGTACCACTACAAAAATTCTTTAAGGGTTCCAAGTCATGAATTTTTTCTCTTACGTCTATCCGGCATCTTCAGAATGTTTTTTATTATTTGCCAGTTGTGTTGTGCTGATGGCGGGGGTTTTCTTTCCAAAACGTAAATCGCTGTGTTATATCTTGGCTCAGTTTTCACTGATCATTACGCTGTGCTTTGTGGTCTGGATGTCAGCCCAGGTCTTAGGAGATGGTAATAAAGTATTCTACGCATATGCTAATGGTTATGTGCTGGATAGACTGGCGGTATTTTTAAAAGTATTAACCTTATTGTGTTGTTTGATCACCTTTATCTATGCCAGGTCTTACAATCAAACGTTTAATCTACCCGATTCTGAATTTTATGTATTAGGCTTGCTGTCTGCATTGGGGATGTTGGTCTTAATTTCTGGAAATGATTTTATTGTCTTGTACTTGGGTTTAGAGCTCTTATCGTTACCATTGTATGCCATGATTGCCTTTCGTCGAAAAGAATCTAGGAGTATTGAGGCGAGCTTAAAGTACTTTTTGATTGGTGCTGTTGCATCAGGACTCTTGCTTTACGGTATGTCGATATTATTTGGCTTAACGCAAAGCTTGGAGATCCCGGTAGTCGCTCAGGTCATTGCCCAATCGATGTCACAGCAATGGCACGTCTTGTTATTTGCCATGGTATTCATCTTGGCAGGGATTATTTTTAAGCTTGGTTTGGCTCCGTTTCATATGTGGGTTCCAGATGTTTATGATGGTGCTCCTAATTCAGTCACATTGTTTGTTAGTGCGGCACCAAAAGTCGCGGCTTTTGGTTTGCTGATGCGTTTATTAATCGAAACTTTTCCTGCAGCTTCGCATCAATGGCAGTTGATCTTGATTGTTGTTGCTATCTTGTCGATGTTTGTTGGTAACATTGCCGCTATCGTACAAACCAGCATCAAGCGCATGTTGGCTTATTCTTCAATTGCCCACAGCGGGTATTTGTTGTTGGGTATCCTCTGTGCGACACCACGAGGTTACGCTGCTGCTTTGTTTTACTTAGCCAGTTACATGATCATGACTTTGGGTTCATTTGGTGTCATGGTACTTTTGAGTAGCACCGGACGTGAGCTGAATAACATTGATGACTTGCATGGGCTTAACAGTAAAAATCCATGGTTGGCTTTTGTTATGCTAATGATTTTATTTTCAATGGCGGGTATACCGCCGCTAGTCGGCTTTATTGCTAAGGTGGGGGTTTTAGAAGCATTGATTCAAGTGCATTTAACATGGCTTGCTTTAGTAGCAATTATTTTTTCGGTAATTGGTTCGTTTTATTACATACGCGTCATCAAGGTAATGTACTTTGAAACGCCGGATGATACACAAGCTGCTGTTTTACCCAGTGATTCAAAAGTATTAGCATCCGTCAACGGTTTAGCTGTTTTAGTGCTCGGTATTTTGCCCAGTTCGCTTTATTCGGTTTGCCATTTTGTATTCTTTTAATTATTCAAAAATCGGGCTTGTATTTTTAAAATGATGCCATTAGACTAGCCTTCTTTCGATGCGGGGTGGAGCAGTCTGGCAGCTCGTCGGGCTCATAACCCGAAGGTCGTAGGTTCAAATCCTACCCCCGCTACCAATGTTTAATATTGGTAGTCTGCTTTGGTTCCGCAAAAGAATTCCTGATCTTTTCTTCTACACATTCAGTGATTTTGGCAGTCAACTTTTCTTCATTAATGATTCTTACTGATCGATCCTTCGACGTGAGTGTCTTATAAGTAAAGAATCATGGACCTCTGCTAATGACAGCTATAGCATTAATTGAGAATTAAATTTATACCGATATGGTGATTTAGTGACCATTTGAGCTTGTTTTTTCAGGGGCATGGCATTATAGTATCGCGACTTATTTGGATGTGTTTTATCCTGCAGTGCATGTTTTTCTTCTAAATTCATGTTTTTTGTTGAATTTAACATCCAGTTCGAAGAAGGGCCTTGTGCCCTTTTTTGTTGTAATGAATATTTGATCATATGAATCGATGAGGTGCTGTTCTGGAAAAACTGCAATCAGTAGTAAAAGATGTTGTGCAATCAATGGGTTATGAGTTATGGGGGTGTGAGTTTCGCTCTCAGGCTGGGGGGCCTTTGTTGTGTGTTTTTATCGAAAGAGACAGTGGCGTTGTGATCGAAGATTGTTCGCGTATCAATAGGCAACTTCGCGCTGTACTTGCGGTTGAGTCATCAAACAGCGATCAATTAACGCTGGAGGTGAGTTCACCCGGTATTGAGCGCTCACTGTACTGCTTGTCACACTACCAGCGTTATCTGGGTGAGAAAGTAAAAGTTCGTTTATCTAAGGCGCACAATCAGTGTCGAAATTTTATTGGAATTATTGAGAAAGCCGATGAGTCATCTCAGACAGTGGTTGTCGCTACTGAGATTGAGCGTTTATCGCTGACGCTATCGGAAATTGAAAAAGCACGTTTAATTGTTGAATTTTGAGGAAAAGGCTATGTCCACAGGAAATAAAGAAATCTTACTGGTTGTTCGCGCATTGGCTAATGAAAAAGGCGTTGATGAAAGTCTTATATTTGAAGCGGTGGAAGCTGCATTAGCCTCAGTAACCGCGCGTCGATATACGGAAGAAGCCTTAATACGTGTTGCAATTGATCGTGACACCGGCGACTACGAAGCTTTTCGATGTTGGGAGGTTGCTGAGTTAGGTGAAGACGGTGAGTTAGAATTACCGGATGAGCAACTGACGCTAGAGCAAGCCAGTGAGTTTGGTGAAGGCTTGGAGATTGGTAGTATCGTTGAAGAGGCCGTTGAGCCAGCTGAATTCGGCCGCATTGCTGCACAACAAGCCAAACAAATTATTACGCAGAAAGTGCGTGAGGCTGAACGAGATAAAATTGCTGATCAGTACCGAGAACGAATTGGCGAGTTATTGATTGGTACCGTTAAACGCGTAACACGTGACTTTATTGTTTTGGACATGGGTAATAATGCGGAAGCACTGATGTCTCGTGATGAGATGATGCCAAGAGATATTTTTCGTTTGAACGACAGGGCGCGTATCTATTTATATGCAATTTCAGAAGATCGTCGTGGCCCACAATTACTCGTAAGTCGGATCCACCCACAATTACTGGTTGAGTTATTTAAAGTAGAAGTGCCTGAGATTGCCGAAGAAGTAATAGAGATTGTTGCTGCGTCACGTGATCCTGGTGCGCGTGCAAAAATTGCGGTTAAAACTAATGATGGTCGAATCGACCCTATCGGTGCATGTGTAGGAATGCGTGGTGCTCGTGTGCAAGCCGTCTCTAATGAATTAGGTGGCGAACGAGTTGATATCATTCTGTGGGATGGTAACCCGGCTCAGTTTGTTATCAACGCCATGGCGCCAGCTGAAGTTGCCTCCATTATGGTTGACGAAGAAACACACTCAATGGATGTTATGGTCGCAGAAGATCAGTTATCTCAAGCCATTGGACGTGGTGGTCAAAATGTGAGATTGGCCAGCGATTTAACCGGTTGGACATTGAATGTGATGACGCCGGATCAGGCCACAGAAAAACAAGCTGAACAAAGTTCAGGTCTTAAAAAAATATTTATCGATAACCTTGGTGTCGATGATGATTTTGCTGAAGTACTTGTGCAAGAAGGTTTTACAAACTTAGAGGAAGTCGCTTATGTTCCTCAAGAAGAATTATTAGAAATCGATGGTTTTGATGAAGCGCTAGTGCAGGAGCTGCAAAACCGTGCCAGTGATGTGCTGTTGACTCAAGAAATTGCTACTCAAACCGCGCTAAGTGAGGCAGCACCAGCAGAAGATTTGTTGGCATTGGAGGGAATGACAACGGACATGGCAATTAAGCTTGCGCAAGCGGAAGTTGTGACACTAGATGACTTGGCTGAGTTGTCAATTGATGAGCTACAAGAGATTGTAGAACTTGATGAGGTTAAAGCCGGCGAACTTATTATGTCAGCAAGACAACATTGGTTTGCAGACGAAGCGACAAGTACTGAAGAATAATAGGCAACACTCCGGTGTTTTTAGAGACGATTGAAATAGAGTACTAAAAAGATGGCAAAAGTAAGTATCACACAATTGGCAACATTAGTCAGATTAGAGCCTGAAGTGTTGTTGGAAAAATTAAAGCAGGCCGGTGTTGAAGTGTCTAGCATCGATCAGCAAATATCAGACGATGAAAAACGGCAGTTATTAGTGTTTTTACAAAAAAACCGTACGGTCTCTACCAGTACTACAGCACCTGCGAGCTCAAAAATTACATTGCAGCGTAAAAGTCCTGGTGTGGTTAAGCAAGGTAAAAAGAGTGTAAATGTTGAGTTTCGCAAGAAGCGAACTTTTACCAGACCTGTGGATATTCAAGAGCCGGAAGCACCTAAGCCTGAACAACCGGTAGTCACTGATGCAGTCGATACCAAAGGTACGACAGAAACTGATGAAGTGGTTGAAATTAACGAGAATACCGCTGTAGAGCAGCAAGTTGATCAGCCTGAGAAGAACAAATCGTCTGCTGAAGCCAAGGACAGTAAAACTACCGCTGACACGCCGGTATCACCCGAGCGAACTGACCTAAAACGTCGACGAAAAAAGAAAGGCTCTCACGAGCGCCACGATAAAGACGATTTTGATAATGACGAATCGGTTCTATTATCACCGTTAAAAACTCATAAACGGAAAAAGAAGTCATCCAAACCCGCGTCAATTGAACAAAGCTTTGCTATGCCAGTTGCTCCTGCCGTGCATGAGGTGATGATACCTGAGTCCATCACCGTAGCTGATTTAGCTCAAAAAATGTCGATTAAAGCTGCTGAGGTGATTAAAGTTATGATGGGCATGGGCGCTATGGTGACAATCAACCAGGTGCTAGATCAAGATACCGCTGTCATCGTGGTTGAAGAGTTAGGCCACAAGCCAGTTATTGTTAAAGAGAATGCTCTTGAAGATGCGCTAATTGATAGTTATGACCAAGCAAATTATGCCACTGGTCCACGTGCACCTGTAGTAACAATTATGGGCCATGTTGATCATGGTAAAACCTCGTTGTTGGATTACATTCGAAGAACGAAAGTAACCACGGCTGAAGCGGGTGGTATTACACAACACATCGGTGCTTATCACGTTGAAACACCGAAAGGAATCATTACATTTCTAGATACACCGGGCCATGAAGCGTTTACAGCGATGCGTGCACGTGGCGCTGGTTGCACCGACTTGGTCATATTGGTGGTTGCTGCAGACGACGGCGTTATGCCGCAAACTGTTGAGGCAATTAAGCATGCGAAAGCAGCCAATGTGCCAATGGTGGTCGCTGTTAATAAAATTGATAAAGAAGAGAGCGATCCTGAACGTATTCGAACTGAATTAACCCAATACGAGGTGGTGGCAGAAGAGTGGGGAGGTGACGTCATCTTTCAAAATGTTTCTGCAAAATCAGGCCAAGGTATTGACGCACTGTTAGATAGTGTCCTGTTACAAGCTGAGGTTTTGGAGTTACAAGCAGTCATTGAAGGTCCTGCGAGAGGTATTGTGATTGAATCCCGCCTTGATAAAGGCAGGGGGCCAGTTGCTTCAATTTTAGTGCAACAGGGGCAGCTTCATAAAGGCGATATTGTCATGGTTGGACGCGAATATGGTCGTGTTAGAGCGATGATCGATGATATTGGTAAGCCAACGCAACAAGTTGGTCCTTCAATGCCAGTAGAAATATTAGGTTTATCTGGTACGCCTGATGCAGGTGATGAACTCACGGTTGTGCCAAGCGAGAAAAAAGCTCGTGAAATTTCTCAGTTTCGACAAGGTAAATACCGTGAAATTCGATTAGCTAAACAGAAATCAGCGCGTCTTGAGTCCCTGTTTGATCATGTCGAAAAAGGTAAACAAAGTACGCTAAACGTTGTGCTGAAGGCCGATGTGCAGGGTTCGGCAGAAGCCATCAATGATGCATTACTAAAACTTTCCTGTGATGAGGTTAAGGTTAATATCGTGGTCAATGGCGTTGGTGGGATTACTGAATCCGATGTGAATCTTGCAATGGCCTCTGAAGCGATTATTCTTGGTTTTAATGTTCGTGCCGATGCATCGGCCAGAGAGTTGATCGAGAAAGAAGGCATTGATCTGCGTTACTACAGTATCATCTATGATCTGATTAATGAGGTTAGAGATGCCATGAGCGGGATGTTGGCTCCAGCCTATGAAGAGAAAATTCTTGGATTAGCAGAAGTCAAAGATGTTTTCAGGTCTTCTAAGTTGGGTGCTGTTGCAGGATGTATTGTGCAAGAAGGAGTTGTTAAACGCAGTCTGCCGATTCGTGTGCTACGTGACAACGTTGTGGTGTTTGAAGGTGAGCTTGAATCCTTGCGTCGCTATAAGGATGACGTTAAAGATGTTCGTAGCGGTACCGAGTGTGGTATTGGTGTGAAAAATTACAACGACATTCAGGCTGGTGATCAAATTGAGTGTTACGAAAAAACATTAGTAGCGCGTAGTTTATAATATATTTTTGCTGTCGCATGCAATGCGTGCGCTGGAGTATTCATGTCTGGTTCCTCGAAACGAATGCGCCGCATGGCTGATTTAATTCAGCGAGAGGTTGCTTTAATCATTCGTCAACATGTGGTCGATCCTCGGCTACAGAAAATGGTCGTTACCCTGGTTGAGATGTCGCCGGATCTTAAGTCTGCCAGTATTTTCTTCACCATTCATGATGATGTCTTGGTTGATGATGCAGTACAAGCGCTAACAAAAGCTGCGGGTTTTATCCGCAGTCAAATGGCCAAGACAGCAGAGTTACGCTACGTGCCTAAATTGTTTTTTAAATACGATGCGCAGCTTGCTAAAGCAGAGCGTTTATCTTCTTTAATTGATCAAGTTGCTCCTGCAGCGGAGTAATGAGCGAGTGAGTCAGTTTCGCAGTCCTCGAATCCCATTGGATGGTTTATTGCTATTGAATAAACCGACGGGTATTAGTTCAAATCGTGCATTGCAGATCACGAAACGGTTGTTTAATGCTAAAAAAGCTGGCCATACCGGTAGTTTAGATCCGCTTGCAACTGGTCTTTTACCAATTTGTTTTGGTCAAGCGACGAAGTTCGCTCAATTCTTATTGGATACCGACAAGCAATACCAGGTGACACTTAAGTTAGGTGTGCGGACAACCACCAGTGACTCAGAGGGTGAGGTGATTTCAGAAAAACCCGTGCCTGAATTGTCTAAGGAGCAGCTTGAGCAATCTCTGGATTATTTTCGTGGTGAAACCAATCAAACGCCATCGATGTTTTCGGCGTTAAAATACCAAGGTAAGCCACTGTATTACTTCGCGCGTCAAGGATTGACGGTGCCACGTCCAACACGAAAGATCACGGTGTGGTCTTTGAAACTGGATGCATTTAATAAAGATGAAGTCACTTTATCCTTGCATTGCAGCAAGGGTACTTATGTTAGGACCATTGTCGATGATTGGGGCGAACGTTTGGGATGTGGTGCTCACGTAACGGCACTGCATCGTACCTCTGTCGGTGGTTTTAGTGAGTCTGCCATGATGGCTCTAAGTGATTTGGAGGATCAGAATCAGAGCGGACTTTCACTGCTGCCACATCTAATGTCGGTGGATTCTTTAGTCAGCCATTTTCCTCAAATAGAACTCACAGATAATCAATCTAGAGCAATGCGTTATGGTCAAGTGGTTGAGCAATCCAACATGCCAGACCAAGAGCATGTACGCTTGTATGATTCGGAAGGCTTTCTCGGTGTCGGGCAATTGGCGGAAGGGTCTTTAGTTGCGCGCCGATTAATGAGCAAAGCACCGTAAAATAATTAGTGATCTTATTTTTTCTAATAAGCTACGATTCTCTAAGTTCTTTAAACCTTAAGTGCAGACTGCTCTCTTTTAATGTTATTCATTGATTGCAAGATTATGATGAAAAAAGAGGTTTGCAGTAAGCCTTAGGTCAAATAGACATTAAAGACTACGTGTAAGGTTCCCATTGGTGTTTTCTTTTTTTAGCGAGCGTTAGATTGATACCGTGCTGTTTCTTGTGTATTGTCCTCCAAGCTCATTATATTCATTCTTAAGGAACTCAGTATCAGGATTATTATCAGTAATCTTTGCTGAGCCAAAAAAACCAACATAAGTGGTATCATGGTGGAAATCACTGATTTTTTATCGGTAAGGCTATATATTCGATATCTCAATTCCATGCTGAAACATCTTAGTAAGATATTTTCCCAATAATATTTTCACAGTAAAATGATCTATCAGGATTTTTTTCAAAGGCTCGACTTTAATTAGACCAAGGATTAAATGATCTAATGACGTCTGGATTGATACAGTCTAGATATTCATGAATACAAATTTCGTTGTCTACATGGGGGCCTTAGTCTGTGTATTTACTGCGCTATCGTTAGCCCTTTTAAAAAAGCAACGGCTTTAAATAGCGCTACTGGTTCCTAGAAAAGTTACAAATACACGTTTTACGTTCACCATAGTGTTGTCTTTAACAGTGATTTGGGATCACCCTATGTAATATTAACTTATGTTGATATAGGTGAGTGGTATTGAATTGAACTGGATCATGTAGGCTAATATTTTTGATTATTGAGTGGCATTATAAAGAGCTGTATCAAGGGTAGGTGTAGTTAGTTTTATCTGTAAGATATGATAAATTATTGATATGTCATAGTAACTTTCATAAGATCATTATGCTATTTAATTTATGAGGATCACGTTGATACTAAGCCGATAGATTTAACAAATGAGTCGACTGGATGCACACTAATAGATATAGTCGTTTTTTATCAAGAGAATAACCTACAAGGATGTAAATGATTATGATGAACACTCTCATTAAAGACTATATAGCCTTAATAGCCATCACCAACCCGCTTTCAGCCCTTGCGATTTTTACTAGCCTGACTAGTGATTACACAAAAGAATCGATCAACTCAACCGCACTAACAACCTTTTTTGCAATTTGTATCATTATGATTGTTATGACTTGGATAGGGCTACCCTTACTCCATCTATTTGGGATCAAAGCATCAGAATTTGCCATTGCGGGAGGTATTATTATCGCTATTATTGGCTATACCATGCTCCAAGGTGAAGTTTCTAAAACAAACCACAGTAAAGCAGAGCATCAAGCGGCTATAAAAAAAGAATCTATTGCCATTATTCCTCTGGCTATCCCAATGATCGCAGGGCCGGGGGCAATGGTTCAAACTGTCATGATATCAAATTTAACGCCAACCATACTTGGCAAAATAGAGTTGACTGGAATTTGCTTATGCGTTGCTCTAACGATTTATATCACCCTGCGCTTTTCAACAGCAATACATAGTGTACTGGGAGTGTCTGGTCTAAAAACTCTGACAAGAATCATGGGTCTAATCATTATGTCTATCGCAATCGCTATGATCATTCAGGGCTTGCAAGACGTCTTTCCTAGCTGGCATAACAGAACATAGTAATGTCTAGTTATCAAAATTCACGATTGAGCTTTTCAAGCGTCGGTTCCTGCCACTCTCCCAACACAGTTACAACACTTACTTTATTTGCTCCAACAAATAAAAATGAACAATCTAAATACAAACAGGCTGTGAATCTTCTCAACTACACGATTGACAAGCTAAAAAGCGTTAAACCAGAACAAAGTAATGCGGATAAATTATTTTACACTATAACGCTCAGTTTTTTTAAAAAACTGCCTAGACGCGAGGCTTATCGACTAGCATTCGATAACGCTATCGAAAATCTAGAAGAACTAAAATCGCAGTTGGAAATAAAAGATAATTATATTGCTGCTAGGAGTATTGAAAGTCTAGTGGTCAGTAATCTTGAGCAGTGCCTAGATATGCTTGACGCACATGAATCAACAGAAACACTTAGGAAATTTTCGTATTACTTTCCTCGATTTATAGTCTTTGATAATAAGATTAATTTACCGTTGTTGAAACAATATCAAAAAGAAGAACAAGAAAAATCCAGTCACTCGTACGTCTCACTTTCCGAGTTATAAAAAAGGTCATCTACTATATCGTTGTAACGCTAGCTAGCTGACGATAGCATTAGGAAGTCTCTAGCCGACACACTTGACAAGTTCGATTATCGAGCGTGATGAAATCATAGTTATCACACGTATTTTGATGCCGCAAATAAAGGCATTGAGTATCAGGTCTTTAACACGTTTTACAGGGTTGTTTGTGTAACGTGATTGTTAAAGTCTCCTCTTCAATCTCAAATTGATGCGGTTGATGTGTCATCTCGCTGACGGCATCAAGTTTCTCACACAAGGTTTCTTGGCAAATCGTTGTTTGGTGTTTTTCAATCACCGACAAGAGATGACTTGATGCGGTGTATGAAATGGTAATGCGGTCATCGACATTGAGCCCTTCCGCTTTACGTGTTTTTTGGATGCGGTTGATGACTTCACGTGCTAAGCCTTCATCGATTAATGCTTGATCTAAGGTTTCATCAAAGGCAATGGTGATGAAGCGGTCGGTGACTGCATGAGAATCGGCTTGGCTTTCTCTAAAAATTAAGATGTCATCACTGGAAAAGGTTTCATCTTCTAGCGTGATAGAGCCAGTTTTTTCAAGGCTGTTAATCGCTTCATGACTTAAATTTTGAATCAGTTGACGGTATTGGCCAAAACTTTTACCTAGACGTTTGCCCAATACGGGTGAGTTAGGTTTTGCATATAAAGAAATATAGCGGTCTTCTTCATGATCATAGCGAATCGATTTAACGTTTAATTCTTTTTGAATCGTCGCTTCGTGTTGTGCAATGTCTTGTAACAGTTGTTGATCTTTATGGATAACCACCAGCTCACGTAACGGAATCTTCACTTTGATTTTTAGTGCATTACGTTGTTGTCGGCCTAAGGCTAGAATATGTTGCAGTCTAAGCACGGCTTCTTCGAGTGATGCATCTTGCATTGATTCATCATGAGTAGGAAAAGTGCATAGATGAACCGATTGCGGTTTATTACTGTTGTCACTGTGTAGTTTGAGTAATGATTGATAAATCGTTTCCGACAAGAAGGGTGCAAAGGGTGCCATGCAAGTGGTGAACTCCAATATGACTCGATAGAGTGTGCTATAAGCTTGGCACTTGTCATCATCCAAGGCCTCTGTCCAAAAACGTGAGCGGTTTAAGCGAATATAGGTATTCGTTAAGTCTTCTAGGAAAGCTAGGAGCTCTGGGACCACTCGATAGAGTTCATAGTGTTCCATGTGTTCTTTGATAAAGTGTTTCAAGCTTTGTAAGCGAGACAATATCCAGCGATCCAGTAGGTGTTGCGGTGCATGCATGTGCTGGTCAGGTGACCATTGGTCGATGCTGGCATAAGTGTGAAGGAATTTAAATGCATTATGCCAAGGCAATAAGGTGCGACGCACCATGTCTTTTACACCACCGTCGGTAAAGCGTTGTTCTTCACCTTTAACTAGACCTGAGTTCATTAGATACAGTCTTAAAGCATCGGCACCGTGTTGCTCCATGAGTTCATCGGGTGCGGTGTAATTTTTAAGGCGTTTTGACATTTTCTTGCCGTCTTCAGCCATAACAATGCCATTCACTATCACGTGTTGAAAAGCCGGTTTATCAAAAAGTAAGGTTGATAACACCGTTAAGGTGTAAAACCAACCACGGGTTTGATCGAGACCTTCGGCAATGAAGTCGGCAGGAAAAGCTTGTTCAAAAGCTGTTTTATTGACAAAAGGATAATGGGATTGTGCGTAGGGCATTGAGCCAGACTCAAACCAGCAATCAAGCACTTCTTCGACTCGGTGATAAGTGCCTTCTTCATTGGGTAAGGTAAAGGTTAAATGATCAACGTGATCACGATGAAGATCAGTAACTGATTGCCCGGTGAGTGTTTCGAGTTCTTTTATGGAACCGACGCAATAGCGGTTGTCAGTTGTGTCATTGATCCAGACCGGTAGTGGTGTACCCCAAACACGATTACGTGAAATTGCCCAGTCACGCGCACCTTCTAACCATTTGCCAAAGCGACCGTGTTGAATGTGTCCAGGTACCCAATGAATTTGATCGTTGTTGTTTAATAGTTGTTGTTTGACAGCTTCGACTTTGATGTACCAGGAGGGGATGGTGCGGTAAATCAAAGGTGTGTCGGAACGCGGGCAAAATGGATAGCTGTGCACGCAGGTTTTGTGATCAAACAACTGACCTAAATTTTTAATGTCTTTGATGATTTGTTTGTCTGCAGTCTTGATGTACTCACCTTCATAAGCTATGACAGCATCAGTAAAACAGCCCTTAAAATCGATCGGACAAGGAAAGTCTTTACGATCGAGTATTTGTAAGACGCGATGATCGTCTTCACCAAAGGCCGGTGCACAATGTACTAAACCGGTACCGTCTTGCGTAGTGACAAAGTCATCGGCAACGATCTTGAAAGCACCGGATTGTTCCCAATCGATAAAGTCTTTGAAAAGGGGTTCATAGGTTAGGCCTGCTAAATCAGCACCGGAACATTCATCAAGAATCTCGTGCTCTCGGCCTTGGAATACCGCTTCAACACGTTCTTTGGCCACTAAGCATCGCTTGTCGAGCGACTTGTCATGCACCGTGACATACGTTGTATTGGCATTCACTGCGATGCCTAAGTTGCTGGGTAGTGTCCAAGGTGTCGTGGTCCATATCGCGCAGTAGCGAGGATCGTCCTTCAGTTTGAACAGTACCGTGACTGCAGGATCCTGAACGTCTTGATAATTCGAGCCAGCCTCAAAATTCGACAATACCGTGCCTAGTGCTGTTGAAAACGGCACGACTTTTGTACCGTGGTAGATATAGTCTTTGTCCCAGATTTGTTTGAAGACCCACCAGACAGACTCCATGAAATCCGGCTGCATGGTTTTGTAGTCATTATCGAAGTCCACCCAGCGGCCAAGTCGCGTGATGGTCTGACGCCATTGCGAGGCATAACGTTGGACGATGTCACGGCAAGCTTGGTTGTAACCGGAAACACCTTGCTCTGCCACGATTTCGTCAGTGGATTTGCCGTGTAGCTTGTCGATTTCATGTTCAATCGGCAGGCCATGACAATCCCAGCCAAAACGCCTAGGGACATGATAGCCTTTCATGGTGAAGTAGCGTGGAATAATATCTTTAATGGTTGAAGCGAGTAAGTGGCCGTGGTGAGGAAGCCCTGTCGCAAAGGGTGGGCCATCGTAGAAGACATATGGCTGACCAGATTGCGTTTGTTTGAGAGACTGCTCAAAGACGTGATGCTCTTGCCAGAAAGCGAGTACTTGGTGTTCTGATTCGACAAAGGAAAAAGTTTCGTTAGTGTGTTGATCAACCATGGTTTTTTGCTTCAGTTTTAACGACGAGCAGCAGTGTAGCCTAGCACCACAGAAGGGTAAAGACTCTTGCCAGTATGCATGCTAAGCTATCGCCAAAAAAATTAAGGTCTAATATGATGGAAGAACAACGTCGCGGCGCGTGGCCGTGGTTGTGGTTGAGTGTGCTGGTGATACTGGCTGACCAGCTTACCAAGTGGTGGGCGAGCAGTGCCCTGGCCTCTGGGCATGTGATTAAGCTTTTGCCATTACTTAATCTACGTCTGGTGTACAATAGAGGGGCTGCTTTTAGCGTGTTGAGTGGTGCGGGCGATTGGAAGTTATACTTTCTAACGGCAGTATCAATCATCGCAATAGTCATTATGTTGTTCTGGATGCGTGCTTTGTCGCGTCGTGATTTTCTGTTGGCCATTGGTTTTTCCCTGGTGATTGGTGGTGCCTTTGGTAATTTAGTCGATCGTGTTTTTCTTGGCTATGTGATTGATTTTATTGATTTTCATATTGGTTCTTGGCACTTTGCAACGTTTAATGTTGCCGATGCCGGTGTCAGTATTGGTGCGTTATTGTTGATTGTGCATTTTATATTCGAGGGGCGCTCGCAATGAGTGGTCAAATCATAGAATCAAACAAATGCCACAACATTACGCTTAACTGCTTTCGAAAGAGGTCGCCTGATGCAAATTAAACTCGCAAACCCTAGGGGCTTCTGTGCTGGTGTTGATCGTGCAATCACAATTGTTGAGAGGGCGCTAGAATTATTTGGTGCTCCGATCTATGTGCGCCATGAAGTGGTTCATAACAGGCCGGTCGTCGAGTCATTAGAGGCTAAGGGTGTCGTGTTTACCGATGAAATCAGCGATGTGCCGGACGGAGCGACGCTGATTTTTAGTGCTCATGGTGTTTCAAGGGCGGTTAGCCAGGAAGCCAAGAGTCGAGGGTTGCAAGTGTTTGATGCGACCTGCCCACTAGTCACTAAGGTACACATGGAGGTTGCCCGATGCGCGCGAGCTAAAATGGAGTGTATCTTGGTTGGTCATGCCGGCCACCCTGAAGTTGAAGGCACGATGGGGCAATACGATTGTGACGAGGCTGGTATTTATCTCGTCGAAACATTAAACGATGTCGAGAATTTAGTACTTAAAAATCCCAGCTACTGCACAGTGACCACACAAACGACTCTATCTGTCGACGACACTATTGAAGTGATTCAAGCTTTAAAACACCGATTTCCAGAGATAAGAAGTCCAAAAAAAGACGATATTTGTTATGCGACCCAAAATCGTCAAGATGCCGTAAAAGAATTGGCTCAAATTTGCGAGGTGGTTGTGGTAGTAGGTTCGCCAGCCAGTTCAAACTCTAATCGCTTGCAGGAATTGGCTGAACGTATGGGATGCCAGGCTTACTTGGTGGATGAGGTGTCTCAAATGCAGCAACATTGGTTTGATGGAAAAGCAGTGGTGGGTGTGACGGCAGGAGCATCTGCTGCAGAAACCTCGGTACAAGATATGATCGCACAATTAGTAAAATGGGGTGCTCATCCGCCGGAAGAGCTGCCGGGTGTTGAAGAGACCATTGCCTTTGTCTTACCGAAAGCGCTTCGAAGAGGCCCAAAACAAGAAGTTGAAGTGTAATTGACCATGCTATTTGGTCGACAGTCTGACTTTTAATCCGCTATATCAGCTCAATGTGATTGTGTGCTATCGAGTTGTATGACTCGACAGTCAGATGACGCTTTTTGATCGGTTGAGACTGCCGATATCTTGAAATAAAAAGGCTTGATTTGGTTGATCTTTATCTCGTAATTAAGATCATGTTCCAGTTGTTTGAAATTGAGATTTTGTCGAGTGGCGCCGATGTAGTTGCCATGAGTTGATGCGTAATGTTCAATGCGGTTGGCTGCTTGTTGAAGTGCAATGCGTGCACGATGGCATTCAACGCGACGTATATGTTGGGTGTAGCTGGGGTAGCTCCAAGCAGTAACGATACCGATGATGGCAATTACAATCATTGTTTCAAGTAATGATATCCCAGCGCAGTTGGCAGTGGATAAACAACTGGATTTTTTCATCGAATTACAATGATTAATTACTAGACGATTGGCAATACCGTGATGTGAAAGTGATCAATTTTCGCTGCAAAATATCCTTGTTATTTTCATTGAAATCAGTATTATTGTGATTCTTCACTACGTTGATGCTGAACACTGGGTCGTTAGCTCAGCTGGTAGAGCAGTTGGCTTTTAACCAATTGGTCGAAGGTTCGAATCCTTCACGACCCACCACTTTTTCTACTCTAACTCATTATTATTCTAATCACTTCAATCATTATCACGATGGCACCAGCTGCAGCTATGGTCACTAGCCCTGTTGTTCCTGAAGACACGCAATAGCCTAGGGGTTGGTTTTGTTGCAGTCGTTGTTGCCTAGAACGATAGGCCATGCATGCTGGCAGTATCATTTCCAAGATAGCTACAAAGATTGCAGCACATTGTAATGCCAACATAAATCCATGCGGATAAATAAGCGCAAAAAACAAGGGCGGCAGAAAAGTCAGTAAGCCAGTTTGTACGCGGCCTGATACATTGTCTGTTCTATTTAACCCGTCGGCTAGAAAGTCGAACAACCCTAACGTTACGCCAAGAAATGACGTGACCATCGCAATATTGGCAAAGCCATGGATGCCGATATGAATCCATGCATTGTCGGTAAGTGCGCTAAGATGGGAAATAAACAACGACACAGAATCGTGATGATAGTGAATATCATTAAAACTGTTTAGGCCATTTATTGGAATTATTCCTAACGTAGTTATTAGCCAGATCACATAGATAATCAAAGGTAAACTGCCACCACATAACACAATCATTCGAAGTGTCTGGGTATTTCTATCCAGGTACGTTGTTAAGCTTGGTATAACCGTATGAAAGGCAAATGCAGTGATAAATATTGGTGCCATAAAGGCGCTGGATAAGGTGAGGTGTTGAACGTGCAACTGCTCAAAATGAGTCTCGGGCAATAACAGACCCAAAGAGACGACTAACGTGATACCTTTTAAACTGAAAAATAGACGATTGACCAGATCGGTACAGCGCGTGCTCCAGATTACAGCTGTACCAAAGACGAGTAAAAAAACAACAGCGTTGATCCAATACGGTACAGTAACATCAAATAATGTCTGAATCAGTAGTTGTATAATCGAGGCATTTCCGCTGATATAAGCTGCTGTTAGAGAGTACAATAGTAATAGCATGCAGATCCATGCGATGACTTGTGCGGGGCGTCCCAATGTTTGCCGCGCCATCGAGCTAAAACTATTATGTTTGATATCCAGTGTTAAGTTGACTTCGAGCACCAATAGAGCAGAGTAAATCATCAAGCACCAAATAATGACTAATATGCAGGTGGCCGGAATGAACCCAGTGTTCGCGCAGGCAATCGGCAGTGCCATCATGCCCGCACCAATGGCTGTTCCAGCAACTAGGAAGCTTGCCCCTAAAATTTTTCCGTTCATCGTTATCTCTGTCTGCATTGGGGCAGCCAGTTTCAACGCATATGACAAGAGATGCAAGTAATCATGATTTTAAAACTGAATAGACTGGGATTTAGAGGATAAGAAACTATTTGTGGTGTCGAATAATCGAATAAGATGCTAATATTTTTCAATAATTTAGGGAGAGCTCATTGAACATTCTTTTAAGTAACGACGATGGTGTTTATGCGCAAGGCATACATGTACTTGCAGATACACTGCGCACGATCGCTGATGTTACCATCGTCGCACCCGATAGAAATCGAAGCGGTGCTAGTAATTCACTGTCACTGCATCACCCAATTAGGGCGAAGATGATAGAGCCAAATATCATCAGTGTTGAGGGTACGCCGACGGACTGTGTGCATTTAGCGGTAACTGGGTTGCTGAAACAACGCCCTGATATGATTATTTCAGGAATAAACGATGGTGAAAACCTTGCTGATGATGTCTGGTATTCAGGGACCGTCGCCGCTGCAATGGAGGGAGCGTTTCTAGACCTGCCCTCCATGGCTGTCTCACTTGAAGGTCATGAAGGCCGACATTTTGAAACAGCCGCAATGATCATCAAGTCTTTGGTTGAGCTGTCTACCAAAGTACCTTTATCGCGAAAAAGAACTTTCCTTAACATTAATGTGCCTGACATTTCCTATAACGATATCCAAGGCATTGAAGTAACACGCTTGGGTAAGCGTCACAGCGCTCAACCTACCATCATCCAGAAAGACCCTCGCGGCGAAACTATTTACTGGGTTGGGCCAGTTGGTGAAGCATCTGATGCCGAAAAAGGAACGGATTTTTTTGCTCTGGCAAATCAGAAAGTGTCGATCACTCCGATGAAAATTGATATGACCGATCATGAATCGGGGTTAGATATTGCAAACTGGTTGGCCTTATTATCCAAAAAAACTTCTATTGGAGATTAAGTGTCGTGAAGTTGCCTTTTATCCTCATCGTTATCGGAGTAAGTGCATGGTTAGCGGGTTGTACTAGCGATACCGCGCGTGCACCAGTGGTTAATGGCTGGCATCAGCCTAGCGCTGCATCAGGGAGCTATGTTGTTAGACAGGGCGACACCTTGTATTCCATTGCTTGGGCATTTGGTTTGGATTATCGCAGTTTAGCTGCAGCAAATCAGTTGCAACCGCCGTATACCATTTCCACTGGGCAACGATTAAAAATGACAGTGAGCCCGGCTAATCGTTCGAGTTCGGCTCCAGCGTCGAGCTTATCTCAACACAATAAACAAAGTCAGCCGATCAGTGCTGTCAAAAAGTCTGCTGAGCCTATGCAGCCAATTACCTCCTGGCAATGGCCAGCGCGAGGCACATTGTTTTCACGCTATAGTACCACTGCCGCTGGTTACCGCGGTATCGAGATCGCCGGACAACTGGGACAGCCAGTGTATGCTTCAGTTGCTGGTGTAGTGGTTTACAGCGGTGATGGCCTTAAAGGTTATGGTAACTTGATCATCGTGAAGCATAACGAGGTTTTTCTCACTGCGTATGCTTTCAATCAAAAGCGCTTGGTTCAACTTGGCGATAAGGTACAAGCAGGACAAAAGATTGCTTTAATGGGGCAAAATAATGCAGGAAAACCGGTTTTATATTTTGAGATCAGAAAAAATGGTAAGCCGGTTGATCCGCTAAAATATTTACAATGAGTAGCTATGATCGTAGGAAGATGATGGTAGAATATACAATTGTGTGGTATCACCAGGGAGCTTTGACGTGGTAAGAGTGGTTGATAAGAAAGCTAAAAAATCACCTGCAAAAGCAACGGCGAAGAAAACTAAAGCTGTGGTCAAAAGCAAGGCTAAAAGTAAAGCGAAAAAAACTAAAGTTGCAGTGAAAAGTAAGGTTAAAAGCAAAGCGAGAAAAAAACCCACTAAGGTCAAACAAACGCGTGTTAATGCAAAGAAAAAATCAGCTGTTAAACCTACTAGCGTGACAAGAAAGGTTGTCAAACAATCTGCTAAACCTGTATCTCAGGCAAAGAAAAAAAATAGTAAGAAGAAAAAGTCTGCTGCTAAGCCTTCTAAGCGTTCATTGAAAGCCAATACAATATTATTTTCCGATTCCAGTAAAAATAAAACAAAGCAAAAATCGAAAGTAAAGCATGTATCAAAAGATAGTGATCAGAAGGGTGCTAGTGATCCAACAACCATGTATTTACGGGAAGTTGGCTGTTGGCCGTTGCTGAACGCTCGAGAGGAGTTGATCGCAGCACGAAAAGTAGTAAAAGGTGACTCGAAAGCGCGGGCACTGATGATAAAGTCAAATTTAAGGTTAGTGATAAAAATCGCACGATTTTATGGGCGACGAGGATTGTCGCTGCTGGATCTAATTGAGGAAGGTAATTTAGGTTTAATCACTGCTGTCAGTAAATTTGATCCTACAAAAGGTTTTCGTTTTTCCACGTATGCAACTTGGTGGATCCGGCAGACCATAGAGCGTGCCATTATGAATCAATCAAAGACGATTCGTGTACCCGTTCATATCATGAAAGGTTTAAATCGCTACCTAAAAGCGCTCAGAGATCTTGCTGAAGAGTTTGGTAGTCGTACTCCCACCGTGGGTCAGATTGCAGAGCGGGCAGAGATGACCGTTGAAGAAGTTGAAAAGTATATCAATTTGCCGATGAATGGTACGTCAATGGATAGTCCAGTGGATTCTGACGGCTCAAGAACCATGGTAGATCGTCTTGAAGATGAAAAGATGGTTGATCCCATGCAGATGATCGAGTCCTATGATGAACATAATCAGATTCTTCAATGGCTGAAGCGGTTGTCACCGCGACAAGCTGAAGTTATTCGCAGGCGTTATGGCTTAAACGGTGAAAAAGAAGAAACACTAGAAGAAGTGGGTCTGGCCATCGGGCTAACTCGTGAGCGTGTCAGGCAATTGCAAAAAGAAGCTTTGCAACAATTAAAGCGCATTGTTCAATCGGATAATTTGCGCGATTTTTTCAAATAATTTGGCTTACAATTCTTTATCTAACTCAGACACAGAGTCCATTTGATGCAAGGCATGCTGGATGTCTTTGTGTAATTGTTTGCTAATTTGTGAGGCAATAAAGAGTCCATGCAACTGTGCTTGCTGATGGTCAGGCTGTTGTGAGATGACCAGAGCATAGTGTTGATGATGGTGTTTGAGCGTTTGTACAACGTTACCAACACGGGCATGCACAATGTCATCAAAACTTAATGTTAAAATCTCGTTAAGTGGTGTCATTAGCATTTTTACGGTGATGTCTTCACGTTGCATGCGCGATTTTTGTTGTAACGTGATTGGTTTTTCTCCCAATAAATCCTGAGCGGTGATAATGCCAATCAGCAGTTCGTCATTCATCACCAACAGTAATGAGGTGTGGTGAATTTTCATTGCTTGGGTTGCTGCATCAATATTGTCGTTGGTTTCGATGAAATGACTGCCGCCATGAGTGAGTGGGATCATCACCGTGCTAGCCGGATCATCTTCTTTAACAAGCTCCGGAGATGTATTTTGATACAGGTGAAGATGTTCAACCGGTGACTGGGGTGAGATGTGCTCGTATTGGGTCATAACTGCTCCTTAAAGATGGCTTGTTGTATCATATCACTGGACCTATTGGCAACTGAGGTTATTCCTAGTAATATCGGCGAAAAGTCCTGTCCAAGAGGTCATCCATGTCAGAACCAGCCTGCACGCAAAAACACGTAAGAATTACTCGTGCCGACTTGCCACTTAGCTGCCCATCCCGACATCAAACCGTGTGGAATGCGCACCCTCGTATTTACCTCGATATTGAGGCGCAGGGTCACATTACTTGCCCTTACTGCGGTACGCATTATCAATTGGTTGATTAACAAGCTTTCTTGCCTCAGACCGATAAGTCGACTCGATTCGTAACAGCATCTTGGTTAATTAGGTGGTGCTGGTAGTGAATTAGTGCTCGAATCTTGAGGGGCGGTTGGACTACTAGGATCAAGGTTTTTAATCCAATTCGCTAAGTTCTGTTTGGTTTGTGCTAATGAGACTATCGACTGCTGATTGCCTTGTATGTTTGACACTGCAAGTAGTGCTTCGATGGTCTGATTGTCTTGATGCTGCTGTTGCAGTGACTGTTGAATCTGTTTGAGTGTTATCAATGTTTCGCGCTCAACATTAGGCCCAGACAGAGTTTGTAGATTTTGATACCAGGTTTCATCATTCAAGTCATGATGAGTTTGGTAGTAACTGATTTGGGCTTTGCTAGGGTAGATATAATTACCTGAGCTGTCTTTACCAACTTCAATGCCCATGTTTTGTGCAATGGTATCTAGCTGTGGTACATCATCTTTTGAGACAATGGCCTGTCTCTCGGCTTGTATGTTGTTTAATGTATACAGACTGACTGATTGTGCAGCGGTCGCTTGCCGAACTACCATTTGCGCTTTTTGGAAATCTTTAGACGTGGTTAAGTAGCGTATTATAGATGCAGCATTATTCCCGGTTGTATCAGAACTATTAGCTTGTGTGATTTTTGAATTCAGATCGTTGAGATTGATTAGCTGGTTATAAGTTGGGTCATAGTTATTAGTCAGAAATTGAATAAATTTCTCAGCAGACTCCAGGCCACCAGGTGTATCGTTGTAGTTTAGTGACGTCGGTTGAATGAAATTAGCAAAATCAAAAAAACTGTCGTGTAAAGTGGGCTGTCCTTGGTATACCGGGTCTGCATCGTTACCATCGATCTTGTAGTTCGAATTAGTTGAGGGTGTAAAATTAAAATTTGCAAATAGAGTATCTGATGCAGTTGTTCCCCATGAATAATCTTGGGTGATGTCGCTTAATGCATTGAGTCGATCGTTTGCATTTGAGGCTTGCTCTTGGTCATTGACGGCTACGCCACCGGAAGTTGAAGTTTCCATGGAAGCATCACTCATTGGTTGCAGTGCCTGCGTGATATCCTGACTGGATAGCGCACTAGCCGTCTGGGCGGCAGTTTGTGACGCTGTGTTAGCCGCCAAAGTATTATTAGAAATGTTGATTAGTTGAGGGTCGTTTTGGTAACGGTAGCTATTCTCTGACTGTTGCTGTGCCAAGCTCAGTTGTTGAATCTGATCTCCTAATGCATTGAGCCCTCCCGACATACTTGCAGCGGCTTGTTGGATTTGCTCTAAGATCGCTCCGGGTGAAAAGGTTGAAACACTGGATCCACTGGCCATGGCATTGGGCGCCAGTAAGCCGAAGCACAGACCGATGATGCTTGAAAGTGTCACGTATTTAATAGAATCAGTTTTGTGTGGCATGAGTAATCTCCGCAATTAAAGCCATTTGATAAAGGATTTTTTCTCAGGTTTTGACTCAGGCTGAGTTTGAGGTTCTGGCTGAGTTTGTGGTTCAGCTTGTGGCTGGGGTTGTGTTTGGTTCGTCGATTCAAGATTGGCGGGCTCAGATGGGCTTGAAGACGCGCTGCTAGTCGTGCTTACAGGCGCTGTCGATGAAACAGAACTTGAGCTGGAACTTGAAAGGGTGGTGTTGGCCGCATTGGCGTTGTTATTTGCAAACTGTGTGAGGTACTCAACATAGGAGACATTTTGCATACATAACGCAGGCGTTAAATCAGAGTTGGAAGCCGAGAGTCCTAAATCAGCACAGCTACTCATGCAGTCTTTGACAGCGGTGATATCGGTATTTGCCAAATCATTGACGTTTACGCTGGCTGGATTACTTTGCCATTGAGAACAATCGGCCAACGACAAGCTTGGTATTGCAAGTGCTAATGAGGTCGAGACCAGTAGCAGAGATGATATTAATTGTTTAGTCATAACCTGAATCCTCAAGTGCTTTCTGTATTAGTTCTATTCGTTCGGGAGAAAAAATCCTACCCATTAATCGCAAGCGTTCGAAAATCACATTTCGTTTTAAGAACACACCTGCGGTGTCTTTTTCATTTTTAGTTTGTTTCTCTGCGTGCATTAACACTTTTGCAGCAGCGCCAGGGTAGGCCATATCCAGTGCCATCAGCAGTCGAAGACCTCTGCCAGTTTTTAGACTAGCAACCAGTTGGATCATGTCGTCTTCTTGCTTGAGCTCAATGTTTCCCAGATCATCCAGGGAAGCACCCAAGCGCGACAACGCCTCTTCGACATCTGGGTCACCGTCGTTAGTCCAATCTTCCACTCCCTCCATGAAGGCGATCACTCTATATAAAAAAGGATCGTCGTATTCCTTCCAAAATTGATGAACTGCGCTGTGGCTCAGATCTGGCATCCTGTTCCCCTAATTTTAGTGTCACTTTGTGGTGACTTTCATACGTTTATTAAAACCAGTTTAACGTAATAAGCTTAAATTATTATTAAATAAATCAGTAAATTATACGATTTCTATCAATATTTCATTCAGAAGTCACTAGTTTGTTCAAAAAACAACACGTAAGTGAATAATTTTAATATTGCCTTAAGGCTATGATGTTATTCTGATCATCGTTAGCTGCCATTGCGCAGTTAGCAAATCATGACAAACAGATAGAAATTACCAGGATTAAATACAATGGCATTTATATTTTCAGGCTGGAACATCTCCAAGTGGGCGGGTATCTCTTCCATCAAAAAAAATACGTTAGTTGTTACTGATTTGTATAAATCGGTACTCAAGGCCCCTGTTGATGATGCGGAAGAACTTACCGAATGGGATCTATTGATGAAGAGAAGCAATATGACTCCCGAGAAGCTCGAAAAGAAAATCAAAATATCGACATTGTTATATCGCTTCTATGGTTCAGCAGGCTTGGCGCTTTTTATATATAGTTTTTATTTATTTACAAAATTTCCCTTTTTATCCGGTATGTGCTCGTTGGTGTTCTCCGGTTTGATGTTTGCTTATGCCTTTCGCGAACATATATTTGTTTTTAATTGTAAGCATAAAAAAGTCAAATCCAGTCTTTCAGAGTGGTGTTTGGGTTTTTTTAAAAAAAGATAATTTAACATAGGGTATTAGCAGTGATTAGTAAGATGGTAAAATTAAAAAATATCTTGAAAGTTTTGGTACTTATTTCGCTACCATTGTTTCTGTCTGCATGTTCCAACTCCAGTGGTATCTGGAGTAATGATGTTGCAGGGAACGCTGCACAAAATAATTCCGATATTTCTATAGGATTTCTAGGTCAACTGTTTGGCACCGTAGGTGATGCGGTTCAAGGCACCAATAATCAATTACTGGGTCAACTGTTTTATCAGTTTAATTTGGGTGTTCTGACAGTAATTGGTGTTTTCTTAATATACACAGTACTAGTATCTGCACTGCGTGGTGCAAATGAGGGTTCTTTTCAAGGGCAAGGTAAAAACGTTGCATACTATTTTCTTAAGATTGCACTGGGGGTGGGTATGGTGATTCCAAGTTCCACTACCGGCTATTGTATGGCACAACGACTCATGATGGACGTGACTGTAGCGGGTGTTCATCTAGCAGATAATATTTGGAATACTGCACTAACGTATCTTGATGATGGCCATGCGGTGTGGGTCGATCCAACAGAGTCTGATAATCAGGTCTCCTCTATGATTAATGGCGATACTTTTAATGCATTTATGGGGAACCCTGATAGTTTCGATAATTCTACTGATACTGAAACTACTTACGATAAGGAATTAGGTTATAATGTCCTAAGCTCGGAAATATGCATGCTTAGTAAAGGTTTGAGACCTAACCCTACTATCTATTTAGGTCAAGAAGATCCCAATAATAATTCTCCGTATTTGTCACAATACCGTTTTTCCGATGGCGGCGGTGGCAGCGGTAGCGATGCTGGTTGCGGCAGTATCGATTGGAGTTTGGTTAATCGATTAAAAGACTATACAAACAACGACAATTCTAACGGCTCTTTGTGTGTGGCTGAAAATGAACACAATGACGATGCTGACGGTTATACATCAATGTACTGTCAACAAGCTCAAACCGCGATATCGGGAGTGATATCGGATATGGTACCCGCAGCCTATAAGATTTATTGCTCTAGCTCTGACCACGCAGGCGAGTCAGTTTGTACTGGTTATACCAATCAGACAGATGCTAGTGATGATATTTTTCGTGCTGATGTTAATTATACAAACAATATTTATGCGGCATATGATCATATGAATAATACCGGCGGTGATTTTTCACAAGCAAGAACCGATGGTGAGCAGGACGGTTGGATGATGGCTGGTCGATATTATTGGGACATGGCCTCTAAGGACGCTAATATTAGAAGCGCGAGTCAAATCGGTAATTACAATGCGACCACAGATGACGCTATCGTAGGACCAACGAATTTCTCGCTTGATGATAGTTCCAAAAGTCTTGTAGAAGGTTATTTTGATGCTGCAAAAACGGAAGCGAAAAACTATGCTAACGAGGTTGACGGTGCAAATAACTCGGCTGTAGACACATCCGACGCTTATGACGTTGGCCACGCAAACACTAGCAATGCAGCAGCTAATGTGGTGATTAGAGCGATCACGCCCGGCATTGTTCAGATTGGCACAATGTTTGGCGATACTAGTATTTATGCTAACCCAGTGGAGTGGTTAACCTTGCTTGGGCAATCGCTTATCAAATTTGCAGGTGGTCTTTTTATTGGTCTTTGTCTGACATTTGTTACCTTTTCACTGACTGCCAACGTCTTTGATTGTATGTCATCTATTGGGTATTCAGTTACGGAGCTCTCTAACTGGGTGAGAAGTATCATGATGGCAGTGATTGCGGTATTGCTAGTGCCTGGTTTTATATTGGGTTATTACTGCCCGCTCTATCCTTTTATGGTCTTTACCTTCGGTGTAATTGCTTGGTTGGTCTTTGTCATTGAGTCGATGGCTGCAGCTCCTCTGGTGGCATTGGGATTAACCCATCCAGACGGGCATGACTTTTTAGGTAAGGCAGAACAGGCGGTAATGCTGGCTTTAGGGGTATTTTTAAGACCCGCCTTGATGATTCTAGGGTTGATTTCCGGCATGATCCTGTCCTTTGTGGCTTTCAAGATCATCAATTACACCTTTGCTAATTTTATGCAAGACTTATTTTTACATAACAGCGTAGCCGAAGTGACGCACAACTCATCGAATATTAACAGTGCGATTGGTAAAGCTATGGGTAATGCATTTTGCAGTAGTGGTGACCTTTTTACTTTGATGTTCGCCTTTCCTATGATGTTAGTGATTTTTGCAACGATAGTTATGGAAGTAACACACCAGTGTTATGGCTTGATTCATCAGCTACCTGATTACATCATGCGTTGGATTGGTGCGCCAAATGCTTCGTCACCGCTACAGGTTGATAAGATGACTGGTTCTGTTCAGGGAGCTGTATCTGCGGGTGGAGCTAAAGCCGGCGGACTTGGTGAATCGGTAAACAGTGCTGTAGGTTCAAGGATTTCAATGGGTGACGCAAATAATCGAGCAAATCCCAGTTCCAGTGTGGATAACGGTGGCGAAGGCGGTGGCAATGGCGAAGGCGGTGGCGATGGAAAAGAAAAAGGCGATACCAATAGCGATACCGGTGGTAGCTAAAACGAATAAGTTGACCTCCGTCAATAGAGTCAACACGGATCTATTCTTAATGTCCATCTTTGAAAAGGCGCTCACAAACAGCGCCTTTTCTGTTATGTTGTGCTTTTGATCTTTGTATTTTAGGTTATAAGGATACGCATTTGACACATCAACTCGACCAAGATTCTATACTGCGCTACTCGCGTCAACTCGCTATTGTCGGCCTTGACGGTCAAGCGCAATTGCAAGCAGCCAAGGTCTTATGTGTCGGTGCCGGTGGTTTGGGTTGCCCTGTGCTGCAATATTTAGCGGCAGCAGGCGTTGGCACATTGATGATTGCCGACCCAGATGTGGTTGAGCTCAGTAATCTGCAGCGTCAGGTGCTGTTTTCAGAAGACATGGTGGGCCAGAACAAAGCTCAGGCTGCGGTTAGACGGTTGCAAGCATGCAACAGTAACCTTCATTTTATCAGTATTGCGCATCGTATCGACGAATCGTGGTTAAAAACCATGCCTAATGTTGATGTTGTGGTTGATGCTACGGATAATTTAGTCACGCGTTATGCCCTTAATCATGCTTGTCGTGAGCGTGCTATCCCTCTGGTCTCTGCCTCTGTGTTGCAAACTCAAGCACAACTATCTGTGTTTAACTATCAATCGGGCCCTTGCTATCAGTGCCTGTATCCTTGTCCACCTCCCTTAGACACAGTGCCCAGTTGTGCTACTGCGGGTGTCATGGGTGTAACACCAGGAGTTATGGGTGTTTTGCAAGCCAATGAAGTGATTAAGATCTTGTTAGGTAGCCCTGATGTCTTATCCGGTCAGTTATTAACAATGAACCTACAAACCCTTGCCGTTGAGTTGTGTGAAATTAATCGGCAATCAACCTGTCACAGAAACGGTTGTTCGAAAATAGAAGTGCAGTTTGAATCAACGCAATCCGATCAGATACCCGAAGTTGATTGCGACACTGTTTTACAATGGCAGCATGAGGGTCGTGAGTTACATTGGTTAGATGTCAGAGAGGATTATGAGCGTGCAATCACGGCGATACCAAGTCAACACTTGCCGTTGTCGGTTCTTCGTCTCGATCCATCGGTGTTATCAGATCAAGGTCAATGGGTGGTATTCTGTAAAAGTGGTGGGCGCAGTCGACAAGCAGTTAAACAACTTTTAGCCACAGGCATGACTCATGTATCTAGTCTCAAAGGCGGACTGATGGCTTGGTTAGACGCCACGAATTCAACCCTTATGCGTTATTGATGAGGGTGTTGGATTATTGATACTAAAACATTGATTTGTATGATTATTTTATGAATCTATCGTTATATGATTATATCGCTTTGTGGGTATGCGGGCTGATAGGTTAATGAAATAATGGGTCTTCAGTTGAGAGTAAACGGTCGCGCTGATCGTGACGATCAACCGGTGTCTGTATTTAACGTCTTAAAACACGTAGCAGCAATGGCGAAAAGTCACGAGTTTTTCTCACGGTATTTTAATCACTCAAAAAAAATTATTTGCTCGTCATTTGAAGGCCTCAACTACCTAGAGGACTGACGTTGGAAGTTTTCATTGAGGCAATCGGATACATTGTGATGGTCTCACGTCACAGTATTTAATTTGATGCTGCAGTCTATAAGATTCCTGAATTTAAGAATGATTGTTAATTCGCTGAGGGTTGAATACATCACAAGCAATAATAATAAGAGGTATCAGCAATAATATTGTTCGCATGAGTAATAGAATCAGTAACAGAAAAATACCACTTTGTATAAACAGCGCAAGAGTAATGATGATCATAATAATTAAAAAATAAACGCTCTGTTGAATACTGCGAGGTTTGAAACTTCCCGCCTTGGGCAGCTCGCAGTAAAGTAATACCGAGCGATTTTTTGGTTGAATCATAAAATATAAGTATGCCATAAAAAGTAGCATTGATAGGGCAGCCAGCGGCAGTAAGCCAATCAATTGCCAGCCATGTTGCAGCGTCAAGTTAAGATGATGAGGGAGTAGGGCGGTGGTACTCAATATAAGAGGAAAAAGCATTAAAGAGGCAACCAGTTGCCGTGGCGTATAGTTACGACACAGTTGGGCAATATAAGGCGACAGACTTGCAACGGTACATGTCCAGATCAAGATTTGTAATACCTGCCAGTAACTGTCCCAGCCATTTCGCAATAGCCACTCACCTGATGTTGAATTAGCAGATGTGATTTCTATGGATGTCATAGCACCACTGAAATAGATCACCAATGCTAAGAGAAATAAAAACAATGCAAAAATCAATAGAGTCTGAGTTAAATTAAGCGCGATATGTTTAATTTTCTGTTTAATATTAGGTCGTAGTAAGATTACGCCTAAAATCACAAATAGAATCAGGCTACCAATGATGTTTTGGTTTGGGATGGTAAGGTTATTATTTTTTATCATCCAGGCAGAAAATAATAAAATGCTGGTTATGGCGAACAGCGTCACTGTGACTTGATGTCCTCCTACCAGTGATGAGTTAATGATTTTTGATAGGCGATGCTGTTGATTAAAGCGTTGCAGCCAGTATGGGCAACAATCCATGAAGTGAATCAGATTATTGGTGTGTTGACTTGCCCGTTGCATCGCAATCGCGACTATGGCCACCGCGGTCCATGGGAATAAGCCACCAAGCAACGTGATATTGGAAAGATCAAAATTCAAGGGTAAGCCTTTTTCGACGCCAAAAGTAGGCTGCCAGCAATTTAGTCCCTTGGTGAGTGCATAAAAAGCAGAAATCACAGCAATCTGGCAAAGAAGTATTTTTTTATAATTAATCAATACCTCAGAAAATGATGCTGGAGATGAGGCTGGTATTTTTTTTTGGGTTACAACAAGCCACAGTACGGCTAATAAGAAAAACCATTGTAGCCCATGCAAAGTCTGTAATAGGATTGGGCTAACGAAAAAGCTAAAGACGGCAATTAATGTAAATAGAAAAGTGACAATCAGAGCCAGGTTTGAGCGATCAAGTGTTTTCATAGCGTTCACGTGCCGAAAGAACTTTATAGGTGCGCTCACTAATCAGTTTATCTGCATATTTAGCATCAACATCAACTTGCATGGGTTGGCCAAATTCGTTGACCAATTGACGAGTGGTGGCAGTAACGTTATCCGGGTCACTGTCGAGTAAGCGATCACGAATACGCTCATCAAAGACCAAGAATTCACGCAGTGCAATGCGTTTGCCATCGACAGACGGTACTAGGCGTTGCCAAACGATCAAACGCATGGTTTCAATAATATCGATGGTTCGCCCCAGTCGCTCTTCTTGAGGAAAGCTACCCACTAAGCGTCGAATGGTCTCAGCGACACCATTACTGTGCAAGGTGGTATACACCGGGTGACCGGTGAGTGCCGCTTCAAGAACTGCACTCATGGTTTCTGCATCACGGGCTTCACCAACTAAGATTAATCGTGGTTTCCGGCGCAGTGCGTTGCGAACGCCACTGGCAAAGCTCGGTAAGTTGCGTGGGATCTCGGATTGGCTTACCAGTGCTGTTGGTGTGTCTATGCTGTCGTAGACAAATTCTATGGGTGATTCGTAGGTTAATATTTTTCGATGACTGTCAGGATCTTCTGCCAGTTCTTTAATTATAGCAGCTAATAAGGTCGATTTTCCTGAACCGGTTGCCCCCGTGATATAGACAACGCCTTCTTGAGGTGCAATGGCATCAACCACGGTTTGAGGGAGTTCCAATGAGGCAAGCGTTGGTGGTGCTGAGGGAATGGTTCTAATGGTGATTTGAATGCCCTCGTGACCGTCCACATGACAACCAACGGCATTAACACGATGACGGTAGCGTTGCGTGCGATTGGGTCTAACCTCGTAGTGGGTATCCAAATCTTCACCACGCATCAGCTGTGTGGTTCCGTTAGGCCCATAAATAGCATTGAGGAGATCGCCCACTTCAGAGTTAGACAAGCGACGACGAGTGATTTTATGCAATCGACCAAAGATTTCGACAATGACGTTGGCGCCGGTTTGAATCGTTACATCAGAAGCTTGATGTTGGTGTGCGAAGACTAATAAATCGTCGATGTGTTTGGGTTCAAATCGTGAAGGCTCATTAGGTAACAATAACGGTTCTTGTTCCTTGCTCATAATCTATCCCTGTTTTACCTACCAACCAGGTTAAGACCAATGTGGTAGGTTATTAATTAATGAGTAAATACGGGCTTCCATTTCGATGAGTCTGTTTGCAAATCTGAATTTCCAGTAATACGCAGTACTTTATCATCGATGTGTATCTCCTTGGAATCACCGGTTACCCCTAAGTTAGTTTCGGCAACGAATGGTGAGCTAGCTATGCCTTGATCCAATAATTTACGATACAACA
>CACNSC010000008.1 GCA_902623005.1 uncultured Coxiella sp.
TCCACGTGGTCAATGAGAGGCCAAAGATACCACCCTGATAGTGAAGACTCGAACCTACAACACCGGCAATAAAAATCACAACCAGCAAAATCAATACTGGCGGAAAAAAGACAATCCAATGCGGTCGTGTTAGCAAAATGATTTTTTCTTCCGGCAATAAGGTGCTTTCAATATACGCCAATCTCACCTCCTCTTGATTAAAAAGGTACCCTAACTCAATTGTAGCCTACACATCTTACATGAAAAACAACTAACGACTCGATACAGCAAGCCCACTAACGACCCTAAATCCTCGTGGCAGTAACGAACCCCTTCTGCCACGCTCGGCTTCAAAGTTTTTCAGATCTTTATTTTGTATGGTTAATTTACGTTTTCCCGAAAACAACGTTAAGGCATCAGATGTTGATAGCACCATTATTCCGATACAAAATTCCTCTCGTGTACGCACTCGCGCCGGAGGTATTTGAATCATCTTATTGCCTTTTCCACGCAATAGCTCTGGAAGCTCTGACACATTAAAAAGTAATAAGCGCCCCTCATTGGTCACAATGGCAACCCGATCGCTTTCAACATTACTGATACGACAAGGTGATAACATGTGCGACCCTTGCGGCAACTTCAAGCAGGACCGACCGTTACGCTGCTTGCAGATCAATTGACCCAATGGAGTCACAAATCCATAACCAGCATCACTAGCTAATAAAATCTTATCTTCATCTTGCCCCATGAAAACAGCCAAGAACTTTGCGCCGGGGTCGGTCTTGAGCTTGGATGTCAAAGGGTCGCCTTGCCCACGAGCAGACGGCAAAGCACTAACGGGCAACGAATATGACTTACCGACCGAGTCAATGAAGACAACAGGCTGATGACTTTTCCCCCGTGCTTGCATTAAAAAGCTATCACCTGAACGATAATTTAAGCTTTCGCCATTCACTTCATGCCCTTTTGCGGAACGCGCAAACCCTTTTTCAGATAACACCACAGTAATCGGTTCTGAAGGCGTTAACTCCTCTTGCTTAATTGCTTTTGCCTCAGCACGCTCAACAATGGGCGAGCACCTTGGCGAACCAAAAGCATCCTGATCTTCTTTAAGCTCTTTTTTAATCAGCGTCTTTAAGCGAGCCGATGACCCAAGTAATTTTTCAATCTGCTCACGCTCCTCACTCAACTCATCATGCTCTGCACGAATCTTTACCTCTTCTAACTTGGCAAGTTGGCGCAGCTTAATCTCTAAAATAGCCTCAGCTTGACGTTCGGTCAGCTGAAAGCGCTGAATCAATTCTTGCTTAGGCTCGTCATACTCCCTAATGATTTGAATTACTTCATCGATATTTAAGAACGCAATCAGAAAACCGTCTAGTAGATGCAAACGATCAACAATTTTTTGCCTACGAAACTCCAAGCGACGTGTTACCGTTTGGGTGCGATACTTGAGCCACTCTTTAAGTATCTCGACTAAACCCTTAACCTGGGGACGCCCATTCAAGCCAATCATGTTCATATTAACACGATAAGTTCGCTCTAGATCAGTAGTTGCAAACAGGTGCCCCATCAAGCCACTAACGTCAATACGATTTGACCTTGGCACTATCACTAAACGAATCGGGTTTTCATGGTCTGACTCATCACGCAAATCGCTAACGGCTGATAATTTTTTCGCTCTCATTTGATCAGCTATTTGCTCCATGACCTTCGCGGGTGAAACTTGATAAGGAAGCGCCGTTATCACAACTCCATCTTCCTCCTGCTCGAAGGTTGCACGCAATCGAACCGAGCCACGACCTGTCTCATACAATTCCATCAAGTCATCTTGTTTACTAATAATTTCCGCTTGTGTTGGATAATCAGGCCCCTTAATAATTTGAGAAATATCTTGCAACCCCGCCTTAGGGTTATCTAATAAATAAATACAGGCCTGCGTTACTTCAGTGAGGTTATGTGGCGGAATATCTGTTGCCATGCCCACTGCAATCCCAGAAGAACCATTAAATAACACATTAGGTAAACGAGCCGGTAATAACGTCGGCTCTGATAAAGTACCATCAAAATTTGGCTGCCAATCAACAGTGCCTTGCTGTAACTCAGACAACAAAGAACTCGCGTAATGCGTCATCTTTGCCTCAGTGTATCGCATTGCAGCAAATGACTTAGGATCATCGGGACTACCCCAGTTTCCCTGCCCGTCAATCAAGGGATAACGGTAAGAAAATGGCTGAGCCATTAAAACCATGGCTTCATAACAGGCCGAATCACCATGCGGATGAAATTTACCCAGCACGTCACCAACTGTCCTTGCAGACTTTTTGTACTTGGATTGTGCTTTCAGGCCCAACTCTGACATAGCATAAACAATTCGACGCTGCACCGGCTTTAAGCCATCTGCAATGTGAGGTAAAGCCCGGTCTAAAATGACATACATTGAGTAATCTAAATAAGCTTTTTCCGTGAAGACACTAAGGGGCTGCTGCTCAACATGGTCATGAAGGCTGACATTATCTGCCATGTGTAAATTCCTAAATTGATACGTTTGATTTAAGTGTATTGGATAATAACTACAGTCGAAGGTTGAGTCTAGCGATGATAACTAGTTTACTTGAGTGACGATTGGGCTGGGCATAAAAAAACCACTGAATAACAACTAGCCATTCAGTGGTTCAATAACGAAATAGCGGTTTAAGAAATATCAGCTAACTCTAACGCTTCTTCGGACATTTTACGCCCACGCTGACGGTTAACAACCTGATCAACTTCCCAAGTATTCACATCAATACGACGACGCAGTTTAAATAATTTTTCAATTTCGTGAAGAACACCTAGCGCTTCACTTAAAGCGATTAAGCGTGGCAAAGAAATTTGGCCTGTGCGCTCAAAATGCTTCAGCGTATAAACATTAACACCAGAACGTTTGGCAAGCTCTTGACGTGACCAAGCTTTTTGAAGCCGTAAGGCAGAAAGACGTTTTGCCATTTCAAATGACAAGCCCTCAGTGGCGACCGGATTTGACATAAAGCACTCCTTTGCAAAGTAATTGATAAATAATGGAATAACTATGAAACCACATATTGTCGTTGATTTCAAAAAAAACAATCGACCAACAATAAGGGACATTATTAAACCCGCGACTCGCAGTCAAGTCAACGGATTTGCTGCCAACCCGATCGATGGGCTAAAAAATTACTTAATAGAGACTTTCCCTGTTGAGACAATATTGACTCGGGGTGAAACTGTACTCCAAAACATGGCCATTGACGATGAGCAATAGCCATAATTTCATCCTGCTTACCATTTCTCTCCGTCCAAGCATTAACCACCCAATCACACGGTAATGACCCAGGATCAACCACCCATGAATGATAACGTGCCACTTGAATAGGACCTGAGAGATTTTGAAATAAGCCGCATTCAGAATGACTAATCACTGAACTTTTGCCGTGAAAAATCTCACGAGCGGGAATAAGGTTGCCACCAAATGCTTGCGCAAGCGCCTGATGACCCAAGCATACACCCAATATTGGCACACGGCGGAAGTATGATCTAACCGTACTAAGCAATTTTCCGGTTTCAGACGGCAAGCCTGGACCGGGAGAAATCACCAAATAATTTGGTTGCCACCTCTCAATATCAGCTTCTGCAAATTGATCGTGCCTAACTACCATTACCGAAACACCTAACTCTTTAAAATATCGCACTAAAGAATAAGTAAAGGAGTCGTAATTATCGATCATCAATAGCACTTAAGTTTACCCCACCTGACGGGTTAACTCAGTGACTCGATTCTGATAATCCGGCGCAGAAAAGAGCGCAGAACCAACAATAAAAAAATCGGCTCCGCAACGTCTTATTTTATCAATATTGTGCTGATTAACACCGCCATCAACTGCCAATCTTGCTTTACTTTGGTTGGCATCCAAAAAATTACGTGTTTCAACAATCTTTCTATAAGTCTCTTCAATGAACTTCTGCCCACCAAAACCTGGGAAAACCGACATAATTAATATCATTTCCAGTTTCGCAAGTGTCTCTGTCTCTATCACAACCTCTTGATCAGGATTAAAAGCTAAGCCTGCTTGCATACCATGACCATGAATTAAGTCTACCAAACCTATAACATCACTCACGGTATCAGGATGGAAAGTAATTAATTGTGCGCCTGCATTTGCAAAAGGCTCAATATAATTCTCCGGATTAGTGACCATCAAATGAACATCGATTGGAAGATCGATGCCATCCCCTCTAAGCGAGGAGCAGACAACAGTACCAAAACTCAGGTTTGGCACATAATGATGGTCCATCACATCAAAGTGTATGTGATGGATCCCTGCACTTTGAATGGCACGAATTTCTTCACCTAGTTTTGAAAAATTGGCATTCAATATTGAAGCTGATATTTCAGGATGAGGCATCTAATCTCCAAAAGTTACTGCATCAGGCCCTAGCGGCTCGAATAGTTTCGTAGGCTGATTTAACTTGCTGCGTTTTTTGCGTAGCTAGTTTGACCATTTCCTCAGGCACACCCTTAGCAATCAATCGATCCGGGTGATGTTTACTCATTTGCCTCCTATAAGCTTTCTTCAGATCCTCATCGGAAACACTTTCCTCGACCTCAAGCATGACATAGGCATCTTTTAATTGTTTTTTTGGATTTCTGTCAGGTCCATAACTATGACGTTGATAATTACGACTTGCATTGTATTGTCGCTCCAAACGTTCGAACATGGCTGGTGATATACCAAGGCATTGAAGCACTTCTTGCAGTGCATGTCGTTTCTGCGCAATAATCTCGCCATCTGCAAACGCCAGTAGCATCTGGACCTCAACAAATGTCTGCAATAAGGAAGGGTTGAAGGCACACGCTCGTTTTAGATCGGTGATGGCATACTGAACGTTAAAATCCGGTCTTTTGCCTAGATTGAATTGCTCAATAGCCTGACGACGCATCGCTTCATTTAATCGAAATCGTTGCATCACCGACTCTGCAACCTGAATCTCTCTTTGCGTAACACGGCCGTCTGACTTGGCTAAATAGCCTAAAATCGCAAACGTTGCATCAAAGAAAACCGTCTTAACATCTTGACCACCGCCTTGACCAGGCAGTGATAACCATTGCTGTAAAATACCTACGTCGTAGAGATGCCCCAAGACCAAGCCAACAAACACACCCAATGGCGGCAACACCATGAGACCAATCATGAAACCAACGAGTTTTCCTGTCCAGCGCATAATTTACCTTAAACCGCTTTAGCCTTGGGCACACCTATAACCGAGCTATTGACGGCCTTAATAAAGAAAATGCACTATAGCTGAGAAGCTTAAGCCTGTCACCCAAGGCCACGAGCCGAGGCAATAACGTCTCCGGAACGCTTTTTTACAATGAATAAAACAATGACCATAAGTCCTATTTGTATCGTTACATCGCAGAATGAATTTGAAAATCAGGCAACTGAATTAGCCCAGCATCTTGCCTTACCCTATGTTAAATCTCTTCATAAGTACGTTGGATTTTGTCTTGAGCTGACGTCCAATGGGTTGGTATTGCGCCACTCAGAACGGAGTAAAGAAAAGCCGTTAAAAGTAGATTTTTTAGCCGGAACAAATTATCACCGCTACCGTTTTGGTGGCGGTAAACATCAGCACATTGCTCGAGCTGTTGGGCTAAAGCATGGCTTTAATCCAATGGTTTTGGATATTACAGCCGGCCTTGGAAGGGATGGTTTTATTTTGGCGACATTAGGCTGTCAAGTCACGTTGATTGAGCGCAACCCGGTTGTTTGGGCTTTAGTTGACGATGCAATCAAACGTGCAAACTCCACGCCTTGGTTTCATGCACTTAAGCTAAAACTCATTAATAACGAGGCGGTGCATTATTTATCACAAGCAAATCTGCAACAAAGCCCACCGGATGTGATCTACTGCGACCCCATGTTTCCTGAAAATAAAAATTCAGCATTGGTAAAAAAAGAGATGCGAATCTTACGACAATTAGTCGGTGACGATCTTGATACTGCGGATATGCTAGAACTGAGTCTGCAGGTGGCGAGTAAACGTGTCGTGGTCAAACGACATATCCACGCACCATTTCTGAATACGAGAACACCCTCTCTACAGATTAAAGGTAAAAGCAGTCGCTACGACGTTTATTTATGCAGCCCGCAAAAATAATTTGATAGGTATTTAAGCTTATGCTGAAAAAGAGGAACCACAACCGCAAGTGGTTTTAGCATTGGGGTTACGAATCACAAACTGAGCACCCTCTAGATTTTCACGGTAGTCAATTTCCGCCCCCTTTAAATACTGTAAACTAAGGGCATCAACCACTAGTTGAATTTTAATTTGCTGATTCGAGGACTCAACGAGCTTTTCAATCACCGAGTCGTCAGGATTTATCGTTTCGTCAAAAGTAAATCCGTACTGAAAACCAGAGCAACCTCCGCCGGTAATGAAAGCGCGCAAATTCAAATCAAAATTGTCCTCCTCAACAACCAACTGATGAACTTTAAGTGCAGCAGCATCGGTGACATTAATCAGGGGATCTTGAGAAGATTGCGTGGCCATAGCGTAACTGGACTGCGTGAATGAGCTCGAATTATGCATTCAGAACCTTCAAAAATCAAACCACGACCTCTCTTAAGATTTAATTAAAATAACCTTAAATCTTGTAGGTGGTCTGCAGCATGGGTACTATCTGGATAAAAATGAATAGGCGTTTTTAATGTCGCTGAAACTGCCAGACAAGAACACGCGTTTTACCATAATGATTTTTTTATTGATGATTATTGCCGCCTATATCTTTCACTATAGCAGTCAGGCTAAGCTACAAATAAGCGGCAAACCATGCCAATATATCAACGGGGAATCTTCTAACGCCAAACGTCAGCCTTGGTGCAGCAGTCAACTGATCGAAGGCAGAGTAGGGTCACGAAATATCCAGAAAAAAATTCGCTACCTCTAAAGAGATCGTATCATGAAAGTCATTCTTGCTTGTCATATCATCGCCATGGTGTGTTGGTTCGCAGGGCTTTTTTACTTGCCAAGACTTTTCGTTTACCACGTCAGCTCCGGGGACACACTCAGCATCGAGCGATTCAAGGTGATGGAATTCAAACTTTATTACTATATAACAACGCCCTCGGCCGTACTGACGACGGTATTTGGACTAATCCTGCTATTTCACCGTCATCATTACTATGCCGGCTTAAATTGGATGCACCTCAAACTACTACTTGTTGGTTTCTTATGGCTTTACCACATTTCATGTGGTTATTACGTATCGATTTTCAATCGCGATCAGGTTAATAAAACCGAGCGATTTTTTAGAGTATACAATGAAGCACCTACCATCTTATTGATTAGTATAATTATATTAGTGGTAGTTCAACCGTATCTTGGGCCAAATATTTTTGGATTTCTAAGCTAAATCAACTCGAAATCTATTTTCATGGCACCACACTCAGGACAGACCCAATCTTCAGGGACATCTTCCCAAAGTGTACCGGCGGGAATACCTTCCTCTGGAGCACCGTGCTCCTCATCGTAAATATAGCCACACAAGGTGCACATGTACTTTTTATATGCCATAATCCACTCCCATTAGCGCGATCAGCGCAACTTTTAGCATACCTCTCTGGTGAATGACAAGTGAAATTGAAACAATCTCAACAGCTCTTCGAAGAAGCCCTTAAAGCCCTACCCGGTGGTGTTAACTCGCCCGTTCGTTCGTTTGCAGCGGTAGGTGGCTCTCCGCGATTTATTCAGTCAGCAAACGGCGCGCACTTAACTGACTGCGACAATAATACCTACATCGACTATGTTGGCGCATTTGGCCCCATGATTCTTGGTCATAATCACCCGGCGGTGATTGAATCCATTACTCAACAAGTGCAACACGGGCTCAGTTATGGTGCGCCTTGTGAACTTGAGATTCGTCTGAGCCAAGCTGTTCAAAAACACATGCCAAATATTGAAATGTGTCGCTTTGTTAACTCGGGAACAGAAGCCACGATGACCGCCATTCGCTTAGCACGTGGTATCACCCGTCGCAATAAAATCATCATTTTTGAAGGTTGTTATCACGGTCATGCCGATAGCTTTCTTGTCAAAGCAGGATCTGGCGCTTTGACACTGGGTACAGCAAGCTCTGCTGGTGTTACTCCCGGTACAGCAGAAGACACGCTGGTTGCTGATTACAATCAACTTGACTCTGTCACCGCACTATTTGATCAATATGCGGATGATATTGCTGCTATTATCATCGAACCCATTGCTGGTAATATGAACTTTATTCGGCCCAAGTCGGGGTTTTTAGAGGGATTGCGAAGTATTTGCGATCATCACAATAGCCTATTAATTTTCGATGAAGTGATGACTGGATTCCGTGTCGCCATGGGTGGTGCACAATCACTACTCGGAGTCGCACCCGATCTAACCACTTTAGGTAAAATCATTGGTGGCGGGCTACCTATCGGTGCATTGGGTGGCTCAATTCAACACATGAGTCATTTGGCACCTTTAGGGGATGTTTACCAAGCAGGTACGTTATCAGGCAATCCAATTAGCATGGCTGCGGGCTTAGCGACTTTATCCAGGCTCAATGAATCATGTTTTCAACAGCTGAACGATACGACGAACTCACTAGTAAACGGAATGATTGAGATTGCTCAATCCAAGGGTAAGCGCATCAGCGGTAATGCTATTGGCGGCATGTTTGGTCTTCACTTTAATGATCAGCTCGCGCCTGCAGACACTTTTGACCAAATCAAGCACGCTGACAAGCAGTACTTTTCTCGCTTCTTCAATCATATGTTATTGCAAGGGGTTTACTTTGCACCCTCGCCCTTTGAAGCTGGCTTTGTCTCATTGGCGCACAGCAAGAAAGAAATTGACCAAACATTGAGCGCATTTGACACCTTCTCTTGGGATTAGTTTGTTTGGCCTTGGCATCACCCATTTTTCGTAGGATAATGTCCTTGGTTTACATCCGACACAACTCGATTTAATCTATATTAAATCATTTACTTAGGGCAAACTTGCTCAGGCACGTTTAGATAAAGGTACTGGAATGCATAACTCGCGATCCCGCATATTTCTTGCACTCATTTTAAGTAGCGCTTCGCTGACCTGTTCGGCCCAAAACTTGTTACAGGTGTACCAAGACGCTCTCGCAAATGACCAAACCTATCAACAAGCCATCTCGACTTGGCAATCAGCTAAACAAACTTTACCGATTGCTAGATCCGTTTATCTACCCCTTATCGAGGCTCAATACGAGTATAGTGAAAAAACCCAATCATCGGCCAATAGCGACGATAACGTCGATACCAGTAATGGCACTATTGGTATTTCACAACAAATTTTTAATGCTGAAGGTTGGATGGCAATTAAAGAAGCCAACTATAGCGTCAAAGCCGCTACAGCCAGTTATTTTGCCGCTCAACAAAACTTAATTGAGCGAACTGCCAGTGCATATTTTAACGTCATGATTGCAGCAGAAACTGTAACATATGACAAAGCTTATAAACGTCAATTGTATAATCAGCTAGAAACCAATCGTCAAAAATACAAAGTAGGATTGATTTCCAGTGTTGACGTATTCACCACCGAAGCAAGCTATGACGCGCAAGTTGCCCAAGAAATTGCTGATCAAAATACTCTGCGCGACAATATCGAAGCATTAGCAGTGATTACTAATCATCGATATAAGACATTGCAAGGCATTAAAGAAAGTATCCCGCTGATGACACCGAAGCCTAACAATCTCGATCAGTGGGTCGAGCTAGCCATCAAACAAAATTACACACTACAGAGTCAGCAATACACAACGCTTGCCGCGAAACAGGACATTAAAACTCAAGCAGGTGCAGCTGTCCCAAACATCTTTGGGTCCGCTGCTGCAGCAAGAAACGAATCTGTTGGTAATGGTAAAAGCAAAAATTCAACCATTGCCTCACTTACTATTGATTATAAGCCATTCCAAGGCGGCCTTGTACTCGCAAACACTCGTCAATCACGCTACAACTACGTCACGGAAACTGGCGCATTAGAATACCAGTATCGTGAAACCGTTCAAAATACACGTAATTCATTTTTAGGCGTAATTGCAAATATCAGTAAGGTAAAAGCTGACCAGCAGGGGGTTATCTCCTCAGAGAAATCTCTTCAAGCGACACAAGCGGGCTACCAAGTCGGCACCGAGGACATTGAAGATGTGCTTTCCAGTATTTCTCAGCTCTACTCCAGTAAACAGTTACATGTTTCTGACCAATATGCATACATGAACCAATTAATTGATCTTCAAGAGAGTGCAGGTACTTTGAGCGTGACAAGTTTACGCACTATCAATGCATGGCTACAAAAACCGGTGACCTTTAGCACGCTTCTTGATGATTCAAAATATTCAACCTCATCAAAAGAAACGCCCTCTAATACAAATAATGCTATTACAACAAATTATAAGGTAACTAAAAATTCGACCAAGCCCATTAACAATGGCAACTATACCGTTCAACTGTATGCTGCCAAACAACTGAAAGATGCGAACCAGTTTCTAGCGCAAATCAACCAACCTCAAGCCTTTATTATTCAATCAAAAAATGGATATAAGGTCGTATATGGCCATTTCATAACATCCAATGCTGCAAAAACTACTCTCAAGTCTCTTAAACCAACCTTTAAAGATGCTTGGATTACTCAGATTTCAACAACTCCAAGTAAAAAAATTATTGCTGCCAGTAAAAAGCCTACGCAAAGAGACGTTGTTCTTCCCAGACCTCTAGCATAATCAATCGACTCGCATTAAACTCCTCAGCATCATAATCAACTGATGCCTCTATATATCCCGCAGGAATATCCCTATGATTCAAAGTCATCATGCAATTAGGTATGTGAACGGAAAACGTTTATCCAAAGTATTAGTCGCAGGCGTTTGCCGTGTTATCACTCAGCAAGATAAACTAAATGCCATCAATGTATTTCCCGTGGCTGATAAAGATACGGGCACTAATCTTGCTGTCACGCTCAATGGTATTCCAGATGCTGTGCAGTCCCTACATCAACCCAATTTACCTGAGTTACTTCATGTGATAGCTGATTCATGCTTGGATAATTCCAGAGGTAACTCTGGAGTTATATTTGCTCAATTTTTCGTTGGACTTGCAGAAGCAGCAACCACAACATTGTGGCATGCGACTGATCTAGCACGCGCTCTGGACTCGGGTTTACAGCGAGCTCTAAGTGCCGTGACTGAACCTATGGATGGTACTGTCCTGAGCGTTATGTCAGCATTTGTCAATACCTTCTCAAAACTAGCCCTGGATAAAAATGACTTATTAGCGTCATGGCAGGGTAGTTTAAAACGCGCAAGCAACGCCTTGACGTTAACGACCAAAAGCAATAAAGCCTGTCGAGTTGCCAATGTTGTTGATGCCGGAGCCCAAGGCTTTTTTAACTTCCTTGAGGGCATTGATGAATTGATCCTACATGGGGCAACTCATCAATCTCAAAATATTACTCCAAATAATAACATTGAAGTTAATGATACTCCTGATACCTCTCACAGCCATCAAAACAGTAAATATCGATTTTGCACCGAATGTATTGTTTCTGGTAACGATATCAATCTAAACCAATTAAAAAAAGATCTAATGCCTTGTGGTGACTCTTTAATTGTTGCAGGTCACTCAACAAAAACAAAAATTCATATTCATACGAATGACCCTAATCATGTTTTTAATATCTGCCGACAGGTTGGTCAAACAAAGAATGAGAAAGCCGATGATATGAATCATCAGCAAATAAGCACCAAAGGAATTGCGATACTGACGGACTCTTCTGCTGATTTTCCGGAGTCTTTTATTGACGACTACCATATTCATGTCATTCCGCTAATTGTCAATTTTGGCGATGAGAGTTTTAAAGACAAACTATCAATTACGCCAACACAGTTTTATAAAAAAATGGCCTCCTCCAAAATTCATCCAACAAGCTCTCAGCCTGCAATGGGTGAATTTAGACGTATGTACCACTACCTTAGTGAACATTACGATTCAATTATTGCCATTCACTTACCAGAAAAACACAGTGGAACCTTACAAAGTTCGCGGTTAGCTGCAAAACAGCACACTCGAAATGACATTAATACTTCCTTTATTGATTCTGGGACTGTCAGTGGTGGTGCTGGCTTGGTGGTACGCTTGGCTGCAAAAGCGATACATGCTGGTTACAGTCATAATGATGTTGTTGATTTTGTAAAAAAATATCAATCGACAATAAAACAATTTGCTATCATACCCAATCTGTTTTTCGCGGTGAGTGGGGGCAGGCTAGCTCCTTGGAAATATAAACTTATTACTTTCCTGAGGCGTATCCCAATTTTATCTTTCAATGATAAAAGGAAGGTTAAAGTATCTCGTGCAGTCAAAGCTGGAGATTGTTTTCCAAAAAGATTTGCTGCATTCATCTGTAAACAGCTAATGTCAAATAAACAATACCATCTGTTAATTGAGCATTGTGACAACCTCAAAGGTGCAATTGAGTGTAAATCCTTTTTAGAAAAACAACTTAATAACTTGGTGTCTTGTGAAATTATTGAAGCATCATCAGTATTAGGCATTCATGCAGGTCCTGGAGCAATCGGTATTGCTTTTCAAGAAGATATCATACTTTAAACTTTAATTAGGTCTATTGAGACAAAAGTCACCCATCAACTTTAATTACGTTATCCTTAAGAATCGGTATCCAATCTTGCATGAGACCTAGAAGACAAGCCAATATTCTCACCACATCGACCGATGCACGCGCGGAAAGCTCGATGATAGAATCACCCATTAATAGAATATTTAGCATCAAGGAAACTGGCACAGGAGATCTATTAGTTACTTTTCGGTCGATACTATCTATCCTAGATGCATTATTAGTAATTTGCTCTGATAGCGCTAAGCTCGCGACAATATGATTAGCCGGCATCTTAGGAAGACACTGCATCTCTGATACCAGCTTGATGTACTGAGCTCGGCGACAAGCATACAGACTATCCATTGAAAAATTCCACAAAACTTCTTCAGGACTAATATGTTAACCCAAAGATTCTCGCGATAAGTTGATGTATAAGAAGAATGATTACTTCATCCACGTTTGAAGGTATTGCAACGTCTGAGGCTTTAACGTACCTGCCTGTTGATCCAGTAAGCTTATTGCTGTCAGGTACTGAATACGTCCAGAAACATATTGTACTTCTGCATTATAAAGATTGGTCTGTTGATCTAAGACATCCAGTAAAGTTTGATTACCCGCAGTGTATCCCTCACGAGTATGCTCCAAGGCATTTTTATTGGAATCAACTGCTCTCTTTTCTGCCTTAATTTGCTCGACGCCACTGACCACACTACCAAAGGCGCTATTTGCTAGCATTAATGCGTTGTTATAAGCACCATCTCTTTCAGCTTGCGCTTTCTGGAATAAAGCAATAGAGGTTGCAACATCAGCACCTACAGCCCCACCTTGAAAAGCACTATAGTCAACAGTTAATTCATATAAAAAATGCTCGTCAACATAAGCAGGATCCGTTGGGTAGTAAGACGCTTTAGCCCCAATGTTTGGAAGATAGCCACCTCGAGATTCTCCAATCTTAGCTTTAGCAGCTGCAACACCCTCACTGGAAGCTTGAATGGCTAAATTTTGCGTTCTCACACGCTCTAACCATGTTTGTAGACTATTAGGTTTTGGATAATGCAGTTTAAAAGATTCTCGAAAGCCAGGTATGCTATTAATCGGCTTGCCTGTTAACTCAATTAATCTTTGCTTTGAATTATCTAAATCAATCAAAGAACTTACTTTTTGAGATCTATAAAGATCATAAGATGCTTTGACTCTATCAAGATCAGTAACAGTAGCATGATGAAGACGATAGCGCTCTTGTACTGCTTTCATTTGTTCTTTGACTGAATACGTTTGCTCTTTGGTTAATAGATATATTTCATTAGCACGCACCACATCCAAGTAACGTGTAACAACTTTTTGCATCAAATCTTGTTGCGCCACTGAAAGATCCAACACCGCCTGTCTTACTTGAGCCTGAGATTTTGACACGCGCCTTATTGCTGACCAATTAAAGATGGTTTGTGCTCCATTGATCGCGAATGAATTAATATCATCGTCAGTGTGATTCGATAACAAATCACCACTTGCAGAAATTCGAGGAAAAAAGGCTGCCCAAGCAGATTTTGTTGCCTCTTTTTTAGACATATATTCGGCTTGTGCTTGCAAGTAATTTGCATCATGAGTCAGTGCTTGGTGGTACACATCCAGGAGAGAACTGGCTTCAGCATAAGAGCTGGTGACATTGACTCCACCAATAAACAATAAAGCGGATATTATTCTAAGTTTTTTCATTTTGTATTTTTCTTATCAAGCTATTGTTCTCTAAATGCTCTACCAAAACTATCTTTTACCGGCGTAAATAGGTAACTGAAAAAAGTTCGATTATCCGTAATAATCATTACCTGCACTGGCATCCCAGGATATAGTTCTTGGGCTTTAGATAAGCTTTTGAGCTCCTCATCATTGAGTTCTATCTTAGCACGATAATACAATTCACCAGTTTTTTCATCTGTAAATGAATCGGCCGATACACTAACAACTTTTCCTTTTAACGATGGCGTGTTCCTCGTTTTAAATGCCACTAGATCAACTTTTGCAATGAGCCCTTTATGAACAATGTCTATATCCATTGGGCTGACTCTCGCATCAATCACAAGCTGCTCTTCAGGAACAATATCCATTAACTGCTCACCCGGCTTTATCACACCACCAATCGTATGAACTTTCATATCGACAATAGTACCATTTTGTGGGGACCTAATCTCAGTACGTTTTAAAATATCACCTTCTATTATTTCCTTTTTCATTAAATCAGCAATCGCTTGATGTGATTCACGTAATTGTGAAAGGATCTCTTTCAAACGATCCGCCTTCATCGTATGGATTTTAGTCTGGGTCTCACCAATTTTCTGATTGAGTACAGCTATCTTTGATACCGTTTCACCTCGGATACCCTGTAACCTTGCAGCTGATCTTTGAAGTTCAAGCAACTTAGGTTTCTCAATCAATCGTTTTTCCGACAACTCTTTTACTGCAACAACTTCCTCTTGAATTAGATTGTACTGCTTAATCGTTGACTTTAATTGAGAGTTTGCACCTTTTATCTGTTCCTGCAATTGAATAATTTGTTGTTTGAGAATACTAATATTACCTGAAAAAGATGCCTGATTAGTTTTAAAAATCTTATTCTGGCTCTCAATTAGTTTTTTCACTTTCTGGTTATTTTTACTGGCCTCTATTAGCTTCTGATTAAATTCAATGTTTTCTGCATTATCGCGCTCAGCAGTCAATCTAGCCTCAATCGACATCAGCCTAAAAAGCTCACCTTGAGTTAATTTAAAAGCAGCATGGGCTTGAGTGTTTTCGAGCGAAACCAACAACTGCCCTTTTTGTACATTCTCACCATCGAATACATTAATTTTTTGAATAATGCCGCCCTCTAAATGTTGAATAGTACGTCGATTACCAGTCACAACAACTTTACCGGATGCAATAGCTGCACTCTCTATCGGCGCCAACGTAGACCACAGGGCAAAGCCCCCGAAAAACACAACAAGAACTACAATCCCAAAAATAACAAAAAAACGACTATTTGGTTTTTTTGCGAAAGTCACTCCAAGGGTCGACTCTATTCCTTTCGGCTCGTCTAAATCGTGATCTAAATGATGATTTCCCATATTGTTTTCCTTTTCTATGCGAACCAATTATCGTTTTTGTTGCTGCATAAACTTCTCTAATCCAGAGAAAACCTTATCTCTTGTGTCGAAAGCCTGAATTAAGCCGTCTTTGATAATCATGACTTTATCAACAACATTGATGAAGTTAGGTTGATGAGTCACCATCAATACAGTTACTTTTCTTTTCTTAGCCTCCATTAATGCTTGCATCAATGCTATGTTTCCTTGCTCATCTAAATTAGCATTTGGCTCATCTAAAACTAAAAAACAGGGATTACCATAAAAAGCTCGAGCTAATGCAACACGTTGTTTTTGTCCACCTGATAATCCGTAGTTACTAACTTCTGTGTTATAGCCACGCGGAAGCTCTAAAACCATTTCATGACAGCCAGCAAGCTTTGCTGCCTCAACAACACCATCCTCATCTTCGCCCTTCATGCGAGCAATATTTTCGTGGATTGTCCCTGGTAATAGTTGAACCTCTTGGGGGCAATAGCCAATGTATTGACCTATTTCACCGCGATCACAAAAAGCAATATCACACCCGTCCATTGAAACTCGCCCGTGGGTAGCTTTCCAAATGCCAAGTATCAATCTCATTAGTGTGGATTTTCCTGCACCTGATGGTCCCATTACAGCAACACAATCACCGGGGGAGACTTCTGCATTAATTCCTTTGATGATTGGTTGTTCGACACCTTGCGGCTGATAATATAAACGCTCTATTGTGACTCTTCCTTTAGCTTCAGCTAAGAACGGTGATTTTTCTTTACCCGTCTGTTCAACTAAATACAGTTTTAAACGTTCGTAAGCCTCTTTAGTGGCAATAAATCTTCTCCATGTACTCAAAACCGCTACCATTGGCCCCATCGCTCTACCAATTAAAATTGAAGCGGCAATCATAGCACCCGGTGTAAACTGATTAGCTACGACAAGAAATGCACCTGCTCCGAGAATTGAGACCTGTAACAACATCCTTAGCATTTTTGCTAATGAGAGCAGACTTACTGATCGACTTGAAACAATATTCTTCTTTTCTAACACTGTTTCATTTTTTGCAAACCATTTTCTTAAGATATGATCTAACATCCCCATCGCTTGTACTGCCTCAGCATTCCTGAGGGTCGACATAACAAATGACTGGGATTGCATGCCATCTTTTGTAGAACTATCAGATAGGTTTCTTGTTACAACTTCATTCACAACAGAAACTACCAGCAACAAGAGCAAACCAACTGTAGCAATAAGACCTAAAATTGGGTTTAGAAGGTAAATCACAAGAACATAAATAACAGCCCAGGGTGCATCCACCATTGATAAAATATCATTTCCGCATAAAAAATCTCTTAGCTTGCCAACGTCAACCATTGACTGATGCGTATAAGGATTACCTTGAGTCACTGTCTCAGTGCTTCGAACAAAAGCCTCGGGGCTAAGCTTGTTATCTAACCAATGGCTAACTTTTATTAGCACCCTTGAACGAACTGCGTCCAACACGCCCATAATCACAAGAGCAAATACAGCCAGTATAGTAAGAAAAATTAATGTGTCGTAACCCTGACTAGCCAATACTCGATCAAATACTTGCAGCATATATAGTGGGATAGTGAGCTGTAATAAATTCACAAAACAACTAAATACCGTCACCGAAATAAAAGAGGATTTACACTGAGCAAGAACTTTTCGTAAATTTGATTGCTTCATCATGAGTGTCACTTCCTTAGATTACTAGTGTTCTAATAAAGATCATTTCATGTTAGATAGTTTACGTACGAAATGCAAAAAGATTAAGAAAATATTAAATATAAACAATAATCGACCAAGAATTCGATCATTGTGGGACAACACTTGCTTGAAATTCTCTTAATTGATTCTAAAAAGGAGTCAAAGAAAGCCAACAAGATAACGTATAGCAATCCCTATCAGAAAATTAAATTGATTAAGTGTTGAAACGAAGTATTTGATCTATTTTTAGACAATCCGGTTCAATCTACTAAAGGTGAAGCGACCGCCTCCATTGAGCTTTCTAGCGATTGAAACATTCTACTATCTAAAATATCGATGTGACGCTGCAAAGAACCATTATTGGTTGCTACGACCTCTTTTGCTCTTCGCCCCATGGCAAGACGCTCATTTTCATCAAAGATTAGATCAACCATTGCCTGAGCAATAGTCTCTGGCTCACTAAAAACGAGAATACCTCGAGCGTCTAGTAGCTGTTGCAAAATCATTTCAAAATTCTGCATGTGATTACCTGTGATAATTGGCAATCCTAGGGCTGCAGGCTCTATGACATTATGACCGCCAATTGGCACTAAACTACCGCCAACAAAACTCACATCACTCGCGGCATAAAATTGCAATAACTCGCCCATAGTGTCGCATAAATAAATCTCTGTTGAGTCAGAAACCACTTGGCCTAAGCTTCTGCGGGTTACGGTAAAATCGTATGCTTGCAGCATTCGAGCAACCGCATCAAAACGCTCAGGATGTCTGGGCGCAAGAAGCAATAACACGTTAGGAACTTGCAACTGAATTCGCTTAAGCACTTCTGTCCATATTTTTTCTTCGCCATCATGGGTGCTAGCCAGCATAATTGTTGGACGATCTTGTGCGCCAATTTTTTTACGAATACTGGCTCCTAAAGAGAAAATATCTTCTGGAATGGATAGATCAAATTTGATATTGCCACTAATTTTAATTTTTGATTCAGCCAAGCCTAAATCAACATACCTGGCGGCATCTACTTCGTTTTGAGCGATTACGAAAGTGAGATAAGAAAGAACCTTAGATATAAGCGGCTTGAAACGGCTATAATTTTTGACAGATCGGGAAGAAAGTCTAGCGTTTGCAATAATCGTTGGGATAGCCAAACTTCGATGAATTCTAAGTAGATTGGGCCAAAGCTCAGTCTCCATGATAATCAAAGCGGTAACACGCCGACGCGCTATGAAACGTTTGATACAGCTTGGTAAATCATATGGCAGATAGAAGTGAGTCACATAATGACTCAAGGTACGAATTACTTGATCAGATCCAGTGGGGGTCGTTGTCGTCATCACGATGGTATGGTTAGGATATCGTTCAGCAAGTGCTTTAACCAAAGGCACAGATGCAATGACTTCGCCAACAGAAACAGCATGGACCCAGATTGATGGCTGCTCAGTTTGGCGAGGTACAAATCCCAGCCTTTCGCGCCAACGCTCCCGGTAATTGGGGTTATGGCGAGATCGCCATAGCAACCTCATAAATATGAAGGGCAATAGTAGATAGAAGATTAGGGTATAAACAACAAACATTCTTTTACCAACCACCGAGTCACCTGACAAAGATTTGGACCATGCTCGTTATCTCAAAAAAACCGAACCAGTTGAGTAGGATCATACTGTATCTTGAGTGATATGACTTAGACTAAATTCAAACTAAAAAAGTGATTGAAGGGTACGATATCTTGGCCTTAATGACAAGCCAGATCTAAGCAAAACAAAACAGTTGGCGCTTTTAAGAGATCATGCTAGGATAATTTTTTTTATTTTCCCAATAAATAAAAAACGTTATTTTTCATGCAGATGCACAATTTCAGATGTGTAGCTTTCTCAAATACTTAAGAGTCGGTGGTGAATATGTCCAGCAATAAAACCCATACTAATTACGGCGCCAAAGACCTTGAAGTTCTTAGTGGACTAGAGCCTGTACAACGACGCCCAGGGATGTATACGGATACCGTAAACCCCAACCACCTTGCTCACGAAGCCATTGATAATAGTGTGGACGAAGCTATTGCTGGATTCGCAACAACCATTGATATTACCCTATTCAAAGATGATCAGATTGAGGTCTCTGATAATGGCAGAGGCATGCCTATCGATAAACACCCCAAACATAAATTAACCGGTGTTGAGCTAATTATGACTCGACTTCATGCTGGTGCTAAATTTTCTGACAAGTCCTATCAGTTTTCCGGCGGTCTTCATGGTGTAGGTATCTCCGTTGTGAATGCACTCTCCAGTGAATTGAAAGTAATGGTTAAAAAAAATAGCGCCATTTACGAAATGTCTTTTAGTGACGGCAAAAAACTTAGTGAGCTCAAAAAAACTGGTGACTGCAAGAAAAGTGTGACCGGCACTACCGTGCGCTTCAAACCAAATCCTTCTTATTTTGATTCACCACACTTTGCACTGGTTGATCTGAAAAAAAACTTACGGGCAAAAGCCGTATTGTGCCCAGGACTCAGAGTCAATTTCTATAATGAAAAAACTGACAAAAGTGAGAGCTGGTACTATGAGAGCGGACTTGAGTCTTACTTACAAGACAGTTTAATAGGACGAGAGCTCACTCCAGAGAAAGTCCTAGTCGGTAGTTTTCAAGCCAGCACGGAAACGGCAGATTGGGCGCTGGCATGGCAGAGTGACGGAACCGATCTAATTACCGAAAGTTTCGTCAACCTTATTCCTACCATGCAGGGAGGTACCCATGTGAATGGCTTAAGGACAGGCCTGCTAGACTCAGTTAAAGAGTTTTGTGACGCACACAAATTATTGCCTAGAGGCACTAAACTGGTCGCTGACGACTTGTGTAGCTCTTGTAACTTTATTCTATCCGTCAAAATTAAAGACCCTCAATTTGCAGGCCAGACCAAAGAACGCCTATCCTCTAGACAATGTGCCGCGTTTGTATCTGGTGTGGTCAAAGATGACCTTAGCTTATGGCTTCATAACAACGTAGCTATTGGTACTTCAATAGCTAATCTTGCGATTGAAAATGCGCAAAAACGAATGCGAGTTAGTAAAAAAATTGCTCGTAAAAAAATCACCTCGGGCCCAGCTTTGCCTGGAAAGCTCGCAGATTGCAGCGAACAAGACTTGAAATATACGGAATTGTTCCTGGTTGAGGGTGACTCGGCCGGTGGATCCGCCAAGCAAGCTCGTGACCGCACTTTCCAGGCCGTTATGCCATTGCGCGGAAAGATCCTCAATACTTGGGAGGTGGTGTCAGATCAAGTGCTTGCTTCCAACGAGGTCCATGATATTGCAATAGCACTTGGAATTGACCCTGGTAGCAATGACCTCTCAGGCCTTCGTTACGGCAAAATATGTATACTTGCTGATGCTGACTCTGACGGTGCGCACATTGCAACCTTGTTATGTGCTCTATTTCTAAGGCACTTCCCAGCACTTATCGAATCGGGTCACTTGTTTGTAGCCATGCCGCCTTTGTATCGTATTGATGCCGGAAAGCGTACTTTTTATGCGCTTGATGATGATGAAAAGGCCGGTATTCTTGATCGCCTTGAAGCTGAAAAAAATAAGGCAAAGGTCAATATTCAGCGTTTCAAAGGTCTTGGAGAAATGAATCCCATGCAGCTTCGTGAAACGACCATGAACCCATCAACACGCCGCCTAATCCAACTCACCTCAGATGACAGTAAAAATATTTCCATCATGGATATGCTATTAGCAAAAAAACGAACTAAGGATCGCAAAGCATGGCTGGAGAAGAAAGGTGATCTTGCCGACGTGTGATGTTTAAAATTAATAAGAATTCATGAAGCTTGGTTAGGCATCTTTTTACTAGTCAAGTTTTTCACAATATTTGACATAAACATTGAATTTGGTACGACTATGATTTGGTCCTCGGCTGATAGCCTAGTAAACAATATATGTATCTCCATCACCTCGCCCTCGGCAGAACTCACTTGAATTTTTTCTCCTACTTTGAAAGGACGAAAAATTACTATTAAAATTCCTGATGCTAGATTTGATAATGAGGCCTTGAGAGACAACCCAACTGCCAAGCCCATAGCACCTAAAAAAGCAACTAGTGATGCAGTCTGCACACCTAATTTTGCTAGACTAGCCGCTATAACTAAAATAATTAAAATCGAATATATAAGCTTGCACAGAAAAGTTGAAATTGTTTGCTCCATTGACCGGGCATCAAAAATTCGCTTAACAATTCGAGATATTAGTCCGGAGAGCCACAAGCCAATCAGAAAAATAATAATAGCAACAATCAACTTACTACCAAAAGAAAATAACTTTTGTTGTATCACTGGCATTGCATCTGAGTAAGTAGTCCATGAGAGCATTATACTAACCTCCTTGTTAGTAGCTGGTTTATCCAAGAAACTCAGCACTTCTTATTTTATAAGTATTATTTATTCTTTGTTGTACAGTAAATCATATTTTCAGTCACTATTGCATTTAATCCAATATCAAATGACTGAATAGGTAAATCATCCACATGTTGAAACGAATAAGCCAATCCGATTAACCACGGTTTATTTATCAAGTCACTATGATAAGACAGTACGCGATCATAAAAACCACCACCCATTCCAAGTCGCTCACAATCATCATTGAATGCAACTAACGGTAAACATATTAAATCTATCTGATTAATTTCTATTGGCTCTTTATTCATTATTGGCGGCTGTAAAATACCAAACTGGGCAGCAACGAGTTTCTCTTGCGGCAAGTATTGATAAAACTTCAATGTTTTCTTTGCCATAACCGGCAAAAATACTTGTTTATTTTCTTGATGAAAAGTCTTAATTAAAAAAGACGTTATCACCTCATTATCATTCGAAACATACAAAGCAATTTTTTTTGCATCATTAACAATAGGAAGTGACAATACGCGACGGGTTATTTCTTGAGAAAAAAGAGAAACTCGATAAGGCGAGAGTGTATTTCGTAACTGTCGCTTAAAAGATCTGATAGATCGTTTAGAATTAATAAGCCCTCCGAAGCAAGGCAGTAGACTTGTATTTGAACCCAGTGGCTCAGGTGGGAGTATCCGGCATCACATCAGGCTTTTTTATACAATAAAATGGCACAACAGTAATACGCAATTAATCCCTAAACAAGTATTTATCGGTTCAAAATATTTTAACCTACTACTCTCACCGCAGAGGGTAAGTTAATTATAACTTAATTTCTTCTTCTGCAGCTAGAAATTTTTCAATTCTTTTTTGTAAATCTTGTAGGCGTTTATTCATCACATTGATATAACTATTATTTTGCTTTTTTAACAATAAAAGTTCGTGGGTAACATTTAATGCCGACACTATGGCCAATTGATCTGTGGAAGAAACAGAGCCGGATTGTTTGAGTTGCTTCATGTTATTTTGCACAACTTTTGCTGCCTCTTGTAACTCTAATACTTCATGAGCAGGGCATTTAATATTGTATTTGCGATCTAAGATTTGAATAGTTATTAAGTTATCAGTGGCTGCTGTCATAACGATGACTCCTTAACTTTATGAATTAAATGCTTTATTTGTGTAACCGTTCGTTGCTTTTGAGCCAAAACCGCGTCTCGCTCTCTAATGACACTGTGCACTTGTCTACGAAGGGCCTTATTATCAGCAGCAAGCTGCTCAATAGTTCGCATTAAACGATCTACTGTTGATTCAAGTTGATTTAATTCCACAGTGCTGTTCATTAATTCGGTTACTTCCATTACCCACTTCCCTGTAATAAATTCAATAACTAAGTTGTCTATCTTAAATAACTACGCTAAGAATAATCAGTTCAACTCATCGGGTCAACATCTTAACAACTCAATGAAAGTGTTTTTTGTTTTAACCATATTGCTTCCTCTTCGCTTAAAAGAGGCGCAAGGGTTGTAAACACTTTCTCATGATATCGATTCAATATTTCTTTCTCAGTAGAACTTAACAGCGACTGATCAATTAACCTAACATCATAAGGAACTAAAGTAAGATCCTGAAATGCATAAAAAGGTCCGTGATGAGTAAGACTCTTATCCGCATCACACACTTCTTCAACAACGCATAAATTTTCTATGCGTATGCCGTATTGACCTTCTAAGTATATTCCTGGCTCGTTACTCAAGATCATACCTGGTTGCAAAGGTGTATCTGCTGCCGCAGCAGAAATTCGCTGAGGGCCTTCATGCACACACAAGTAACTGCCTACGCCGTGCCCAGTACCATGACCATAATCACAACACTGCTGCCACAATGGAGCATGCGCAATCGCATTTAAATGCACACCTGCCGTCCCTTTGGGAAAAACAGTACTTCCCAATGCCAGATGACCTTGAAGCACTAGCGTGTAATGCTGCTTTTGATCGGCAGTTGGCTCGCCGCAATGAAAGACTCGAGTAATATCCGTAGTTCCAGAGCGATATTGCCCACCGGAGTCAATCAATAACAACGATTGATCTGTAATTTCACTGTCTGTAACTGGCTCAGCCTTGTAATGAATGACGGCACCGTGCTCAGCAAAACCCACAATACTGGCAAAGCTAGCACCACAATAATTGACTGACTGCGCACGAAATGATTCAAGATGTTTAGCGACACTAATCTCCGTTTGGCCTTGCCAGTTCTGCTCAAACCACATCCAAAACCGTATTAAAGCGACCGCATCCTCAATGTGCGCCTGCTTTGCGCCCAAGATTTCTACTGGATTCTTACAAGCTTTCATCAGTGTGATTGGTGATTCGCCAAGTACGACCTCGGCCTGACTTAGACAACTTACCACCCACCAACTTGCAGAGGCAGCATCAATCAATACACGACTATCAATCCGCGCCATTGCAACTGAAAACTTGTCATACGACTTAACATCAATCGCGTTATCCCTAAAGTAACTGACCTGTGACTCGGTCAAGACCTGCTCATGAAGATAAATTTCGCAAGCTTCTTGCGTCACAATCGCATAGCTGATGACTAGTGGGTTGTATTCAATATCTTGCCCCCTAACGTTGAATAACCAACAGATTGCATCCAACATTGTCACAATATGGCATTGGCACTGCTGCTCATGCATCGATTGTCGCAATCGTGCGAGCTTACTAGATACTGACTCCCCGGCATAAGACTCGGCATGAATCTCAATCTCATGGCAATCAATACCCACATCATCTTGGTTAATCTGATCAACTAGATTGCCATCTATCGCAACCAATTCAATCTGCGCCTGGGAGAGTGATGCTTGCCAATGCTGTTGAGTAGCAATGGCAATCAATTGTGGATCAACGCCGATTCGAAGCCCATGAGCGTTATTGATTAACCACTGCAAGATGTTTCCCGAAATCGATCCCTGAGTTACTTTCATGAGTGAGAAACAACGGCTGTCCAACTGCTGATCAGCTTGTAAAAAATATCGTGGATCAGTCCATAAACTCGCTTGCTCTAAACCAACCAGTAAATCTCCCGCAGAACCACTGAATTGACTTAACCACTGAGTACGACGCCAAGCTAGAGGTAAATATTCATTGGCATGCGCATCTGTGCCTGGCAAATAATAATAATCAACCTGATGCTGCTGCATTAAAGCTCTTAAGGCAGCAAGCTTTTTACTAGTTTCGTTCAGAGGAGTCTCCTTAGTACTGAAATTGTCTTAATTATATGTGAAAGCCGATCTAGATCCCATTACTTTACCCTCAGCCTACTTTGATAATGTGCCCACTTCGATTACCATGAGCGCACAATAATACAGTCACAAAGAGACTAAATTAGTATGCAGCATTATGACCTGATCATTATCGGCAACGGGCTAGCTGGGGCCAGTATGGCACAGGCGCTAAAACACTTACCGTTATCCATAGCCATCATTGACCGAGCATCCTCGACAAATGGCGAACTGATCAATGACAATACGCTTAACACCCGCCCAATCACACTCAATCACACCAGCGTTAATGTCCTTAAAACTCTAAATATTTGGTCCAAGTTGACCGAAGCCAGCATCGCAATCGAACAATTGATCATCACCGAACAAAGTCGATTGGGGCAAATTGCTCTATCCGCTGCATCCATGCGGTTGGATGCTTTGGCACATGTTGTACCGTATGCTGATCTAGAAACCCAACTGCACAATGCCTCAGACAATCAACTGGCAATCGAACACCTGACGTCCACAAAGCTGATTGCGATTGAAAACAGTGACTCAATAGTGACAGTTTGTTACCAAGATGAAGAGCAACATCAACATCAGCTGTCTACATCGTTACTGATTGCAGCCGATGGAACACAATCCCCCACTAAAGAACTGCTTGGTATTAAAGGAGAAACCACCGATCATGGCGATCACGCCTTAGTGTTCGAGCTCCAACTCCAACAACCATCACGACAGCCGAACACGGCTTTTCAACGTTTCACCAAACACGGCACAATTGCCTGGCTTCCAGGCTGGCAACCTGATACCGCCCGGGCTGTTTGGACTGTACCGCAAGCCTTTGCATTAACCCTGATGAATTGGAGTGATGATCAATTCAAGCAGCACCTCAATCAGAGTTATTCGAGCAGGCAACCGACTATACAATCTCTACAATTAATCAATCGTTATCCAGTCATGACAAACTCATTACCATCTTGCTGCCAACAATCGGTTGTTTTTCTTGGTAATGCTGCCCACACGTTTTATCCAATTACGGCACAAGGGTTTAACTTAACACTTCTAAACGTTGCAATGCTCGCCGAGAAATTAACTGATAACTACAATCTCCATGGCCAGATAAACCATAGCTCAGGTCTAATCAGCTATAATCACTGGAGTCAGTCTGCACAACAACAGGTTGCAAAGAGTACTCAACGGATTCATCAATTGTTTCATACACCTTTAATCGGACATTTACGCAGCCTTGGTATGCTCGCAGTCAACCTCAATCCATCATTGAAAAAAATGATACTTAAACCTTTCCTTGGCTATCAATCCTCACAACCTAAATTAGCCTGTCAGATACCCTTATCAACCTCTACCTGCATTGCTCGCCAGACCGAAACCATCTAAAATACGTGAGTCTTTCAAATTTTCCATAAGTTGATGCTGATATGGCCTCACAGTTCTCTGTCATCATTGTCGGTGGTGGCGCAATTGGTCTGACTCTAGCAAAAGCGCTGGCTGATCATGCCATTTCTGTCATAGTCGTCGAGTCGCACAAACCTAATTTAGTGTGGTCTGACACTAATCCTACCGCTAGAGTGTATGCCCTTAATCAAGCTTCAATACAGATATTAAAAAATCTTGGGATCTGGTCGAGCATTCCTCCTCAGAGCAAATCGGTGTTACACCGTATGGATATTTGGGATCATGCCTATGCGGGTCAAATTCGGTTTTGTGCCACTCAGATCCCATCACCTCAGCTTGGACAGATCGTTGAAAATCGCGCAATAGTCAAAGCATTGTGGGAAGATCTCGAAAAACATAGTCAGGTGACGCTTATCCACTCGGCAAAGCCTACAGAAATCATATCAAATACAAACCACTGCCAACTGACACTGACTGATGGTCAAGTGTTAAAATCATCATTAATAATTGGTGCAGATGGACCGCAGTCCTGGGTACGTCAACACGCATTATTTCGTTACCACCAACGTCCATATCACCACGATGCGCTAACAACGGTGATTGAAACCGATCAACCTCACCAACAGACTGCCTTGCAACAATTTTTACCTAATGGGCCAATTGGAATTCTACCTCTCCATGATGCCAACCAATCATCTATTGTCTGGTCATCGTCAACATCGCACATCGATGAGCTATCAAAACTATCACGCGATACTCTCGGCGTCGCAGTCGCTGAGGCAATCAACCATCGTTGGGGTAAAGTGAACGTCATCTCATCCAATCATCGATTTCCACTGACTATGCGTCATGTTTATCATTATTATAAAAACCGAACCGCACTGATTGGCGATGCTGCTCATACCATTCATCCTTTAGCTGGCGTTGGGGCAAATCTAGGTTTGTTCGATGCTGCTGTTTTGGCAGAATGCTTAATCAAACATGTTAATAAAAAAAATTATTCTCTACCATCAGCACTGCAACACTACCAACGCTGGTGTCGGCCACGCAATAGTGTTTTCCTTAACAGTCTACGTTTAATCAAAGACTGCTTTAATCATAATTCTGGATTTGCGCGAAGAGTTGCTAGTAATGGACTTAATCTCGTGGATAGTAACCCTTGGATCAAAAGTCAGTTCGCCAAACAAGCTATGGCAATTCACGATGACCTACCCGCACTGGCACAGTAACTATTTTTTAATCGCCATGACTACTTAAAGTTCATATCATTTGAAATATACTGCTGACTTGTAAAATCGCTTTTCATACTAAAGCCCGGATAGTCTTTAGCCATACACAATGACAAGGTAGCCACACCAAAAAACAATACCGCACTAATAGCAAAAAATAATCGTTTCATTAACCCACCTGATAATCAAAAAAACTCAAGTCTCAATTCTATCAAGGCGATGTTTCATAACTATTTCTATTCTGTAGCAAGATGTAACAAATTGAGCAGTTAATGAGTTGAATACCCAACTCATCAAACATATAGTGATGTTATGTATCACAAAGGATTGGATAATGAAAAAAACTGCATTATATGATTTACATACCGAACTCAATGCAAAGATTGTCGATTTCTCAGGTTGGGCAATGCCAATACAATATTCCTCTCAATTAGCAGAGCACAATGCCGTTAGAACCGATACTGGTCTATTCGATGTATCACACATGAAAGTAATTGATATCATTGGAGAGCAGGCAGGACAATTTTTACGTTTTTTATTAGCCAATGATATTGAGAAATTAAAATTTGACGGCCAAGCACTCTATTCATGTATGTTAAATGACAACGCTGGAATTATTGATGATCTAATTGTTTATCGTCTCAAGCCTAATCACTTTCGATGTGTCATCAATGCTGCATGCTACGCTAAAGATCTAGCTTGGATACAAAAAAAGAGTAACAGTTACTTTGTATCAGTTGTTGAACCAAAAGATATGAGTATTTTAGCCTTGCAAGGGCCGCAATCACGAACAACGGCTTGCCAACTTTTACCCTCCGAATTTTCAACTAATATCCAGGCGCTAAAACCGTTTCATGCCTTCACTAAAAATAACATGCTCATCGCTAGAACAGGCTACACCGGTGAAGATGGCCTTGAACTGATTCTACCAAACAATATAGCACGTGATTTTTGGCAACAGGCTATTGAATCCGGCGTAACTCCTTGCGGACTAGCAGCTCGCGATACCCTACGAATAGAAGCAGGACTTAATTTGTTTGGCCAAGATATGACTGAAGAAACATCACCTTTAGTATCTAATCTAGCATGGACAATATCATTTGAGGACACCAATCGTAACTTTATTGGTTGTAAAGCTCTAGAGGCTCAAAAACAACGTGGAATATCTGAAAAATTAGTCGGCATCACTATGAATGAGCGTGGCGTTTTACGATCTGGTCAAGTTATCCATTTTGAGAATAATCAACAAGGAATCATTACTAGTGGTAGCTTCTCACCCACGCTAAACCGTGCAATTGGTTTTGCTAGAGTTCCAACACAAGCACCATGTTTCGGGAAAATAGAAATAAGAAAAAAGATGACTTCCGTTGAATTAACAAAGCTTCCGTTTGTAAAGCACGGAAAAACATATTTTCAATCTCAAACTGAAGCCAAGTCATCAGAACTAAATTTTTAATCTGCATGATAAACAATTATAAAGGATTGGAAGTATCATTATTAGACACCACATATCACTTGCAAAAGTCGTATTGCCTAACATAGAGTAAAGTCATTAAAAAAATAATATTCATGACATGGAGTCTGCTAAATGAATACACTTCCTGAAAATTTATTATACACCTCATCACACGAGTGGGTTAAAAAGCAAAATGACAATACGTTTATTGTTGGTATCACATCTCATGCACAAGATCTTTTAGGTGATATTGTTTTTGTCGACTTACCATCGAATGAAACAGCGGTAACTCAAGGTTATGAAACAGCTGTCGTTGAATCAGTTAAAACAGCTGCTGATATTTATGCTCCACTTAGTGGCACCATCATAGACACTAATTCAGATTTAGATAACTCCCCTGAGCTCATCAATACTGATCCGTATGATAAGGGCTGGATTTATCGCATTTCTATTAACGATGCAACACAACTTTCAAAATTACTTACCGCGCAAGACTACTTATCATCCTTGGAAGACTAATATGGCATTTATCCCGCATAGTGAGCAAGAAATTGCATTGATGTTAGACGATATTGGCGTGCAATCCTGCTTAGACCTCTTTGATGAGATTCCCAGTCAATATCAGGTTCAATCACTTTCAGAAATCCCTGAAGCACTGGATGAACAAGCGTTAATTCGCTTAATGAACCAACGACAATCACCTGATCAAACAGGTCGATGTTTCCTCGGAGCAGGGGCTTATGATCACTTTATTCCAACAGCGGTGTGGGAGCTGGCTTGTCGGGGGGAGTTCTATACGGCCTATACTCCATATCAAGCGGAAGCGAGTCAGGGTAGCTTACAAGTCATTTATGAGTACCAGACACTCATGACTGAACTGATGTCCATGCAAGTGTCTAATGCCTCACTATACGATGGCTCAACTGCACTGGCAGAGGCTATACTGATGGCGGTTCGTATTCAACGCGGAAAAAAACAGCGAATATTAGTACCTAAAAATATTCATCCTCATTATCGTGATGTTTTAGAAACGCTAACAAAACATCAAGGAATTGAACTAATTGATATTCCATATCACCCAAACACTGGCACACTCTCACTTGAACAGCTCGATGATACACTGAATGATAAAACAGCAGCCATCATTATTTCTCAACCCAATTTCTTTGGTACGCTTGAGGCTGTTGATGAGTTAACAGACCTTGCACACCATTATAATGCATTAGTAATTGCCCAGGTTAACCCATTAGCAATGGCCTGGTTAAAACCACCTGGAACCTGGGGGAAAAAAGGTGTGGACATTGCCTGTGGAGAGGGTCAACCATTAGGAGTCCCTCTTTCATTAGGTGGCCCTTACTACGGCTTTATGTGCACTCAGAATCAGTATGTTCGACAAATGCCTGGCCGCATTGTTGGAAAGACTATTGACCAGCATCAACGCCCTTGTTTTACACTGACACTGCAAACTAGAGAGCAACATATACGACGTAGCAAAGCAACTTCCAATATCTGTACTAACCAAGGACTTGTAGTCACTGCATCAACTATTTACATGCGATTGATGGGTGCCGCAGGCTTATTACAGTCCGCACAGATTTGCCACCATCGCGCAAAGCAGTTATATCAAAAACTAATATCGCTCAAAGATATTGATGGAGTATTTGAAACTGCCTTTTTTAATGAGTTTGTTATTTGTAGCCAGCGCCATACCAGCCAATTTATACTGAATAGCTTGAAAAAACACGGCATCCAGGGCGGCTATGACCTAACTCAAAATTTTCCAGAGCTAGGACAAGCCATATTAGTCTGCGCGACAGAAACAAAAACTGAATCAGACATAGCCTTTTATCAACATTGTCTTTTCAAGGAGCTAGCATGAGCAATGTGATTGAACCGATAAAATCGCCATCAACGTACCAATCGCCGCAAGAGTCAGCTTTACGGAGTTGCGCTCCTCGAATCTCATCCATGCCCGAGTTACAATGTGTGCGACACTTTACCAAGCTCTCACAAAAGAATTTCTGTATTGATACACAGACCTATCCACTTGGTTCGTGCACGATGAAATACAACCCTAAGGCAGCACATCACATTGCGAGCCTACCTGGCTTTAATCAGATTCACCCGTTAACAGAACCAAACGATGCACAAGGCGCTTTACAGTCTTTATATGAATTACAAACGTATCTTATCAATATAACCGGTATGCAGGCAGCCTCTCTCACTACAATGGCTGGAGCCCAAGGAGAGTTTGCCGGTGTAAGCATGATTAAGGCTTATCACGCAGCAAGAGATGATCATCAGCGTCAAGAAATTTTGGTACCTGATGCTGCACATGGCACTAATCCTGCATCTGCCATCCAATGCGGCTATCAGGTACGTGAAATCCCAACAACTGCCTCGGGCGATGTTGATCTGAACATTTTACAGTCCGTTGTTGGACCACAAACTGCCGGTATCATGTTAACTAATCCCTCAACATTGGGCGTTTTCGAGCAAAATATTGAAAAAATTGCTGAAATTATTCATGCTGTTGGCGGCTTACTGTATTACGACGGTGCAAATCTCAATGCTATCTTAGGCCACTATAGGCCAGGCGATATGGGTTTTGATGTAATGCATCTCAATCTACACAAAACCTTCGCAACACCTCACGGAGGTGGTGGTCCTGGTGCTGGCCCTGTTCTGGCCGGCGATAAGCTTGCACCTTTCTTGCCAACACCGATCGTAGGACATAGCAACGGTCGTTGGCATTGGCTGACTAAAGAAGATCGGCCACTATCAATTGGACGGTGCACCACTTTTATGGGCAACACAGGAGTCTTATTGCGAGCATATGCCTATATTAGATTACTAGGTCGACAAGGCCTGCAACGCGTCAGTGAAGTTGCAACACTCAATGCAAATTACTTAATGCATCATCTCAAGAGAATTGGCTACACCGTAGCTTTTCCAGATCGGCGAGCTAGTCACGAATTTATTGTTACACTAAAACCCGAATTCGATAAATTCTCAATTAAAGCTCTCGATGTTGCTAAACGATTATTAGATTATGGCGTGCATGCACCTACTATCTATTTTCCTATTCACGTGCCTGAATGTCTTTTAATAGAACCGACTGAGACAGAGTCGAAAGTGGAGCTTGATCAGTTCATTCAAATTATGCATGAAATATTTGACGACATTCATCAACAGCCAACTCTATTGAAGTCAGCACCAAACCACTTGGCTTTAAGTCGTGTCGATGAAGTTTATGCCGCAAAAAACCTTAACCTATCAGATTATATGATCTTGAACGACAACATCACAGAGCGATGACTATACACAATGCTATTGATGTGATAAAACAAATGCTTTATTAGTTTCGTTAATTATTAAATAGGTTTTATTATGAATAAAATATACGTCGGCAATCTGCCTTACAGCGCCACCCAAGAAGAGCTTAGTGAGCTATTTTCTTCCTGTGGAGCGATTAAAGAGATTGCATTCATCAAAGATAAGTTCACTGGACAATGCAAAGGTTTTAGCTTTATTGAGTTTGAAGATTCGAGCTCTGCTCAAAACGCAATTGAACAATATAATGAAAAAGAATTTAATGGCCGCAAACTGCGTGTCAACATTGCACAAGAACGTGAAAGCGGTAACAACGGCAATCGTCGCACCCAACGCGCACCCTACTAAATAAAAAAACTGCATCTCGGTGCAGTTTTTTCTTAAACCCTAACCAATGGATTTTTAGAGACCGGGATGGCTAGCTAAGTTAAACGTATTAGTCTCAGTAAAATTATAAGCTTGCTCTTCATGTGACATAACTTCTTCCAAAGATAGGGTCTGAGAACTGACTTGACCTTTAGAATGAAAGGTTGATAACAGACAATCTTCAAATAACGCTAACTTCAAATTCATAGCGCGATTATGCTCAATAGGACTATCTTTAAACGCAACGCCTGCATCAATGCCGTAACGAAACAAATGACCATCACAACCGTCTGTTTGAAATTGATGGTTAATCGACTTTTCTTGCCCTGTGATCTCTACTACTCCTAACATGGCCTTAGGATCGAGTGATTTACCTTCACGATGCTGATAAACCTCGGGGTAATCTAGACCCAAATGATAAATAGGACTGACCGAGAGACGCACCGCACCCTGTAAAGAACAATGCAAGACTCTAATACAATAATGACTAGTGACTGAAAATGGTGTTAATGATCCAGAGTCTGCATCCGAGAATGCTAGAAACCCCTTGAGACTTTTTGCATGATCAAAAGCAATTAATGCTTGATCAATCACGTGATGAACTAGCTCAGGTAATGTGAGATGAAGCCAACTGGGATAAGCATGTGGAATACGGGCGCAGAAATTGATTTGGCTATCTTGTTTTAGCTCAGAATCCCAACCGGGTTGATAAATCAGATGAATCACAATGTTGTCCGTTAAATCGCTTATTGCAGTCAATATAACGAACAGATATTAAATTAACCTTAAAATTTTTTGGCGCTGTGTGAGACATTGACTACAAGTACTGTAGTAAAAAAGACTCTAGGAAAATAGCAGCGGAGATTCACTGTTAAACTGGCAAACAAAACGATTAATTGATTAGAAACCGTTAATCGAACTACTTGACGACACGCAAATGCGGCTTACCGCCTGTTGGCTGACCATTATGGTCGTCGCCATCAGGTGGTAAATTGTCATCTTCTTCATCAGTAAACACCATACCACGACCATTCTCGTAGGCATAAAGCGCAAGAATAGCCGACATTGGTAAAATGATATGACGCGTGACGCCTGAAAATCTTGCTTTAAATTCAACGTGCTCGTTGCCCATCTCAAGATCAATAATCGCTGAAGGCGTCATGTCTAAAATTATTTGACCATCCTCAATATAGTCTTCAGGAACTTCAACATTAGGAACCTGGGCATCAACCATGACATAGGGGGTTAGCTCACTATCGAGCAACCACTGGTAGATAGCTCGGAATAAATAAGGCTTACTCGAAATCATCAAAAGTCCTGATTTCACGCTCGGGATCAGATAAACTCGCCTGAAAAGACTCACGCTCAAAAATACGCTCTTGATAAGCCATAAGTCCTTTAGCGCTTGTAGGCAATGTGATCCCTAGTAATGGCAAACGCCAGAGCAGGGGTGCAATACTACAATCGACTAAACTAAACTCGTCACTTAAAAAGTAGGGTTTATCGGCAAACACAGGCTCTAAAACAATCAAACCTTCACGCAACTCGCTTCGAGCAGATTCAACACTAAATTCATCATCGGAATGCAAGATAGTACGCATTAAACTATACCAATCCTGCTCGATACGATGCAGCATCAAACGGGACTTAGCACGCGCAACAGGGTAAACCGACAACAATGGTGGATGTGGAAAACGCTCATCCAAGTATTCCATAATCACTTGTGGCTCGTATAACACGAGTTCACGATCGACTAACGTTGGTAGCGTGTTGTAGGGGTTAAGATGCAATAGATCTTCCGAAGGGTGGTTGATATCAACACTGGTGACCTCAACGGCAACTGCTTTTTCAGCTAAGACAATTCGAACTTTATGACTATCAGGGTCCATGGCACCTGAATATAGGTTCATGACCGAACGCTTGACTAAACTCATAGATTTTCCCCTAACATCCCTGAAGATAAACGAAAAAGAACTGCTTCTACATTAAGTGAGAAAGCAGCTCTATCACCCGTAAAAAACTCAACAACTCGATTAACGTTTGGAGAACTGACTACCTTTACGGGCCTTATGACGACCAACTTTCTTACGCTCCACAACTCTTGAATCACGAGTTACATAACCGGCTTTACGCAAGCGACGATGCCAAGTTTCTGATTCTGTAGTAGCGCTATCTGCAACGATGTCTTCAATGGAGTCATTTGCCGGCGCTTTATTTTTTGCTTCGTATGCAACCAGTGCACGTGTGATGCCGTGACGAATCGCACCTGCTTGACCACTGATACCACCACCTGTCACGGTAACGTAGATATCGAATTGCTGCTCGCAGTTGAGGATAACTAAAGGCTGACGGACGACAATTCTTGAGGTTTCTCTTCCAAAAAACTCTTCTAGAGTTCGGTTATTGATAGTGATCTTGCCAGTACCAGGGCGTAGAAAGACACGTGCAGTCGATGACTTGCGGCGGCCTGTACCATAAGATTGTTCAATAGTTGCTTGCTTCATTTAAATTAGCCTCTTAAATAACGTCTAATAATTCGGGTTGTTGTGCGGCATGCGGATGATCAGATCCAGCATAGACTTTAAGGTTACGAAACATATCTCTGCCTAAAGGCCCTTTTGGCAACATACCCTTAATTGCTTTTTCTACGATCATAGTTGGTTTCTTGGCTTGCAACTTTTCAAATGAAATGCTTTTGATACCACCAGGATAACCACTATGCCTGTGATAAATCTTGTCAGTAGTTTTGTTACCAGTGACTTTGATTTTCTCGGCATTGATGACGATGATTCGATCTCCAGTGATGGCATGAGGCGTGTATTCCGCTTTATGCTTGCCACGTAATCGCGATGCAATTACGCTGGATAGACGACCTAATGTTTTATCTGTCGCGTCAACTAGAAACCATTTTTCGGGAACTGACTGCGAATTTGCCATGTACGTTTTCATGTTTAACCTGAGCACTCTGAATGAAGAATTGGCAAAGATACTACAACAGCACTTAAATTTAAACAACTTTTTTCAGCCAAGTAAAAAGCCCGTAAACATCGCTTTTACCGATGAAATCTGACTTAATAATAACCAAAATTCGCGCTGTATTTTCCGATATCCCATTCAATGATACACCCGAGATTTAACAATTTAAGTCTTAAAAAACCACACTGAACCGACTTTTCGCAAAATCATAATCAAAACAATAGTAAATTTATCCCTATAAAACACTGATTTATGTGTTTTTTTATTCGCTTTTTTTAAAAACTGTGCTATTTTCTATTTCTTTAAGAGTTCACGTAACTCATTGTATTAAACTGTAAAAAGGGGACGTTTACATGCCTGCACGTAAAAAAGCAAAACCAGCAAAAAAAGCTGCTGCTAAAAAAACTGTTAAAAAGACTGTTGCTAAAAAGAAAGCTGTTGCAAAAAAAGCACCAGTTAAGAAAGCATTACCAACTACGGCTATCAAAGCTGCGATGAACAAATCGCAATCCATCACATATATCACCGAAAATACGGGCTTAAGCAAAAAAGAAGTAACTTCCGTGTTTGACACACTAGGTAATTTAATGCACCGCCACCTGAAGAAAAACGCAGCTGGTGAATTCACACTACCAGGTCTGATGAAATGCACGGTTAAACGCAAACCTGCAACCAAAGCCCGCAAAGGTATTAACCCTTTCACTGGCGAAGAAATGATGTTTAAAGCGAAACCTGCACGCAACGTGGTTAAAGTTCGCCCATTGAAACGCGTCAAAGAAATGGCTGAATAATTTTTACGGCAGCCCCTTAATCCATTAAAATCAAGGGGTTGCCAATATTTTCCTTGCTATCAGTTAGTCTTCCTCACCAGCGCTTACTGTTCTTAGTCAATTCCACCAATACACCCTCAAAAATCATAAAAATTTAATATTATCTTAAGGGTTGTTAGGTATCATAGCTCTATTCGTATTTAACGATCACATTTGATGATCCCAACAGAGCGTTTGAATAATGAACTTTGAAGATTCTTATTATGGGTTGATGGACCTTCCTAGTGGAGCAGTCAATGAAGCGGAAAGACTGGCCCGAGACCCCATGAGATTTCTACGCTCGGTACCACTGTTCAGATCAAAGTGGGATTTTGATTGCGCTCAACAAATGGTTCAGCTCAACAAGAAAAACATTAACCCCTATTCTACAGGAGACTGGTTTCGACGCGTTATATTTTCTCCGCCTGCATTTTTTCTACCAAAAGCGATGTCCCTCAACGAAGAAGCTGCACGAAATCCCAATAAAGGCCAAAATTCCCATACTATCTCAGAAAGTATTAAAAGGTGTTTTATGGTATGTAGTACTGCAGTATCCGGATATCAGACCAGCTATCACGATGATGAAGAAATAAAAAAAGCTGAACAAACACTCAATGAAAAGGGACTCGACAAGGAACTCCTTAAACATGAACGTAGCTTCAGGGGCTACAATTTTAAATACTCATCTCCTGTAAATAAGTACCTATACACCGTTTACGACACTCAAGTACTCGAAACGCTAACCAGCGCAAGACAGTCGCTTGGGCTTAAGGCAGATGCATGCCCACAAATACCGCATCTAATTATCAATAACGCTTGTGAGCCAGAGAAATTTAGCGAGCACGACAGCACCATCAACGCTACCAACAGGCATATCACGAAACTAAACGATGCATATCATGAGCTTCATACTCTCAATGCAAAATTTAAAGAAATGAAATTTACCAACGATGGGCTACGCTATCTTGCCAATTCCGAAGATACATATGGCTCGAAGTTGTTTGATGCTGCTCTTAATGATGATGCTTTAAAAACTAAACTTAAGGGTGACCCAGAGCAGGAACTCACTGGCAAAGAACGTAGACACTGCCTTGAGGCCACATGCAATCATGTAAGAGAAGCACAAAAACGAATCATGCGACAGATTTGGGATTTACAGATCGAACATGACAAGAATATTAAAAAGATCCAAAGAAGTAGTCTGAGCTCCGCTGATTTCGTTGACCAAAGTTCATTTCATCATTTCAACAACTATTCCGGTGGTGGCATTAATATCGAAGCTAGAGAAACTGGCTTGCAAATACTAGAGAATGGAAAAGTCGTAGAAACATTGCCATTCACTCTATCTAATGATCAATTTGAAATGCTTGTTCGAAAATGGAATGAAGATCTTGATAATAAAGACAATCAACTTTTCTGCCAAAGGGTTGACTCACACAGAAAAGTTGATTTCCCAAATAACAAGTTGAAAGGTGCATTTATCAACTTCATAAAACAAGAAGCGCCTCAGCTAAAAACAGAAAACGTCTCCCTAAATGGAGGGGCGCTAAGATAGCGACGTAGCTAGAGGGAGACTAGATAGAATGTCACGATAGAAATGAGTTGTTTAGGTAAATTCTAATCCATAGAGCTTGGAAACCAACCGTGTCTTTTATTATCGATGCCTGCTAACCTTTTGGTGTTGATGACCGCTTAATTGCCATAGCATCAGCAGACATATTAACCCGACTTAACACCGCATAATCATCCGCTGACGGCTCATAGCCCATCACCGACAAGCCTTGGCGGGTTGCCTCCATCCAAATATCCCGCATCATTTTAGGGTGACCATCGACGAGATAAATTCCACCCCAACCACACTGCTGCGTTAATGCCACCATGTCTCTTGCCGCCATGTAGCGCTGGCGAACGACGGTACCATGAGCTTGCACGCCACCCGAACCCTCATCATCGTCATCGCGATAGTAACCCCCGAACAATAAACGACCGGGTGATGTACTCATGGCATCACCGTAGTTATAAATGGTCCAACCGGATGACGCCGATGAAACTAAGTCCACTTCTGGCAGCGGTTGAGCTTTTTGCAATGCATCGGTGATTTGCACAAAAGGACAACGATCAAGAATCCAAATTAAATCGGCTTTGCTGTAGCCGCGTCGAATAAACTCGTCCAACTCTAGCGCGCTATCGATGCGCTGCAACATTTGCTCAACTGACTTCAAGTCCAGTGTTGGGTCAAAATCCGAAGGTTGGTCCGTCATGATAAGCTCCCTTGATGCAACTGGTTTTATGGTAACTTATTTTACGAGCTAACGTAACGATAGGCTTTTGCACAACGCATCGGACAACCCTTGCAACTACCACCACCGCAATTAAGCTCTACCGACTCAATCCGACCACGTTCAATCCAATATTGCAGCAGAGGCTCCAGATCACAAGCTTGTTTCTTAAAGTGCATGCTCAGCTCGGTCATGCTAACGGAAACCCGTTGCTTTAAGTAGTTGCGTAACTCAATCAAAATCATATAACCCTCCTATGGTGATGATGCTGACAACAAGCTAACTTCCTTTTTCACTGTTGATTTGAGAACAACAACAATCAATGCCAATAATGTTAGCGAGAACACTAGCCAACGAATTGAATCGCCCGGGTGCTCGTAGATAGTGCCTAACTGGTAACACAGCACCGCACTCACATAGGCAAATCCTGTACTCCAAACTACCGAAAATATAGCCCAACGCATACCGATCTCACGTCGCATCGCCGCCATGGTTGATACACAGGGGAAGTACAATAAAACAAATAATAGATATGCCAACACGCCGACTGCACCATCAAAATATCGATGCATCACACCATAAACACGTTGATCCACATCCACACCTGCCTCACTAGCCAGTAATGGATTTTTAATTGCAGCAGCTAATGTACCTAAATTATCTGGAATACTTTGTAACGCCTCAGCAAAGCTAGCCCATATCGAATCATCTGCTGTTTCTTGTTCATCGACTGCCGGTAAATCAGCTGTGTACAACGTATTTAAGGTACCAACCACGACTTCTTTGGCCATCACCCCGGTCACCAAACCCACCGTAGCCGGCCAATTATCTTGGGTAATTCCCATGGGTGCAAATACCGGCGTCACTCCGCGACCCACTAGAGATAATAATGAATGGGTATTGGCATCATCGGTGCTAAGTTGGCCTGTATCGGTGATTGCATTGAGCCCACCAATGACTAAACACACCGGAATAATCACACGACCGGCACGAGTGACAAAGGCTTTTAAACGTTGCTGTGTTAAGCGCAACATGGCCGATAAGCGAGGCCAATGATAAGCCGGCAATTCCATAACTAATGGTTGAGGCTTACCTGGCAGTAAGGTTTTTTGCACAATAAAGCCGGTCAACATAGCGGCAACGATACCCAATACGTACAACATAAATACCCACATGGCACCGTGTTGAAAAAATGCTGAAACAAACACAGAGAAAATTGCTAAGCGCGCACCACAGGACATAAATGGCATCATTAATACGGTTAAAATCCGCTCACGACGTGACGACAGCGCACGCGCGCCCATAACGGCCGGTACGTTGCAACCAAAGCCGACAATCATTGGAACAAAAGAGTGACCAGACAAGCCCAGTGCGGCCATGACCCGGTCCATCACGAAGGCTGCTCTCGCCATGTATCCTGAGTCTTCCAACAATGATAGAAATAAAAACATCCCACCAATCACTGGAATAAAGGTTAGTGTGGTCGTGATACCCACGCCAACCCCTTGTGCCAATAATGCAATTGCGGTTGGAGGCAATTGCAAGGCTTCTAATAGGTGTGAAAAACCATCAACGAAAATTGCGCTGCCAGCTATATCAAAAAAATCTTGGAATGCACCGGCGATATTGATTGAAAAGAAGAAGAGGGCATACATGATAACAAAGAAGATTGGCAAGCCTAAAAAACGATTCAGTACGATCCGATCAATACGATCGGTCATTGTGGTTTTTTTTGCCGATTGTTGATTGACCACGTTATTTACGCACTGTTCAATAAAGCCATAACGAGCGTCTGCCACCATGATGTCTACCGGCTCTTCCATGGCAAAAGATGCTTGTTGACGCTGATGCTCAACCACATTATTCAGCGACAATGGTAGATCGGGCAGGCAAGTTTGCTCCCCCTCCAACAATCGTAAAATCACCCAACGTGAGAATTGCGATACGTCATCAATCTGTGTTTGCACCGCCTGGTTGATACAGGTTATGGCTTTTTCAATGGGATCAGCAAACTGCACCGGAGTTGATGACCTAACGGTTGCTTGCTGCTTGATAACTGCAGCTTGTAACGCCTGTATGCCTTGCTTATTGGTTGCCACCATAGGAATCACCGGGCAACCTAAATAACGGGACAGTTGCTGACAATCAACTTGCTTGCCAACTTTAGTCAAACGGTCGGTCATATTTAGCGCAATTACAACTGGGATATTCAACTCCAGCAATTGCATGGTTAGATACAGGTGCCGCTCTAAATTGGTGGCATCAACTACGTTAATAATGACATCTATCGATTCAGAAATTAATGCATGACAGGCAATGCGCTGATCTTCAGCACCCTCGTGTGTCAACGCATTGAGCGCGTACGTTCCAGGTAAATCTAAAACCTGATGCGCTTGATGACGAAAATCATAATATCCAGTTTTCTTCTCAACGGTTACGCCGGCCCAGTTACCAACTCGCTGATTCATGCCGGTTAAGGCATTAAATAAAGCTGTTTTACCGCAATTGGGGTTACCTGCTAATGCAACCTTTAGGCTGGGATTATGATGATTCATGCTGCATCCATTCAATATTCAAAGCACTTAATTCTGCTTTCCGCAGCGTCAAGTGATCATTATTTAACCTAACTACCAGAGGATCTCCCAATGGTGCGCGACGAATGACAACAAATTCAGCACGAGGACGCATGCCTAACGCGATCAATTGAGCACGATAAAAACAACTGCAATCCGCTTGAAAACTGACAATACGGCCTTTCATACCAACCGTGATGCGCTGCTGTGCCATGACACTCCTGCAAGAAAAACTAGGGGATTTACAATTGAGAACGATTCCCATTAGCGGGCATTATGATGACAACACTCAACGCTGTCAAGGCAGCTTCAAACGGTCTATATGCAATGGATATTCAGTGGCTATAGGCATTGCCCAGCGCCCACCCTAACCATGCATTGAGAATATCTAGGAAGAAATATTATTGTAAGCGACGGTGATTCAGTGCTGGGAGGCGGTCACGAACATTACTTAAATGCGTGTCTTGCAGCTGAGCGATTACCGCACCATCGCCGTCTTCAAGACAGCCCATCACCTCACCCCACGGATCAATAATTTGAGTGTGACCATACATGGCATGGCCATTTGGCAGCAATCCATATTGATTTGCGGCAACCACGTAACAGGTATTTTCAATTGCACGAGCACGCAATAAAACTTGCCAGTGATATTGGCCGGTATAAGCTAAGAAAGCTGCTGGCACTAAGAAGATCGATACTTGATCGCGCGATAATTGACGATACAATTCAGGAAAACGCACGTCATAGCAAATACTCAATCCAACACGACCAACCGGCGTATCAATCGCAACCACTTGATCACCGCCTCTAAAACGATCGGACTCCTGCACTTGACGGCTAGTGTCTAGGGTGACATGACATAAATGCATCTTGTTATAGTGAGCAACACACTCACCACGACCATCGTAAACCAATGACGTTGAATACACATGACCGTCATGTGGCATACGAATCGGCATCGCACCGACCACTAACCACACTCCAAAGCGACGCGCCATATTAGCCATTGCTGCCTGACCTGGCCCATCACCAAAAGATTCTGTTAAATCAAGAATTCGCTTTGGCTGACCCAAACAATGTTCTGGCAATAAAATTAACTCTGCACCTTGAGCAGATGCTTGTTGCACTTGCACCTCTATGGCCTGTAAATTGTCTTGCAAGCTGCCGGAGGCGTTGTTTTGGATTGCAGCAACGGTCGCCATGGTTCACCTTTTCGTGTTCATATTATCGTAAATTATAACAAATCTTATTAGCTGTTGCCTGTAGTATTATTTACAGCCGGGATACAGGTCTGTAGATGTGAAGTCACGACCTGTTGCAACTGCAATAGCTGACCATGGAAGAAATGACTAGCGCCCGCAATCACCTCACCATGCAAATGAGCTGTGGGTGGATGAGCCACTAAGTCTGCTAATTCTGACACAGATACCACTTCGTCTTGATCACCATAAACCACAAACCAAGGGCAGCTAACGCTGATCATTTTACTAAAATCACCCATGCGCAAAGCCGGAGCTACCGTACATAGATAATCAATATCGTGACGTCGATTAGCCACTGATGCAGCAACATAACCGCCAAATGAAAACCCCATTAGCAACAAACGATGGTGTGGTAAAACCGTTTTCACCCAATCCAGTACCGCCTGTAAATCGGCTTGCTCACCAATCCCATCAGCATACTCTCCCGTGCTTTTTTGTACACCCCGAAAATTAAAACGCACGGTTGGCATAACAGGCATAACAGCTCTAGCCAGGGTAGTTACCACTTTATTGTGCATGGTACCTTGGTATTGTGGATGAGGGTGACAGATCACTGCCACATAAGGCAGACCCGACATGGATGGGTGGGTTGTCATCATTTCCAAGTCACCCACAACACCGGGCATTAAAAAACAAGTTTGCTTATCGTTAGGAAATACGTTCACTGACTATGCTCCTGAAGAAACTGCAATAAAGTCCAAGACGCCCATTCAACAACTGCATTCAAACTACGTGGACCTCGCCATACTGAGCTATACTGGTAGCTGCGTTGCTGTTGATTGATCGTACAGCGTAACTCAAACCAGATGGTTGAATCACGTGGCGACTGAAATATATCAGATCCAATCAAAGTGGCATGGCAAGGTGTAGACTCTTGGTGATTAAAGGTGATATATGACGCTGTTTGCTCTGATATTAAAGCGGTTGCCCAACGACCAAATGTGACTTGATCAAACAACGCCAATGCTAACTTCGACGCTGAAATATAGCATTGTAACTGTATCGACGCCGTCTGATCGGTCTGGCTGACTATATACGGTTGTATCAGCGGTTTAATCACCTGCAGTTTATCGGCTAAAGCCGCCTCGGAAACCGCATGTAACTTTAAGCGTAAGTAGGGAAACGAAGCACGATAACCTAACTCAACACGGTTATCGTTGACAAAAAATTGCTGAATTTTTTCTGCCAAATCACTCTCACCAATACCGAGCAATAAAAAATGTGCTTTATATTGTGCTTGTGAAAATCCAGCATCCGTTAGAAGAGGCAATACTTGATGGCGAAACATTGGTAAGCATTCACGTGGTGGTCCGGGTAACAAAAACCAACGTTGCTGTCCTTGCTGGTAATCACACCCATTGGCTGTACCATTCGCATTGATCAAAACTCGTGAACCTAAGGGAAACCAGCATTGATGTCGATTAATGTCAGGCGCAATTTTGCCTAACTTGGAAAAATAATTTTCAATGTGCTGCCAGCTAGCCTGATCAAACTCTAATGACTGTTGGCAAAAGCTAGCCAATGCGTGTCGCGTTCGATCATCCGATGTTGGACCTAAACCACCAATCACTAATGTCACTGCATGCGTTGATAATACGCGTAAGGCATTAACAATATCAGCTTCATCATCCCTAACTGCCATGTGTGTTTTAACACAAAACCCCAGATCAGTGAGTTCATCTGCGATTTGCTGACAATTACTATTAACTATTTCTCCAGCAACCACTTCATGACCGGTGGCTAAAATGGCAATGCTTGTCTTCATTCCGGTATCCGATAATTATTGTGGATTTTCTAAACTGAGGTAGCCACTTTGTGAATCATAAGCAAATATCTCAGCATAACGCCCCCACTCGATGACCACCTTGAGCACCTCTTCAGCTGCTTGCTGACTTAAATCTTGCTCAAGCTCTTTTAAGAACAAACTGTCGTCCAAACGATGATCTTCTTCCAAATCCAATGACTGGCGAATGTGCTTAGCCAGCGGAACGTAAGCGAGGAGTTGTTTGGCGAAGATCTTCTTTTGCAGCAAAATATCGGCTTTAGCAAGCTTTCTTCCTGTTGTAGTCAGCTGAATATCACCTTGTGACACGGTAGCAAAGCGTAGCAATTCCAGTGTCTCCGTAATTGCAAATAAATCATCCAATTCAAGGTGTAAGTCTTCCGCCAACTGCGGCAAATCGACACTGCGCTCGTATTCCGGCGAGTCCAAAGTCTCTAGGAAACCTGTAATTTCCGCAATTTCAACATTAGGTAGACGATAACCCATATCAATCGCTTGTTGTTGTTCATCTGCTGTATTTGAGGTGGATTGTCGATCGGTAGTCATCAACGTGTAGATACGATCAACCATCGAACGGTACTCGGGTGAGGTATCGTTTCGAGGGTGGGGCAAGTCTACCATGATATCATCTCGCACCTGTCCCGGATCACTATCAAATACCAAAATACGATCCGCTAAAAATACCGCCTCTTCAATATTGTGAGTCACAATGAGTATCGACTGAATTTTGGTTTTCTTTGACAGCCATAAATCAATTAAATCACCCCGTAATTTTTCTGCTGTGAGTACATCCAAGGCAGAAAAAGGCTCATCCATCAAAAGTACTTCGGGATCAACCACTAATGCGCGCGCTAATCCAACCCGTTGCGACATACCACCGGATAATTCTTTTGGATAAGCAGACTCAAAACCGTCTAAACCAACAATATCGATTGCTTCCAAAGCTCGCTTACGTCGTTCTTGCCTAACAACGCCACGCGCCTCTAAGCCCAGCTCAACATTTTGCAGCACAGTTAACCAAGGTAATAATGCAAAGTGTTGAAACACCATGGTCAAACCATCAACTGGCGCTGTAATCGGCTGACCGTGATACATCACCTTACCGTCGGTTGCTGCAATTAGACCAGCAATAATACGCAACAATGTCGACTTGCCTGAACCAGACTTTCCTAATAAAGCAATAATTTCACCGGAACGCATTGCAAAGTTAACTTCGTCTAAAACCAATAACTCTTGCACGCGGTGTTTACGAAAGGATTTTTTAACACACTGAATATCAATGATAGTTGATTTGGTATCAGTCATGCCTGCACTCCAAAAACTCGATTAACTGTTGACCTGAAAACGTTGCTCAGCCAATTGATACAGCGGCCGCCACAGCACGTAATTAAATAGCAACACCCATGAGGACATAACAAAAATTCCCAAAGCGATGCGTGGAAAATCACCCACTGCGGTCATCTCAGCAATGTAAGCACCCAGCCCCAATGCAGCTAAATGCACATTTCCCCAGTTCACTACCTCTGCGATAATGCTGATGTTCCAGGCACCACCAGCCGCTGTAATCATTCCCGTAATGATGTAAGGGAAAATACCAGGAAGCACAAAACGATACCACCAGAGCCAACCCCGCACATTCAAAGTACCAACTGCATGATGCATGTTCTTTGGTAATGCCATTACACCTGCGATCACATTAAATAAGATATACCACTGCGTCCCCAAGATCATTAGCGGTGACACCCAAATATTGACATTAAGATGATTGTGAACAATCCACATCGCCACCACTGGGAACAATAAATTTGCCGGGAATGCTGCAAAAAATTGTGCAATCGGCTGTACAATCTTTGATGCTTTAGGGCTAAGACCAATCAACACGCCGATTGGCACCCAAATTAAACAACTGATTATGATGAGTACGAATACGCGCAATGCTGTCAGAAAGCCTAAGAAAATGACTTTAAGCCCCTCACCGTAATCGACACTGGAAAAAATAAACTGCCATAACACTAATAGGCACAGTAATACAACGACACTTAACATGCTCCAAAAAAGTAATGTAATCGCTTTTTGCCAACGCTCACTGGATACCCAAGGCACGACTAATGCCGCACGAGCACGCGGACGGAGATTAACAATACGTTCTGCAAACATACTCAACCACTGACCACAATGTACAAAAAATGCCGTGCGATGAAATAAATCCAATAACCACGATTGCGCTTCATCTTCTGATTCTTCGTCGTTTGCTTTGAATTTTTCTGACCAAGCCACCAACGGACGAAAGATAATCTGATCGTATAAAAAGATCACGATAAACATCGTGATAATCACCGCCCACAAGGCATGCGAATTAGCTTGGCTAATCGCAACGCTAATATACGAGCCAATTCCGGGTAAAAGAATATCTTGATGTGCCACGCTGATAGCTTCCGACGCAACTAAAAAAACCCAACTGCCTGACATGGATATCATGGCATTCCACAGTAAACCTGGCATGGCAAAAGGTACTTCAATTTTCCAAAAACACTGCCATGCACTGAGATGAAACATACTCGCGGCTTCTCTTAAATCGCTTGGCACATTTCGTACACTTTGATAGAAACTCAGTATCATGTTCCACACTTGCGCAGTAAAAATAGCAAAGATAGCCGCACATTCAGGGCCTAATAAGCTGCCTTTAAACAAGACAATGAAGCCAACCACGGTAATGCTCAGAAAACCCAATACAGGAACAGATTGTAAAATATCAACCAAGGGAATAATAATGCGCTCAGCCGCACGACTTTTGGCTGCCCACGTGCCGAGCAAGAAAGTTACCACCGTGGACAAGATCAATGCCAACAACATACGCATTACGCTACGCAATGCGTAATACGGTAGCATCCATGGACTGAGCGAGATGGATAGAGTCTGACCTAACTCATAGCGCCCCACCATTGCCTTGGTCCCGAAACCCAGGAGAATAAGTACGGTTGCTACTAGCAACAACGCGACAATATCCCACGAATTAGGAATTGGCCACCGTTTGACTTCGAGCTTGGTGAATGTGTGTTGAGTACGAAACGCCATAACAACAATCCCTAGTATTCATGGCATGCATGCATCATGCCACGCTTTACAATGAATAGAAACTTACGGTACGGGTAAAATGGCTAACTCGCGTCCATTGACGCAAACCACTGATCCAATACTGACCTAACCTCACTAACACCGGTGCGCTCTAATGAGGAAAATAGCTGCACGCTGACATTAGCAAAGGCTTTCATTGCAACTTGCACCGACTCTAAAGCTTGCCTTTGCCCAGATTTTTTAAGCTTATCTGCTTTGGTGAGTAAGATATGTAACGGCATCCCACAACTGGCGGACCAGGTAATGATCTCTTGATCCGTTTCTTTTAATGGATGACGAATATCCATCATGAGAACCACACCGCATAAACTTTGACGAGTCTCTAAATACTCATGCGTTACTGCTTCCCAACGTTCTTTGATCGGCCGTGGTACTTTGGCATAGCCATATCCTGGCAAATCAACCAAGGTATGCGAATCGTCCAAACCGAATAAATTGATCATCTGCGTGCGACCCGGCGTCGAGCTAGTTCTCGCAAGCCCTTTGATGCCCGTGATGGTGTTGAGCGCACTGGATTTGCCGGAATTAGAGCGCCCCATAAAAGCAACTTCAGCGCCCTCATCTTTAGGTAACTGACTGATTTTAACCGCACTTGTAAGGTATTTTGCCTGCTGGTATAGCATAGAAAATCTCTGCGAATTGCCGCCTTGGTGAAAATTTGGCGAGTATAGCACCGAACAAGAAAAACCGCCATTGATCAAAAAACGGTCTTGCCCTCTGCCGCCCGCTTGTGATAAGGCGGACAAGTCGTTATAGTGTGCGACTCTATTTAATTGTGATTCAACATTCTTACGGAATCATTGTCCTGTCAATTACACAACATAACATAGGAGTCTTTCATGCTTAACGAACTCAAAGCAACGATTGCTAAAATCACAGAAAACGGTAAAGGTATTTTAGCTGCTGATGAAAGCACAAGCACTATCAAAAAACGCTTCGATAGCATCAACTTGGCATCTACTGAAGAGACTCGCCGTGATTACCGTGAAATGCTATTCAACACCCCGGATATTGGTGACTACATCAGTGGAGCAATCTTATTTGAGGAAACCTTGGAGCAAAATACCTCTAAAAGTGAAACTATGGTTGAGCTACTTCAGCGTCAAGGCATTATCCCAGGTATCAAAGTCGATTTAGGTTTAGTGCATTTAGTCAACTCAGACGATGAAAAAGCCACTCAAGGTTTGGATGGTTTGCCAGAAAGATTAGCGCATTACAAATCTTTGGGCGCACGTTTTGCTAAGTGGCGCGCAGTTTACGACATCACCGATGACAAGCCCTCCGAGCAAGCAATTAAAACTAATGCCGACCTATTGGCACGATATGCAGCCATTTGCCAATCTCAAGGCATCGTCCCCATGGTAGAACCTGAAGTTTTAATGGACGGTTCACATACCATCGAACGTTGCAGTGAAGTCACCGAACAAGTATTGATAGAAGTGTTTAATGCACTAAGAACTCACAAGGTGATACTTGAAGGCATGATCCTTAAACCTAACATGGTTATCTCTGGATCTGATTGCCCGGTTAAAGCCAGCACAGAACAAGTTGCTGAAATGACAATTGCTGTCTTCAAGCGCACTGTGCCTGCAGCAGTACCGACAATCAACTTCCTTTCTGGTGGACAAACAGAAGTTGAAGCAACAGCCAACTTACAAGCGATGAATGCATTGGGCAATCTTCCTTGGGTATTGGGTTACTCCTACGGCCGTGCTTTACAAGCACCAGCGATTGCTGCATGGCAGGGTAAAGCTGAAAACGTTGCTGCCGGTCAAGCTGCGTTATTGAAGCGCGCTAAAGCCAATACAGCAGCAACACTGGGCAAATACCACGCAGACATGGAACAAGAAACCGTTAATGCGTAATCGTATTTTTCTCGAAAAAGGGGCATTTTGCCCCTTTTTTTTCGCTAAGCTATTTTGTGCTATTTAACCTGTGATCACTTACACATCTAAATTATGCACAAGCGTGTTTGATGCCACAGCGAATCAACACGTAGTTAACTGGCATAGTGGTCAACATGCCAAAGATCATGGCAATTTGCATCATAAACCAAAAAATCGGATCACCCGCATTAATCCGTTGATCAAATAAAAGAAATACGGAAATAAACATCCAAGCATACATGCCCACCTGGAAACTAGTCAGTGACAATATGTCAGCTTTGAATGCTTGCTTTAACACCTGCCATGTAGTGAGCTCCGGCTGCATGGGCTTGATGCTATAAAACTGAAACGCCAAACCGAATAACAAAGCCAATCCATAGTCAACGGCAAAGCCCATCCATAAAAAACTACCGGCTATGGTTAACCCACAAATATAAATGAAAGTCTCACCAATCATGTCCGCTAATGAACAGCCCGATGCGCAATGCGTTGATGAAATATACAAACTTTTATAATTAATCGAAGACTTGCCCATAGCACATTGATCATTTGACGCTTTACTGGATTGGCACTTATTTATTGCTCCTTGAGCAGGAGCTCGTGCAACACAAAAATACATACCCAGTGCGATTGGCCAAATGAATAACGCCGTGATTGGCCAGGCAATATTCATTATCGCCATAGGCTGATAGCGACCCATTTGAATATCAACATAGATAATAACAGACGATAAGACCCCTAGACCCAGAGATACCCAAGCTATAATAGAGAGCACATCCATGAACCATTCTCCACATTAATGACTGAGTCATTGAGCGTGAAGAATGATTGCAACAATGTCAATCAAATGACTAGAGAATACAACGGCTTAGATCTTCGTCTTCCGCTAACTCACCGAGCTGCTGATCAACATAACTGGCGTCAATCACTGTCGATTCACCGCCTTTATCGGTGGCTTCAAAAGATACTTGATCCAATAGCTTTTCCAACACCGTGTGCAATCGACGTGCACCAATATTCTCTGCGGTCTCATTCACTTGCTGAGAAATCTCAGCAATGCGCCTAACGCCCGTGGGATCAAATGATAGACCAAATCCCTCAGTCTGCATGAGAGCCGTGTATTGCTCAGTTAACGACGCATTAGGTTCCGTTAATATCCGCTCAAAGTCTTCAACCTTGAGTGCGTTTAATTCGACACGAATCGGAAAACGACCTTGCAACTCTGGCACTAGATCTGATGGCTTAGCTAGATGAAAGGCACCTGATGCAATAAAAAGAATGTGATCGGATTTAATCATGCCGTATTTTGTACTGACTGTTGTACCCTCAACCAAAGGCAATAAATCACGCTGCACACCTTCTCGAGAGACATCACCACCGGTATCAGAACGACGGACGATCTTATCGATCTCATCGATAAAGACAATACCGTTTTGCTCAACATTATCGATCGCTTCAGTGCGCACGTCGTCTTCATTAATTAATTTGGCAGCTTCCTCATCAGTTAATTGTTTCAAGGCTTGCTTGATTGGCATACGTGTTTTTTTAGTTTTTTTATTGGAAATATTTTCCATCATGTTTTGTAACTGACCAACCATCTCCTCCATACCGGGAGGTCCCATAATCTCAACATTGGAAGCTAGCGATGACATTAGATCAACTTCGATTTCCTTTTCATCTAACTGACCTTCACGTAATTTTTTACGATATAACTGGCGCGTTGCAGAATCTTGCTTTTGCTTATTTTCAGCCGCAACTTCTTTAGGTTCGTCGGCAAATTCACCACGAGCAGACGGCACCAAGATATCAAGAATGCGTTCTTCCGCAGCCTCTTCGGCCAAACTACGTTTTTTCTTCATGGCTTTTTCGCGTGTCATCTTCATCGATATTTCGATCAAGTCACGAATGATGGACTCGACGTCACGACCCACATAACCCACCTCAGTGAATTTTGTTGCTTCAACTTTAATAAACGGCGCCTCAGCTAGATCAGCTAAGCGGCGTGCTACTTCCGTTTTACCGACACCAGTTGGTCCAATCATTAAAATATTCTTGGGTGTGATTTCTTTACGTAACTCAACCGGCACTTGTAATCGTCGCCAGCGGTTACGCAATGCAATCGCAACTGCTCGTTTTGCTTCACTTTGACCAATGATATGTTGGTCCAAAGCAGCAACAATTTCACGCGGTGTTAACGTGACTTCGTTATTAGGTAATTTTGCCATTGTCATAATTTTTTTCTCTCGCCTTAAGTCTCGCTCTCTAATTCTTCAATCACTAGATTGCTGTTGGTATAAACACAAATGTCTGCGGCAATTTTTAATGATTGCTCAACAATATTGCGTGCCTCCATGTCAGTATTATTCAGTAAAGCACGAGCAGCCGACTGCGCAAAATGACCACCCGAACCAATTGCCATCAAGCTTTCTTCTGGTTCAATCACATCACCGTTACCGGTCAAGATTAAAGAACTCTTGGCATCTGCAACCACCAACAGGGCTTCTAGGCGCCGCAACATTTTATCGGTACGCCAGTCCTTTGCCATTTCAACCGCAGAGCGCACCAAATTTCCTTGATGTTTCTCTAGCTTGGCCTCGAAACGTTCGAACAAAGTAAAGGCGTCGGCCGTGCCACCAGCAAAGCCGGCTAGCACTTTATCACCGTACAAACGCCTTACTTTTCTCGCATTACCTTTAAGAACGGTTGATCCCATGGAGACCTGTCCATCACCGCCAATAATTACCTTGCCATGACGTCGTACTGACAAGATGGTTGTGCCTCTGTATTGCTCCACGTGGTTCTCCTAATTATCTATTACCGTAAAAGATGGGGGTAAACTTCTGCTTTTCAAGTCGTCGGCTGTGTGGATGGCGAGATTTTTCTCACATACGACGCAATGTGCAGCTTTTTAAGCTTTGCTTGATCGGGTAGTGCCGAACTCTTATCTGGGTAAGGGCCAATACAAACGAGAAATAACGTATGATGGCGCTTTGACGGCTCAACGACATAAGCCTGATAGCCTAACAGTGCCAAACGATCGGAGAAGATGTGCGCATCACTCTGTTGTGAAAATGCAGCCAATTGTAAAACATAACCGGCCTGAGCTTGTGGCGTATTTTGAGCTTTCCCAGCAGGGCTTGTAATGGGTTTTTTACCAGCAGCAGTATAGCTTGGTGCTTTTGACAGCTCGGTGTAAAAAGCCAAGGCAGGCTGTGCTGGCTCATCCTGTTGTGATTCGCTGGATTGAGGTTGCACGTCAGCCTGACTCGGTTGTTGCTGAGCACTTACTGATGCGCTAGCTTTAATAGCTACCTGTTTAGTCTGCTGATGCAGCCGAGGAATCGCATAAAAAAATAGCAAAGCGATCGAGGCAATCAACAACACCACAATCACCGATATTGTTAAAATTTCCTGCTTATCCTCTGAGACCAACATACGTAAACTCACTCAGTCGCTTGCTTTTCTTTTTTTGCAGATGATGCTGGTTGAGACACTTGACTCTTTGCTGAGGAACCTGAAGTTGATGCCTGCGGCTCATTCACCTTAGTTAATGCGGCAAAATTCGGTTTTAAGCCATTCACCAATACTTTGCCAGCCTCTAAGGTCGCTGTGAGCGATAATTGGTTGGACTTTTTAATCAGCATTTTTTTATCAATCAGTAAAGCGATTGCTTGCTTGGCTTGGGTCTCTGCCGGCGTACGCCCCACAACCGGTTGATGCTCAGCAATGTTTGCACGGTTGACCGACATCGCAAGCGCCTGCTGCAACCACTCATCGGGCAATGACACGTCGATCTTACCTTTGAGCAAACCAATAATAGCAAACAAACTGTTATCTTTGTTACTAGGCATGGAGATTTGGCCTTGCACACTAATGGGACCATAAGGTGATTGATAGGCTAGCTTGAGGTGGCCATCAATCCCATGGCGCAAGACACCCAACAAAGGGAGGACCAATTGGTTGGGCTGAATCGGTTGAGATGGGTCTGCCGTCACGTTTTTAACAAACTTGCCCAAAGCGTCGGTATTGAGTTGTTTAATCGATAAATCAAAACTCAAAGGCCCACTGGTTTGATCATTGTCTTTATACGATTGCATCGAGACATGCACAACGATATCCGTAGTTTTATCTTGCGGAACCACGTCTGATGTCAGTCGCCAGCCACTGGAGTGAATGTGTTGTTTACCGTAAACCACGGACATTTTTTCAGCCGATAGAGATCGCTTACCAAACACCAACTCGCCTGACTTGGTATAATCATTACCAATTTCAACACCTTGCAAAGTTACCGTTAAACCAGCTTTTCCCTGACCCAGTTGGTAGACAACGCTAGGAATGAAAATTTTAGCTTTACCGGTGTCACCATCGGCGCTACTGACCGAGTCGATGACCGTATTAGACATGGTAAAGGTACCACTTTGTAGCGGTACAGATAATTTTTTTACCAGCGCTTGTGTACTTATGTGATTATTGATTCCGACGACTGATGATGAAACCACCTCGACTTGTGGACGTTTAATTTGACCGGTAATTACCGCACGCGCAATGTGCCATTGTTTTTTTCCTTGTGGCGAACGCGTGTAGGTGATGAGCCCATGATGCACTGTCATGTCAATGTCAAAGGGCAGGGTGAGCGCTTGCTTTGCCGATGATAACTGCTGCTTTAATTCAGGGTCTTTGACATCAGCGTGCATGACAGCAGATGTGCTAAACCAACCACGCTGGTATTTATCAACAGACAAAGCCATTGCTGGGTTCTGCTGATTGGCTTGATCAATCCAGGTTTGGTATTGACCCTTAACCCACCAACCCATGCTGTATGGCACCGCGATGAATACAATTAATGCCAGAATAACGATGACCAATACACAATAACGCAAGGCTTTCATGAGTTTACTCCTTTAAAAATAATCGCCATACCATATCACATTTTTTCAGGGGCACTAAGGCCCAATAAACTCAGACCATTGGCAAGAATATGCTGTATAGCAGCAATCAGTTGCAATCGCGCATGACGCACGTTGTCCTCAGGCACTAAGAACTTGGTGGCGTTGTAGTAACTATGGAACTGATTGGCCAACTCATAGAGATAATGAGCAAACACATGTGGCGCGTGCTCAGTTGCCGCATTCAATAAAATTCTGCTGTAATGCACCAAGTGTTTGATTAACCGCTGCTCTAAGTCACTGGACAAGGCACCAAAATCCACCTGACCGTCTGGCAATGAGAACTCTTGTTCATCACACTGACGCCACACACTGCAAATACGCGCATGAGCATATTGGATGTAGTAAACGGGGTTATCACTGCTGTGAGATTTTGCAAGCTCCAGATCAAAATCAACATGCTGCTCTGGTTTACGCATAACATAGAAATAACGCGCAGCATCGTTACCGACTTCCTCACGCAACTGACGCAAAGTAACGAACTGACCACCACGAGTCGACATGCTGACTTTCTCTTTTCCTCGATACAACACCGCAAACTGGACTAACAATATCTTCAGTCGCTCAGGGTCTTGACCAAGACCTTGCAAAAAGGCCCGTATGCGTGCGATGTAACCGTGATGATCCGCGCCAAATACATCCACCATCTGATCATATCCCTGACGGTATTTATGAAGATGATAGGCAACATCGGAGGCAAAGTAAGTTGGCTGACCATTTTCGCGCACCAAAACTCGGTCTTTATCATCACCAAACGTCGTGGCTCGAAACCATGTTGCACCATCAGCCTGGTAGACATGACCTTGCTCTGCCAATAAATCGATACTGGCACTCAAAAGACCTTGATCAATCAGCTCACTTTCATAGAACCACGTATCGTGACACACACCGAACTCGATCAAGTCCTGTCGAATGTCTGTCAAGATGGCTTCAAAACTGAAACGCTTCAAAGCTTCAAAAGCATCCAAACCGAGCTCGTTAATCGCATAGTCAATTAGCCGATCAATGCTTGCATCGGCGTTATCCTCTTGATCAGCCAGAGTATCTATAATGAATTGTGTGCTGGCTAACTCGGACCAGTCCGGGGTAGCCGCTAACCAATCCTCTGCGATAGCTTTGATGTAGTCGCCCTGATAAGCATTACTGGGAAAAGGGCAAGCCTGTCCTTGTAATTCAAGCACCCGCAGCCACACACTCAGTGCTAAAATTCGCATCTGACGACCCGCATCATTGACGTAGTATTCTTGGTGAACGCGATAACCCACCGCCTTGAGAAGATTTGCCACGCACGAACCATAAGCTGCGCCACGCCCGTGCCCAACATGCAGTGGTCCGGTCGGATTGGCTGAAACGTATTCGATATGTATCGCTTGCCCTTGGCCGTAATCACTATGCCCGTAATGGGATTGCGCCGATAAGATCTCGGGGATGATTTGACTCAATTGCTGCGGTGCGACTGTAAAGTTGATAAAGCCGGGTCCTGCGATCTCGATTTGACTGAAAATGGCTTGTTGCGGCAGTGCACTCACCAGTCGCTGTGCTAAGTCGCGTGGCGCCATTCCTGCTGCTTTGGCCATCATTAGTGCCATATTAGTGGCGAAGTCTCCGTGCGCTGGATCTTTGGTCGCTTCCACTTGAATGGTGGCTAATTCAGTTTGTTGAGCAAGTTCAGAGGACACCGACTGCAATGCTGTTAGCAACACTGTCCTTATGGTCTGCACGTAATTCATCGCGAATCTCTCATTGAAAATAGTCTGATTGGAGGAGTGTAACGGATTTGTCCGGGTTAACAAACTGTCTGCTGACGGGTTATTTAAAACATTTTAAAACAGCAAGTTAGGCTTTTAATTTTAATTTAAGAAAACTCGAAACACTCTGATACAAAACTCGACCTTTTTGACATCAAGCTGTTACGCAGGCTGCGTACACTAGTTCATAAATTAAACGACCCTAAGGAGGGTCCGATGACTGGATCCACACAAACTGACCCGAATGATCTACAACTCATCTCAGTGAGTTACAACCTGGGTCTAACCAATGGGCAAAAAATAGACAGAAAGTCTGAAAAAAACTCCTATATCGAATCAATAGCAGAAAGGGTAGTAGCAAAAGTCATAGAAAACCCCAACAGCATCATTGCACTTGCGCTGCAAGAGCATACCGGAAAAAAATCTAGCACACAGTTTCAAACCCTTCTCCTTGAAACTATCAATAAGAAACTTTCTGATAACGAACTTACGAATCTTGAGTTAAAAGATTCAACTGAAACAAAACCAGCATCTTTCAGAGCAATCACGAAAGGTCTTAGCGACTGGCGATCCTGGCAAGGTACTTTTATCTTTGCACCCAGGTCGGTAACAATAGAAAACCTAACGCGCGAACACTATCGCGCTGATCATAACCAAGGAAAAGGAGGAGTAACCTCAACTTTCACGGTGAAGTATCACACAGAGGATCATGAACAAAACACATGTCATAGCATTCCTATGACATTTCACGGCTGTCACCTCTCTTCAGATCGGAAGGATGGCGCGTATCGTCGCAATCTCGAAATATCAAACATGGCTCAAGTTTTTAAGCCTGACACTTTTTATAGCTTTGATGATTTAGTCAGAGTGGCAAAAAAATATCCTTATCGCTTCATAGTTGGCGACCTTAACTATAGGAATACCGTATTACATCCGGAAGATACAAACACTGAATCATCTCAAGATAGCAGCCAACGTGCTTCGTCTCGATCAAACCAAACTGAATCTAGTACTGATTCCTCAAACATCGGTAGCTCTTTGGAAAACTCTTCTAATTCGCCATTTGAAGAAAACAACCATCGGCAAACTCATGCCCTTGCCTCTCTCGATGCTCTCGGATTTAATGTCATTGTACCTAACGACATCTCCTATGAAAAAAATCTAAAAATTCGTTCAACCAGTGCGACAAATTTCCAATCTTGTGATGTTACAGATTCTAAATCTGATTCTGGCTCTGATTCTGATAGTATCAGTAGCGATCAATCTGAAGTGAGCATTGGCGAATCTGATTATGGTAAACTCGACCTGATGATGAGCCTTGGCGGTGATGCTTCAAAGATACAGAATAATAGCAGTGAGTATGTAAATGAAGCTAATCCAGGCCAGATTAATCCCAGTGATCACAAAGCATTAATCGCTACAAGCAGTGTGAAACCTCCCTCGGGTATATCTGATTTTAATCAAGTTAAAAATCTAGTTGCTAACGAATTAAAAATTGCTTCAGAAAACTTCCTTAATGATATGGTTGATGAGGAATATAACCGCAAAAAATTAGTCGCAATCTTTCACCTATATCGTTCAATTCATGATATTCGCTTACAAGAACAATTACTTGAGCTAGCAATCAATCCCTCTGAAACTACCTCAAAACGATCAAGATTTTCTTTGACCCCCTTTTATAAAACATCCACCGATAACAACAAATCGACAACTTCTTATAAACCCTTAGGAAAAAAGCATTCAATTGAACTTTTAGAGAAAACTAATGCGTACTTGTCTGGTAAAAATACATCTGATAAGAATTTAACGATTGGCGAATTTATTACTTCTGTGAATGCCGATATCGATTCACACTGGAAAAATAATGAAACGTATTCAAGTCCAGAGATTAATAACTCATTTTCAAATTATTTGTATCAGATGTTTTCATACTTATTTTCGTTTTTCTGTGATACCACTTGGAAAACATCACCAGAACCTAGAAAAACAGAAAATAAATTACGCGAATTACGAATAAAACCGTTATCTGGTGAAACCAACGGCATTAACGAGTTAAGTCTTTATGGCCTATTTGCGCAAAAGCCAAAATCTGTTGCAGTTAACAGCGTAACTACTGCAGGCCCAGAAACACACTCTAATAATAACGATAATAATCGAGATAACCATGGTGCTGAGACAAAAAATGAAGCTCCTACATCCTGCACGATCATGTAACCCACCAACCAGATGGACCTGAGATAAGCTTCTGATATACTGCCGAACATGAATAATAACGCCCACATTCTTGTAGTTGATGACGACCAAGGCATTCGTGAATTGTTGTGTGAGTTTTTGCAACAACACGGCTTCGAAGTTCATGCCGCCAAAAATGGCGAGCAGATGCGTGCCAACCTAAAATCCCACCCGATTGACTTGATCATTCTTGATATCATGATGCCGGGTGAAGATGGCATGACCTTGTGTAAAAGCGTTCGCCAAAACTCGCAAGTACCGATCATCATGCTGACCGCAGTCACTGAAGATATCGAACACATCTTGGCGCTTGAGATGGGTGCTGATGATTTTATTAACAAACCATTTAACCCTCGTACATTATTAGCTCGTATCAAAGCTGTCATGCGTCGCGCACATGGCGATAGCGACACCGAGTCTGAGGAACTCAAAGTCGAGCGCTATTTTCGCTTTGCTGGTTGGGTACTGGATACCTCTACCCGCCGTCTAACATCACCAGATCAAGTCGAAATTAGCTTGAGCAGTGGCGAATTTACTTTGTTACATACCTTTGTCACTCACCCTGAGCACGTCCTCAGTCGTGACTTTCTTTTGGATGCAACCAAACACCGTGAGGCTTCGCCCTATGATCGTAGTATTGATATCCAAATCTCACGACTTCGCCAAAAAATAGAAAACGATCCCAAGCAACCTCAGCTCATCAAAACCGTTCGAGGTGGTGGATATGTGCTGGCAACCACTGTAGAACGCTCATGAAAACCATGGAACGCATCGCCAAAGGCATGAGCGGCAAGTTTATCTTAACCGCATTGACTGTCTTTCTATTGCTGCATTTCATTATCTTGAGTGTGTATTTTTACCAAAACAGTGAAAATAAACAGTATCGTGAACGACAAGTCGTCATCCAGAAAATTCTCAACATCGTCAACTCCATTGAAACCACTCCCGATCCACAGCGTCAGCAAGCAGTCGCTGCACTGGCTGATCCTTATATCAATACGACACTGGATGCGACACCCAATGCTCAATCCAAGTTCGAACATGTTTCGTATTGGACCATCAGTCATGCATTACACGACCAGAAGCTTGGTAACTTCTCAATTTCAATCCTTTTAGCGCCAGAACAATGGCTAAATATTCAAGCAACTGTTTACAGCAGTGTATTCCTCAAGCAACTCTTATTTTTATTGGTTGAATTAGTTATCTTTGGCTCCATTTTTATTTCTGCTTGGTCGATCTACCGTTTCACCAAACCATTGTCTAACTTCAAGCAAGCGGCTGATCGCTTAGGTATTGACCTAGACACGCAACCACTTGATATCTACGGCCCAAAGATTGTTCGGGAAACAGCAACAGCATTGAACCAAATGCAGCAACGTATTCAAGAGCTGATTCGTGACCGCACCCAAATGTTAGCAGCTATCTCACACGACTTACGCACACCAATCACACGACTCAAGCTACGTGCTCAACTGATTAATGATCCGAAAATTACCGATGCCTTAATGCACGATCTCAGTGAAATGGAACAAATGGTGAACGAAACCTTGTCGTTTGCCAAACAAGATGCAACCGAGCAGCGATTGCAACAACTCGACTTAACCTCCTTGCTGATCACCTTGTGTGATGATGCCCAAGACTTAGGGCACAACGTAGAACTGATCTCGCAACAACAGCGTATAACTGTTCTGGCACACCCACTTTCTATCAAGCGTGCGCTCAGCAACGTGATTAACAATGCCACTCGCTATGCCAAGACCATTACCGTAGAAGTGGTGGTTAAACACCGATCTATTTTTGTCATGATTAAAGATGATGGTCCTGGCATCCCTGACGATGAATTAAAGCAGGTACTGACACCATTCTATCGCGCGGAACACTCGCGTAATCGTGAGACTGGTGGAACGGGCCTTGGCCTTGCCGTGACACAAGATATTATTAAGTCACATCATGGTTCACTAACGTTGACCAACCGTACACCGCATGGCCTACAGGTGACCATTCGCTTACCCAAACCACGCCTGAATACCACCATTGATCTAGAGGATGGGCTTACTCATAAATAATTGCCTTTGATTAATGTGGGCATAGGCTTATTTTAATCGACTGCCTGTGAGCAATGTCATGTTAATAGGTCACTGATTCATTGATATAATGAAAAAACCTTACAATTTAGCTACAATAAAAAGGCTTATGCTCACGGAATGAGATTATGAACAAAGCCAATACCCTACAGATTCTCGGTTTATTCATTAATGGCTTGGTCACATTCTTTTTGATGAATCTAGCTAATGCCTATCTCATCAATGTCCTTGGTGTCGCAACCTTTGGTGACTTTTCTCTGACGCTAATGTTGGTGTTTTCAATCACACCGTTCTTCGCCGTTGGGTTAAATTCACTCCTCATAAAATACTTGCCGTCTTTTATTGATAACAATGACACCAACAGCCTCAATGTATTTATTAAGTGGAACCTAAAAGTTTTAGTGAAATCCATTGCCTTAATTGTATTAATACTGATTATTATTTTTCTTGCTCGAGTCACTGGACTGAATACCGCCCCCTGTCTGATTTTTCATAATTGTGAAGTTTATCGACAAACTCTGGGGGATCTTAAACTCATCACACCAATTGCATTACTATTAATCTGGAACTCATCACTTCTTGCAGCCACCAAGCACGTGCTTGTGTCTCGAATCTTAGGGCCGGCGAGTATTACCTATGCCTGTGCATTGATAGTATTTATCATGAGCTTTTTTATGGACTACACAGATAGCTTCAATATCATCAAAGCAATTTTTCTAGGCTTCATTTTGCTCTGTATTTTGCAATACCTGGCTATCTTTTTTCTCATACTAATACCAAAAACTATCGATATTGCAACAATACTCCGACAAAAAGTCTCTAAAAAAGTCAGCTCTACCTACTTTAGAGATGGCATTAGTTTATCGATCAATTCAATCATTCAAGTCATCCAAGGCCTAGCGCCGGTTATCATCATTGAAAAACTTTGTATTGATGACACGATGCTGGGTGATTACTTTATTGTATTACTTATTAGTTCTATTAGCCCCGTGCTGGTTATCGCATTTTCCAGTATCATGGAACCTTGTTTTGCCGACATAAAAAATCCTGATCGCAAAGCAAAGCTTCAGTCACTCATCAACTACCAAATCCTATTTGGTGGCTTATGGACTGCTTTTGTGATATTCGACTTTTTGTTATTCAATACTAAATTATTGGGTTATTACGGCGGTGGATTCGTCTTCTCCACCTTTTCAGTCTGCTTCATGATGATCTCTGATTATTTCAGTGAAATTATATTTCATACCGAAAGACTCTGTATTTTCAATAACCTCAATCAATACTTACATCCGATTACCATAGCTCAAACCGTCCTTTTAATCGTTTTATGTTTTGTGCTGATTCCGTATTACCAATACCTTGGCGCACTACTTGCGATTACTATCAGTCGCTGCCTGGCTGCAGTCGCATGCTGGGTCATCACTAAAATCAACGGTATTGAAATCAAAGTACTTGGAATTATCTAACCAGCTACTGGCGAATAATTTGACCCGTTGCTGCATCACGAATCATTGAGGGACGCTCTTCACCACCGCAGTGACCATCAACAACCGTCACAATTTCTCCATGAAACTGAGCAGTCACCTCTGCCAGCGTGCGTGCTGGAGCATGATCACTGATATTTGCACTAGTTGATACAATTGGACCTGAAAATGCCTGACACAATGCTCGCACTGTCGGATGTGCACTAATACGAATAGCAATGGTGTTGTGGTTACCTGTCAGACAACGTGGTACTTTTGATTGCACTGGGCACAACCAAGTCACAGGCCCTGGCCATGTCGGCAAGATTCTTGCTGCAACATCACTGGCAAATGGTTGAATCAACGGCTCCACTTGCTCAAGCGTTGCGGCCACAACAATTAACCCTTTCTCAACTGAGCGTCGCTTGAGATCCAATAACTGCATGACTGCATCTGGATTCCAAGGATCACAACCTAATCCATAGACAGCTTCGGTAGGATAGGCAATCACTGCCCCCTGCTGTAACGCCTCTGCAGCCGCTTCAATAGAGCAAGGGGATACCATGATTAAACCTGCTCTGTAGTGGCGATATTAACAAGGGTTTGCTGCAATTGATCATTGGCTTCCATTAAAGCGGCCCTTTTGGCTTGGCGCTTGTCCAACAATCGCTGTGATAGTGCACTGTCTTGCAAGGCAAGAATCTGAGCTGCTAGAAAAGCGGCATTAACTGCTCCCGCTTTGCCAATACTTGTACAAGCAACAGGCGTGCCTCCTGGCATCTGCACGGTTGATAATAACGCATCAAAACCACCCAAGCTTCCTGCATCCAACGGAATACCAATGACGGGTTTAATCGTATTTGCAGCCACTGCACCAGCTAAGTGTGCTGCTAGACCCGCTGCTGCGATAAATACTTCGGTTCCCTGTTGTTCGGCTTGTTGAATAAAAGCGGCTGTTTCTTTAGGTGTACGGTGCGCTGATAAAACACGAGCATCAAACGCAACTTCAAGTGCAGTTAACGTATCAAAGGCATGTTGTAATACCGGAAGATCACTGTCAGATCCCATTAAAATCGCTATTTTAGCTTGACTCATTGTTTTCATCTCCTTCTGGGTAGGGTATCGCATAATTACAATTTTGCTGTGGACACACTTTTTGTGTGCCGCTGCGCTTGGTTGTTTTGACTGTTAAAATCGGCCACTGACATTCGGGGCAGGCTTCAGCAATGGGTTTATTCCAAATTGCATAATCACACTTGGGATAACCCGCACAAGAAAAGAAAATTTTCCCACGACGTGATTTACGTTGCAGAATATGTTCCTTTTTACACTTGGGACAATCAACATTGGTATCTTCTGGCTTTTCCAGTGGTTCGATATGACGACAATCGGGATAATTCGAACAACCAATAAATTTACCATACTTGCCATGACGTATGATCAACTCGCTTTGGCATTTCGGGCAGGCACGATCTTTGATTTTCTCTTGCATCGCTTCTTGATCGCCATCGATACTGCGCGTGTATGAACAATCAGGGAATGCCGTACAGCCAATAAAACGTCCAGTTCTTCCTAAGCGAATGGATAGCGGCTTACCACACTCGGGACACGCTTCATCCATTTTTTCTTGCGTAACATCACTGCGCTGGACGCTGGTTTCAGTTTTATCAATCAGGGCTTTAAACGGTTGCCAAAAGGCATCCAGAACCGGCACCCAGGCTTGATCACCGGTGGCAATGGCATCCAAGCTATCTTCTAGTTGTGCCGTAAAACCGTAGTCGACGTACTGTGTGAAATACTCGGTTAAAAAACGATTGACCACACGACCAACATCGGTTGGGTAAAAACGTTTCTGCTCTAATTCAACATATTCTCGGTTTTGCAGCGTGCTAATAATAGATGCATAAGTCGATGGACGACCTATACCATGCTCTTCTAATGCTTTAACTAAACTGGCTTCGGTATACCGCGGTGGTGGTTCTGTGAAATGTTGTGTTGGAATCACGTCTAACAATGCGACGGTATCACCTTCTTCCATCGCAGGAAGAATTTTTCCTTCACTGTCATCTTTCTTCTTGTCATCGACATCCTCGGAATACACCGCCAAAAAGCCTGGGTGCTTAATCACTGAGCCATTAGCACGAAAACAATGATCATCGGTAGTCAGATCAACCGCTACGGTATCCATCACAGCATCCACCATTTGACTGGCTACAGCACGTTTCCATATCAACGCATATAGCTTAATCTGTTCCTTGCTTAGAAATGCCGTCAGTGAGTCTGGTCGACGGGCCGCTGATGATGGCCTAATTGCTTCATGTGCCTCTTGCGCATTTTTGGATTTAGTGGTGTAAGTACGTGGCTCATCGGGTAAATTTGCTTTGCCATAATCTTTTTCTATGGCCTCACGAATCTCAGCAATCGCCTCCTGCGCCATGGTAACCGAATCCGTACGCATGTAGGTAATCAAACCTACCGTCCCTTCATTACCAACATCAACACCTTCATAAAGCTGCTGAGCAATCCGCATGGTACGTTGCGCTGTAAAGCCTAATTTTCGTGAGGCCTCCTGTTGCAGCGTTGATGTGATGAATGGCGGAGCAGGGCGACGTTTGCGTTGCTTTTTAGTAACAGTTTTAACGAATAAATTTCCCTGAGCACTTTTTAACAGTGTTTCTTTGACATGATCGGCACGCTTATCGTCTTGGATACTGAATTGCTCTAATTTCTCTCCGGAAAAATGCGTTAGTCGTGCGGTAAACGGCTTTTTCTTGGCTTCTGATTTTGCTTCAACGGTCCAGTACTCTTGCTTAACGAATTTCTCAATGGCCAGCTCACGCTCAACGATTAAGCGTAATGCTGGACTTTGCACACGACCTGCTGACAACCCACGACGAATCTTTTTCCATAGCAACGGTGATAACGTAAAGCCAACCAAGTAATCCAGTGCACGGCGTGCTTGCTGCGCATCAACCAAGTCCATACTGACTTCACGTGGGTTAGCAACAGCATCCTGTACTGCTTTCTTAGTAATCTGATGAAACACGACGCGTTCAATGGATTTACCCTCAAGCGCCTTGGATTCATTCAGCATCTCAACCAGATGCCAGGCAATCGCCTCGCCTTCACGATCGGGGTCAGTCGCCAACAGTAACGTGTCACAGGGTTTCAAAGCTTTTTTAATCGCATCAACGTGCTTGGCATTACGCTCGATAATTTGATAACGCATTTTAAAGTCATTATCGACATCAACCGCCCCCGATTTGGGAATCAGGTCACGCATATGACCGTAGGAAGCCATCACTTGATAATCTTTACCGAGATATTTTTTAATGGTTTTTGATTTTGCGGGTGATTCCACAATCACCAGAAATTTTGCCATAGCGCTATCTCAACTATTAATGAATCACGCCTGCAGGAGAGTCATCAAGGACTAGCAATTCCATTTGCTTCAGGGCTTCTTGTTCATCTGGCATATTATAGAGCACCATCAAAGTAACCCACTTTACTAAACTGACATCAATATCATCGGTGTCGAGCTCCACCAGAAAATAAATAATCACCTCAAATGTTGCTGGCGATATGATGTTTTGACTGACTAAGTCCAGTAAAAAGATTTGGCACTCACTGTTCAAGTATGACTTTTCTTCTTCAGAGAATACGCGCAAAGCGCCTGGCGATGACGTCGCAATAGCAGCCTTGTCCATCTCAGATAAACTGGTCAACCAGGCAAGGGCTTGCTCAATTGCAGCCTCACCAAAACCAACAGTTTCTAAGTCTTCTGAGACTTCAGCAGACGTCAACTCAACAACCTTTCCTTGCTGCAAATGATGATTGAAAATATACATTAACACATTCAAAACACTGTCTTTTTTCATGCTAATTCACTCGCACATAGCCACCCGAAACCCGTGTAATATACCCCTTTAATTCAAGAATTAACAACATTGAATTGACTTTAGCCACATTCTTGCGTGAACGCGCAATGACTTGATCGACAGTGGTCATTTTATAGTCGACACACACAAGCAATTGACGATGACTCCGATCAAGCGGGGCAGTCTTGCAATCACGGCGGCGCGACAATCTAACACCGCTTGATTGCTGCAATGCCGTTGCTTGACCGGATAGCTGCAACGCAACCATCACATCTTCTACACCATCAAGTAAAATAGCACCGTTTTTCAATAAGTTATGGCATCCTTTCACCGATACCTGTCCTGCACAACCTGGCATCGCAAAAACCTCTTTGCCTTGCTCAAGTGCATGCTCCGCTGTGATCAATGAACCACTGCGCTGTGCTGCCTCTACCACAACCACGCCCCACGATAATCCACTAATGATCCGATTGCGCTGCGGAAAATGGTACGCCTTGGGTGATTGCCTGGGACTATACTCTGATACGAGCGCACCATGATGTTGAATCTGATCAGCCAACTCTTGATGCCGAGCCGGATAAATCGTATCACAACCAGACCCCAAAACCCCGACTGTTTGATGATTACCGCTCAACGCTCCTCGGTGCGCTGCTGCATCGATTCCATAGGCAAGGCCACTGGTGACTACAATGCCACGCCGCGCTAAATTTTGAGCTAGACCATAAGACTGTTCCTTTCCCAGATGACTGCATCGACGACTCCCTATAATCGCAACCTGAGTCTTTGATAAAACGACTGGATCTCCTTTTACATAAATTAATAGCGGTGGCTGTGGAATCATACTGAGGCATGTCGGATAACGAGGATCCTCCAAAGTTATAATATGATGCCGTGGTTGCTGTGCCCATTTAAGATCGGCTTTAACTTGTGCTGATGAATCTACCAATAACGCTTTGATTAAAGTCGGCGACATGTCGGCATCTCGCCAAGCTTTGGGTGAGGCTTGCCACAATGGCACTATACCTCCCCAGTGCTTGACTAACTGCAGTGCCGTGATGGGACCAACGCCTGCGGCCATTGATAACCGTAACCATTGTTCAATGTGACACTCGCTCATTATAAGATTTCCGTCTACGACCACACTCAGCATGCAACGGGTCTAGCAACGTCTCAATACGGTAATCCTTATTAGTCGTGCCTATCCGGCTAGACGCGTGACATGCACAATGATTCGTTTATGATAACTCTCTGATTGAACACGAGGATGATGCATGAAAGTTATTTTTGCGGGCTCACCGGATTTTGCCTGCCCGAGCTTAAAACAATTAATAGCATCCGAACATCACATTGTTGGCGTCTATACCCAACCCGATCGTCGCTCCGGGCGCGGACGTCAAATGACAGCAACGCCAGTCAAACAACTCGCGCTGCAACACCAACTGCCGGTATTTGAACCGACTACACTCAAAACTGAATCAGCCATAAAGGCTATGATACAACTCAAGCCTGATGTGATGGTTGTGGTGGCCTATGGATTAATATTACCGCCTGCTGTTCTAGAAATTCCTCGACTAGGCTGCATCAACTTACACCCATCATTACTCCCTCAGTGGCGAGGTGCCGCACCCATCCAACAAGCTTTGCTCACCGGTGACACGACAACCGGTATTACTATTATGCAGCTTGAGGAGGGCATGGACTCTGGACCAATTTTATCGCAAACGGCGACATCAATCGCAAGCACAGAAAATGCTGGACAGCTGCATGATCGCCTTGCTGTTGATGGTGCCAAACAATTAATTGATACCTTAACGAAATTGGAACAGGGCATGGTTACACCTATTGTGCAGGACCACAGCAAAGCAACATACACCAAAAAAATCAGTAAAGCTGACGCATTGATCGATTGGCAGCAACCCGCACAGACCATTGCCCATCAAGTACGTGCCTATAATCCATGGCCAATTGCTCATACACCATGGCAAAATCAACCCTTACGAATCTGGCAGGCTAGCGCAATTGATCATTATTGCGACAAACCCTGTGGCCAATTAATTGCTGTCACAAAACATGGTATTGATGTTAATACGGGTAACGGTCTCCTGCGTCTTGAGCAAGTACAATTACCGGGCAAACGTCCAGTCGATATTGATGTGTTTATCAATGCCCATCAATCAAGCCTCATACCGCATCATACTTATTTTGGTGTTACTGCGTGTTAGTCATACTGGATCGTGACGGTGTGATTAATCAAGATTCACCCAACTACATTAGATCTCCTGAACAATGGCACGCAATTCCAGGAAGCCTGTCTGCTATTGCTTCTCTCAAACATGCTGGACATACGGTTTGTGTTGCAACCAATCAATCGGGTATTGCTCGAGGGTATTTTTCCTTAAGTACACTCAGTGCTATTCATCAAAAAATGCAGCAACAGCTGCAACACTATAATACCAGCCTTGATGCGATTGCTTTTTGCCCGCATGTCGACAGTGATTACTGCCAATGTCGCAAGCCCAAACCCGGTTTAATCACGCAACTACAACAACAGTTTAATACTGCTAATGACAACACCTGGGTGATTGGTGATTCATTAAGAGATTTACAGGCCGCCGAGACTGTTGGATGTCGGTGTATTTTAGTAGCAACCGGTAATGGTCAACGGACTTATGAAACTAATGCGTTAAACGTTCCCTTTTATAAGGACCTCAAATCTGCGGTGGACTGGTTATTATCACGACCGTAAAATAATTACATTATCAAAGGAGAAGCTATGTTAACACTGGTAGCAGCAATGGCACATGATCGTGTTATCGGTCATGACGGTAAAATGCCTTGGCACCTTCCACATGAGTTTAAACATTTCAAAGCGGTCACGATTGGAAAACCGGTTATTATGGGAAGAACAACCTATGAGAGCTTACCGCAGTTATTACCACAACGAGACAATATCATTATCAGTCGACAGCCGGATTTACAGGTGCCAGGAGCTACTGTATATCACTCGATTGAGCAAGCACTCACAATCGCGCAACAAACTGATGAAATCATGATCATTGGTGGCGCAAGTATTTACCAGCAAACCATCTCTCAAGCTAATCGGATGATACTGACATTCATTGACTTAAAAACCCCGGGAGATACGTTCTTTCCTGCCTGGGAACACAACGAATGGCGATGCACTCAACAGATTGACCATCCGATTACGAGTCATAACCCGCTGGCTTTTAGCTGTCAGTGGTTAGAGCGTATTGAATAATTGATCAAGGTTTAAAATAGCCCTCAACGTGAAACTTTTGCTTTGTCTCAATATTAATTGCGGTTAAATGTCCGCCATAAACACAACCGGTGTCTAGCGCAAAACAACGCGTATGGTCACAATGGCCTTTTAACCATGCCCAATGTCCAAAAAACACATCCGATGGTCGTTCATACCAATCAAACCAAGGTTTAAAATTTGCGCTCGGTGGAGTTAGCGATTTATGATTAAATTCGAGTTGCCCCTGCAACGTACAAAATCGCATACGCGTGAAGGCATTGACAATATATCGAAGTCGGTCAAACCCAGATAAATCATCAGACCAGGTGTCTGGCTTAGCACCATACATGCAACTGAGAAAATCTTTATAGGACTCCCCGCGCAATTGCGCTTCTACCTCAGCTGCGAACAGAGCAGCTTGTTGGATTGTCCATTGCGGCGGCAATCCAGCATGCACAAACACAGCATTAGTCGTCACATCGTGATGCAATAGCGATTGATGACGCAACCAATGCAATAAGACTTCGCCATCGTCAGCCTGGCAAATAACTTTAAATTTTTTTTTGAGTTTGGGTATCGCTTGAAAGCCCTGTGCCAATAACACAAGATCATGATTACCAAGGATCACTTTCACATTCTTTAAGGCCGCAATAAAACGCAATACTTGTAGCGAATCCGGCCCAGTATTAACCAGATCACCAATGAAGATTAAACGATCGCGATCAGGCCGGTAGTCAATGTGTTGCAATAACTTTTGAAGAGCATCATAGCACCCATGAACATCACCAATAGCATAGCTAGCCATACTTTAGCCAAGTCCAATCCATTGCGCCAACACAGTATTTGCTGCGTGTAGCCCAGGAATCGAAAGGTGCTCTTGAGTCGAACCCACCAGCGACTGCAATAAGGGAAGTCGAGGTTGGTATAACTTATAGTATTGAGTTTTGAACTCACTTAATAGCACTGTATTAACACTACCGGTACCATCCACTAAACCTAATTGTACTGCGCGGGAGCCTGACCAAAAATCTCCGGAGAACAATGAAGCTTTATTTCCAACCAAGCGGCCTTTACGACCCACCTCAACATCATGAATAAAATGTTGATGAGCGTCGTCTAATAGCTGCTTTGCTTTAGCGACATCGGTTTGATTAAGCGGCTCGAATGCATCCAAACGATCCTTATTAGTACCCGCGGTAAATACACGACGTGTCACACCTAATTTCTTAATGGCATCAGTAAAACCAAAGCCACTCATAATAACACCTATAGAACCCGTGATAGTGTCTGGATCGACATAGATTTGATCAGCTGCTGACGCAATCAGATAGGCACCGGAGGTTAATGAGTCCTCACCAACTACAACAACTTTTTTATGAAACTGGTGCTTAAGCTGCATAATTTGATCATAAATTAATGAGGACTGCACAGCACTGCCACCAGGCGAGTTCATAACGATTAAAACACCTTTACTTTTTTTGTCGGCAAATGCTTTAGATAATACTGGATTAACGGTTGATGCTGCCATATGTGACTCGGGCATAATGACACCAGATAATCGCACTAAAGATACATACGGCTGCCCTGATTTTAAGTGATCACTTTCATCAGAGCTACCTGACACCAGCAATATAAAATATAAAAGCACCACTGCAATAATGATAAAAAAGCGAATGATACGCCAACGACGATCACGTCGTCGATCATCAATTAAAGCACGCACTATATGATCATTGATTGAAGGATTAGTATTATCTGTCATAGTCATTTCCGTTATTGTGATATTCTGATAGCGAGGATGTCACACTCAAGGTTATGAATAAGTTTATCCGTGCTTGATCCCAGTAGAAGTTTAAGACCATATCGATTATGGGACCCTAGTACGACCAAATCAAAATCGTGTTGAGAAATATAATCGTTCACAACCTGTTTTATCGAGCCATGGCCAGTATGAACATTTTTTTCATCAATCTGATGACGCGAGGCTAACTCTGCAAGCGCAAGCTTTACTTGCTCCTCGTAATCAGGCTCGACTGAAATGTGCTGCTGTGCAAAATATTGTTTATCCTCGGAGATATGTTGAATCTCTGCTATATCAGGTGGAATGACATGCAACACATGAAAATCTGCCTGGATACTTTTAGCTAACTCATGACCCTGTTTAACAATGTGATCACACTCATTAGACAAATCGGTTGTGGCTAATACTTTTTTGTAAATTGACATGACACACTCCCTATGGTCGTTAATTTACTAGTTTAACTCAAGTTGCTGACTCAATGAAATGAACTGGTCCACCGTCAAGTCTTGTGGTCTTAAACTCAAATCGATTGATACTTTATCCAGGTGATCTAATGGTACCAGTGCAGATAAACTTTTACGTAGAGTTTTTCGTCGCATGGTAAAAACGTGAGAAACCACTGTTTCTAAATTATCAAATTGTTGTGATGATAAATCGTAACGTTGATGCGGGTTTAGACAAATAAACGTTGAGTCGACTTTGGGTCTGGGAACAAAGGCCTCTGGACCAACTTCAAATAAACATTCCACATCACAAAAAAACTGCGTCATTACACTTAAACGACCATACTGCGAGCTATTCACCGTTGCAGCCATGCGCTCAGCAACCTCTTTCTGTAGTAGAAAGTACATATCCTTGATGTAGGATATAGATGCAAACAAATGAAACAGGAGTGGTGTTGAAATATTATAAGGGAGATTCCCTACCACTCGTAAATCTGAGACCGAGTCTGTTCGAATTGAGGTGACGTCAAATTTAAGAATATCCGCTTGGTGAATTTGCAACTGCCCTGGCTCACCCAGTGACTGCAGATGCTCAATTAGATCCCTGTCAATCTCAACAACATCCAACCGAGATAAATGTTGCAAAAGGTATTGAGTTAGGGCGCCACGCCCAGGACCAATCTCAACAACCGTATCAGAAGCCTGCAATCGAATGACCGCAGCCATGCGAGCTAAGATGGCTTGGTCGTGCAAAAAATGTTGGCCAAAGCGTTTTCGAGCTAATGGACGCTTGTTTCGCTGCGAACTGTCTTTCACTGTTTCACATTCATGATCTTAACGTAAGATTGCTCATAAATCTTACGCAACCATTTCGCCAATAGTTTATTGTATTGTTGCTGGTAAGCCAGTGCCTCCGCCTGCTCATTGGTGATTTTCTTGGACTCACCTTTTTTGTTTTTCAACAACAAAACATGTAAGCCATTGGGTGCAGAAAAGGGCTTAGTGACTTCACCTGGCTGCAATGTTTTAATCTGTTCAACAAAGACCGCTGGCAGCTGCTGAGCGCTTCGCCAACCCAAATCAGAGGCCTCACCGCCCTTAATGGCATCTATAGCTACGCCTGATTGAAGTTGCTTACGGATGGAGATCAATACAGTCTCGGCTTGTTGTTTTTGCTTGACTGTTGGATTTGATGGCAAAGGTATCAGAACATCGATTAAATTGAACTGCTGTTGGTTTTGCTGATGGGCTTGTAAGACTTCACGAGCATCATTGATTTGCTGCTCAGTTACTTTCACATCACTACCAATTGCTTGCTTTTGTAATTTAGTGATTAGCAATTGTTGGCGCACTTGCTGCTCAAAACTTGAAAAATCGATACCCTGCTTGGACAACTCCTCTTTAAACTGCGCCATTGTAAGCTGTTGTTGTTGTGCAATTCGACTCATTGCAGACTGCACTTGTTCTTTCGAAACTGTTAACCCAAGTCGATCGACCATCTGCATCTGCATCTGTTTATAAATTAATTGCTTAAGTAGCTTTTGCTTGAGTTGATCTTGACTAGGTAAGGTGACATTGTGCGCTCGCGCTTGCATTTGGGCTTGAGCAACCTCTTTATCTAACTCAGAGCTTAAAATAACGTCATCATTAACAATTGCAACGATACTGTTGACATGTTTCACGGAGGAATCAGGTGCGGGCAAATTAACTTCTGATGCTAATGAGCAGGAACCAAACATGAATAATGGCAAAAAACAATAAACTAAACGTCTAAAAATCATAGTGAAACCTTTATTTTCGTTAATTCTGATCAAATTGATCATGGTATGATGGGATGGCTGTTCGAATCAATGATGACGCACTTTGCCCAACACTCCCCAGCCCTTTTAACATAAACTCGGCAAAAATACCTGTATTGTAATCATCTGTACTGTAATCCAACACTTTACTTACAGTAATCCGAGTCGCCCAACAGCAAGCGCTATACTCGGCACCGACAAAATAACTCTGCAAGTCATTGTTGGCTAAATTATAATACCAATACCCGACAGTGCTCCAGTGCTCAGTAATGGGTCGCGCAGCACCTAGGCTAATTAAATTAGTGTCAGTACTGCTTGAGTTTGTCGATGTATTGGCGTGAATAAAATTATAACCGAGGTCTAGTGCGGTATGACCATAGCCGCTGTAGTGAAAATTTGCACTCGCATTGTTCATGGTATCGTCAAGCATATCCCAGGCAAGATTAAGTGTTGTTGTCCAGTGATCTCTGGGATGAAACGATGCTTGCCCCAGCAATGGCGAAAGGTGGTCGAATAGGCCATTACAGTCATCGTCCAGACACACCTTTTGTGGCTCAAAATAAGTAATCAAACCCAGCTGAAAACGTAACTTTTGTGCAGCTGTTTTTGGATCTAGAATATTTGATGTCAAGCTCCAGCTCATTTGATTAGCGTTCTGCAATCGGTCATAGCCCGTATAGGCATTGGTTGCAAACAGATCATTGAAATTAATTGGTAATAACTGCGTATCAAACACTGGATATTGATCCTGATCCATTTCAGGCACGTATAGATAAAAAAGACGAGGCTCAATAGTCTGCAAATACTCTATACCTCCTATGTTTAACGTGCGCTCAAAATAATAAGCCGAATCCACATCGAAGATGGGTAATGTTCTGGACTGAGAGAATGTTGGACGGGACTGATCCGGTGATTCAGTGGCTAATTCAGCGGAGTATATTGTAGAGTCCAGGGCGATACCGGGTGTGAACGTGCCGCCTAATAAGCGAACCGGATAGCTCACTGAAGGTGCGAGGTGGGCTCTCAGGCCAACAGGCTGCTGGTAGGTGTAAGGTTGATAATCACTACTGTAATCAAAATTGACAACTTGTGCTTCAAGCTCTGCATCTGCACTGTGCCAAAAATGATCTTTACCACCAATAAAGTCTAACTCCGGCAAACGCTGATATTGATTTTGTACCCCACTACTACTTTGCGAGATCATGTGCTGGGTTTGGTAACCTTGGACAATGAGGTCTGCCTGCCATTGCTGGTCGGTGTATCGAACATCCCATTGATTTAACAGTTGACTTGCCCAGTTTGAACCCGCGTTGGTCTCAAATTCATTATAGTAGTAGGGGTCCGAGGCATAGTTTACGATAATACTTGACTCTATGTGCTGACTTAACTGAGTTGTGTCGTGCCACGACAAATAGCCCCGAGTACTACCCATTCCCTCTAAATCATCAATATATTGAGTCTCGGTTGGATAATCTTTAATAGAATCTGCCTTAAATTGACTGAAGTTATTGTCATGAGGTAAGCCAGATAAATAGAAACTGCCAGCTGAAATCGGCGTCAAATAACGAAAATTATTTTTTAGTATTATCCCGTGCTGCCCCATCCACTCTGGAGTAATTAAATCATCGTAATTCGATGCTAGGTTTAAATAATACGGCACTGCCAAGGTCAATCCATTACTACTGGAATAACCCAGATGAGGCAATAAGAATCCAGACTTCCGCTCACCTGAGGTTGGAAATGAAAAATATGGAAAATAAAATAATGGAACTCGTTTTATATGCAGCCAAGCTTGTTGCGCATACCCTTGCTGTTGTTTTTGATCGAGAGTGATCTTCTTTGCTGTGATCTTCCAAAAAGGATCGCTAGGTGGACATAAACTGAATGTTGCATCGGTTAGTGACGAAATTTGATCACCGACTCTTTGGTAAGTTTTGGCAGTCCCCCAGGCATTTTTTTTATTTTTTCCTGACTGCGCCTGATGAAACACGCCATGATCTAACAGCAAAGTATTTGTTAGATAATTCAATTCAGCATAGGAGCCTGTCACAACCGTATCGTGCTCTAATATTTTGACGTGATTTATCAGTACGATACGCTTTATGCGACCGGTTTTAATATTTCGATACACAAATGCTTTATCCGCCTGCGCAATACGTCCTGGCTGTGTCACCACAACATGATCTTGTAACATCACACTGCCATCATGCCGGTAATGCGAAGCACCTTTAGCCGTTACCTCTGTCGGCGAATCATCAATTGGCTTTATCAGCGTATGACTTTGTAGAGATAATGGCTGCTGATAATATCCTGTGCATAAATCTGCATTTGTATCATCCTGCACCCACCCCAATTGTTGGGCGATCTCCGCCTGTGAAAGATTAAAGGAGGAAACTTTAGGACGCTCAATGTAATTTGCAAGGTCCTCATTAGCACGACTGACGCTGGCAAAAGATACTGCAAATATTGATGCACATAATATCCCACCGCCAATCAAGTATTTTTTGTTTAACGCTTTAAACACCTGTATTCACTCGAATTTACATCTAACGGTCGGCATGTTACCGTCTCTAAGATTTTTTAGCTACGTCGAAATCGCAACAAATTACAGGTCATCATAGTGTCTTCTCCCTGCCAATTCAGCGTAAACCACTCATTAGATAAGAAAGATAATTTAACCCTAATGAGAGCCTGGTTAGCAAAACACCTCAAAAGCTCGGAGATCACATTGACTCCATTACTCAAAGAGGCAAGCGCTAGAACTTACTACCGGGTCAACCATCAACCATGTAGCTTTGTAGCAGTTGATTCACCATCATCTCAAACTGATATTGCAGGCCTTATCAAACTGACTGATTTTTTTAGCGATCACGGCATTAATGTGCCAGCTATCCACGCCTGTGATCAAACACAAGGCTTCCTATTAATCACAGATTTTGGTGATCAATTGTTACTCGATCGGTTAAACGAAAGTTCTGCGCCTCAACTTTACGCTCAGGCAATGGATATTTTAGTCAAGATTCACAACAGCTATGATTCCAACAACCCAATGTTTGCCTGTTATCGGGAGGACGATTGGCAACGCGAATCCTCTTGGTTTATCTCATGGTATGTGAAGCATTACCTTAATTTTCCAATGCGGTCACATCATGCTGATACGTGGTCAAACCTAGTCAAGATTATTCTACAAAACGTCATGCAGCAGCCTCGCGTCTTAATTCATAAAGATTTTCATTGCCGTAACTTGATGTATCTCAACAATCAGACGTTGGGTGTAATCGACTACCAAGATGCTATAGTTGGCCCCATCACTTATGATATCGCGTCGTTACTCAATGATTGCTATATCGATTGGCCACGTACACAGGTTGAAGACTGGCTACTCGCCTTCAAAGACAAACTGCAACATGCCAATCTTTTAACAACTATTCCAAATGAACAATTCGTACGCTGGTTTGATATCACGTGCTTACAGAGACATTTAAAAAACCTAGGTAATTTTGTGCGCCTAAACCATGAAAACAACATGCCTCAATTTTTAAATTCCCTACCACGCATGTATGGCTATATCACTGACATCACGCTGCGCTATCCTGACCTTACTGAATTTGCCAAGTGGTTTGAACAACTCACGAAACTAGAGCAAGCACAATGAAAGCCATGATATTAGCAGCAGGGATGGGAAAACGTATGCTGCCACTGACAACATTGCAACCCAAACCTCTCCTGTATGCGGGTAAATATCGGCTGATTGAACATAATTTAATCGCATTACAAAAAGCCGGAGTCAATGAAGTCGTTATTAATACCCATTACCTCTCTAAGCAAATAAAGCAGACAGTGGGTGATGGCCGTCGTTTTGGTCTTAAAATCACACATGTGGTCGAAAACGAGACCTTATTGGGCACCGGTGGTGGTATCAAGAATGCATTACCCCATCTTGGCAATAACCCCTTTCTTTTGATCAGTGCTGACATCTGGACTGACTTCCCGCTTGCAGCCCTTATGCAGCGCACAGTTAAAGATGCTCACTTGGTGATGGTTAAAAACCCAACATTCCACCCTGGCGGTGATTACACACTCGACGAAAACGCTATTATTCAACCGCCCAATCAACACACGCTGACTTTTGCTAGTCTAGGACTGATCCATCCCCATCTTTTAAGTTACGCCAAAGAAAGCGTGTTTGATCTCGCTACAGTGCTACAAGTTGCCATCAAAAAGCAACGCGTCACAGGTGAGGTTTATTGTGGGCACTGGTGGAATGTTGGCACGCCAAAATTATTAAAAATCCTCGATCAATTTCTACTTGATTCGACTGAAATCAAAACGATGAAGTAAAAACTTTAGTTATCCACTGGCTGATATCATTCAATTCCTGTGGGCAAACTGTATGATCCATCGCGTAGTCAAACCAGGAAACCTGGCATCCCAGTTGCCCCAGCAAGTCGACCGAATCCTGACCTAGAGACATCGGTACCACTGGATCGTGCTGACCATGCGCTAAGAAAGCAGGCAAGTCTTTTGAATGCTCTGATGCTTTCAGTGTTCGTGACAAAGGCAAATACGTTGATAAACCCGCCATGCCCGCTAATCGATATCGTGATGTCAAAGCAACGTACTGTGCTAACGCTCCACCTTGTGAAAAACCAACTAACATAATTCGACGTGGATTAATGCCTTGCTCAACTTGCTGGTCAATCATTTGTATCAATGATTCACTGGATTGCTTAATGCCCTGTTCGTCCTCACGCGATAACCGCTCGAGATCGTATATATCAAACCAAGCTCTGCATGCCATACCACCATTTATCGTCACAGAACGAATGGGAGCATGAGGAAAAATAAAACGCACTGCTAACGTGCTCGGCAAATTTAAATAAGGCACGATATCTGCAAAATCATTGCCGTCTGCACCCAAACCATGCAACCAAATAATGCAATATTCTGCTGGGACGCTTGGTTGTTTAATTACGCATTCAAACATAACTTTAATCCACTAGAACTCTAGAAGCGCTGATCTTAACACATGCGCTAAAAAACCAACTATTTATTTTACGCACGCTTCAGTTATACTCTGTGGTCTTTTGTTTAACTAGGGACATTATGAAATCCACCGCGACAAGCCTTATGATGATATTTTTACTGGTCATTGTATCAGGCTGTGGACAAATAGGGCCGCTTAAACTTCCAAATAATAACACTGTTGCAACTCAACACTAAAAGGACTTCCAATGAAATTAAACCGATTATTACCCGCTCTTGTCACATCTATGTGTTGCTTAAGTGTTTGTGCGCATGACACTGACGATACGCCAGGACGCTGGGATGGATCAACCATCAATGCCGGTGGCCTTCTTAATACTGGTAACACCGATTCATCGAGTTTAACCGGAGCATTAAAACTAAAATATCAAGAACACAGATGGTCAAATACTCTTAATCTCAATGGACAATATGGCAGGAATGAGGGTGAAACTAATGCTCAAATGTACAGCATTGAAAACAAAACACAGTATAGCCTTAACGATGTAACTACCATGAATAATTTTGTTTACGTCGATACGGATACGACGGTCAACCCGTTTAACTCTTATGATTTTACGTCAACTCTAACTGCAGGTTATGGACGAGACTGGATAAAGAATAAAAAATTCACTCTATCAACCAGTATCGCACCGGGTTATAACCGATCCTCTGTTCAAAATAGTGATGACGTAGAGGACAGTTGGGCTGCTGTTTCTAACCTAAATTTAGCGTGGAAAATCTCAGATACAACAAAACTCATTCAGGATAATAAGTTTTCTATATTTCAAAGCTACTATGAAACTAACACGGTGACCTCGCTAGATAACAAACTACATGGCAACCTGTCACTAGTGCTCTCATATGCCATCACCTATTTTTCGGAGATTCCTGAAGGCACAGACTATACTGACAAAATGAATACTATGACAAACATCAGCTTGTCTTACACTTTTTAACCGTGAAAGTCTTATTTTCAAAAATGCATGGCCTGGGTAATGACTTTATTATCGTTGATAATTTGCAAGCTCAGTATCAGCTCTCAAAATCGCTAATTCAACAGATGGCGCACCGCAAGACTGGTATCGGGTTTGATCAGCTCTTATTACTAGAGGCCAGTTATGATAAAAACGCGGATTTTTGTTACCGGATCTTTAATGCTGATGGTAATGAAGTTGAGCATTGTGGTAACGGTGCTCGTTGTATCGCATATTACGTTGATCAGAACCAACTAATTAATAAGCCAATCATTCGCTTCAAAATTAAAGATCGAATTCTGTTTGCGCACTTGGATAAAGATCAGATCACTATTAATATGGGGCTACCTTCGATAAACCCCAGTGAAATTGTATTCCCAGGAAAACAAGACCAGCAACAACAGGTCATTCAGATTGATCAACAGTCGATAAACTTTTATTTAGTGTGCATGGGCAACCCACATGCCGTCATCTTTTCAAAACCCGAAGATAAATTAGATATTAAAACCATTGGTGAATACTTTAATCAGCCCGATCAATTTAAATCAGGGATCAATGTTTCGCTGGCAGAGATTGAATCAACAACATCAATGAAACTACAAGTCTATGAGCGTGGTAGTGGCCTAACGACTGCCTGCGGTACCGCAGCATGTGCTGCTGTGGCAATAGGAAAGCAACTCGGCCAATTAGAAACCACTGTGACCGTTTCGCAGCCAGGCGGTGATCTCGTAATTTCATGGCCAAACCAACAAAAAGATCTTATGATGTCCGGCGGCGCAAATCATGTCTTTGATGGTTGCTGGGCTATATAAAAAATAAACAAAACTGGCAATTCGTTAGTGTCATCCACTCAAAACATGGTATACAATAGCCGCCAGGTTAGCCAAAGATTAAAGGAGCATTATCATGGCAATCAAAAAGAGAGCAATTCAATCTCCAGCTCGTTCAACGAAGAAAACCAGCAAAGTCACCAAAAAAAAGTTAACTAAAAAAACTGTTCTCAAAAAAGCATCAAAGAAGCCTGAATCTAAAAAAATAACCAAAAAAGCGAACAAAGGTGCTGCTTCTAAAAAAGTTGCCAAGAAAAAAGGTTCCAAAACAGCAATAAAACTAAAACCCGTGAAGAAAACTGCGAAGAAAAAATCAACCAAAGCCTCAATAAAAAAGAAAGTCGTAAAAGCAAAAGTAAAAATTAAAAAGGCGCCCAAGAAACCGGCAGAAAAACCGAAAAAAACTATTTCCGCGAAGTCAAAGCCTATCGCTAAAAAATCAAAAGTTAAGCCCACCGCTAAGAAGCAATCAGCAAAGCCTATCAGTAAGAAAAAACTTACGCCTGAAATTAAAGCGGAAGCTAAATCTACGACAAATAGGACCAAACCTAAGAAAGCACCATCAAACCCCGGTAAATCTAATCAATCCAATCAAGTATCATTAAAAGAAGTAACAGCCATTTCATCCACTCAGGAACAACGCATGATTCCGGAAAACATTCACCCCCCAACGATGCCAGTTGACTCTTCCCCAGAAGAATTTACAACGCCCACAGACCTAAGAACCACTGCCGGTGCAGTTGATTTCTCTCCACTGATTGAAGAGCCTGGCGAAACCTACATGTGTGAACGTCAGAAAAAACATTTTTATAACATCCTGTCAAAATGGAAAAATCAATTGATGTCAGAGGTAGATACAACGGTTGTTCACATGAAACAAGAAGCTTTATCATTACCTGACCCACTTGACCGTGCAACACAAGAGGAAGGTTTTAATCTTGAACTACGCACGCGTGATAGGGAGCGCAAGCTGATTAAAAAAATCGAGCAATCCCTTGATGACATAGATAAGGGCGTTTACGGCTATTGTGAGGAGTGCGGTGTTGACATTGGTATTCGTCGTCTCGAGGCAAGACCGACCGCCGATAAATGCATCGATTGTAAAACTTTCTCTGAAATTAGAGAGCGACAAGAAGGTTTGTCATAGATACACTGTTCATTAAGCAACTCGCAGTTAATACGTTAATCGGTATAAATCCAGATGAGCGTATTCATCGTCAAACGCTATCTCTGGATATTGCCATGCAATACGATACTGCGCCAGCATGTGTATCAGATAATATTCTCAATGCTATCAACTACGCCAAAGTTGCTACAATCGTCGACAATTTTGCTTCAACTCATCAATTTGATCTTATAGAGGCTCTAGCAGAGCAAATCTGTCAATTGCTACTCGGTCAATTACCCATCCAAAAGATCACGCTGACTATTCAAAAGAAACCGAAAGACATGAAAAATGTCGATCATGTTGGCATATCAATGACGAGGCATGCGGATATCCATGAGTGAACAATCACTGCCACCACCCTCACCGGAAGCGCATGCACATAGCCAGGAGTTGTTATCGTACGTTTGCCAGTATATTGATACTAATGGGCCTATTTCATTTCATGATTATATGCAGGAAGCTTTATACTCACCTGGCTTAGGCTACTACAGTGCTGGCGCCACTAAGTTTGGTTATGCCGGTGATTTTACGACCGCACCCGAACTAACGCCTTTATTTGGGCAAACACTTGCTCGCCAGTGTATCGATATTTTTGACACTCTTAGTCATCCTGATATTTTAGAAATAGGAGCCGGCTCTGGCGCCCTAGCTGTTTCCTTATTACAGGCTTTGCAAACTGCCAATCGATTACCGAAGAACTATTATATTCTTGATGTTAGTGCAGACTGCAAACAGCGCCAGCAAGAAAAAATCCAGGCTGAAATTCCTGAACTACTACCTTTGGTTAAATGGCTTGATCGATTACCTGAGACGCCCATTCAGGGTATTATTCTTGCGAATGAAGTGTTAGATGCAATGCCGGTACATAAATTTCAACTATCTGACAATAAAATCAATGAGTTTTATGTTAATCATCATGATCAAAAACTTAAATGGGAAATACTACCATCCAGTAATCAGGCATTACTCAACGCCGTTGAGCATCTCGAAATCAAAAGCCCCGACGCCTATGAGTCCGAAATAAACTTAGTAGTTTCAGCTTGGATCACGGGATTAAGTAATAGCTTGGAAAAAGGCTGCATTCTGTTAATTGATTATGGCTTCCCTCGAAAAGAATACTATTTTCCGGAGCGCCACATGGGCACATTAATGTGTCACTATCAGCATCATGCACACACTGACCCACTCATTCTTCCTGGTATTCAGGATATCACCGCACATGTTGATTTCACCGCGGTGGCTGAAGCCGCCTTTATGAACGGATTAACGATTGCTGGATATACGCACCAAGCTGCTTTCTTAGCAAGCTGCGGTATACACGAGCTAATGAGTAAAAACACCGATCAAAAAAACTGTATTCATACATTAATGCATCCCAATGAGATGGGGGAGCTATTCAAATGCATTGCGCTAACGCGTGATATCAATAAACCGCTATTAGGCTTTGAGCTATTGAACCAGATTGAACGCTTATAATCATCTCAGACTTGATTAACACCTATCGAGTAAGATAATCAGGTCAGCAACTTAGTTAACCACTCGTGATAAATCTTCATCAAATTCATCAACTTGGATTGCTTGCCAGCGAAGATTTTCTGCAGCACGAACCTGCTCACCCTCTTCTTTTGATAAATAATTAAGACTGACCGCTGCATCGATTTTTTGATCAAAAGTAATATTTGAGGGAATTGCTTCGGTTTTAACGGCTTCAACGATCCGTTTTTTATGTGGTGATGCCGCCAGAATTAAGCTTCTTGCATGCTCTAATTTAGCGTATTCGTCTTTTTGAGAGAAACCAAAATAATCGACAAAACGCTTGCGCACTGGGTTATCTGCCTGCATAACACTCACAACTTGTTGATCCATCCGATCATTGGTTTTTTTATAAGATCGACCTGTTGGAAAACACAAGCTTCGCATCATCATCGATAAGCCCTTCGATGGGAAGTTTGCAAATAAATCGTAAAATGCCTCCTGTGCTTCAAAAAGACAATATTGCAATGCCCATTCTGCTAAAGGACGCTCTGACTCTTGCTCACCATAGTGCTCAAAATACTTGAGTGTTGCACTGGCCATATAAAGATAACTCATGATATCACCCAATCGTGCGGATAGACGCTCTTTTCGTTTCAGCGCACCACCGAGAACGACCATAGCGACCTCTGCACAAAATGAAAAAGCGGCACTTAAGCGGGATATACTCTGGTAGTAAGATGATAATGAGCTCGATGGAGTTTTAATTAAACGTCCACGGGTTAAACCGTGCCAAAATGCTCGTACCGTATTACCCAACAAATAACCCACGTGTGCATAAATAATTTTATCTAATGCTTTCATGGCTGCTTTGTTGTCATCAATTGAGCCAATCTGAATCTCATCAAACGCATAGGGATGACAACGCATTGATCCTTGACCAAAAATGATTAAATTTCGAGTTAGAATATTTGCACCTTCAACTGTAATACCAATAGGAACACTGTCATACAACGGACTTAGGTAATTACGAGGTCCATCTTGTAACGCACGACCACCATGGATATCAATGGCATGATTGACAGCAACCCGAGCTTTTTCTGTTAGATGGTATTTGCTGATCGCTGAGGCAACAGAGGGTTTCAAACCCTGATCAACTGCTGCAATCGTGAGCTGTAATGTGGCATCTGATAAGTACGCCAATCCGCCGATTTGCGCCATTGACTCTTGCACACCCTCAAACTTATTTAATGGAACATTGAATTGCTCTCGAATGGTACTGTATGAACTAGTCGTTAAATAACTCAGGATCGACTGGGTCGTACCCAAAGTTGGTAGAGAAATTGCGCGGCCAATCGCGAGACAGTCATTCAACATTTTCCAACCTTGGCCAATTCTCTCCTGCCCACCGATAATCCAATCCAGTGGAATAAAAATATCTTTACCCCTAATCGGGCCGTTGTACCATGGTGCACCGTGAGGCCAATGTCGATGACCAATTTCAACACCTGGATGATCCGCTGGTAGTAAACAACAAGTGATACCAAGATCTTCTGTATCACCCAAAAGATGCTCAGGATCTTTGACTCGAACAGCCAGCCCAATGACCGTGGCGATCGGTGCTAATGTAATGTAGCGTTTGAAGAAGGTTAGTCGTAACCCTAAGACTGACTCTCCTTCCCACTCACCCTGACAAACAATTCCTTGATCAGGCGTGCTAGCGGCATCACTGCCAGCAGATGGTCCAGTTAAACCAAAACAGGGAAGCTCGGTACCATCAGCAAGTTTTGGTAAATATGCTTGTTTTTGCTCATCAGTTCCGTAGTGGGTGATTAGCTCACCCGGCCCTAACGAATTGCAAACCATCACGACTGTTGCAGCTAATGCACTTTGCGCATTAACTCGCATATTGATTCGCGAGTTAGCTAATGATGAGAATGCTTTGCCGTTAAACTCTTTGCTGATATGCAACCCTAGGAAACCGTTTGAACGAATTTCTTTAAGTACGTCATCTGAAAGTTTTCTATCAACATAATCAATTTGCCACGACTCAAGTTGCTCACACAATTTGACGGTTTCATCATCAACGAAGGCTTGCTCTTCATCTGACAATTGACTAAGTTTTATTGCTTTAAACTTAGCCCAATCAGGTTTACCTTGGAACAGTGCTTTTTCCCACCAAGGATCTCCAGCCTCCAACGCCTCTCGTTCAGTATCCGACATCTTAAGAGTTTGTTTTTTATAAATACTAAAGAGAAAAGGCGTTACAAAACGCATGCGCAATGGCGATAGCAATAAAACCGGTACGGTCAATAGATAAACGATCAACACAAACACCAGTGCAGACGTTGAGCCAATGCCTGTAGACAATCCCAATAAAAGCAAAGCACCTGCAATGACCGCCCACGACCACAACTTGGGAAAAATGGCGACATTCGCCATAGCAACAATCAGAAAGAAAACCAGCGTGATAACAAACGACATAGTGCAACCTTATTCCTTGGAAGTAACACTAAGACTATCACACTCATCAATGTAGAGAAAAGGCAGTAGCCCATGGCACCGCCTAGAATGGGACGCGTTAGAAGTCGAGTATTTTTAGGGCATTAGTACCACCTTTTTGACCTGCTATATCGCCTTTGGTCAATAACACTTTATCCTGATCTTTTGTAGAAATTAATTCTTTAATTTTTTGTTTAACGGCATCACTAATTTCCTCTCCAGATAAGTTGTATTTAGCCTCAAAATAAACGGGTATAACGCCACGATAAAGCGTCATTCTACGTAGTGTATTTATTGAATCACTAAAGGCAAAGATAGGAATAGCAGTCCGAATTCTTGACATAATTAAAGGCGTCTTACCTGAGGATGTTAAGGCAACAATAGCAGCACACTGATAATGATTTGCGGTATACATCGCAGCCATAGCAATCGCCTCGTACGCATGCTCAAAATTGAGCTCAACTCGATGACCCGACACATGGCTTCCCGGCTGCATCTCAACGCGACGACAAACTCGATCCATGGCGGCAACAGTCTCAACTGGATAATCACCGGCAGCAGTTTCTGCTGAGAGCATAACCGCATCAACGTTATCTAGAACGGCATTGGCGACATCGGATACTTCGGCACGCGTTGGTACACTACAGTGAATCATTGATTCCATCATTTGTGTTGCAACAATGACCGGTCGATCTAAAGAGCGAGCATGTTTAATAATGGCTTTTTGAACTAATGGTACTTCAGCATCACCGATCTCAACTGCTAGATCACCACGAGCGACCATCACACCGTCGCTTGCTATGATAATACTTTCAATTTCATCAATGGCCTCAGCGCGCTCAATTTTTGCAATGACACCAGGCATCTCGGTTACACCCGTTTGACGAATCAAATTCTTAGCCTCAAGTATATCATCCGCATGTCTAGGAAATGAGATCGCAATCAAACAAACATTTTGCTCAACAGCAAACTTCAAATCTTTTTTGTCCTTATCAGTTAGAGCTTTTGCTGATAAGCCACCGCCCAGTCGATTAATGCCTTTATGGTTTGAAAGCTTACCGCCGTTGACCACTTCGCAATTGATCTTAGAGCCGCTCACATCGATCACCGTCATCGAGATCTGTCCGTCGTTCAATAGTAGTGTATCGCCAGTCGATACATCGTTAGGTAAATCTTTATAGTCAATACCGACGGAATGCTGATCACCTGAGTCATCATCTTGTGCCGCATCCAGCGTAAAACGATCACCAGACTGCAAATGAATAGGACCGTTTGCAAAATTTGCCACACGAATTTTTGGGCCTTGTAAGTCCGCTATGATACCGACATATATACCCAGCTCACTGGCAACTTCTCTCACCCACTTTATGCGCTGTAGCTGCTCATCGTGCGTGCCGTGTGAAAAGTTTAAACGCACAATATTAACACCCGCCTTGAATAGAGCCGCTAATTTTTCTGGTGAATCCGTTGCTGGACCAAGTGTTGCTAGTATTTTTGTACGACGATTATTCGTGATCTGTTGCATGGGTAATGACTCGTTGTTGTAGTTGATGAATAGCGGGTAATGTTCTACCTTCGATGTACTCTAAAAATGCTCCGCCGCCAGTTGATACATAAGAAATCTTATTCTTTAGATCAAATAGATCCAATGCGGCAAGAGTATCACCGCCGCCTGCTAGAGAGAATGCTTCACTATCAGCAATAGCTTGACCTAATGCAGCTGTTCCTTGAGCAAAATTGGGAAACTCAAACACCCCGACAGGCCCGTTCCATATAATAGTCTGTGCCTGAGCCATTTGCGCTTGATAAGTCGCTGCGGTTTCGGGACCGACATCTAAAATTTGCTCATTATGTGCAATTGAATCCAGTGATCTTTGAGATGCACTAGCATCTGGTGAAAACTCAGTCGCCACCAGTGTGTCTATTGGTAAAGGAATCTTGACACCCAATTGCTCTGCTTTTGTCATGATTGATCGCGCTGTATCTAACTGATCCGGCTCGTACAACGATGCACCTACGTCAATACCTGTTGCGGCTAAAAAAGTATTGGCAATGCCGCCCCCAACAATCAGCACGTCAACTTTCTCTATCATGGCATCCAGTACAGAGAGCTTAGTCGACACTTTGGAGCCACCAACGACAGCGACTAAGGGTCGCTTGGGGCTGTGCATGGCGCGACCAATGGCATTTATCTCTGATACCAGTAATGGGCCTGCGCAGGCAATATCCGCAAACTGAGCAACTCCGGCAGTTGATGCCTGAGCACGATGAGCTGTGGCAAAAGCATCCATCACAAAAACATCGCACAGCGATGCCATCTTTTGAGCCAACTCGGGCGAATTTTCCATCTCACCGACTTGAAAGCGAACATTTTCACAGAGTACCAGCTCACCTGGATTGACGTTGATACCGTCTATCCAGTCACGCACACAACGGACTGGCTGAGATAAGGCTTGAGATAAGTAATCTGCCACTGGCTGTAGAGAAAATTCAGGATCAAAGCAACCTTCCTGAGGTCGACCAACGTGCGACATCACCATCACCGCAGCCTGCTGATCAATGGCATGCTGTAATGTTGGTAAAGCAGCTCGAATTCTTGCATCTGAAGTAATGCGACCGCCGTCTAGCGGGACGTTCAAATCCTCACGAATCAACACTCGCTTACCCGCAATAGAAAGATCATATAAGGACGGAATGTGCATCAATTTAGCCTTGTTGAATCATTGTGGGATGTGAGACTACTCCAGATCAACTGCATTGGCAACTGAGCGACTATGCCGTCCTAGTGTAGCGAAGCTTTTCACCATGAAACCAATGCCAATAGTCTGTCAACGCCTCTTCTAACGTGTGCATTGGTAAATTGCAACCCGCAGCACGTAAACGCTGCATATTTGCTTCAGTAAAACTCTGATATACCCCTTTTAAGTGCTCGGGAAAGGGGATATAACGACACTCACCATTTTGATTCAATTGCAGTAAGGTATTGGCAATATCATTAAAACTCCGCGACTGGCCAGTTCCACAGTTAAATATTCCGGACACTTGTGCTTGCCAGCACCAAAGGATAATCGCAACTACATCTTTGACGTAAACAAAGTCGCGACGTTGCTCACCGTCAGCATAACCATCACTGCCTTCAAACAGTTTTACAACCCCCTGGGTTTGTAATTGATTCATCATATGCCAGGGTACCGATGCCATACTGCCTTTATGCATTTCATTAGGACCAAATACATTGAAATAGCGGAGTCCGACTACAGGGCTCTTAAATTGTTGCCAGCGTTGCTTGACATAACTATCAAATAACCACTTTGAATAACCATAAACATTTAAAGGCTGCTGAACACAATGATCATCGTCGGAAAACTGGGTATCTGCTCCGTACACCGCAGCACTAGATGCATAGATAAACGGAATTTTTCGCTGCGTGGCATAATGCAACAGTTGTTTAGAGTAATCATAATTGTTTTTCATCATGTAGCGGCCATCCCATTCTGTAGTGGTCGAACATGCACCTTGGTGAAAAATAACAGTAATTTCTTGTTTGAATTGATCATTGATCAGTTATTGATAACACTCGGCAAAGACGGCATGTTGTTACTTGTTAAAGATAGTCAGCC
>CACNSC010000009.1 GCA_902623005.1 uncultured Coxiella sp.
CAAAAAGAACTCATGGATGTTTATCTAAGTAACAACTACGCATCAAGTGTTTCTAACATGAATAGCTATGGTTTAGAAATTTCTTCAACTGCCGAAGGTCTAGTTTTGACTGAGAAAGTTTGGAATGAGGACAATCAGAACTATTCTCTTGCACTAAGGGAAATATCCAATGATTTTGATGTCTCAGCAGGTGATAAAAGAGCTGAAGGATCTGATCGGATAGAGCTGTTCGATCTTGAGCCTGGTGAACACATCGAAAAATTGATTGTGACGAAAGAAGCCAAGGAAGCTTTTAAAGATAGTGGGTATGAAGTTGTTGCGGCCGTCCAGTTCTTAGATGAACAAAAGACTATTCAAGGCGTTGAAGGAATATTTGGAGACAAAAACCCAGTGGCAGCTTTGGTCGTAAAGAATGAAGACACTTATGAACTACAATCTGTGTCAGTTCCAATAGAAACTGCACGAAGCGCTGGCTTTGACATTCCGATCGGAGCAGAGCTGAGTAGGATTGAAACCAACCCACTGGGAGAACTTCAGGTCATTGCAGGTTTGGATGACACGAAAATAAGTTTTCCCATTAGTCCAAGGGAGTCAGAGAACGGGGATACAGATTGGGGTCTTACACAAAGTCAATTATCAATCGGATATATTACCGCAAATTATACTGGAACTGATGCCCCAGCGGTAGTCAATCTGTCATCGCCACCTAAGTTATTACTTAAGGATGTGGAAGGTAATAATGTAGAGCTATCATTCGATCAACACTATATGGGTTGGAGCTCAGGATCTGTGCCAGTGGCTGATGGCAGCGAGATTGAGTTGCGACTAATAGACGGTCGTGACGAAGTGGGTGAATATAAATACACAGCTACTTTGCAAGAGGGTTCTTTTGTGTCTCCAGGTATGACAGTAGCTTTGGGTGTGAATGATCCACTATTTCACGCTATAGGCTCTGGCTACGATCTAACTAAGATTGGTTATGTGAAAGACGATAACATGTTTGATGTATTCCAAGGTAGAGATGTATATAGCAACGAAATCCAGTTTGATCTGACTAAAACGTCTATTATAGAAGGAAGCATGACTGTACTTGAAGATGGTGGTGTACTCTTCCAGGCAATAGATGTTAAAGATCTAGTAACAGATGAATATGGGAACAACACATCAGTCACATTTGGGGATGATGTTAAATGGCATTATGCTACTGGAGAGATCTTATGGGATGGGACGCAATCCGTAGTCAAATCGCTAGATACTACCAAAGGCGTTTCAACCGCGATTCTTGGAGATGCATATTTGGGCGAGATACGCGGTAACCATTTATTTAGGAATGAGAATCAACTTATTAAAGCCAAAATAGAAAACGACGAAATAACTAAAGAGGACTCGCTTGCAATTTCAAGTTTTGCTCCACGGCCTGTTTATTCGGGTTTTCAATTAGCACATCTTGAGGAAACTCCAAATGAAGGGATAGCTGCCCAATTCTACACATATGATGATGAGTCAAATACTTTTTCCGAGCACTTTGCAACAATCAACGAACAACAACTAAGTCTTCTTAATCAATTTGACAGATTAGAAGCTACAACTGATGGTTTAGGGCCAATACGTAATGGTCGTTCTTTTGATGAAGGTCTTCTAAAGCTGCATGTTCATGCATCTGATAACGGACGTGAAGCAGGTGTGTCAATAAGAGGCTTTGATCAGGACAATGACGATAAGTTAAGCAAAATTGAAATTGTGAGTAAATTTGCAGCCGATAGTGTTGGAAGCATCATGGCGCACGATGGTGCTATCGAAATTGGAGATCTTAGGGATGATGGTGCGCTCGGAAAAATAATGCTGCACCGCATGCAAAGAGACGAAGATAGAGAACTTAAATTAGTTAAACACGAAGTAGATTTAACTGAAATTGCTGGCAAAAATATTATTGACATGAAGCTAGTGGGGCACAACCCAGAGACAGACTGCTATTACCTATTAGCGACTGATAATGTTGGGAAAGGGCATTTAATAGACTTTGATGGAAGAGATGATAAGTTTGTAGCCAAGTTAATTGAGAGTGATATTGAACTTAAGCATGTTAGTCAGATCGATAGTGGAATAGATGCTCATGGTAGACCATTCGTTGTGTTGAAAATGCATAATGCAGAGACTGACAAACACAGTATGGCAAAAATGGAGTATAAGGCTAACGAGGTAGAGGGTAGTTACAGTTCTACACCGTTCTTAGAGCAAGCAGCTTTAAATTCAGTCGATGTTCCGCCCGATGTCAGCATAGCTGCTGTTCGGGGTGATAATATACTTACTATCAATGCGCTCGGTGAGATTGCGGCTTTAGAGCATCATGAGGAAGGTGGTTTAGCACTTAAAGCATTGAAGTTTAAGTTAGCTGACGACATTATGAGTAAACCAGAATCGATGACTTTAAAAGGGATAATTGGAAAAGAACTAATAGTAGAAGAGCAGGGTGAAGGGTCGAAAACTTTTCACGTAATTAGTGAAATGACTGAAGGCGAGAGCGTGTCAAATACCCAATCATTTGTATTGCCGAACGCTATAGGATTATACATTATGGATATGTATCAAGATGGCGAGCCAGCAGCAAGAAGTATGTCAGTGAATTTAGGTGAATTTTTGGGTACTGCCGATATGACCCTCACTCAAGGTAGTATGAATAGCACTATAGGTGGAACTCTATTAGAGATGGTCAGAGTAAATAATGAATCCGGTGACGGCTCATCGCTAGGTTTATTAGGGTATTCTGCTGGATATTCTGATTTCAATTATATGATGCTCGATAGCTTACAAGGAACAGACCTTGGATCATTAGCAGATCTCGGAACTGTTTCTACTGCAATATTAGCGTTGTTAGGCTCAGGATCTCCAGATGATGTGTTCACTGAAGATAATATCTCAAACGGATTAACATTTCTGGGTGCTACTATTAATAACGAAGAATTTATTAAAGATTATGAAGAAGCCAACGGGATTATTGATTTCTTTGGTTAATCATGGAGTAACTTTAAAAAACCCACCTTACGGTGGGTTTTTTTTTGCTTACATCGATTAAAAAAAAGGTTAGTGTTTATATATGTTTGTAATTAACTTTTGACGTATTGGTGTTCGATGAGCTCAAGTTAAAATAGTGATGATGTAATAAACGGACAATGTAAAAAAACGCGATAAGCCATTTTCAGTTAATGGATACAATGACTGTTTTATTATTAGATCAAATTTATGCGATATTCACGATCACTTTAAAAATAAAACAAGCAATAAAAAACTATCGTACAAAGCTTATATTAACTAATTTAAAAATTTGGAAATAGTTAATTAATAGTATTGTTATTCAGTAAGGTATATAAGACTAAAACCAGCTATCAATTTAAATTTGGTTGTATAAATAAAAAAACATTAAATACAATCATCATTAATGTATCTAAAAAGACCGTTTATAAAAAAATCTTGTATACATGCATTAAATTCAGTTGATTAATATTTATCGACAATTTAAGGCTTTTAGTAAATCGAGTCTTCGCTCAATATATTAATCATCAATAATATTTTTGATGACAGGCTTAATTATTGAGTGACTAAGCGTGGATAAATAATTTCGTAGTGCTATCGATTATGCTTATCAAAATTTATAAACAATTACTTTAAAAATCGCATTAGCTTAAAGAACAAAATTCATTTACAAATACATTGCAATAAACAAGTATTTTATAAAGTGATGCTAATTCAATAAAAATAACCGACATTCTCTCTAGATAAAGAGTGGAGGTATTTATCTTGCAGGTATATGCCGATTTTTTTCTATTTTTGTCGTTATCTTAAAATAATCACTCGCGAAACTTAATTTTAAGTCCTTGTTATTAAGTTATTTTTTTCAAAATTAAAAAAAATATTAAAAAAAGTGTGAAAAAATGCGAAAAAACGCGAAAAAACCAGAAAAGTTCAAAATTTGGTCTATATTTAAATTATGAACCAATGAATATTTCATTGGCTTATGTAAAACGAACCAAAAAAAAGGGGATCAACATGACTTCATCAGTAAACAAAATTTCAGGTACACGTAAGGCTGGTCTTTTATCGTTTGCAGGAATTGTATTTTATTGTGCACACATTCTGCAGCAGGCACAGGCGCGTGATGAGGCAGCCATTATTGAAAATAGTGACATGGCTCTTGATACCTCGAATGACAACGTAGTTGCCGAACAAGTTTCTCCAGAATCAATCGATCAATTAAATGCAAATCCTATCAGTGAAGCTTCAGTGATGAGTGCTGATTTGTCCACGGTTAATGTGAATGAAGAAGATGATCCAGACGCTCAAAACGATCCAGACAGTCAAGCTGAGTCTACCGATGGCATGTCTAATACCATGAAAATTGCACTTGCAACTGCTGGTCTTGGCGGAGTAGTTTTAGCTGTAGGTAGTAGCAGTGGTAGCAACGATACCTCTGTCGATGCAGTTTCTACTCTGGGTAGCAATACAGCAGCAGAAGAAGTAAAAGCAGAAGGTAAAGTAGAAAAAGCAGAAGAAGAAAAAGTAGAAGAAGTTGAAGAAGAATCAAAAGAAGAACCAGTTGAAGAAGAAGCAAAAGAAGAAGCAATTGAAGAAGCAAAAGAAGAAGTAGTTGAAGAAGAAGCAAAAGAAGAAGTAGTTGAAGAAGAAGCAAAAGAAGAAGCAGTTGAAGAAGAGGAAGAAGAAGCAGAAGAAGAAGAAGTAAAAGTAGAAGCAGTTGAAGAAGCAGTTGCAGAAGAAGCAGAAGCAGAAGCAGCTGAAGAAAAAGAAGATGACGTAGTAGAAGCAGTTGCAGAAGAAGCAAAAGAAGAAGTCGCAGAAGAAACCGATTCAGAAGAAATAGGTGGTTCTGCTGGTGAAGAACATTCTGCTGCTGATGTTGCTGATGGACTACTCGTACCTATCGACATTTTTACACGAGATAATGCAGTCATGTGGAATACACCTACTCTAGGTAGTAATGATGATGTATTGCTTCCCGATGATAGAATGGTACAGCTTTGGAAATCTGAAAAACCTGGCACCAATAAAGTCACTGAGATCCTAAAGGCCATTGGTCAAAATGAATCTATGCATAGTGCTGTTGAAGGTCCATTGAGAGGTAGTGACTTTGTGTCTGTGCTCAAAGCAGCCCCTGGTCATGTAATTTCTGAAATAGCGATGACAGATGGAGCTTCTCGGGTAATTGATCATCTAACTGATCACAAGTATGTAAAATTCTATCTCTATAAATCTACTAATGGTGAGTCTAGTGATACACTCTATAGCTTGGAAAATTTTAAAGACCACTCTACCCCAATGGTGTTAATGGGTGTGCTTGAAAGCGGAGAACTTGAAATTTCTCCTATCGATGTGCCTAATAATATAGGTAGCGTCATGAAGTTCTCAGATATCCTCACTGAGCGTGATGGTATACTAGAAATAAGAGGAACAGAACAGCTTCTAACTGAAGAAGAGGGTGCCGCATCAGGTACTGGAGCGTCTGTTAACACTCCAATACATATGCCAATGCTTGCGGAAATGGATGGTGGTCGCCTAAAATTGGTGATTGATTCTGATTTCTCAGATGCTGGGTCAAATATCCTTACGCTTGCAAAATCAAAAATTGAAAAATTTGGAAAAGTAGAAGCGATTAACCTTTTAATATCAGAGATAAAGCCAGAAACATCCGCTGGTGGTGATGGGATAAGTGTAGCGAGACTGCTAATGTCTGATAATGATTATTTCTTTTCAGTGACACAAGCAAAGGATGATGTGGGTACAATAAAAAACGAAGCGACTATGGCTGTGTCTTTAAACTCGGGAGATGCTGGTTATTACGAGCATTTTGACACCTCTATGTCAAATGCCGTTATGTTAAAACCTGATCTTGTATTCCCTGCCTTAAATGCTGACATACCAGCTCTTGGCAAAATAAATCTATCTCAAGGTTCATGGTTTGATTTTGCCAATGCGAGTAAAGCGCCCGATGGATTCTTTCTAAATAGGTATGATGCAACATTTACAAAAGATACTGAATCAGGTACTGCTTCCAATGCAACTATGACCATTGACGGTACTCAATATGATCTTTTATACGTTAAATGGGAAGACCTAGAATCTGATAGCTTTTCTACGAGAGCAAAAATAGATGAATTTCCAAAAATTGCTATGAAACATGGTGATAATGTATGGGATTACGTTTCGGATGATCAGGGTAACATGACAGTCGCCATTGAGAGTGGTGGATTAATGCATTTACATGAGTACCGTGCGGACAACGAAATGTTTTTACCTTATAGTGAGGTAAGACAATTCATTTTCGATGATTTGAAAACAGACTCAGGCGAATATGGGGCTCTGTCTGAATTTGAACCACTATATGGAGACAGATTTTACGTGAGTTATTACGCAGCTGCCACTGTCGATGGTAATAATGAAGTTACATCTCCTGGGACATTCTCATCTATGATTATAGACAAATCACAAATTCAGGCAAAAGAAGCACTTATGAGTAAATTGACTGCAGTGTCTGGAGAGTTAGGGAATTTCATGGAGTCAAGATGGGAAGTTGATCAAACTGGTGTAACGATGCTTTTTGACAGAAAATTAGTGAAGCTTGCTTTCATTGAAGATAGCGACGGCGAATTTGGATTTGAAAGGCAAGATTTTGATCTGCCAAGCAACCTCGCAAATATTGAATGGCTCGGTGACGATAGCATAGTGACACGGGGTAATAATGGTGTCATTGCGCTTCATCGCTTAGATGCAGGTGAGTTGAAATCAGAGAATTTTTCTACGACTGTAGCCATGGAGCAGTTAATATCTAATGCTGTCGCATTTCATATCATTGAAGAAAGGCCAGATGGTATCATGGCTTTGATTGTAAATTCTAATGACTTTAATGATAGCGTAGGTACGATTATTAAGAGTAACGCTGATTCCGGTGCGATAGAAAAACTTCAGAGTGATATCAACCTTAATAAAGTGAAAGGGATTCAGACATACAGAGACGATACTGGTGAAAGAGTCACACTTATACTTGATGACAAAGTAAAGGCTGCGGTAGGCACCGAAGGAGATTTTGGTTACGAAGCTGCAGTGGGCCACATCTATAAAGCCGTTATATTTAACTCGGATGAGCATGAACCAGGTAATGTTCTCGATGTCTGGGCACAAAAGGATTTAACTGGAGTCGCGACATTAGACGTCGGTAGTATCGATACCATGGTCTCAGGTGTTAAGAAAGGCCTAGTATTAGCCTACGATGCAGATGATGCTGACGGCAAAGTGCATAGCCTCAGGAAAGTTGGTGATACGATCACTAAGCTCCATGAGGTAGGACTAGCTGGGGATGTTGATAGCGGCACGGCAAAAATAACTATGTTAAAAGCGGTTATGGACGTCAATGGCCACAATGGGGTAGGCAAGAAAATCGATCTGCTGTTGGAAAACTCTGAAGGTGATACAATAGTCGCTAGTCGTAATGGTGAACTACGAGATCAACCTAGTGATCCTGATCTATATAAACTACTAAAACTCGATAGTCCGATAGACGGGTCAAATCCGCTGCATATCGCTCCAATCACAATAGGTGGTGAAGAACATGGAATGTTAACCGTGTTAAACGCATTAGGAAACACTGGTATTATATTAGAGAGTTTTGAAGGCGCCGCTCGCGGAATGGATAAATTACTCGCTTATGCTGGAGATCCTAATGGTGATGATGATTCTGCCGATGCAATAAGTGTAATGACATTTGGCGACATTCTGAAAGTATATGCTGCAAATGATCCCAAGGCTGATTTTTCCTACTTAGCAAACTTGGGAATTCAAAATACTCTTTCTGAACTATCGACGTCACTTCAGGCCCTTGCGACAGCAAAAGGAGGAGGCGCAACCCCAGCGTCAATTATTGAGAATGCATATAAAGCAAGTGAACATCCAATGGCGGAACTAGCTAATTTGGGTGTTGAGTTTGACCCTGCAGATATATTTGCATTTTAACATAACCTATCTGGAAAAAAACCCACCTCCTGGTGGGTTTTTTTTTATCGCTGGTTTTATGGTTTACAGATGGACTGACTCTATAGCGATAGCAATGATACTTATTACTCGGAAAAAAGTAGATTCGCGATAATCAAACTTTGACTGTCTATATTGCTTTGAATTGGATTGATACGTTAACGGTTGAGATTAATAGTAACGTGTTTGCTCAACAAAGACCTTTTTCTTCAAGTGATTTTTTTTGATGATAGGCGATCAAAAGTTATAGCAATAAACCGATGGTTTAACACCAGTCCCATCACCACATACCTTGTCCAATTAAAATGACTGCTCGGTTTTTTTTAATCATGACTTTGTTGTGTCAATCGATACAGCCATTCGTGCGCTTGCTTTGGTGTTAATTCATCAGGTTGCAATTGTTGTAACTGCTCAATAACCGGGTGTACCTGCGGCGCGAACAGTTCTTTTTGCGGCTTGGGTTGAGCGGATAAACTAACCTGATTGAGGCTTTGTTGTTCTAACTGTTGCAGCTGATGTTTGGCCTCTTCAATCACAGCCTGTGGCATGCCGGCTAATTTCGCAACCTGTAAACCATAACTTTGACTTGCCGGTCCGGCTTTGACACGGTGTAAGAACACCACTTGATCGTTGTGTTCCGTCGCATCCAGGTGCACGTTATGTACGGTCTCATGTTGTTCTGCCAATTGCGTTAATTCAAAGTAGTGGGTTGCGAACAATGTCATAGCTTGGATTTGCTCGGCAAGATAACGTGCAGTCGCAAACGCCAAAGACAAACCATCAAAGGTGCTGGTGCCGCGTCCAATTTCATCCACCAAAACTAGGCTGTGCTTGGTTGCATTGTGAAGGATGTTGGCAGTCTCAGTCATCTCAACCATAAATGTGGAGCGACCAGAGGCCACGTCATCAGCCGCACCGATGCGCGTAAAAATCCTATCGATAGGACCTAGGATCGCCTGCGTTGCAGGCACAAAGCAGCCGGTGTAAGCCAATAGCGTAATCAAGGCAGTTTGTCGCATGAAGGTTGATTTACCACCCATGTTAGGCCCGGTGATCATTAACATGCGCCGGTCGCTGTTTAAGTCAGTATCGTTTGGTACAAAAGGTTCATCACTAATCGCCTCGATGACGCTGTGGCGACCGGCTTCAATATGCACACACGGGGTATCAACAAAAGTGGGTTTCGACAGCTGTAAACTGATTGCTCGTTCGGCGAAATTACTTAATAAATCCAGCATGGATAGTGCACTTGCCATGCGCTGCAACTTTTCAAGGTGAATGGCGATATCATCCAAGAGTGTGTCATAGAGTTGTTTTTCACGTGCCAATGCCCGACTTTGACTACTGAGTACTTTATCTTCGTGGGCTTTTAGTTCCGGTGTGATAAAGCGTTCGGTGTTTTTTAGGGTTTGTCGTCGTTGATAGTTAATGGGTGCTTTATCGGATTGTGCGCGACTGATTTCGATAAAGAAACCATGCACACGGTTATAACCAACCTTCAATGAGCTCAGTTGCGTGCGTGCTTTTTCATCCTGCTCAAGCTGCATTAGAAAATCAGTTTGATCGTTACTCAGCGCTCGCAACTGATCGAGTTCATCGTCAAACCCAGGGGCGATTACACCGCCATCACGTATCACGGTGGGTGGATTGTCTATGATTGCAGTTTCTAATAGGTGTTGCAGTTTACTGTGTTGGCCAAGTTGTTCAAACAACTGATGCAATAAGGCTTGCTGTATGGGTTGCACGATGGCCTTGATTTCAGGCAAGGCTTGTAAGGATTGTCTTAAGCCAATTACATCGCGCGGCCGAGCCGAGCGCAGCGCAACTCGGGTGAGGATGCGTTCACAATCAGCAATGGGTTTTAATGCGGTTTGCAAACCAACATACTGCTGGGCCGAGATCAAATTCTCGATTGCGGCATGACGTTGTTTAAGTATTTCCTGATCGCGCAAGGGTTGCTGTAAACAGCGTCGCAGTTGCCGTTTCCCCATGGCAGTCACCGTGTGATCCAGTACGGCCAATAATGTATTGCTGTCTCCACCTTGATTGTTACTGACTAATTCAAGGTGTTTGCGTGTGTTGGCATCGAGCATCACGCTGTGTTGATGAGAGGCTAATCGCAAGCGCTGAATGTGCGGCAGCGTTTGACGCTGGGTGTATTTAATGTATTGCAGCAAGGCGCCAGCGGCACACAAACCGTTGGGTTGATGCAAGACACCAAAGCCTTGTAAATCTTTAGTTTGAAACTGCTGGCACAATTGTTGTTGAGCGCTATTGCGTTCGAAATCCCACTCAGGTCGGTATTGCAAGGCCAGCTGGTCATCCAATGCGTCAGCCAAGCGTGACTGTTCACGCAATAATATTTCTTGAGGTCGTAAACGTTCAATCTCCGCCTTGAGGGTATTTAAGCAAGCATACTCATCCATCAAGAATTCACCGTTGGTAATGTCCAACGTAGCGGCAGCATAACTGTGTTGAGTCTCGTAAATCGCCATTAGGATAACGTCTTGGTTGGCATCAAGTAGCGCGTCATCACTAATGGTTCCTGGTGTGATAATCCGAGTCACGGCACGTTCGACCGGGCCTTTGCTGGTTGTCACATCGCCGACTTGTTCACAGATGGCAATTGATTCACCCAGCTTAACCAATTTTGCTAAGTAGTTGTCAGCGGCATGAAAGGGGACACCAGCCATGGCGATCGGTTGATCATTGGATTTACCGCGAGCAGTTAGAGTCAGGTTGAGCAGTTGTGCAGCTTTTTTGGCGTCGTCAAAAAACAGTTCGTAAAAATCACCCATGCGATAGAACACCAACATATCAGGATATTGTGCTTTGATGGCCAAATACTGGCGCATCATCGGGGTGTGTTGCTGTGAATGGGCAGATGTGGCTTTGGTTGTCATGATATTACTTAGGCTGTGTTTGGCAGTTGCTCTATTGTGCTTGCCGAGATAAATCAGGTCAAAGTTTTTTATTGAACAGCCTTAGCGTCGGCTCATGACCATCGGGCTGTAGGCGGTGTCCGTCGATGGCGGCGGATGCTTGGCCTTCTCAATAGAATCGCTTCTTACCGAATTTAATAGTGTTTTGAGGAGCTTGGGATCACAGCACGCCAGGCAGTGGTAGAATATGCTCTCTAGCATACTGATCTCATTCGGGCTGGAATTGACCGTATCGGTTGTTTGCTTGGTAATGCTGTCTGTAGGTGGTGTGTTGGCTTTGATCGGCATGGTGCCAGTTTGATTGGAATGGATTTGCTGCGTGGTAATAGGCGGCATTGGCGCTCGTGGATAGAACACACCTTGAGGTGGGGTTGTGCCAATGTAGTATCCTGAATTAGTTTCTTCGTGCTCGTCGAAGGTATCAACCCACTGACTTGAGGAGGTTGATGTTGAATGATTGCTGGTTGGCTTTAAGCCGCTGCGTGCGCTGCTATTAAAAATAGATTCGCCAGATACAGGATTAACGGTTGTCGGGCGACCTGGGATGCTTCGATGTGATGCCGTACGTTTCATGCAATGACCTCGCTAGTCGGTGATTGATGGGCTTTAATACGGCCGCTATTGTGTCATAGGGTTTTTTTTAGGTCATGTCCCTTATCTGTCATGTTACTTAAGGTCAGTTTGGATTTTAAACCGGTTGCGGTTCTTCGGTTAAATCAGTCATTGATGATTGCGGCGTTGACGTGTGATGTTCGGCATACGAGCGTTTAGACCACAACAAAGCCAGTAACAATACGCTGGATATAGCGCATAAAATGAGAGCGGTAAAAAAGCCTTGCCAATGCCAATGCGTGATCACCACACCAATCGGGTAGCCGGATAAGGCAGCCCCTAAGTAGCCCCATAAACCAATGAAGCCGGTCGCGGCACCCGCGGCTTTTTTGTGTGACAGTTCAGCAGCAGCCACACCAATTAACATTTGTGGACCAAAGATAAAGAAACCGATGGCAAAGAATAATGCGGCATGCAGCACATAATGGTGTCCAGGTGCATGCCACAAAGCCATGACCGCAAGGATGGTACCCACACAAAACAAGGTGTTGGTTTGACCGCGGCGTCCGCGAAAACCGGTATCTGACAACCAGCCGGCGGCTAAACTGCCGAGAAAGCCGCCGATTTCAAAAAATGATAGGCAACTGTCAGCACTGGTAATCGAGTAGCCGTTTTCATGCAAATACACCGCACCCCAATCGTTCATGGCGGTGCGAGTCACATAAATCACAACGTAAGACAAAGCTAAAATCCAAAGATAGCGGTTATTCAGCACGTAACGCATCAGAATGGATTTGAGTGAGGGTGTGGGTTGATGGCTCATGGCATGGGGTTCTTGTTTGTATGCCTCGATGGTTGGTAAACCAAGAGATTCGGGAGTATCACGCAGGCGATTTAATAACAAGCACCCCATGGCAATGCCCAAGATACCGGGGATAATCATGGCGGCTTGCCAGCCCCACCGAGCAGCACTGACACCGACAATAATAGGAATTAAAGCACCGCCAACATTGTGACAAGTGTTCCAGGTGCCCCACCAACGCCCACGTTCACGTTGTGAGTACCAGTGTGTCAGTAATTTGGCGCAAGGCGGCCATCCCCAGCCTTGAAAGATACCATTGATGATCCAAAGGCCGAGAAAGAAATGCAGATTGGAACTGAAACCGAACCCAATGTTGGTGATACCGGTGATGATGAGGCCGACTGCCATAAAGACACGGGCGTTGGCACGATCGGAAATAATGCCGCTGATGAATTTGCTGAACCCGTAAGCAATATAGAATGCGCTAGCAATGAGACCGATTTGTGTTTTGCTGACGTGCGCTTGCGAGATTAGCAGCGGGGTAACGAAGGTAAAGCTTTTGCGCGTGAAGTAAAAAAACGCGTATCCGGCATACATACTATATAATATGCGAATACGCCAATAACGGTATTGCTGATCAATCGTCTCTGGGTCGTTGAGAGTGGCGCGTGGTGAGGGCGCTTTTAACCAGTTCAGCCATGACATGATAAAACTCCTAGTCGGCAATCAGTGCCGAGAGTATACACACAAAATCCTATCCTTGTCTCTGTCTGCCTAAATAGCCAGCTGAGCAGTCTTTTTTACCGTTATATGAATCAGTTAGTGAGTTCAATTAGAGCTTGTAACGCGCTGCTGACAGGTGCTGAGTAGCCATTCCAAGGCAAACTGTGTAGCTTTTCGTCGAATGTGTTTACGGCCACTGGTAAATAAGCGTTGTTCCGTACTGACAACCTCAGATTGACGCTGCGCAACACCAAACCAAACAGTACCCACTGGTTTGTCATTGCTGCCACCATCAGGCCCGGCAATACCCGTGATGCTGATCGCGATGTCTGCCTGACTGTGGGTCAAAGCACCTGTTGCCATGGCGGCTGCTACTTGGGCTGAAACAGCACCGTGTTGTTTAATCAGTGCGGCATCGACATTCAAACACGCTTGTTTTGAGGCATCACTGTAGGTGATGAAGCCGCAATCAAACACTTGTGAGCTGCCAGGGACTGCGGTGAGTACTTCGCATAGACTGCCGCCGGTACACGACTCGGCAGTGGCGAGCCTGAGATTGGCGTCTTGACACAATTGAATTAACGCTTGGCTCAGCGGGTAATTGAAGTTAATGGTCATGTTATGCTCCCTTGACAAATTGTCACTCAGTATGGGCGACAATCCTGCGCTGATGCAAGTCTGACTCGAGCTCTCAGAAGGAATTGCGTTGCCGATAATCTGTACAATAATAGCGTGATTCCAGGTGTGTTTTTCGATTCAAAGTGTGGAATAATAGCGCTGAATTTTTTTGACATTTGCACACACAAAATAGCACCAGCAAGGAGACACCATGTCTGATAAACAAAAAGCACTAACCGCCGCTTTATCACAAATCGAACGCCAATACGGCAAAGGCTCAATCATGCGCCTTGGCGATGAAAACGCTTTGCCAGATGTTAAGGTGATTTCTACCGGTTCTTTGAGCTTGGATGTCGCACTGGGTATTGGCGGTTTACCGTGCGGACGTATCGTAGAAATTTATGGTCCTGAAGCGTCAGGTAAAACTACGCTAACGCTACAAGCTATCGCTTCGTGTCAACGTGCTGGCGGAACGGCTGCATTTGTCGATGCCGAGCATGCACTAGATCCCGTTTATGCTGAAAAACTTGGTGTAAACGTTGAAGAGTTATTGGTGTCTCAGCCTGATACGGGTGAGCAAGGTCTTGAGATCACTGACATGTTGGTACGTTCCAGCGCAGTTGATTTGATTGTTGTTGACTCTGTGGCCGCGCTAACGCCAAAAGCTGAAATTGAAGGTGACATGGGTGATTCTCACATGGGCTTACAGGCTCGCTTAATGTCGCAAGCTTTGCGTAAACTGACCGGTAATATTAAGAAGTCCAATACCTTAGTGATTTTCATCAACCAAATCCGTATGAAAATTGGTGTGATGTTTGGTAATCCAGAAACAACTACGGGTGGTAATGCGTTGAAGTTTTATTCATCCGTGCGTTTGGATATTCGTAAGACCGGTATGATCAAAAAAGGCGATGAGATACTGGGTAATGAAACCCGTGTCAAAGTGGTTAAGAACAAACTAGCACCGCCGTTTAAGCAGGTAAACTTCGAAATTCTTTACGGTCAAGGTATTTCGCGCGAAGGCGAGGTCATTGATTTAGCAGTTGCCGAAGGCTTAATGGATAAAGCCGGTGCGTGGTATAGCTACAATGGTGATCGCATTGGCCAAGGTAAAGATAACGTGCGTCGTTACCTAAAAGAACATCCCGAAATGTTTGACGAACTCGATACAGCATTGCGTGCTAAATTATTGCAAACAGCTCCGACGGCAACTGAAACTGAAGCCGCGGATTAACCGTTTGCTAATATGAAGGTATCAGTGAGGGAGCGGGCGATGAATTATCTCGCAAATCGAGAGCATTCCCGCCATGAGTTGCGTTGTAAATTAGCGAAGCACGATTATGATTCGCAAGACATTGAGCAAGCATTGGATCAGCTGCAGCAAGACAGTTTGCAATGCGATCGACGTTTTGCAGAGAGTTATGTGCGTTCTAAAGTAGCTGCAGGTTTTGGCCCGCGCTACTTGGAGCAGCAATTGCAATCGCGCCGTGTTGATGCCGAGCTAATTGCTGATGCGTTGAGTACCGTCGAAGCCTGGCAGCCAGTGATTGCACGTGTCTGGCTGAAGAAATACCGCGATAGTGAATCAACCTTGCAACAACAAGCCAAACAGCGTCGCTTTTTATTGTCGCGTGGATTTGACAATGAACAAATTAGCGATTGGATGCGATTTGGCATAAAACAATTTGAAACCGAAGAGTAATAACAATGAAGCATTGGAGCAGTGAAGCTTTACGCAAAAGTTTTTTGCAATATTTTGAAGATAAAAACCACGACGTTGTAAAAAGTTCTTCTTTGGTTCCGGCCAAAGACCCAACCTTGCTATTTACCAATGCCGGTATGGTGCCGTTTAAAGATGTTTTTTTAGGGATTGAACAACGCCCCTACGATCGTGCTACTTCCTCTCAACGTTGCATGCGTGCAGGTGGTAAGCACAATGATTTAGAAAATGTTGGTTATACTGCACGTCACCACACTTTTTTTGAGATGCTTGGTAATTTCAGCTTCGGTGCGTATTTCAAGCGCGAGGCAATTGGTTATGCATGGGACTTTCTAACCTCCGTACTTAAAATCCCAGAACATAAACTTTGGGTGACGGTACATGAATCCGATCGTGAGAGTGAGGTCATTTGGTTAGAAGAACTAGAGGTCAGTCGTGAACGTTTTTCCCGTTGTGGTGATGCGGATAACTTCTGGTCGATGGGCGATGTCGGTCCTTGCGGTCCTTGTTCTGAAATCTTTTACGACCACGGTGAGCACGTTGCCGGTGGTCCTCCTGGTAGCCCAGATCAAGAAGGCGATCGTTACGTTGAGATTTGGAACTTGGTCTTTATGCAATTTAATCGAGATGCGCAAGGGCAGAAAACGCCATTACCGCGACCTTGTGTTGATACTGGAATGGGTTTAGAGCGATTAGCTGCGGTGATGCAAGGGGTTACGGATAATTTTGATACTGACGTGTTCAGTAAGCTGCTGCACAAGGCCGGTCGTTTGTTAGATTGTGCTAGCACCTCGAATCAATCTCTTCGCGTGGTGGTCGATCACATTCGATCCAGTGCTTTTTTAATTGCTGATGGCGTCATGCCGTCTAACGAAGGTCGTGGTTATGTATTACGACGGATTATTCGTCGTGCCATTCGACACGGTTACAAGTTGGGTGTTAAGAAAGTTTTTTTCTACAAGTTAGTGCCTACGTTGGTCTCGGTGATGGGTGCAGCTTTTCCAGAATTGCGTAAAACACAAAGTTTGGTTGAGCAAACGTTAAAGCGCGAAGAAGAAAGTTTTGCGAAGACGTTGTCAACTGGCGTCAAGTTATTTGAACAAGCAGTTTCTAATTTAACCGCATCAGTGATTCCGGGTGATGTGGTATTCACGTTATACGATACCTATGGATTTCCACCCGATCTGACTGCAGATATGGCGCGTGAGCGTGAGTTAAGTATTGATCAGGCCGGGTTTGATCAGGCCATGGCAGCTCAGCGTCGTCAGTCTCAAGCCGCGCAGCAGTTTACACCCAGTGATATGCAACATTTGCATATCACTGACGAGACTTTGTTTACCGGTTACGATCAGTTGCAGTCGCAATCCACGGTATTAACGCTATTGCATGAGTGTTCGCCAGTGACTGAGTTGCACGAGGGCGAAGAGGGTATTGTGATTTTAAATCAATCGCCTTTTTATGCCGAGTCAGGTGGTCAGGTCGGGGATACTGGGTGTCTTACCGCGCCGGGTATGAAGTTTTTAGTCCTGAATACGCAGGCACGCGGAAAAGCAATCTTGCACATGGGGCGGATGCAGGTCGGTACCTTACACACGACGATGCAAGTTGAGGCGCAAGTCGATGAGGCGCGTCACGATATCATGCTCAACCATTCCGCTACGCACTTATTGCACGCGGCTTTGCGTGATCAGCTAGGTGATCATGTGTTTCAAAAAGGGTCTTTGGTTGAGGCGGATCGGTTACGTTTTGATTTCTCTCATCCCAACGCACTTACAATTGAGCAGTGGCAGGCAATAGAACGCCAGGTCAATGCGATGATTCGCGCTAACCACGCGGTAGACCGTGCCGTGATGTCAATGGACGAGGCACAAGCTGCCGGCGCCATGGCATTGTTTGGGGAAAAATATGACGATCACGTGCGTGTCATTACCATGGGGCCAAATTCTAAAGAATTATGCGGCGGTACTCATGTTACTCGCACTGGCGATATTGGTTTATTTGTCATTACGTCTGAATCCGCTACCGCTGCCGGTGTGCGCCGTATCGAGGCCATGACCGGACGCCATGCATTGGCATGGATGCAAACTAAACGTCACAACATCAAGCAACTTGCGCAAGTGTTGCATGCGCCGGAAGCCGAGCTTGAGTTAAAGGCACAGCAGTTGTTGCAGCAACAAAAACACCAGCAACGTCAGATTCAGGACTTGCAACGTGTCGGTTTAACCGCTCAAGTTGATCAATTGAAACAGCACGCTCAGCAAGTCGCTGAGATTGAAGTGCTGGCGCTGAGTGTTCAAGATATCGATCGCGGTGCATTGCGTGATTTGCTGGATCAAGTGCGTTCTCATTTCAAAACTTACGCGATCGTATTGGCATTGGTTGATCAGGGTAAAATTCACTTAGTGGCCGGTGTCAGTAAAGATTTAACCGCGCGATTCAAAGCCGGTGAGTTGTTATCGCATGTTGCGCAGCAAGTCGGTGGCAAAGGGGGCGGTCGTCCTGATTTCGCACAAGGTGGCGGTGACCAACCCGAGCATTTGGATACTGCCTTATCATCAGTCACGCAATGGATTACACAACGCTGCCAGACTTCTGCCTAGTGCAAAAAGGAAATCAAGCATTATGGCTTTATGGGTTAAAAAATTCGGTGGCACGTCCATGGCTGACTTGCATTGCATGCAAGCTGTGGCTGCCATTATTAAGCGTGCGCACGACGCTGGTTCACAATGCGTGGTTGTGGTGTCTGCAGCAGCTGGCCACACCGATCAATTAGTCAATGCCGCAAATACGATCACGCCGTTGCCGCAGCCACGTGAGTACGATGCGTTGTTGGCAGCAGCCGAGCAAACCAGTGCGGCTCTGCTGAGTATTTTATTGTGTCAGCAAGCAATTCCTGCCGTGTCTCTGACCGGGCAACAGGCTGGCATTTTAACCAACGATCATCACAACAAAGCTGACATTATCAAGGTGGACACCTCTGCGATTGAGGCTTTACTGGCGCAAGGCAAGGTTGTTGTCGTGACTGGATTTCAAGGCGTAAATCATGCAGGTGAAATTACTACCCTGGGTCGCGGTGGCTCAGATATGTCGGCCGTGGTATTGGCCGGTGCGCTTAACGCACAAGCCTGTTATATCTATTCGGATGTTAAAGGCGTGTACTCAGCCGATCCACGCCTGGTACCGTCAGCTTATCGATTGAATGAGATTTCACTCGCGCACATGCAGCAGATGGCCAAGTTGGGTGCGCAAGTCATGCAGCAGCAAGCCCTAGATTATTGCTATCAACACGAGGTACCTTTGCGTATCGCATCAACCTTCGAACCCGATCAAGGGACGCTGATCACGCAAGCCCATCAGCCAACTCGTCCTTGGACAGGCGTGACTTGTCAAACCAGCCAAGTGCAGTTTACTTTATCCGGTATCAACGATTGGGAGAGTTCTGCGTTGGCTTTACGCAGTGCAATGCAAGCAGCGAAGCTTGAGATTGATTTGGTGATGCAAAGTCACGTCGCGGATGGACGTTGTGGTGATTTGCATTTTACCGTCGCCGGTGAAGACTATCATGCGACTCACGTGGTCATGGATGAGCTTCAGCAGGCAGGCCATATTGCAGCAGTCCGCGATGATCCAGCTGTCGCAAAAGTGTCTTTGGTTGGACACGACGTGATGGCACAACCAGCGGTGGCGACTGAAATTTTGTCACAATTAAGTGCGCAAGGTATCAAGGTACGCTGGTTTAGTTCAACCGCAGCACGAATGACCTGGGTGGTGCCGCAGCATCAAATGCCAATCTTAGCGGGCTGGTTACACGATCAGTACTTGCTGCCTTTGCGTCATTTAGTGTCATCCTGATGGCTTGCAGACATCTTTGCAATCGTCAGCGCAATTTCTAGCGAAGAAGGGTAATGGGTCAGGTTCTGAACTCTTCTCAATTTCCTGACATTCCTCGATGCAGCCACGTTCCCCATCCGTGCAATCCCGCAAGCACAAGGCGCTACACAACGGTATATTAGGCAGATGATGTAAAATTTTCTCGCCATGATTCATGCACAAAGTATGACATTTTTTGAACACAACTTCCTGCGCAGAGGTCGGTATGGCGATTATAATCAACATCGCCGTGACCAAAGGGTTTATAAATCGTTGTCGCATTTTTTCTCCTCGCCAATATCTTCAGTGTTCCTATAATCGTTAATTATGTTATTTTCACTGCGTTTTTTCGTCATCACTAATACGATGCAATTCCATTAATTTTTTCTGGCCTCATTGTGTCCAGGGTGAGTCATATGAGTATCCTGATAGACAAACATGATCACATACATTTGATCGCATTGACCTTTATCAAGGTCACAGCCCATACCAACTATCTTTCTATTTTTCTGACCTGGCTTGAGTTTCATGTTAGGCGAAACTGGCTCACCTGCTTTGGGCAGGTAACCCAGCATGATCATGTAAGGCCTAAGGCATTTTTTTGTTTGAAGGTCTTTGTCGCAACCAAATCCAATGGCTTTCATGTTTGGTTTGGCAGTGCTGTCTGTAGTATCTGAAAAAGAAATCAAAGCAAACGACATGCTGATGAACAATATCAGAACCCTGAATATGGTTTTCATAATCGACCTCATTAACTTGAGTGAATACTCACGAATTATAGTTGAAGATATTGGAGCTTGCTGCGCGATATATAATAAAATATTGATTATTAATGTAATTTATATTTATAGTACGATGGATTTTTTCTCACTGCTTTCGCATCAGAGCAGTGACACGACTGCATGTTTGCAAGATGGCAGTGTTGTGTGGCGTTGTGCTTGTAAATCACGCAATCCTCAACGCAGGGTTTAATGCGAGCAATCTTGGCCTTAGTGCTTGGGTCATTGATCGCAACACGTATCAGGATTTTTTGGCGTTACTGAACAAATACAATTAAACGATGAAAGCAACAATGAGTTTATTATTCAATAGACTCAAGCAATCAAGCGCATTTATCTTCAAAAGTCAGCAATCGGATCAGCCGTTGGTTTGCAGTTGTAAGCGCAATAATCGATTGACTGTGGTTGGATTGGCTTTGCCTTGAGTCCGTTTCATCACTTGACCGACAAAAAATGCCAATAGCTTCTCTTTACCGGCTCTAAATTCATGGGTTTGATCGGGAAACTCGTTGATGATCTGTTCTATTAGCGTACTGAGCTCATCAGTGTCATTAATTTGTGACAAACCTTGTGCTGCAATAATCTGTCGTGCATGCGATTTAGGGTCGGTCCATAACTGTTGTTGCACTTCACGCGCCAGGGTGTTGGAAATATCGCCGGCTTGAATGGCTTGTAACAGTTCGGCCAATCGGTCCGATTGAATTGGACAATCAATAATGCTGAGTTTTTCCCGGTAGCATTGCGCTGTCAATTCACCATTAATCCAATTAGCCACCAAGGTTGCATTGGGTTGTTGCATGGCTGCTAACGTCCGTTCGAAATAATCGGCGGTCTCTAGCTGTTGCACCAGTTGCCGGGCATTTTGTTGCGATAAGGCCAACGTATCACGGTAACGTTGATATTTGGCATCCGGCAGTTCGGGTAACTCAGCATGGATGGTATCAATAGTGGCTTGTGAGACCGCAACCGGTAAAAGATCGGGGTCGGGGAAGTAGCGGTAATCGTTAGCTTCTTCTTTGCTGCGCATGGTGCGAGTGATGTTTTTATCAGCATCAAACAAGCGTGTTTCTTGGCGGATTGTGAGACCTCGCTCCAAGGTATCAATTTGTCGATCACGCTCGAATAAAATGGCTTGCTCGATAAAACGAAATGAGTTTAAGTTTTTGATCTCGGTGCGTGTTCCCAGCGCCTGGCCCGGTCGGCGCACAGATAAGTTTACATCACAACGGAAAGAGCCTTCTTGCATATTACCGTCACAGACACCAAGGTATCTAACCAGTTGGTGTAATGTTTTTAGGTAAGCAATGGCTTCCTCGGCATTGGAAAAATCTGGTTCGGTAACAATTTCTAGTAACGGCGTGCCAGCTCGGTTGTAATCCAGACCGGTTTCACCCGACCAGCCCTCATGCAGGGATTTACCGGCATCTTCTTCTAAATGAGCGCGATTAATACGGATCCGTTTGTGCGTGTTTGTCGAGGTTGTAATATCAAGGTACCCGCCACTAACAATCGGTTGTTCGAGTTGCGAAATTTGATAGCCCTTAGGTAGATCTGGGTAGAAATAGTTTTTACGCTCAAACACCGATTGCTCGGCAATGTTCGCGCTGATACTTAAACCAAATCGAATCGCTAGTTCAACCGCCTTTTGGTTGACCACCGGTAAAGTGCCAGGAAGACCTAAGTCTATGATACAGGCATGTTGGTTGGGTTGTGCACCAAAGCTGGTTGCCGTGCTGGAAAAAAGTTTGGATTGCGTGTTGAGTTGTGCGTGGACTTCAAGCCCAATAACCGTTTCCCATGTCATGCATCAATCTCCTGTTGTTGCAACGGTGTTGGGACGGCATTGTGCCATTCCGAGTGTTGTTGGTATTGATGGGCAATCTGTAGTAGTCGATGCTCGCTCAAGTGCGGGCCAATTAGCTGGGCACCAATCGGTAAGCCGGCGCTTATACCGCATGGCACGCTGAGTGCCGGTAAGCCAGCAAGGTTAGCTGGCGTGGTGTATTGGTCGGAGTTGGCGTCTTCGCAGTGACGATTCAATGCCAGGGCTGTGGATGGCGTGGTTGGTGTTAGTAGGGCGTCGACCGATTGGAACACTTGCATGAAATCGTCACGAATTAGGCGACGAACTTTTTGTGCTTTGCGGTAATAAGCATCGTAATAGCCAGCCGATAATACATATGTACCGGTGAGGATACGGCGTTTCACTTCTTCGCCAAAGGCCTCACTCCGTGAGCGACGGTAACAATCCTCTAGGTTTTTCGGTTGGTCACAGCGATAGCCAAAACGTACGCCATCATAACGCGATAAGTTAGATGAACATTCTGCCGGTGCGATGATGTAGTAACAGCTGAGTGCATAGGCTGTGTGAGGCAAGCTGACGCTTACCAAGTTAGCGCCTTGGGATTGCAAGTTGTTGGCCATTTGAGCGACAGCTTCGGCAATCGCTGGGTCGCATGCATCGTTGAGGTATTCGCTGGGTATACCAATGGTTAAACCTTTAATGGGTTGTTGCAAACTGCGATTAGCGTCATCTGCAATAGTTGGTAGGCTGGTTGAATCTTTTGGGTCATGACCACTAACAACATTGAGCAGTAACGCACAATCTTGTGCGCTGTGTGCCAATAGGCCTGCTTGATCGAGACTGGAAGCAAAAGCAATCATACCAAAACGAGAAATACTGCCGTAGGTCGGTTTGATTCCGGTTAAGCCACAAAATGCCGCAGGTTGTCTCACCGAGCCGCCGGTATCCGTGCCAGTTGCGGCAGGTGCCAGGCGTGCTGCGACCGCGGCGGCAGAACCACCGGAGGATCCACCAGGGCAGTGTGCAGCATGCCAAGGATTTTTAACCGGACCATAGAAGCTGTTCTCATTGGTGCTACCCATTGCAAATTCATCTTGATTGGTTTTACCCAACATCACTAGCCCGGCTCGTTCACAGTGTTCGATCAATGTTGCATTATAGGGCGCAATAAAGTTATCCAGCATTTTTGATCCGGCGCTAGTTTTAATGCCGGCCGTGCAGAATGTGTCTTTGTGTGCTAATGGAATTCCGGTGAGTGCATGGGCATCACCTTTTAAGCGACGTTGATCAGCTTGGTCGGCTTGTTGTAATGCCAGTTCGGTCGTCACGGTGATAAAACTATTAAGCGCAGGGTCGTGTTGCTCAATACGATCTAAAAAATGTTGCGTGAGTTCGCGCGAAGAGATACGTCCTTGTTGTAATTCCTCGCAGAGAGCGCTCAGCGTTAGTGTGTGTAGCATAGGTTTCCTTCAGTTGGGTTTAATCCAATACTGCCGGTACGGTGTAAAGGTTATCGCGGACGTGATCAGAGAGCTGTGAGGTTTCAGTCTGATTACAAGTTGCACTGGCATGATCATCGCGCAGCGGTTGTTGCAGATCCAAGGGATGAGTTAAGGGCGCGACTGATTGCACGTCAACGCGATTGAGTTGTTCGGCGAGCGTTAAAAAGTAATCGATTTTTGTTTGCAGTTGATTCGACTCTGCTGCGTTGAAGTCCAGTTTTGCTAAGTTGGCTAGGTGTGCTAGCTCTTCTGGTGAAACGGGCATGTAATGAGGTATCCGATCGGCATTTAACAGCGGCAATCATAAATGAGGACGGTTTTAATGTGAAGGTTTATCTGAAAATGCATCGCTTCTTAGTTGTCGCTTCGCAACGCTCGACGGGTGTGAATTTATCAGTTACAGTATCGAGTCGATTGGCTTGGGCCATAACACCTTCATTTTAATTGTTTAATTTGAGTACAGATTATGTGGTTTAAAAAATTACGCGGTTTATTTTCTAACGATATCTCAGTTGACCTAGGCACGGCGAACACGCTCATATATGTCAGGGATCAAGGCATTGTGCTGGCAGAGCCATCCGTGGTTGCCTTGCGTCAAGATATCTCTTCAGGTCAAGGTCGAGTTGCGGCTGTTGGCTCTGAAGCTAAACGCATGTTGGGCCGAACTCCCGGAAATATCAAAGCAACCCGTCCTTTGAAAGACGGTGTTATTGCTGATTTTCACGTCACTGAAAAAATGTTGCAGCATTTTATTAACAAAGTACACGAAACAAAATTCCTACGTCCAAGCCCGCGCGTATTGGTGTGTGTGCCGTGTGGATCAACCCAAGTTGAACGTCGTGCAATCAAAGAGTCAGCACTCGGTGCCGGAGCACGTGAAGTGTATATCATCGAAGAGCCCATGGCAGCGGCGATGGGAGCTGGGTTACCCGTGGACGAGGCGACAGGTTCGATGGTTGTCGATATCGGTGGTGGTACCACAGAAGTTGCCATCATTTCGTTGAACGGTGTGGTTTATTCTCAGTCTGTTCGCATAGGTGGTGATCGCTTTGACGATGCCATTGTTAACTACGTGCGTCGAAACTACGGGTCATTGATTGGTGAGACCACAGCAGAGCGCATTAAGCAAGATATTGGTACGGCTTTTCCAATGAGTGATGTTAAAGAAATTGAGGTGCGTGGTCGCAACTTAGCTGAGGGTGTGCCGCGGAGTTTCACGCTTAATAGCAATGAAATTCTAGAAGCATTACAAGAGCCTTTGGCTGGTATCGTTGGTGCTGTGCGAGCAGCGTTAGAACAAGCGCCACCTGAATTGGCATCAGACATCGCTGAACGAGGTATGGTACTTACCGGTGGTGGTGCTCTGCTTAAAGACTTGGATCGTTTGTTAATGGAAGAAACCGGTCTGCCGGTTTTAGTAGCTGATGATCCACTAACTTGTGTGGCACGTGGTGGTGGTCGCGCCTTAGAGTTGATCGAAATGATCGGCGGCAATCTACTGACGCACGAATAGTCTTTGATTAATGTTTAGCGCAAGTTACTAACTCTCCTGTATTCTCAAAAAAGGTATGGCAATGACTGCACGTTCTTATGTTGTATGGGATTTAGGCGGTACTAAATGTGCTGCAGCCCTGGTTTCAGTCACTCAAAATTCAGAGTACACCTTGGAGAGTACTGATACCGTTCGTCTAACTGAGGTGACGTCTCTAGCGGACATGGTTGAGCGGTTTGAAACTAACCTGGCCGTGCGTTTTCGTGATGTCGATGCGATGTGTATCGCGGGTGCGGGTATTTATAACGGTGAAGAGTTAGTTAATGCCAATCCATATCCATTTGCAATGACTTTTGGTGAGGTGGCTCGCCGTGAGCAATGGCCATCTTTGAGTATCGTACACGATTACACCCCTGTGATATGTCGTGGATTTATCGACGCCGGTCAATGTTATTCAGAGGGTATCGTTACCATTCATCCTGGAGAGTCAGAATACCACGGTCGACGCATTGCGTTTGGCATGGGTACGGGGCTCGGTTTAAAAGATGGTGTCATGTTACCCAATGGTCAACTTTGGTTGGGTAAGAATGAAATGGGTCACGTGGGACTTGCTTGCCCACCATCAGCCAGTACCGAAGACACCAAGTATCACCATGAATTCCTACGTTTTCTTGAAAAACAGCATCCGTCACAACCGTTATCCTTTGAAACAGCGCTATCCGGTCGTGGATTGGCATTATTACACCAGTTTGCCGCTGGTTTAGCAGAGCCGGTATCGCCGCGGCAAGTGCAAGTTGAGGTAGCGTCACCGTCTGAGGTAACGGACCTTACTCTATCACTGTATACCTGGTATTTAGGCTTGTTCGTTTGCACGGTTCAATTGGCGTTCATGCCATCGGGAGGCATCTGGATGGCCGGTGGTTTGGTTGAACGTGTTCCACAAATTTTTTCAGAGCGCTACCGTGCGACCTTGCAGCGCGGTTTGGCGGCGGCATCTGTGTACCAAGAATTTAGAGAGTCCATACCCGTCGTGGGTTTGATTGAGCCGCCGCACGTGCTCTTAGGTGCGGCTTATTATGCACATCATCGCGGTCTTGTTATTTGATATTCGATACTGAGGAGCAATGAACATTTGTCGTTTGGAGCATAGCTATCGATGAAAACAATCTTTCGTAATACCTCTGCCTCTTTGCTGCATTGCTTGTTTTATTTATTTCTATCTTTGTTATTAATGATAGCAGACGACCGCTCGCAAACGTTTCATCAAGCTCGTGACCAAGCTGAAGTAGTTGTAACTCCAGTGAGGATGATGGTTAGTTTTCCGGTTCACCTGTATCGATGGCTGGTTAGTAATATCTCATCTCAACAAGCCTTGGTCGAGGATAATGCTACGTTGAGAGCGCAGCAGCAGCTGCTGCAAGCCAAGCTGCATCACATGTTGGCCTTGGAACGAGAGAATAACCAGTTGAAGGGGCTGTTACACTCAACCGATGCGATTCAAGGTGAGGTTAAAGTTGCACAATTATTATCGATTGATTTAGACCCTTCACTGAATCAAATCATGTTAAACAAAGGCAGTACTTACGGTGTTACGTTGGGCCAGCCGGTTTTAGATGCATACGGCATTTTGGGGCAAGTGATCGGTGTCACAGCGCACACCAGTAAAGTGTTATTGGTATCCGACGAGCAATTTGCAATACCTGTGCTTGATCAGCGCAGCGGTGTGAGAGCGGTGGCTGTGGGTCTTGGTCATTCCAAACACATGCGCTTGATCAATCAAGTGGGTGAGTCGGATATTAAAGCTGGGGATTTATTTGTGTCATCCGGTTATGGCTTGCGTTTTCCAGCCGGTTATCCGGTCGGACAGGTTGTAACGGTGCAGCCTGTGAGTGGCAGCCAGCATACCGAGGTGACCTTGTCTATCTTGGCGCACATTAATCGTACCGAACAAGTGTTGTTAGCCTGGCCTGATCAACACTCACAATTATCTTCTGATACAGTCATTAAAGAGTCTCATCATGATCACCAGTGATTTTGACATCGCCATCCGTCGTCGTCGTATCCTATGGCTTTATAGTATCTCAGTAGTGGCAGCCATGTGCTGGAATATTCTACCTCGAGTACCGGTTTGGCAGGCGATATTGCCAGACGGTGTTTTAATCGTGTTGTTATTTTGGACGATTGATGATGATACACCAAGAGGGTTATGGCAAGTTTTTGTAATCGGCTTGTTGGTTGATTTGGTGATGGGCTCGTTATTGGGCATGCACGCTTTTGGCTATTTGATTATTATTTTTATCGCGAACCGATGGCGTAAAGTATTAGCCAGCTTACCAGTTTGGCAACAAAGCTTGGCGGTCGCATCATTGATGGGTGGTTTTAGTGCCATACAATGGCTAATTCAGTGTCAGCTTGGATTATCAGGCCCATTATGGTGGCTATTATCACCAGGCTTTGCAGGATTTGTCATCTGGCCACTTTTGATGAATAGTTTGCGCGCGCTTGTTTCGCAGCGCTAATTGATTCACTCTGCTTGTTATAAAGTTTACTAGTTGGAATCAGCAATGGATATAATAAAACAGGTCTCTCAAGAGTTACTTGAGCCCAGCCATTTGAACCTTGATAGCTTGCAGTCTGAGCTGGGCCGATCATTAATGGCGTCAGTTGATTTTGCTGATTTGTATTTACAGGCGGCTGTTGAGGAATCTTGGGTATTGGATGAAGGCCAGGTCAAGCAAGCTGATTTTGATATGTCACGAGGTTTTGGTGTGCGTGTAATCAGCGGTGCTCAAACAGGCTTTGCATATGCCGATGATATTTCTAAGCTAGCGTTGTCCGATGCGGTGCAGTCAGCACGATCTATCATCAAAACTGGTGAGAGCGGCGTTATTGCACCAGTGGGCTCTATTCTGACGCCAGCCTTGTATTCATCGGTTAATCCACTGCAGTCATTGTCTGATCAAAGCAAAGTTGAGTTATTGCAGCGTATTGATGCTGCTGCGAGAGCACTAGATCCACGAGTCAAGCAAGTGACAGCACAACTCTCAGCCTCGTACGAGTCGGTATTGGTGCTCAACAGTGAGGGTGTTTTAGCAGCTGATATTCGACCGTTAGTGTCTTGTCATGTACGTGTGGTTGTTGAGCAAGCGGGTCAGCGCGAAGTTGGTTCTGCTGGTGGTGGTAGTCGAACTGATTACCAACATTTCATCGCCAATGATCTTGCCATGTCCTATGTCAAAAAAGCAGTTCGGCAGGCTTGTGTCAATTTAGAGGCTGAGCCTGCACCAGCCGGCACAATGCCGGTAGTACTTGGGCCTGGCTGGCCTGCAGTATTGCTTCATGAAGCGGTTGGTCATGGGCTTGAGGCAGACTTTAATCGTAAAGGCAGCTCAGCTTTTAGCAATCGTATGGGCGAAATGGTGGCATCGCCGTTGTGTACGATTGTTGATGATGGCACATTGCCGGATCGGCGCGGCTCACTGACCATCGATGATGAGGGGGCCGCCTCACAGAACACGGTATTGATTGAGCGAGGCCAGTTAAAGGGGTACATGTACGATCAACTCAATGCGCGTCTTATGGGTAAAGCTTCGACGGGTAATGGTAGGCGAGAGTCATATGCTTCAGTCGTTTTACCTCGAATGACTAACACGTATATGTTACCGGGCGACACAGACCCAGAGGAGATATTGGCATCGGTTGATCGTGGTATTTATGCAGTAGACTTTTCGGGTGGGCAGGTTGACATTACCTCGGGTCAATTTGTATTTAGCTCGAGCGAAGCCTACTGGATTGAAAATGGTAAAATTTCACACCCGGTCAAAGGGGCTACTCTGATCGGTAATGGTCCTGAAGTGCTGCACCAAGTATCCATGGTAGGTAATGACCTGGCATTGGATACCGGGCAAGGGATGTGCGGCAAAGACGGCCAATCCGTCGAAGTTGGCGTTGGCCAACCAACATTGAAAGTTGATGCAATGACTGTCGGCGGACAGCAAGTTTAATTATTGTTGCGATAACGCCTGAGTAAAAACAGTAAATACAACCCGAGCAAGCTTTGTAAAACTGCTGGCACGGCCAAGGGCAGGGTTGAGTCGATATGTCTAGCAATGAATAACCCAATCAAACCGGCGTACAAAAATCGGCAAGCGCCTCCCAATGCGGCAGCCATACCCGACTGATGCGAAAACGGTAACATTGCACCGCTGGTGCCAGCACTCAAGCAGAATGTGCCACCAATACCAACCATCACCATCGGTAGGACAAAGCCATACAGCGTTAAACCAAAAAAAACAAAGCATGCCAGCATGATCGTGCCACCCAACAGTGTAATACCAAAGCCACAACAGATGGTTTTAAAGATGCCAAGTTTATCAACGACGACACCGCACAGTAGACTGCCGACTAGAAGTGATATCCCCATAAAGCAAAAATAAAAGCCGTACTGAAGTTCAGGGATATGCAACAAGGTAATGATCAGTACCGGAGATATGGCGCAGAATATAAACAGGTACGATAAACCAAAGGCACTGGCAGCGGTATAAATCAAGAATGACGAATGCGTAAAAATGCGTCGATATTGACTGAATAAGGAGGGAGAGATTGCAATGCGCTTGTCTACAGGCCAACTCTCACGAATCAAGGTAAAGTACAAGCTATAAGCTAATCCACTGACCAGCAATAAACTGATAAACGTAGTTCTCCAGCCAAACCTGACATCCAGGTAGCTACCGATGAAAGGGCCAAACAAGGGCGAAATTGCAATCGCACCATTTAGAAAGCTGTAGACCTTGGCAAGACGATGATCGTCGCAAATGTCACGTGCGATGGCGAACCCCAGTACTAGCATGCCGCATGAGCCAGTAGCTTGAAATATTCTACCTACCAGTAAAGTACCAAGTGTGTTGGCGCAGGCACACAGTAAACTACCCATGGTAAAGATTGTAATGACAAACGCGGTTACCGAGCGCCGACTGAAGCTGTCTGTAAGGGGACCAAAAAACAGTTGGACACAGCCACAGATGATCATAAATAAGTTGAGTGTCAACTGTATCTGAGCGGTGGTCAGTGCCAGTTGATGTGCAATAGTGGGGACGGCAGGGATATAGATATCCATCGCGAGCGCGAGCGCGATCACTAATGGTGTCAAGCTGATGATAATGCGTGGGATTGAACAAGTGTGCATGATCTCTGATATCTAGCTTTGGATTTGGTACGAAGTAGCCGCCGAGTATACGTAAAATATATTAACGAATTCTTAAAAAACATGAATATATTGGTGCTGTTTTACGAGCTTGGGCTAATAAAGTTTTTAGTTTAATTGATTTTCGGTATTATATTTTTAAATAAAGTATTCAAGACAAGGAACGTCATGGCACAGTGGGTGATCAATTGGGGTGTTGCGGGTGTAAGTGACTCTGAACGTCCCGCTGCACAGTTGGTTGAGCGAATTTTTGCGTTCACGATACTCATCGTCCTTTTTGTCGGTTTACTTTTCTCTCAAGACACGAAATTAGAATTTGCAACGAAACAAGATATCCGTTCGATGATGGAGCTGGTTTTTCAATTGTGTGTCATTGTTGAATTCGTAACTCTACTGATTCTAACCGAAAAAAAATGGCTTTATGTGCGCAGTAATTGGATGATGCTATTCGTTATTTTTGGATTGTTGTTTACTGATATCTTTCACGTCTCGCTCTTGGTAATCCCGCTCAAATTATTACGTTTGTTAATGATAGGTGTGGTAATTATCCCAACATTTCGGGTAATGACGCGTTATTATTTTTTAAATAGTTTGCCAGCGATTTTCGCCGTGAGCTGTATTATCACTTTTTTATTCGGAGTCATTGTTAGTTTCATTGATCCGAACATGAAGACCGGCTTTGATGGTATTTGGTGGGCGATACAAACCGTTACCACGGTTGGCTATGGCGATGTTGTACCGCAGACTTTTCTTGGCCGTATCATAGGAATGATTTTAATGATTATTGCTGTTGGTATGTTTGTTTCAATCACATCACGGTTGTCAGCATTACTGACTGCTGATCAAAATCAGCGGCAAAATGAACCGAGTTTTCAGCTGCGTAAAACGGAATTAGTCAGTGAGAAAGTGTTAATTAATGATATTGCTAGTTTAAGTGAACAGCTCTCTGAATTACATAAAAAAGTTGATGATCTTCAGAAAAAACTCGATCGTTAGTTGATATTTTATCGCACCAATGCCAAGAATTCACGGCGGGTAATTTCATTGCTTTTAAATAAGCCCAACATTTTTGAAGATGTCATAGTGGCTTGTTGTTTCTCAACACCGCGCATCATCATGCATAAGTGTTGTGACTCCATAACAACACCGACACCTCTTGCGCCTGTGATATCGGCAATGGTGTTGGCGATGTCTTCAGTGAGTTGTTCTTGGATTTGAAATCGACGAGCGTAATGCTCAACAATTCTTGCAAATTTTGATAATCCTAATACTTTACCCTGCGGAATATATGCAATGTGGCATTTACCGATGAAGGGCAAAAGGTGGTGCTCACACAATGAGAAAAACTCGATATCTTTGACGATCACCATTTCGTCCATGTCAGAGCTGAATAACGCGCCGTTAACAATGGATTCCAAGTTTTCGTGGTAGCCCTTAGTTAAAAACTTTAGGGCCTCCAATGCGCGTTTTGGTGTTCCAGTCATGCCCTCACGATCAGGGTTGTCACCGAGATCGGCAATCAACTGCTTAATAGCAAGTTCGTGGTCACTGGCACAGGATTCTTGTTTGTTTGATAGTTGATTAGTAATAGTCATGACAGGTAAAGCGAAGGTTTTGAAGGCTTCGTATTTTTCATTATGTAGTGAATATGTCAAGTTTTTATCGCTTGGTTGGCGACGTTGTAGTGGTCTGATGCGCTATTAAAAAAGAAAATCGGTGGAAAATACGCGAACACGTCGATGATGGGTCGTCAGTGGGCGACAGGACCGGCACTGTTGAGATCAACGTGTTTGGTGAGTAGCGCTAGTGGAATCACACACAGGAAAGCGATAGCAACGCAGTGATAGGCGTCGATATAGGCTTGCAAGGAGGATTGTTGTAAGAGCGTTGTTTGCAGCTGTGACAGGGTAGAAGGATCTTGCAGACTCAGGTTTTGCTGTTGTGACCATTGTTGTACATTAGGATTAAACTGACTAAAAGAACCGCTCATTTGATTCCAATTGATTTGGGAAAGTCGACTCACCAGCGTGCTCAATACAGAGATACCGATTGAGGTACCTAACATACGTCCATAGCTAAATAGTCCAGAGCCGTCGGTGATGTCGCTGGTTTTAAGAGTAGCTAGTGCGAAGGTTGACAGCGGCACCATCAGCAGTCCCAGGCCAAAGCCAAAGGGTAGATTATCTCTCATCACTACAGTGAAAGAAGCACCCAGGGAGATATGTGCCAACATGGTCGCGCCAGCACTCATACTGACTAAACCGATACAAATGATATATTTTGCACTCACGCGTTTCATCGCTGCAGCACTGATTGCCATTGCGATGGCGCTAAAAATACCCATCGGTGCCAAAGCTAAGCCGGCATGGATGGCATCGTAATTGAACAGAGTTTGTAACATGATGGGTTGTAGCGTAAGAGTGCCAAAAATACTACCGGCAAAGATAGCAAAGATTAGCGTACACAATACGAAGTTACGGTCACGGAAGAGGCGTAATTTTACTGCAGGCTCAGGTGCTTTGAGGCTGTGGGCAATGAAAAAAGTCAAACCAACAAGACACAGTGCTAACAGTGCAACAATCAATGGCGACTGCAGCCAATCCAAAGTGTTACCTTGATCAAGAAATAATTGCAAACAGCCAATACCCAGTATCATAAAACCGATACCCTCCCAGTCAAAATGGCGAGGTTTTGGGGGTGTTTTTTCGATGAATACCCAGGCCATGACTACGCCAATAAGGCAAAATGGAACATTCATGTAAAAAATCCAACGCCAGGTAGTAAAGGCAACAATGTAGCCGCCCAGAGTTGGCCCCATGACTGGTGCAACCATGATGCCTATGCCCCAAATGGCCATCGCTTTACCTTGTTGATTGAGCGGAAAGCTTTGACGCAAGATCGATTGCGACAATGGAATGAGGGCTGCACCAAAAGCACCCTGCAGCAATCGAAAAATCACCATACTGCTTAAACTACTGGTGAGACCACACAAACACGAAAATGTCAGAAAACCGATGATATTGGTAATGAGCAGTTGCTTCATGCCAATACGGTCACTTAAAAACCCCGTGAGCGGAATCATGATGGCCGAAGCAACAACATAGGAAGTTAATATCCAAGTGATTTGATCAGCATTCGCGCCCAATGTTGCCATCATGTCGGTCAGTGCTACGTTGACTACGGTGCTATCCAGTACCTCCAAAATTGCAATCAGCATTACCGTGACCACAATCACCCAAGCACGCGCACTGATAGTCTGTGTGGCTTCAACCTGACTCATGACTGGGATTGCGTAGCATTCACTGTCACGTTGGCACTGGCACCGAGTCGTAACGGGAATGGCGACTGATCTTGGGAAATCAATATTTTGACGGGAAAGCGTTGCGTTACTTTGACCCAATTACCACTGGCATTTTCCGGTGGTAGTAAGGAAAAACTATTTCCAGTACCAATGCTGATACTTTCAACTATGCCGGTAAATGGATGATGCGGGTAAAGGTCAGTGGTGATGGTTGCGGTTTGTCCCGCGCGGATATGTTCGATTTGGGTTTCCTTATAATTGGCATTGACCCACCAGTGTTGGGTATCAACTAAGGCAAAAATGGTATTGTATGCCGTTAACTGATCACCAGGTCGAGTACTGAAGTTAGCAATGTATCCATCACATGGTGCTGTAATTTTGGTGTACTTTAAATTAAGTTTAGCTGTGGCGAGATCAGCTTTGGCCGCTTGGATCGCTGCATTTTGCTCACCAGCATCGCCCAATTGTTGTTTTGCGGCGGCTAATTTACTCTTCGCCTGGGCTAATGCTGCTTGGCTAACGGAAAGATCGCTGGTAGCTTGGTCGCCTTGAGCGGGAGCTGCCAGTTTACGTTTGACCAAGCTTAAAATGCGCTGTGTATTTTTTTCAGTATTAGTGAGAACCGCTTTTGCTTGATCAACGTCGGCTTGAGCCGACTTAATGTCTGAATTTTCTGATGCGATTTCTTGTTCGGTATTCTTCAAGTTAGCCTGGGCTTTTTGTAATGCAATGGCAAAGGGCTTTGGATCAATCTCAATCAACAGTTGACCTGCTTTAACCGCTTGATGATTGTTAATCAACACCTGTTTAACTGAGCCATCGATCTGCGGTGCAATATGAATCACATGCGCCTGCACGTACGCATCATTGGTGCTGGGATGGTAGGCTTTGTAGTGGTAATAGAAGTAACCCACTGTGCCTAATACCAGGCAGATTAAAAGTGCGATCAGTGGTTTGTAAGTCAGTTTTGGCATGAGTGTGGTTTATTTGGTCAAACTTAGGTGCAATATAGCACAATCCAGTGATTAGACCTATGTTTGTATAGTATTCTTCACAGTGTCTTGATCTAGACATCGTTGATTCCATGCCGTTACAATGCGAGGCTATTTTGTCAGGAGCGCCAATCCGTGGAGCCACATCAAAAAGCCGTGCTTGCCGAGCTAGAAATCGATCTCTATCGTTTGAATACCGACGAAACTCATGTATCAGAGTCTGAGGCAACGTTGTCTGTCCATTATTCTCGTTGTCAGTCTGGCGGGGTGGATTGGCTTTGGGTATTTGATCCAGCAACCAATAGCGCTTCAGCACAACAGCTTTTGGATAAGATTATTCTTGCTGTGAAGCATCGAGTACACAAGCAAGAGTCGTTGACTGTATCAACACTGATGACACTTCAGTCCGCTGTTATGGTGTGTTTGGGTGAGACATTGCTTGCGCAGCAGTTACCAGAGGCAGCTTGTACGATTGGTTGGCGCGGGCAACTGCAGACAGGTTCGCACGTCCTTATAACGCACGCATTGGGTGACATGCTAGCAAATCCCTCGACGAAGAAGGTGGTTTGGCGCGATCTGCAAAAGTTGCAAGCCGATCTTACGACGCCGCGGTAATTGGTAATGATCGATCATACAAATTTTACGATTCGATTGATGCAGCCTCGCGATGTTGCTACGGTTGCCGAAATTGCGCGTGCAACCATGCCTCATAGTTGGTCTAGGGCGGTATTCATGGATTGCCTTGAGGGTGATTACCACGCTTGGGTGATGCAGCACGGAAAGCTGGATGTTGCCAGTGCGATTGTCGGTTTTGTGGTTGTGCTAGTGCAAATGGAAGAAGGTCAGTTGCTCAAGCTTGCGGTGCGTCAGCGATATCATCGCCAGGGTTTGGGTAAACGCTTGTTGGCACACGCTATGACGTTTATGCAGCAGCAAGCGGTCAATAAAGTGTTTTTAGAAGTTCGTGCGTCTAATCACGATGCTATTGCATTTTATCAATCTATGCAGTTTGACACAGTGGCCAAGCGTAAAAACTATTATCCATTGGGTCAGCAGCGTGAAGATGCTGTGGTGATGCAATGGCAACCATCAAGTTAATGCTATTTTCGTAACGGTAACGTTATAAAAGTGAGAAACAATGATTCAATTAGAAAATATTCAAAAATCTTATCAGCATCGCGGTCAAGTGAATATGATCCTCAACGCAGTGTCATTACATGTTAATCGAGGAGAGATTTACTGCGTGATAGGAAAAAGTGGTGCAGGGAAAAGTACCTTATTACGTTGTGTTAATCGATTAATTGCAACTGATTATGGCAGTATCACTATCGATGAGATTAATGTGAATGAATTATCGACCGCGGCACTGAGAGAGTTTCGCAAGCGTATTGGTGTGATCTTTCAGCAATTTAATTTATTACAATCTCGAACAGTATGGGGCAACATTGCACTGCCTTTGCAGCTACTGGGCCATTCATCACAAGCAATTGACGCTAAAGTTTCTGAGTTATTGACACTCGTGGATTTAGAACAGCAGCGGGATAAAACGCCGGCTCAACTTAGTGGTGGTCAAAAACAGCGGGTTGCGATTGCACGCGCTTTGGCAACTGAGCCTGACGTTTTACTATGCGATGAGCCAACATCAGCTCTAGATCCTGAGTCAACACAGTCTATTGTTGATTTACTAAAGCGCATTAATCGTGAAATGAAGCTCACGTTATTGTGGATCACTCACGAAATGGATGTGGTGAAGTCCGTTGCTGACCGAGTGGGTGTGATGCACGACGGAGCATTGGTTGAAGAGGGTACCGTTGAGGAGTTGTTTGTGAATCCGCAAGCCACTATTACCCGACGTCTAACTCGTTCCTCGTTACACGCCGAGTTACCCGAGATTGTTAAGACGACATTACAAGCAGATGAAGCACCTGGTTTATCGTTAGTGGCAAGACTGTTATTCACCGGAGAGGCAACGCAACAGCCGGTGCTGGATCAATTGCACGATGCCCATAAAATTACTGTCAATATCTTGCAAGCCAATTTGGATCATGTGGGTCATGCTGTGGTTGGTTTTGTGTTATGTCAGTTGAAAGGTGATGCTAAGCGGGTCCAGCGGGCATTAACTGCCTTACGAGAGCGTGGGGTCACGGTTGAGGAGATTGGTTATGCTCAGTAGTTCTATTGTTTCAATGTTAGTGTTTGCGACATGGCAAACGGTGTTGATGGTGTTAGTCTCCAGTATTCTTGGTATTGGTTGCGGTTTATTGGTCGGTATTGTGTTGTTTCAATGGCGTCATCGCGAATTAATTTACCGTCCGCAGTATTACCGCATTTTGGCTTTTGTTGTGAACGTGGTTCGATCTGTACCTTTTATCATCTTGTTGATTGGTATTATTCCGTTTACACGTTGGGTAGTAGGAAGCTCTATTGGTACAGCAGCCGCGATTGTGCCATTGGTTGTGGCGGCAATACCTTTCTATGCACGTATCGCAGAGTCAGCGTTTGAAGAGGTTCCTACAGGCTTAATTGAAACTGCTCATGCCATGGGGGCGACGCATCGGCAATTCATTTTGCGGTTTTTGTTACCCGAAGCATTACCAGCATTAATTAAAGGTGCCACACTCACGGTGATTGGCTTAATTGGATATTCAGCAATGGCAGGTGCTGTTGGTGGTGGTGGCTTGGGTGAGTTAGCCATCAACTACGGCTATCAACGTTTCAATGTCTTAGTCATGTTAGAGACGGTAGTAATATTGGTCATTATTGTACAATTGATTCAATGGTGGGGGGATCGCTGTGCGCGCACCCGTCGGGTATTGTCGACTGCCATAGCCAGTTTCTTAGTATTGTTTGTTGGTATGCTTGTATCAGTTTCTGGTAGTCACAGCAGAGAGGCAACGCTTCGTGTTGGCGTCATTTCAGGTCCAATGCAGGAAGTTATGGCAGTAGCAAAAAAAGTTGCTCAGCGTGACTATCATTTACGCATTAAAGTTATTGCGTTTGATGATTATATCTTACCGAATACAGCATTAGCCGATGGCGAGATTGATGCGAATATTTTTCAACATATTCCGTACCTAAACACACAAATTCAAGCACGTAATTATTCTTTGACGCCGCTGGCAAAATTATTTATTTACCCGATGGGATATTTCTCGGTGAAAATCACTCAGCTGGATCAACTTAAAACCGGAAGTAAAATTGCGATTCCTAACGATCCAAGTAATCAAGGGCGCGCGTTATTATTGTTACAGTCGAGTGGTTTAATCAGCTTGCGCCCTGGGGTTGGTTTACTTGCGACGCCGCGAGATATCATAAGAAATCCTAAGCAGTTACATTTTGTTGAAATGCCTGCGGCTCAATGTCCGAGGGCATTGCCTGATGTTGCGATGGCAGCGTTAACGAATGATTTCGTTGTGCCAGCAGGATTTACTTTGCATCAAGCATTATTGCATGAGCAGTCGGACGCGCCTTATGCCAATGTCATTGTTGTTCAGAGCGATCGACAAGATGAAGTCGTGTTGCAGACGCTCACTAAGGTCATGCACTCACAGGCTGTCATTGACAAAACCATGCAGTTATTTCCAGATGGTGCAGCCATTGTTGCTTGGTAGTCTTTGGAAATATTATTAGATAGGTTTGGGACTGGGTATTGATGTTTGATTTTCTGTACTTGCCGGGCTGTTCTCTGGGTTTGTTTCTTTTTGCTTTAGAAACTTCTCAAATATTCGAGATTCTGCTTCGTCGTTATCCCTAAGTTTAGGTTCGGGCGTTGGAATCTGATGATGATCACGGATGGCTTGGTCAGAGGGTGATTCTGGATTGGTTTTATTTCCCGGGAGTAACTCTGATTGTAAAGTTTTGTTCTGATCTAAAGTTGGCTCGAGAGGCTGTCCGGCTGCTATTTCAGGTGTGGGCTCAGTGGCTTGCTGATCCAACAAATACTCGATTTCTTCGGCAATGATGAGTTCTTCTTCGGCGAGCCGGTGATCTATTATGTAGTCTCTCATCGCAAGTTTTTTATCTTCTTTGTCGTTTTCCATCGCAAGTTTTTTATCTATTTTTTCATCAATAGCATGTTGTTCATTGATATTTTTTTTCACACTGTATTGAGTTAATTCTTGTTCACTATCTCCGATATTAATTTCAAAATTATGTTGTTTTTGTTCGTTGCTTAGTCGCGGATGATTGGCGCAAAGGTTATCGTACTCTCTACCCATTAGCACGGCTTGCGCCTGTGGAGTCAGGTCTGTAAGCCTTAGATTTAGGTCCTTAAACTTTGGTTTTTTTTGAAGATGTGTACTTATCATCTCAAGACGATTATTTACATTAGTCTGCAGATGACCGATGAAATTTTTCCGTCTCCAGGCCTGAGCATCGTTGGTTGTAGGATCAGATTTCTGTGTAGCACTCATGATGGTAATTTCGCATAGTCTAGTGATATTTGAGGTTAGTTTACCAGCAGAAGCTTAAGATAATGTTAAAAAACATAAAAAATAAAAAACACAACGGTCTGTTTTTAATGATATTTTTTTGTTTTAGGCATTAGCCAGTAACAAATTGTGCTGAGCAGGTGGCAATTAAGCGGTTTTGATCGTCACGGCAGCGCGATTCTACCACGGTCAGTCGTCTGCCTGATCTTAACGTTTCAGATTCAATATCAAAATATTGGCCTGTGCCGGGTCTTAGGTAATTGACTTGCAGGTTAGTGGTGGAGATGTCGGTGATCAGTGCGGTCATCGTCTCCAGAGTTAATTCAGATTGTTTATTGAAAACACTGAGCGAGGCACACAGACCTGCACTTGCATCCAATGCAGCTGCAAGGTAACCGCCATGGATGATATGGGTGTAAGGGTTGCCAATCAGTTGGTCAGACATAATGACACGTGTTGTGAGTTTATCGATGTGTTGGGATTGCAGTGACAAGTTAAGATCACGGTGTAAATGCACGTCGAGGTACTGCTTAATGTATTGAGATTGCAGTGATTCGTTGGTGCTCATAGGTAACTCTCCAAAGAACCGTACTGGCATTGACGCATTGCCTCATAGGCGATGACGGCGGTCGCATTCGATAGGTTTAAGCTTCGGCTGGTGGCAAGCATCGGAATACGAATTTTTTGAGAGGTGGGGAATTGCTCGAGTAGAGTTTCAGGTAAACCTCGACTTTCTGGTCCTAGTAGAAAAATATCACCAGGACGATATTGTGGTGCAGAATGAGCTTGTCTGGCTTTTGTCGTACACAGGAATAGACGATCGGTATTGATCTGCTGAAGAAAATCGGTGATGTCTTTGTGCTCTCTGATGTTGGCATACTCTTTGTAGTCTAGACCTGCGCGACGGCAGGTCTTGTCGTTGAGTGAGAAGCCAAGCGGATGAATCAAATGAAGTTGGTTGCCGGAGTTCGCGCACAGACGAATGATATTGCCGGTGTTCGGCGGAATCTCGGGTTCGAATAATGCAATGTGGAACATGATAATCCTAGTGCGCTAAAAAAGCGCATCATTCCACAGTTTGTATTACTAGGCAATTGCTTGCCTCTAGACTTCCGTGACTTTCTGTTGGCTGTTATACCAAGTGTCATGCACAACTTTAGCAGTGATAAAGTCGTTGGCGCGCAGGTGCTTATAAACTTGTTGCTTGAGCTCGTTGGGAAGATCTGAGTACATGATATTATCTCCAGTATAAAATTTTGTATAAAACAATTTCAAAAGAAACAGTATAGGCCTTGAGTTGATGTTCGCGTGTAAGCTATTTGCTGCAGCCTGCTATGGAGAACGGCCATAAAATTGTTGGTTTTTAGCGCAAGATCAGATCTTATCTAACAAAAATTTGTCATTATTTTGTCAAAGTTCAATACTTTGTAAATTGTGGTGAATCAAGGGCTTTTTTTTTTGACTTTAGGTGATACAGGTCTATAATTCCTGTGAAATACTGATTTATTTTTGATCACTCGTGTAAGCGATAACATACAATCCAATAAGGAGGCTGCATGCAACCTAGGCCTGTGAATCATAATCCGCTCAAGTATAAATTTCCCATTACAGCTATCGCGTCAATTGGCCATCGTATCTCCGGTATTTTGTTGTTCATTGCAATTCCATTTGCATTGGCTGCGTTGCCATCACTGAAAGGTACAGAAGAAAATTTTAACCAACTTGCCAGTAGCGTCTCTGGCATCGGTGGCATTTTACTATGGTTATTTCTCGGCGCGCTGTTCTATCATTTACTAGCCGGTATCCGCCACCTGATCATGGATTGCGGTATCGGTGAAACAAAGCAGGTCGCCAAGGTGACAGCTTGGGGATTGTTGTTGTGTGAGGCACTATTGTTAATCGCTATCGGAGTCTTGATATGGGTTTGAAAAAGAATCATCGTGGGTTTCATGATTGGCTAGTCCAGCGAAGCTCTGCAATTGTCATTAGTTTGTATTCACTGTGGATACTTATATATTGTATCGCTCACATCGGCGATTTACATACCTTTGTCTTTTGGAATAACTTGGTCTCTGGTTTTTTCTTTAAGGCCACTACTCTAGTCGTTCTGATTACTATTCTTGCGCATTCATCAATAGGTCTGTGGACTGTAGTTACTGATTACATTCCACGCGGTTTTCTATCAACACTGTTTATTATGGTTATTACAGCGTTGTTAATTATCTATTTACTTTGGGGTTTTTACGCCATCATTGTTTGATCATGAGGGTATTCAGTCATTTTAAGAGGTAACGTACATGACTATTCCAGTTAAAGAATTCGATGCAGTAATTGTTGGTGCTGGTGGCGCGGGTATGAGAGCCGCCCTTGAGCTTGCAAAGTCTGACAGTAATGTTGCTGTTATCTCTAAGGTCTATCCCACTCGATCCCACACAGTTTCAGCTCAAGGCGGAATCGCCGCAGCATTAGGTAACGTCATGGAGGACAAATGGGAATGGCACATGTATGACTGTGTCATGGGAGCAGATTCTTTAGGTGATCAAGATGCAATTGAATATATGTGTCAGAATGCGCCACCAGCGATCATTGAGCTTGAGCACATGGGTATGCCATTCTCTCGATTAGAGAACGGCAAGATCTACCAACGTGCATTCGGCGGACACACCATTAATTTTGGTCAAGAGATCGGTCGTCGCACCTGTGCGGCAGCGGATCGTACCGGTCACGCGATGCTGCATGTTCTGTTTCAGCAGAATATCCAAGCCAACACCAATTTCTTTGATGAATGGTTTGTGCTAGACCTAGTGCATGCCGAGAATGGTGGGATTGCTGGCGTCATCGCAATTTGTATGGAAACCTCTGAAGTCGTTTTCTTTAAATCAAAAGCAACTGTTCTAGCCACCGGTGGTGGTGGTCGTATCTTTAGAAGCACGACTAACGCCTACATCAATACAGGTGATGGCATGGGGCTTGTATTAAGAGCGGGATTACCTTTACAAGATATGGAGTTCTGGCAGTTTCATCCTACAGGTCTATACGGTACAGGTTGCTTGATGACAGAAGGTTGTCGCGGTGAAGGTGGCTACCTAATCAATAAAAATGGTGAGCGTTACATGGAGCGCTATTCACCTCACCTGAAAGATTTGGACTGTCGCGACTTTGTCTCTCGCTCGTCACTGGAAGAAATTGCTGCGGGTAATGGTTGTGGTCCTAAGCAAGATCACGTCTTATTGAAACTGGATCATCTAGGCGAAGATGTTTTGAACGAACGTTTACCCGGGATTTTGGAAATCGCGCGAGTTTTTGCCAACGTTGACCCGGTCAAAGAGCCTGTACCTGTGTTGCCAACCTGCCACTATCAAATGGGAGGTATTCCCACAACATTCAATGGAGAGGTGTTGACTGTTGACAAGAACGGTAAAGACCAAGTTATTCCCGGATTATTCGCTGCCGGTGAATGTGCCTGTGTTTCTGTGCATGGCGCCAATCGATTAGGCACCAACTCTTTATTGGATTTAGTGGTATTTGGTCGTTCTGTTGGTTTGTTCCTCAAAGATAAAATTAAGAATGACTATGATTATTCGCAAGAAGATTCTGCTGCGATCGATGCTGCAATGTCACGTCTCAATCGCTGGCGTGATCCATCCAATACAGAAGATCCGTATGAGATTCGTGCGCGTATTAAAGATATCATGCAAGAAAGTTTTGGTGTGTTCCGTGATTATGAGCCTATGAAAAAAGGTCTGGAGGAACTTGAGGAATTAGAGCAACGTCTACAAAAAGCAAAGCTGCATGATACTTCCAAGGTATTCAATACCACACAATTTGAGATGTTTGAGCTGGATAACATGATGGCAACAGCGCTTGCGACTGCTCGTTCTTCATTTCACCGCACGGAGAGTCGTGGTGCGCATTCTCGAATTGATTTTCCTGATCGTGATGACAAACATTGGTTACATCACACTGTCTATTTTGATGATAAGCGCTTTACCAAGCGCGAGGTCAATATGCAACCCAAAGACATCGAGCCATTTCCAGTCAAGGAAAGAGAACATTAATTAAGGGGTGTTGTTATGAGAGAAAGTAGTCGACAACTGATTTTTCAAATCTACCGGTTTGATCCTGAGCAAGAAAAAAAGCCAGAGATGAAGATCTATAACGTTAATACCCGTGATTTTGAGGGTGAAATGCTACTTCATGCGGTAGAGCACATTAAAGAAGCGCTTGACCCAACATTAGGCTTTCGTCGTTCGTGTCGCGAAGGCGTTTGTGGCTCTGATGGTATGAATATTAATGGCCAAAATGGTTTAGCGTGCGTCACTAAGTTAGTTGATCTACCCGATCGTATTACCTTGCAGCCGTTACCTGGCTTGCCGGTCATTAAAGACCTGATTGTCGATATGGAAGGATTTTTTGCTCACTACAAGTCAGTTCAACCTTACCTTAAAAATGATATGCCACCACCACAAGAGGAACGGTTACAAACACCTGAGCAACGTGCCAAATTAGACGGGCTTTATGAATGTATTCTCTGTGCCTGTTGCACCAGCTCCTGTCCATCCTTCTGGTGGAACCCGGATAAATTTTACGGTCCTGCAGCATTGTTGGCATCGTATCGCTTCATTGCAGACTCTCGAGATACTGCTGATGATGAGCGTTTGGAAGATTTCAAGGATCCTTGGAAAGTCAATCGTTGTCGTACGATTATGAACTGTACCAGTGCCTGTCCGAAGAGCCTTAATCCAACCCATGCGATTGGTAAAATAAAGCAAAAAATGTTAACCCACACTTTTAAGAAATGAGTTCTTAAGCATGAAAGCAAAGCAAGTCCGATCAACGGCAGAGTTTGGTCAATCCTCATATTTGTCTGGCGAAAATGATTATATTGAATCCTTGTATGAGGATTTTTTATTTGATCCCATGAGTGTCGATGATGACTGGCGTCGGTATTTTGAATCTATCAATAATCAATCATCTTCAGACGTTTCTCATGCCGAAATTCGTCACCGTATCAAGCAAGCTTCGGCTCATCCTGGGGGTTACGTACAAGCTGCAGCGAGCGAAGGTCAAGAATCAGTTGATAATTTAATCAACGCATTTCGAAACTTTGGTCGCTTCCAAGCAAATTTGGATCCACTTGGTGCCGGAGCTTATTATAAAGAAGACCAACGTTTAACGCTCAAGTATCACCAACTCAATGATGCTGATCTAACAAAGACTTTTTCCACTCGTAATGTTTTGCCCAAAGAAAAGGCAACATTATCTGAAATATGGACAGCTTTAAATACGATTTATTGTGGCACGGTTGGTGTCGAAGTGATGCATCTTGAATCAGATATTGAACAGCAATGGCTAATTGAACAGATAGAGAGTCCCGACTTCTATAAAGATTTTGATAATGAAAAATTAATTAGGATTTGGGAAGCGTTATCACTCTCTGAGGATTTCGAGAAATATTTGGATGTTAAATACCCTGGGCAAAAGCGTTTTTCATTGGAAGGCTTAGAGACAGTCATCCCCATGTTGCATGAGCTAACTCACGAAGCTAAATCGCATGGATTTGAAGAAGTTAAAATCGGGATGGCTCATCGCGGCCGTCTCAATGTTCTGGTTAACGTACTTGGTCAGCCACCACGTGCGCTATACCAAATTTTTGATGGTAATGTTGAGCACGGCAACTTATCCGGTGACGTCAAATATCATCAAGGTTATTCCAGTGACGTGGTTACTCCGTCAGGCTCTATTCATCTATCCATGATGTTTAATCCATCTCATCTTGAATTTGTTAATCCTGTTGCTATGGGCGCAGCTCGTGCAAAGCAAGATTGTTTCAAAGATAAAATTGAATCGGACTATACCTTACTCGTGCTGTTACACGGCGATGCTGCTTTTGTGGGGCAGGGCGTTGTTGCTGAATCACTGAACATGTCAAAAACACGCGCATATGATATCGGTGGTACCATCCATATCATTACTAATAACCAAGTCGGTTTTACTACCCATAATAGTCATGATTCAAGAACATCGTTTTATTGTACAGGTCCGGCAAAAGCGATTGATGCACCAATCTTTCACGTTAATGCCGATGATCCTATTATGGCAGTTAAGTTATTGCGCTTAGCTTTCCAGTACAGACAACGTTTTGAAAAAGACGTTGTGATTGATTTGATCGGTTTTAGGCGCCATGGCCATCAAGAGGTCGATGAACCCAGAACGACTCAGCCTATGATGTATAAATTAGTTGATCAGCATCCAGGAATACGATCTTTATTTTCTAATAAGTTGATCAAAGCTAATATCATTTCAGAGTCAATGGTAGACGAGAAGCATAATAAGACTCGCGATCGTTTAGATTCAGGTGAATCATTAATTGACACGGTTCCCAACAGGCCATCGGCAGATTTTGAAATCAATTGGGCGCCTTATTTTCATCAAGAATGGGACACGCACGCAGATACTACTGTTGCTCAAGATGCGTTACATTCTTTGGGCGAAGCGCTCTCGCAATTACCTGACAATTTCTCGTTGCATCGCAATGTTAAAAAGATCATGGATTCACGTTTAGCAATGTCGAAAGGTGAGATGGCATTAGATTGGGGTATGGGTGAAACCCTAGCTTATGCGTCTTTGCTTAAAGATGGGTTTGACGTTCGTTTGGTTGGTGAGGATGCGCGTCGCGGTACTTTTTTTCATCGTCATGCCACTGTGTTTGATCAAAATGATGGGCTTGAGTATTCACCGCTACTGAAACTTGCAGAAAATTGTAACGTTTCATTTACCAACTGCGATTCAATGCTGTCTGAAACCGGGGCGTTAGGTTTTGAATACGGTTATTCAATGACAAACCCAAAAGCTCTAGTGCTCTGGGAAGCGCAATTTGGTGATTTTGCGAATGTGGCACAAGTGATTATCGATCAGTTTATTTCTTCTGCGTGGCAAAAATGGCAGCGTTTAAGCGGTCTAGTCATGTTATTGCCGCACGGTTATGAGGGTATGGGCCCAGAGCATTCATCAGCACGTCTTGAGCGTTATTTGCAATTGTCGGCCCAGGGTAATTTACAAGTCTGTGTGCCCACAACACCGTCTCAAATTTTTCATTTGCTTCGACGTCAAATGATTCGCTCTTACCGAGTGCCACTGATTGTGATGACACCAAAGAGTTTATTGCGTCACAAGCTCGCAGTTTCCTCCTTGACGGATCTATCTCAAGGCCATTTTTATCCAGTCTTGCCTGAGATTGATCAACAAGATAAATCAGCAGTGACACGCTTAATTGTATGCAGTGGTAAGGTGTATTATGAATTGCTTCAAAAACGCAGAGAGCATGAACTCAATCATATTGCTATCGTTAGAGTCGAACAGTTGTACCCTTTTCCATATGACGACATAAAAAAACTTTTGGATGAATATCCTAACCTTAAAGAGCTTGAATGGTGTCAGGAAGAACCAAAAAATCAGGGTGCGTGGTTCCTAGTCAGAAGCCGATTCGAAAAATTTTTATCGTCCAACGTGCGATTAGTTTATTCATGCCGTGTCCCGATGGCTGCACCATCTGCAGGGCATGCAGCAATGTTTAAAAAACATCAAGCTGAAGTCATTAATCGGGCGTTGAGTTTGGAAGGATTTGAGCCGCACGTTGTTGGCTCAATGCAAGGCGAATAATATTGAATAGATTAAGTGTAATTTTAAAAGAGGAAAGAAAATGAGTATTGAGATCAAAGTCCCAGCATTACCTGAGTCGGTGGCTGATGCCAATGTTGCTAAGTGGTATAAAAAAGCCGGTGACCCAGTTGCAAGGGATGAGAACTTAGTTGATCTAGAAACCGATAAAATTATGCTTGAAGTGCCTGCGCCGCAGTCAGGTGTTTTAAAAGAGATATTTCATACAGAAGGTGAAACTGTCACTGCCGATCAAGTACTGGCAATGATTGAAGAGGGTGAGGTAGCTGCTGAACCCGCTGCGACAGAGTCGACGCCGACTGAGGATGCGGTGCAGCAAACACAATCAACAGCCCAAGTTGCTCCAGCGCAGCAAGCGTCTGATTCTCAGCCATCATTGAGTCCCTCGGCACGTCGTGCTGCTGCAGAAACTGGTGTCGATGTGTCTCAGGTGTCGGGCACTGGAAGAGACGGTCGTATTACGCGCGAAGACGTGCTTGCCACTGAGTCTAAACCAACTGTTACTGGTCTTCGTGCTGAAGAGCGTGTTGCGATGTCTCGTCTGCGTGCACGTGTTGCTGAACGCTTGGTCGAGGTGCAACAGAGTGCTGCGATATTAACGACTTTTAATGAAGTCAATATGAAGCCAGTAATGGATCTGCGTAACAAATATAAAGAGGCGTTTGAAAAAACTCATGGTGTAAGACTCGGCTTTATGTCTTTTTTCACAAAAGCTGCTGTCGAGGCCTTGAAGCGTTTCCCGGCGGTTAATGCTTCCATCGATGGATCTGATATTATTTATCATCACTTCTATGATGTCGGTATTGCGATCGGTAGTGAGCGCGGATTAGTGGTGCCGATTTTGCGAAACACGGAAAATATGTCGATGGCTGATATCGAGCAGGGGATTCGTGATTATGCTGGTAAAGCGAAATCTGGCAAGATTGCACTAGAAGACATGCAAGGTGGAACTTTTACCATTACCAATGGTGGTGTATTTGGTTCAATGCTATCAACGCCAATTATCAATCCACCACAAACTGCAATCCTAGGCATGCATAACATTGTAGAGCGTCCTATTGTTGAAAATGGTGAGATCGTTGCGCGCCCTGTGATGTATTTGGCACTATCATACGACCACCGAGTCATCGATGGTCGTGAGTCGGTATTATTCTTGAAAACGATCAAAGATTTAATCGAAGATCCCTCACGTTTGTTGCTCGCGGTATAACGAATTTTTTTAGGTGTGCCACTAATGAGCTTATGCTCGTTAGTGGTTTTTTATAATTAACATTCAGTAGAGAGATAATATGAATTTACATGAATATCAAGCTAAGGCGTTGTTGCAAAAGTACGGTGTAGTGACTCCTAAGAGTGAAGTCATTTCGACGCCAGAAGAGGCTATTAGTGCAGCTAACCAATTAGGCGGTGATACATTTGTTGTTAAAGCTCAAGTGCATGCCGGTGGTCGAGGTAAAGCCGGTGGTGTCAAAATAGTAAAAGGTAAAGACGCGCTTTTAGAGGCTGTTAAGTCTTTGTTGGGTACACGCTTGGTTACATTCCAAACCGATGAGCACGGCCAACCGGTCAATCAATTGCTGATTGAAGAGCCCTCAGATATCGATCGTGAACTATACCTTGGTGCGGTAGTGGATAGAGCTACGCAGCGTATTGTTTTCATGGCCTCTACCGAAGGTGGAATGGACATTGAAGAAGTAGCCGAACACACGCCTGAAAAAATTGTCAAAGTGGTGGTTGATCCAACCGTTGGAATGCAACCATTCCAATGTCGTCAAATGTTTTTTGCATTAAATCTTGATGTCAGTTTGATGCGTGAATTCACTAAAATTGTCATGGGTTTGTATCAGTTATTTGTTGAATGCGATCTAGGCTTGATTGAAATCAACCCATTAGTCTTGACCAAAGACGGACGTTTGATTTGTCTGGATGGTAAAATGAACGTTGATGAAAGTGCATTGTATCGTCTGCCGAAGATTCGTGACATGCGTGATACCTCGCAAGAAGATGAGCGTGAAACCAAAGCGCATCAGTGGGAGCTTAATTACATTGCTCTAGACGGTAAAATTGGTTGCATGGTAAACGGGGCTGGTCTTGCTATGGCAACCATGGACCTAATCAAGCTGTGTGGTGGTGAACCGGCTAACTTTCTTGATGTGGGCGGTGGCGCAACTCGAGAGCGAGTAACTGAAGCCTTTAAAATCATTGTTTCTGACTCTAATGTTAAAGGTATTTTCGTCAATATCTTTGGTGGTATTGTGCGTTGTGACCTAATTGCAGACGGTATTATTGCTGCAGTGTCTGATGTTGGTATTGATGTGCCGGTAGTAGTGCGTCTAGAAGGTAACAATGCAGATCTAGGTGCGAAGAAATTAGCTGATTGTGAATTTAATATCATTCCAGCTGACGGCTTTACTGATGGTGCTAAACGTATCGTCGAATTGGTTAACTAAGAGGGCTTCAATTCATGAGTATTTTAATTAATAAAGACACGAAAGTAATCTGTCAGGGCTTTACCGGAAAGCAAGGTACTTTGCACTCTGAGCAAGCGATTGCTTATGGCACTCAGATGGTTGGTGGTGTGACACCTGGTAAGGGCGGCACTGAGCATTTGGGTTTGCCGGTATTTGATAGCGTGAAAGATGCAGTTGAAGCAACTGGTGCAACTGCTTCTGTGATCTACGTACCAGCGGCTTTTTGTAAAGATTCTATTATTGAGGCCGTTGATGCTGGTATTGAACTGGTAGTTTGTATTACAGAAGGTATTCCTGTACTAGACATGATGGCAGTTAAAGCCTACATGCAAAATCACACAGCGCGTTTAATTGGACCTAACTGTCCTGGTGTTATTACGCCTGGTGAATGTAAAATTGGTATTATGCCTGGCCATATTCATCAGCCCGGTAAGGTCGGTATTGTTTCACGGTCTGGTACGTTAACTTATGAAGCCGTCCATCAAACTACAAGTTTGGGTTTTGGTCAGAGTACTTGTGTTGGAATTGGTGGTGATCCGATTCCAGGTACTAGCTTTATTGATGTATTGGCTATGTTTCAAGATGATGATCAAACCGAAGCCATTATCATGGTGGGTGAAATTGGTGGTTCAGCCGAAGAAGAAGCTGCGGCATTTATTAAGTCTCACGTAACTAAGCCGGTGGTTTCATACATTGCGGGTGTCACTGCTCCTCCGGGTAAGCGCATGGGGCATGCAGGTGCCATCATTGCTGGTGGTAAGGGTACGGCAGCAGAGAAGTTTGCTGCATTAGAAGATGCGGGTGTGCACGTGGTTAAATCACCTGCAGAAATTGGTCAAGGGATAGCGCACGTTATGGGCGTCACCGTCGATTAATCAAAGATCTGTTTTCCCTATGCTGTCATCCGTACGGCATAGGGGAACAATGAAGTTTTATCAAACTCCCGAGTAAGATGCAGACACTCAGCCTTGCTGTTCTATGCGGGTCTCTATCAAATTGCTAATTGCGTAATAACTTAAATCTGAAGTGCATCTTGTCTTTAATTTTAGCCTTTAATGATTGAACCAGCCGGAATGGTTTCATCATTTCACACGCTCTCATTATCGCATCGATTCACTGTCTGGTTGTTATCAACATCGCCTTACTACAACGCAATAATCTACATACTTTCATTGTCTTATCCCCTATCTTATGAATTTCTCAGCAGCGGGATGTTGCGTCGTCTATAATTAATTTGTTGTTGCGGGCTTAGCCATTGTGGGGTGTTAAATGAGAAAGCAGTCGGTTGAATGGTATCAGCATCATTTTGATGAAGTGATGCATGAAATTTATACCAAAAGTGCTAATGATCAACATTTTCATATCGCTATTGATCCAGTTACGTTGGATGATCCTAAGTCGAAGTTGGCACTGAATGAGATTAAATCATTAGTACTCTATGCCGTTTATTTTATGATTAGTACCTATCTGGAGATTTATCCTAGCAAACAGCGCTTGTGGCAGAAAATACTAGGTGTGCAAACTGAGGATTTAATGTGGCAGATTGATTATGCCGTGATGAACAGCGCCGCTCACCGACGCTCTGATGATAGCGACCCTATTGATGCTTGTGTTCAAGAGGTCATTCGTATGATAGAAGCGAAAGCAAACAAGGCTATGCGCAAACCCGACTTGCCTGAACACAAAGCCTTTTTGAATTGTGTAAAAGCGATTTACCAGAAGACCCGTCAGCTGCAATGGCAATTTAGCGCGGACTTTATTGCTCGTTTATTTGGTCATGAACAGGACCTGTGACCGTCTACAAATTAAAGTTATTTGACTGCGTAAGCTAGGTTGCTGTTATTGGAGTAGCAGAATTTTTTCAGATAAACCTTATTTTTTAGATGTTAGTATTTTGGTATGACTTTTATAGTTTTTCTTGAATTCGTGTTTGAGTTGATTGATACCACGCATAAAGCAGCGGTTGTTATTGCGATTAGATTGATGTGGATTCAAATAAGCAAACTGCTGTATTTTTTTATCATGACCCTCATCACGTTTCCTCAAACGTTACCGATGTTTTGCTCATGTTTAGATACAAAAAAACCACCGTATGGGTGGTTTTTTATAACAGGCTGATTAATCGATAACGTTGATTGGTATTATTTCCTCAGTGATGAGAATTTTTTGCGTTGCCACACGATGGGGGCAATCGCGATTACCTTGGTGTTGTAGTAGTTGAGTGGAGGTGTAGTAGCTTGCGGGTTGGTGCTCGATACCGTGTAGCGTCCTTCAGTAGCGCTCTTTTGCAGATATCGTGGTAAGACTAGATTGTTCTCAAGTTCAACAATACACAGCTGGTTGACATAATGTGCAATCTTAGTATTAGGCACACGAATCCCGCCGATGTAATCCCCACACGAATAGTAGGGCTCCATGGCATTGTCAGTAATACTGATTACAACGGCGTTGGGGTTGTTGGCTTTAAAAAGTTGTACTTCTTTATAAATCAGCTCTTCTTCTTTGAGGTTTTGTTCTACTAAGCTATCGTTCGCTTGAGAAACTGACTCAACGCCTGATTGCAGTGACTCATAACTTCGTGGTGGCATACCGGTACCGTGCAGCAACCAATCAGCCGAACAAATGAGTCCTTCTTGTTTAAGCGACTCTACAATTCGATTGGCGCCTTTCTTTGACAGAGGGTTCTTGCCTTGCTCCCAGCCTTGTAAGGTATTAGCACTAATACCGTGTTTTTTTTCAAAGGCTTTGCGGGTTGCGATGCCAGCAAGAACGCGGGCGCGTTTCACTCGATCGCCCGAAGAATGCAGTGTAGTTTCAATTTTCATCAGAATCTCCCTGTGATTATCCATATCATCGAGGTGAAAAACATCATACATCTAAATCGATAGAACGCCTAGCCTAGTGATGCGCTATAAAGGAGTTAGTCCTGTAATTATAGGGAGTATTTGCCAAACGAAGGGATAATGACTTCATCGATTAGTGTGCAATCATGAACACTGACTTTCACTTAATCGTGGTTGAAACGCCTTTGCAAACCAATGCTGCATTTAACGGGTTATTTTTTGTACCATAAAAACACTTGACAATTTTTAATACCGATGATTATATGATCTAAAATTGGTTTTTGAAGATTTTTTTATACCAAAATATAGTTTAAAAAAGCCATTGTTGGTTAAAATAGTGCCAAAGGTTGCCCATGGTCAGTCAACAAGATGACACCTTGTCTCGTCTCTGGCGGGATATCATTCTGAATCTAACATCCTCAACACCTTTGCATCAGCAATATTTAGATAGCCAGGCACGTCTTTGTTATGCCGCTCAATCCAGTTGTACACGACACCGATTTGAGCTTCGTCACGGTGAGGTTGTTTTTCTAACGGATCGCGAACGACAGATTATTTATTTTTTACACCACGCCATGACAGCAACCCAGATTGCAGAGCAAATAAATCTCTCTCCAAGGACGGTCGAATACTACACCGATAATTTGAAGATGAAGTTTCAAGTTACCAGTAAAAAGGCCCTGGTTCAGCGATTGGTACAAGAAACTGAGTTGCTGCACGCGTGTAATTTTAGGTTGCATCCACAGCGTCCAGGTTAATTTATCCTTGGGTGTTGATAACAGGAAGATATTGATCGTTTTCCACAATTTGCGTGGATAACTGTGTGTGCAACACGATGAAAAATTATATAACTAATTGATTAAAAACAATTTTAATGCTTAGTTTAATCTCCTGCCAGTTGATCATAATGGATTAATAACCGCTCATGAGTTGTTTTTTTTATGACCAATCTTGCGATAAGTTGAGTTAATCGATTGACAACAACAGATTTATCCCGCATCGATTTGTTTTCCACAATTTTAGTGGATAAGTGTGTGAGCAACCCTAGGGTATAGAGCTTAACTGTTTGAAATTAAACAGTTAAATTATAAACGACCAAAAATTAACACGACTTAATATTTAGCAAATTTTGTGCAATTGACTATCCTTTATTGGTCTTTTTCAGATTGATAGACACAGCTTGGATTCCGAAAGGGTTTTTGTCCTTGGTTATCGTGACTAAGATGTGGATAACTCTGTGGTAAACTTTTTACGTTCTGTCAGTGAGTAAAAACGACAGCTTGCGATAAGATTTTGAACTAATTTAAAAATTAACTATTTTTCAATTAGATATGTTTTTTTTCACAGGTAGGTGTTGTAAAAAAAGTCTTATCTCACTGAGTTTTTTATGGTGTGCATAACTTTTGAGGCGAAGGTCGTAGTTCTCGGCCTAAGTAACGGTATTAATATAATTTTTGTTGGGTATGAGGGATGTTTGTAGTGCCTGAGGGTAGGTTACAGGCACTACCAGGAGAGAATGATATGCTCGTATTTAGCGTTCTGAGAGGGCGCTGACATCACGTTGAGTGGGGCCAGTATAGAGTTGTCTAGGTCGAGCTAATCGACGGTTAGGGTCACTCATCATTTCCATCCATTGCGAGATCCAGCCAACTGTTCTGGCGATAGCGAAGATCACCGTAAACATGTTGCTAGGAATGCCAAGGGCATTGAGTGTAATACCAGAATAGAAATCAACATTGGGATATAACTTTTTATCAATGAAGTATTCGTCTTCCAAGGCAATCTTTTCCAGTTTCATTGCTAGTTTGAATAAGGGATCATCGTGCAAGCCAACCGTGTCGAGTACTTCATGGCAGGTCTGTTGCATGACTTTAGCGCGAGGGTCGTAGTTCTTGTAGACACGATGTCCAAACCCCATAAGGCGGAATGGGTCATTTTTGTCCTTGGCTTTTTTAATAAATTCACCGATACGGTCTTCGTTACCGATTTCACGCAGCATATTCAAGCAGGCTTCGTTGGCACCGCCGTGAGCAGGTCCCCATAAAGCACCGATTCCAGCAGAGATACAAGCAAATGGGTTGGCGCCGGTTGAGCCAGCTACACGCACAGTTGATGTGGAGGCATTTTGCTCGTGGTCAGCGTGCAGGGTGAAGATACGGTCCATCGCTCGGCTGAGAATAGGGTCTGGCTTGGTTGTATTGTCGTAAGGGGTGCCAAACATCATGTTCAAGAAGTTTTCAGCATAATCCAACTCGTGTTTTGGGTGCATGAAAGGCTCACCAATCGAGTATTTGTAACTCATCGCAGCTAATACTGGCATTTTAGCTACCAGTCGAATCGCAGACAGTTCTCGCAATTCAGGATTGTTGATATCTAAAGAATCATGGTAGAACGCTGATAAGGCTCCAACCACACCAACCATGATCGCCATGGGGTGAGCGTCTCGTCTGAAACCGCAAAAGAAACGATTGATTTGATCATGCACATTGCTGTGTTTCTTAATCATCGCGGTAAAGTCATCTTTCTGTGCACTGTTGGGAAGTTCGCCGTGAATCAATAGATGACAGACTTCCATGTAATCGGTATCAAATGCCAATTGGTCGATTGGGTAACCGCGATGCAGTAAGATACCTTGTTGTCCGTCGATGAAGGTGATAGCTGATTCGCAAGCAGCGGTGGCGCCAAATCCAGGATCAAAGGTAAAATGTTGTGTTTTGGGAACGGGTTTGATGTCGATAACGTCTTGACCGAGAGAGCCTCGAAGGATTGGACAGTCTACGGTATCGTTGTCAATGGATAGGGTGGCATGTTTATCGCTCATCTGCGGTGCTCCTTGGTCATCAATGAAGGGGAATATGGCTGTTTTTGTCGCCCTCGTGGCATCGGTTATTCCATTTTGCGCTAAGCTTACCGGATGATGCCCGGTTATTAAAGTGTTGAATTGGTATGGCGAATTGGGCTGGTCACAGTGGCATCAGGCGACTCAGTTAGGCGCTATCAATTCAAAGAAAGCTGGGCTATAATGCCCGGCCAGTGGGGACAGCATGTCACCACTTTTTTTGGGGTGTCTGTCAATGACAGCGGATACAAGCCCAGCTAACCACACAACCAAAGAGGTAACACAATGTCATTAAGTGCGCAGCAGAAAGCTGAAATTGTAAAAGAATATCAACTCACACCTGGCGACACCGGTTCGGTAGAAGTTCAGGTTGCGGTTTTGACCATCGACATTAAGGGTCTTACTGAGCATTTCAAACAACACATCCACGACCATAATTCTCGCCGGGGTTTATTGCGCAAGGTGAGTCAGCGTCGCAAGTTATTAGATTATCTTAAAAACAAAGACTTAGAGAGATATCGCAGTTTAATCAGCCGATTAGGTCTGCGTCGATAAATTAAATTAGAGGAAATTGAGTGAATAAATTAACCCAAACTTTTCAATATGGCCAACACACGGTCACATTAGAAACTGGCGAGATTGCTCGTCAAGCCAATGGCTCGGTTATCATTACCATGGGTGACACCATGGTACTGGTGGCGGTCACAGCTAAAAAAGAAGCTGATCCCAGTCGAGGCTTCTTCCCACTAACCGTGAGCTATGTCGAAAAGACCTATGCAGCCGGTAAAATCCCTGGTGGTTACTTTAAGCGTGAAGGTCGCCCGACAGAACACGAAACCCTAACATCGCGTCTGATTGACCGCCCAATTCGTCCATTATTTCCTAAGGGCTTCATGAACGAAGTTCAGGTAGTTGCAACGGTGATGTCTCTGGATCCTGAAGTCAGTGCGGACATTCCTGCATTAATTGGTGCTTCAGCTGCATTAGCGATTGCTGGTGTACCTTTTAACGGACCATTGAGTGCGGCGCGTGTTGGTTACAAAGATGGTGAATACCTACTGAATCCCTCAGAACAAGTTATCAAAGAGTCACAACTAGACCTTGTGGTTTCTGGTACTGAAGACGCGGTCTTAATGGTTGAGTCTGAAGCTAACCAACTTTCTGAAGAAGTCATGTTGGGCGCAGTGTTATTCGGTCATGAGCAAATGCAAGTGGCGATTGAAGCCATTCGTGCGTTAGCGCAACAAGCTAATGTCACACCTTGGGAGTGGAGCCCATTACCAGAAAACGACGCTTTGATTGCACAAGTCACCGAGCACGCCAGTGCAGGCATTAAAGCCGCATACAGCATCAGTGACAAAATGGCACGTTATGAAGCCATGTCAGCGGTGGTTGATCAAACCGTAGCAACGCTCTGTCCAGAAGATCAAGAAAATGCACCAGCAGCCGGTGATGTGAAGAAGATTATTCATGACATTGAAAAAGCTACCGTGCGTCAAAATGTATTGGATGGTCATCCACGTATCGATGGTCGCGACACGGAAACAGTGCGTCCAATTACTATTGAGTTGGGTAAGCTGCCACGTGCACATGGTTCTGTGGTGTTTACCCGTGGTGAAACGCAAGCGATTGTTGCGGCCACATTAGGCACTGAGCGTGACGCACAATTGATTGACGCTTTAAGCGGTGAGTACCGTGATAACTTCATGCTGCATTACAACTTTCCTCCCTACTGTGTGGGTGAAACGGGCATGATGTCTGGCCCTAAGCGTCGTGAAATTGGTCACGGTAAATTGGCTAAGCGTGCCATGATGGCAGTAGTGCCAACCTTGGAAGAATTTCCATACGTTTTGCGTGCGGTATCTGAAATTACAGAATCTAACGGTTCAAGTTCAATGGCCAGTGTTTGTGGGGCTACTTTGTCCTTGATGGATGCGGGTGTACCGATTAAAGCACCAGTGGCTGGTATCGCCATGGGTCTGATTAAAGAAGATCAAAAGTTCGCGGTATTAACCGATATCTTGGGCGATGAAGATCACTTAGGCGACATGGACTTTAAAGTTGCGGGTACTGAAGCGGGTGTAACAGCCTTGCAAATGGATATCAAAATCCAAGGCATCACTCGTCAAATCATGGAAGTGGCTCTCGAGCAAGCAAAACAGGCTCGTTTGCACATCTTAGGTTTGATGAATCAAGCCATTAGTCAACCACGCGAGTCAGTGTCACAACACGCGCCACGCATTACTACCATTAAAATTCATCCGGATAAAATCCGTGATGTGATTGGTAAAGGCGGTGCAACGATTCGTGAATTAACTGAGTCTACCAACACCACCATCGATATTTCAGATGATGGTATCGTTAAAATTGCCGCAGTGAATGCTGAAGATGGCGAAGCTGCTATGCGTCGTGTCGAAGAACTAACCGCCGTGCCAGAAGTCGGCAAGCAATACGACGGTAAAGTGGTCAAGTTAATGGACTTCGGTGCATTTGTTGAATACATGCCAGGCCGTGAAGGTCTTGTTCATGTGTCACAAATCGCTGAGACGCGTGTTGAGAAAGTCGCTGATTACTTGTCTGAAGGCCAAGCAGTCACGGTAAAACTGATTGAAATTGACCGTCAGGGCCGTGTGCGTTTGAGTATCAAACAAGTTGAGGCAGAGACTGCAGAAGCACCCACAGAACCGGTGGATGCCGAGTAACCATTCGCAAGCATAAAAAAGGCCACATCCGTGGCCTTTTTTTAATTTTTTTCGATAACGTATTTTGTATGCATGTAGCCAAAAAATACAAAATCTAATATGTAAGCAGATAATAAATTCAGGAGTTTGTCTTTGAGTCAATCACAATATCGCCCTGAGATTAATGGTCTTCGTGCACTTGCTGTATTATCTGTAGTTCTGTTTCATGCATTCCCAGACCTCTTAAAAGGCGGATTTATAGGAGTTGATGTTTTTTTTGTCATCAGCGGTTTTTTGATTTCTACTCATATTTTTGAAAATTTGTACTCCGGTCAATTTAGTTTTATAGATTTCTTTGGAAGACGAATAAGAAGAATTTTTCCAGCACTTTCGATAGTTATGGCCTGCTCATTAGTAATAGGATCGATGGTGTTGCTAGCCGATGAATATAATCAACTAGGAAAATATATTGCTTCTGGGGCAACATTTATCACAAATTTTATTCTAGTCAATGAGAGTGGCTATTTTGATAACGCATCTATAACAAAACCAATGCTTCATTTGTGGAGTTTGGCTGTCGAAGAGCAGTTTTATATCGTTTGGCCGGTGATTCTTTTCTTGGGATGGAGGTATAAACGTAACTTGCTGACAATTACGGTCATCATAGCGATTCTATCTTTCACTATAAATTTACATTTTATAAAAAGTCATCCAGTAGCTTCTTTCTACTGGCCAATTGATCGTTTTTGGGAGCTTTTAAGCGGAAGTATTCTTGCATGGCTACTTTTATATGAGCGTGAGAAGTTGTTAAATTTTAAGAAATCTATCCATGATTATTTTAGAAAGTTGATTAATCTGAAATTTACTAATACAAATATGGATGGTTATTTGACAGCTAATGTTATGTCACTATTAGGCCTTTTATTACTCATTGGTGGAGATTTTTATATCAATAGGACTTTGCCATTTCCTTCTGTTTGGGCTTTAATTCCAGTAGTAGGAGCCTTATTAATAATTACCAGTGGCTCAAAGGCTCTAGCGAATCGATTTATTCTAATGAATCCAATAGCTATGTGGTTTGGCTTGATAAGCTACCCGCTTTATTTATGGCATTGGCCCATACTTTCCTTTTTGCAAATTGTACACACAAACGAACTTCATACAAAAACTCGAATTTTGGCGATTTTGGCCTCGATTTTATTAGCTTGGTTGACTTATCAGTATGTGGAACGCCCGATTCGGTTTGGATCATTAAAGAAAAAAATTAATCCAATATTCATTAGCTGTTTTCTATTGTCTATTGGAGTCATAGGCTATTGTGTAAATAAAATCAATTGGTCAGAGACAAACTGTTATAAAAATCTTTTGGTTGAGCGCGATTATGTCATTAGTAATTCTAATAAATGGTACAAAGGAAAAAATGATTGGTTATTTTTGGGTGATTTCGATAATCACACTGTTGCTAAGAGAATGATGGCGATCAATCCATCTGAGAAGGTTAAAACACAGACCTATCAGTTATTTTCAATATTGGCAAGGACGGCGGCGGAATCGCACACAAAAGTTGCATTGCTAGTTGGTCCTAATAAATCATCTGTCTATAAGGAATATTTACCTGATGAGCTAGTTCCCTCGGAACAAAGATACAGCACATTGATAACTAATTCTCTGAAGAAAATACCTAATCTAACTCTAATTGATCCGACAGATTTTCTCATAAAAAATAAAGAAAAAAGTGGTATTTTATATTGGCGAACTAACACTCACTGGAATCAGAAAGGCTCATATATGGCGTTTAAATCCATGATGAATCGTTTGAATTTAAAAGCACCCAATGTCGAATTTAAATTAAGCGGGAAATCTCATCGTGGAGACCTTATCCACATTAGCAAGTTAAAAGATTTCCCCGTTAAATATGATGATGATTGGAGTTATAAGATACTATCTACTTCTCAATTCGTTAGAAAGCAGTTTAAAGACAAACCGAAAGGTGCGTTTGGATGGCAAGGAGAGGTGCATAATAGTAAGGCACTTAATGATATGTCTGTTTGGGTAGTAGGTGACTCATTCACAACGTCTCTCCGCCCTTATCTTGAAGCTTCATTTAAAGATATAACATATGTCGGTCATTGGAGACACACATTAAAATCACTTCCTGAGATACTTTCTCAAACCCCAAATAAGCCAGATTTGATTATTGTTGTAAGGGTTGAAAGATCATTTTAATTTTTCTAAGACCTCAATGAATTGACAAATAATGATTGTTTAGATTCTGATAATTATTTTTTTGTGTGTTATTTAAAATGTTGTCACATGGATGCCGAGTAACCACTCGCAAGCATAAAAAAGGCCACATCCGTGGCCTTTTTTATAAAGTTTATATTGATTACTATTCTCCTGGTATGCCATTTTCTTTCATATATGCGGCTATAGTACCGCACGCTCTTGCTCTGCTTTTATCTCCTTTTTCTTGAGATGTTGCTCCAGCGCAGAGTACATTTCTGACAACAATAAACGCAGCTAACTGACTGTGATTTAGATTTTGAATATTTTGTCCCGTTGGTTGTGCAGTACCAGAAATGGGCAATGCCATGGCACCACACACGGCCGCGCTAATCATTAATGTTTTCATGGATTTCATACTAAAGACCTCGCTTGTTTTTTTTCAGGTATAACAACCTGTTCATGACTCATTACAGGATAAAATGTTCTATTTTGCCTGAAATTGACTCAGATCGATTCTGGTCGGTGGAGTGTCTTTGTGTGTTACCTATTGATTTAGAATAAAAAAAGGCCACATGCGTGGCCTTTTAAAATCACCGAATTTAAGGTTTACGAAAACGGTAGTGGCTGACAAACCACTCATGGCCCTGGTCCCAAGCGAACAGCTGCTCACAGGCTCTAAAGAAGAGTTCCCATTTCTCATATTGCAATCGCGGCTTGTCATAATGCTGTGCAAACAATTCTAAAATGGGTTGTTGATGGTTGTGCAAGTTAGCCAGCCAATCCTGGCAGGTTTTAGCGTAATGCATACCATTGACTTGCCAGCGTTGTTCAACCGGGATGGTCTGATCAAAAAACATCAGTAAGTCTTCGCTAGGCATAATGCCATCGGCAAAAAAATGTTTTGCCATCCAGCTGGTCTCAGGATCGTACGCATAGGTCAGGTATTGATGACAGAAATGATGAACAAACAAAATCCCTTGTGGCTTGAGAGCTTGGTTGAGTTGATTAAACAGCTGTTGATAGTTCCTGACGTGCTCGAACAGTTCGATACTGACAATGCGATCGTATTTCTCAGTCAGTTTAAGATCATTCACATCGGTCTTAATGCATTGCACGGGTTTAAGTTGACGTTGTTTGAGGCGCTCTTGGATCAACGCTTGTTGCGTGGCTGAATTGGACACCGCCGTGATGGTCGCATTGGGGTAATGCTCGGCTAAATAGCAGGTGAGTGATCCCCAGCCACAACCCAGGTCAAGAATGTTTTGCCCGTCTTGTATGTCGGCGCGTTCGCAAGTGAGCTTAAGCATGGCAGTCTCAGCGTCAGCAAGCTGATCTGCTTCTGAGTAGTCACAACAGCTGTATTTTAGCTGTGGTCCAAGCACGTATTGAAAAAATGCCGATGGCACTTCGTAGTGTTGCTCGTTGGCGGTGGATGTTGAAAGCGCAATTGGACTGTTTTTAAGTTGGTCGATGAAGTTGCGTTTACTGTCACCCTGAGTGATTTGATAGCGAGATTTTTCGGTTTTAAGACCTCGCTTGATTTTTTGATGGATGATTGAACGATAGACAGTACTCGGTATACGACCGGTGTTTAGCAGAAAGTCTAGCATGGCTTGTCCTTGAGCTGGTTTAAATAAAGTGAGCCATAATAACGCGACAACAAAGAGATTGATATCTTTGTCTGTGTGGCGCTATGGATAGTTAAAGGTGTTCATAACAGATAAGTAGCCTCATTAAAAAAGGCCACAATTGTGGCCTTCTTAATTGAGCTATTAAACGACAAGCGCTAATCTATCGCTTACATTTTTTTACCACTATCTTCACCATAACTATGTTTGTTTAATTCCACTTTTAACTTCTCACACTTTTTTGCATTTGTTTTCATTTTACATTCCGTCATTACTGTTTTTATGGCGCCGTCAAGATCTCCTTTGCCAGCTTTATGTTTACCACAACTACAACTACTAGCCAAACTCGATAATGGTAATGCCATTGCACCACATACTGCAGCACTGATGATTAATGTTTTTAACGATTTCATAATAATACCCCCTGGTGTATCTTTTCGTAAAGTATAAATACTTATCTTTTAAATTATAGTCAAAATCATCGTATTTTGCGTAATTTTTTTCAAATAATTTCTACCTTGTTGTTTTTATACGTATAAATTTATCGTATGGGTGGTTTTGCTGCTGACGAGACTGATTTTCTCGCTTCCTGCTTGCACGGTAATGATTGTCGATCTTTGCGCTGCTTTAATAGGCTAACGGTGGGTCAACGAAGATGTTTGAATGTGATTGCTATCTGGGTGGCGCTACTCACAATGGGTATGGCAGTGTTTGCTCTACCAGTATGGCTTTGTTTAATCACGGCAGTTACGCTTTATCTTCTCGGTCTTTTAGTGGTGCCAAAGCAAATCGCATTTTTACTGACAATGTCGATGCTTGCCTGGCTGTATGCCACCTTTACACTTCACCACGCCAATCATCAAATTCATCAGATCACTCGATTTGGATCAGCCACATTGGTGGGTAAAATTATCACTATTCCCGAGCAGCATGCGCATTATCTTCATTTGGAGGTAAAGGCTTCAAGTTGGAATGGACAGGTGTCGAAGGCGAGGCTGCAAATTAATTGGTATCAACCCTATCCAACAGTTCATGTTGGCGATGTTTGGCAGTGGCAAGTTAATTTAAAGCCATACCATGGTTTATCCAACCCAGCATCAAACCACTGGCAGCGCGATCAGCGTTTTCATGGGATCGCCGCACGAGGTTACGTTATCTCCCACACAAAACCACGGTGTTTATACTCGGGTAATACTTGGTCATTGTCCGCGCTGCGGCAATACGGGTTGTCCTTGATTCATCATCATGTTGGACGCAATGCCGATTCAGCAATTCTTGCAGCATTAACGCTAGGAATTCGCAGTGGCCTTACCGATCAACAATGGCAGCTGTTTCAGCACACAGGGACCAGCCATTTGATGAGTGTCTCAGGCTTGCACATCACGGGTGTCGCTTGGTTGTTTTATAGCTTGTCTTACCGATTATGGTGTTGTTTTCCACGCGTATTGTTGCGTGTGCCAGCCCCTTGGTTTGCCATGTCAGTCAGTATGGTGGTTGCGCTAGGCTATGCACTGTTGTCGGGTTGGGGCTTACCGGCACAACGTGCGTGTTGGATGTTATGTGTGATTTTATTAGGGCAATGTGTGATTCAACCACGAGCATGGTCAGATCGTTTGATGATCGCTGTATTTATTATCTTTGCTTTGAACCCACTGGCAGTTCAGACCGCTAGTTTTTGGTTAAGTGTCACAGCTATCGCATGGATTGGTTATGCCCTGTTGATACCGTGCCGTGTTGGTGGGCGATTGGGTGTGTGGATAAAAATACAATATTTCTTATTTATCGGTTTATTCCCGTTAAATGCCGCATTTTTTGGCATGCATTCAGGCTTGGGATGGCTGGCAAATGCATGGGCAGTGCCTTGGGTGGCGTGTCTGGCATTACCGATCAGCTTGGTCTCGATGGTAATGGCTATGTTGCATTGTCCTGGCGCACACGCTGGTATGCATTTGAGCATGTTGTTGATTCACTGTTTGCAATGGGGTTTAACCGAGATGAGTCGACATTGTCAGTGGTCATGGTATCAGGCCATTCAAGGTGCAGCGTGCTATTACTTGATCTTAGCCACTGGGTTATTTTGCTTACCCTGGGGCACGCCCATGCGTGCCTTCGCAGTGTTTTTGAGTTTACCAGCATTCTTCCCAAGCATTGCTAGGCCGAGTTTTGCATCGGTTTGGATGACCGTGTTGGATGTGGGGCAGGGTCTATCAGTGGTTGTACAAACCGCACACCATGTCATGATATATGATACTGGTCCTCACACTTACAGTGGCTTTGATGCAGGCCAGCAAGTCGTGTTGCCGTATTGGCGGCAGTTGCATTATCCCGCGGTAGACAAGCTTGTCATTAGTCATGGCGATAATGATCATGCTGGCGGTGCTTTGACCTTATTATCTCAGGGCATCGTGCAGTCGTTAGTGACCAGTGATCTCAAACAATTTTCTGCTTGGCAACCTCAAGCGTGTATGGCTGGGGAGTCTTGGTCATGGGATGGGGTTCGTTTCACCACGCTTTGGCCACCTAAAGATTTTGTTTACCAAGGTAATAACAGTTCTTGTGTGTTGCGAATTGATAGTGGTGTGCATGTCATATTATTAACCGGTGATATTGAACAACCAGTCGAGCACAGACTATTGCAATCATCGAGCAACGCTTTATCGGTAACGGTGTTGGTCGCCCCGCATCATGGCAGTGACAGTTCGTCATCGTGGCCTTGGGTTACGGCGGTAAATCCGGCATTAGTGATTTACCCACAAGGATTTATGAATCGCTATCACTTTCCAGCTCAGGTGGTCGTACAGCGCTATAATCGCGTGCACGCGATGCAGTACCTGACCAGTGAGCAAGGTGCGGTGCGTGTGCAGTTGAATGCGAATGGTCAGGTTGCGGTGCAATCATATCGGAATTTTTGAAACTCAGAAAAAAAACTAATAATCTGCCATAATGACTAATAGATTGGTTGATAAAATTCATTGTATGTTGTTGAGGGACTAGATTATGCATCATTTACCCATTCAATTTTCAAAAAGAGGGGCTTTGCAATCGCTGGCTGAAGACATCTCGCGTTGTGCTGCAGAAGCTAAGCAGCATGGAAAAGATCTGGTAAGCATGAATGTTGGTGCTCCAGGAACAGGTGCTCCTAAACAAGCATTAGAGGCACTCCAACGCCAGATGGCAAAAGATGTATTGGGCTATACTACTTCCGATGGCTTACCGTTGCTTAGAGAGCGTATTTGTCAAATGTATGCTGAGCAATACCAGCAAACAGTTTCACCCGACAATATCATTGTGACCTACGGTGCCTCAGCTGCGATGTTAATGGCTTGTCTAGCATTGGCAGATGTGGGGAATAAAATTGCTGTACCGTTGCCTTGTTACAGTAATTATTTAGTATCATTTCGTCGCTTAGGCTTGAATATCGAGTATATAGAAACGGACTTTGAACATAATTTTTGTATCACCCCTGAGCAGGTGTTGGCTTTAGACTCCGATGTGCAAGCGTTAATTATTATCAATCCGTCCAATCCGACAGGGTCGATTATTTCGCCTGCGGATTATGAACAGATTATCAATATTTGTTTAGAGAGAAATATCACGGTTATCTCCGATGAAATTTATCAAAATATCATCTTTGACGGCGCAAAACCGGTAGAAACCGCTCTAAAGCATTCGCGTGATTTAATCATCATCAATAGTTTTTCCAAGTATTATTCCATGCCTGGGTGGCGGGTGGGTTGGATGGTTGTGCCTGACTATTTATCCGACCAGATGAAGTCGGTTGCGCGTTCACTGTTCATTGCACCACCGACACCGTCGCAATACGTTGCAGCAGCAGCCATGGATTGTGAGGATGAGTTGCAAGACCACCTAACTGTCTATGCTAAGAACCGTGAGATTTTACTGCAGCAAATGCCACAGATTGGTTTTGATCGTTTTTCTTCGACAGACGGTGCATTTTATTTTTACGCACACACTAAGCACTTGCACTGCAACTGCATCGAGTTTTGTCAGAAGATGATCAACGAGGCTGGTGTGATTGCAAGTCCCGGTAAAGCTTTCGATCCGCTGTCTGGTGATCATTATGTGCGCTTCTCTTATGCCGGAACGACAGCCAGTATTGAGCGTGCGGTTGATCGTTTGCAGCGATGGGTGCCAACCCTCAAGTAAGCCAGATAACTATTTTGATATAGAATTCCTCATTTTGTGTGCTAATTGGTTGGAGGAATTAAAAAAATCAATTAAAACATGGCGTTATGATTTGTATCGAGGTCTTGGAAATAGTTTCGTGTTAACACCGCAGTTGCCGGTGGCTAAAGCACAAATTTTTGTCGATTATTGCCGTTGCCTGGGGTAAACTTTGCAGCACTTTTTCCTGCTCGAGTGTCGATATTATGATTACAGATCTAAGTGGTTTTAAGGCGTACAAGCGCCTCATCCTGGATGCAAAACAATACTGGTATTTGTTCATCATTGGCGCCATTGGTACTGTGGTGTTATCGAGTGTCGATGCGGGATTAACTTGGTTTTTAAAACCGATTTTAGACAAAGGCTTTATCAATCGCGATCAGGGGTTCATTAACTGGTTACCACTGATTATCTTAGCTATTTTTGTATTTCGTGGTGTTGGTGGTTTTGTCTCTGATTATTGCATCAGTCGTGTCGCACGCAGTGTGGTCACGGACTTCAGGCGCCGACTTTTCTCACATTACATGAAGCTACCTGCTAGTTTCTACGACCGCAGTCGTTCCGGTGATTTATTGGGTTTAATTATTTTTAACGTTGAGCAAGTTGCACAAGCGTGTTCGAGTTCAATGATCACAGTGCTGCGAGAAACATCATTGCTGATTGGCCTAGTCATCGTCATGTTCAGTATTAGCTGGCAGTTGTCACTATTTTTTGTTGTAGTTACCCCTTTCATTACATGGGTTGTGCGATGGAGTTCGACACGGATGCGTCGTCTCAGTACACAGGTACAAGACTCGGTAGGTGATGTGACATCAGTGGCCGAAGAGGGTATTGAAAATTATAAAGTGGTTCGAATTTTTCGTGGGCAGCAGCAAGAGCTTGCTAAGTTTTTTAAGGCAACTAAACGAAACTTGCAACAATCATTAAAAGTGGTCGTCACTAACAGCATTGGTTCAGCATCCGTGCAAATTTTAGTGTCGATACCAATCGCTGGAACTTTATTTTTTGCAACCATGCCATCCTTTAATTTCTCAGCAGGTGGCTTCGCAGCGATTGTCGGCGCGATGGTTAGTTTATTGCGTCCCTTTCGACGTTTGACCACGGTTAATGCAACTTTTCAAAAAGGGATTGCTGGAACGGAAAGTATCTATCAAATGCTGTCACAACCCGTTGAAGATGATAGCGGTAAACAGCTTCTTTCTAACTGCCAAGGCGAACTTCATCTCAAAGATATTTCATTTCGATATGCTGAGGACAGCAATTGGGTGTTGCGTAATATTTCTCTACAGGTGCCACATGGTAAGACTATTGCATTGGTCGGTCGTTCCGGTAGCGGTAAAACAACTCTAGTTAATCTTCTACCGCGTTTTTATGAGGCTAATATCGGTTCAATTAGCATCGATGGTCACAACATTAAACAATTTACTCTGGATTCACTGCGCCAACAGTTTTCCATTGTATCTCAAAATACCACGTTGTTTAACGAGACTATTGCAAACAATATCGCTTATGGGATGAATAACGTGGATTTAGAGCAAATTCGTCAAGCGGCAAAAGCAGCCTGTGCAGATGAATTTATTGAACGATTCCCTATGCAGTACGATGAGTTGATTGGTGAGGATGGCGTGCTCTTGTCGGGTGGCCAGCGTCAGCGTATTGCGATTGCTCGTGCTTTGCTTAAGAAAGCGCCGATCCTGATTTTAGACGAGGCAACTTCTGCACTGGATAGTCATTCTGAACAGCACATTCAGCGCGCATTGACGTCGCTAATGGCATTTTCAACCTCTATCGTGATAGCACATCGATTATCAACCATCGAAAACGCGGATTGGATCGTGGTGCTGGATCAAGGCCACATCGTAGAACAAGGTACGCATACCGATCTATTGGCCAAGCAGGGTGCCTACGTTGAATTGCGTAAAGTGCAGTTTCGTGAAGAGGAAGCTGTCGAGACCGTATAATGAAGCTCAGTTGTGTTGTCCAACGCATTTGGTACGGTAAGGCGCTCACTTCGGCTGTGGCTTATTTGTTGTGGCCATTATCTGTGATTTACCGTTGCATTATTTTCTTTCGACAGTGTGCCTTTCGATACGGTCTATTTAAAGTTCACCGTCTTAACGTGCCAGTGATTATTATTGGTAATATCACCACAGGTGGTGCTGGCAAATCGCCACTGACTGCAGCTGTGGTCATGCATTTAAAACAACAAGGTTATCAACCGGGTATGGTGAGTCGTGGTTACGGTGGTCAGTCAACCCAGTGGCCCCAGGTTGTGACAGAAAATTCTGATCCGCGTCTTGTGGGTGATGAGCCGGTTATGTTAGTGCAGCAAACACGGTGTCCAATGGTGGTTGCTCCCAATCGAGTACAAGCAGCTCAAATGTTATTGGCACAGCATGCTTGTGACATTATTGTCAGTGATGATGGACTGCAACATCGGGCTTTGGGTCGTGATCTCGAGATCGCTGTTGTTGATGGTCAGCGTCGCTATGGTAATGAATTTTGTCTCCCCGCCGGTCCTCTGCGCGAGCCGTTGTCTCGTCTCAACTCAGTCGACGCAATTGTTTCTCAAGGTCATGCATTAGCGAATGAATTTGCCATGAAGTTAGATTTACAATTTCCAACTGGCATTTTAGATGCCAGTCGATATCAAGCTTGGTCAGATTTCACCACGCCAGTGCATGCCATAGCGGGCATTGGAGACCCTAAACGTTTTTTTCAGGCCCTTGAGCATCAAGGTTTAACCGTGATTCGACACCCGTTTCCGGATCATCATGCATTTACACCCAAAGATATTTGTTTTGATGATAACTTCCCCGTATTAATGACGGCCAAAGATGCGGTGAAATGTTTTGATTTTTGTTCCGATAATGATTGGTGTGTGCCAGCCATTGCGCAATGCGATGAGGCTTTTTGGCACTGGTTAATGCAGTCCGTTAATCACCTGTCGCATTCACGAGGATAGGCTTACCGTTGAATTCCAATAAAATATGATTGATAGTTGATGTGGATTGATGCGTTGGATACACAGTTTTTAAAGTCATTCAAGGAAGGATATTAATGAGTGTAGGATCTCAGCAACAACTCGCCACAGATAGCGAAGTTAAAATTAGCTTAAATGCATTGTTTTTTAGTTATGGTGTTGGCTATAACTACTTCAATTTATTATTTCCAGCAATGGCGGTAATCTTTTCATATAACCTTCACGCTGTGAAGTTAGTCTACACACTTTATTTTCTTATGGCGGGGTGCTTGTTGCTAGTACCAGGATTATTGGTTTACAGGATTGGGTATCGCAAAGCGATAATGTGTTATTGCTCATTATTCATTGTTGGAACACTGTTTGGATTATTTTCCAAGGGCGTCTTACTTTGGGTCATATTAGGTCGAATATTGCAAATGTTCGGCTTATCAGTAATGCCATTTTTTTCAAAGGTACTTGTTTTTCAATTACCGAGATCGTCAATAAAAAGCCTGATTATTATGCGAGTGATTATTTTCAATTTTTCAGGCCCAGTTTTTGTATTAGCTCTAGGATTAGTAATCCGATATTTTTCTTGGACGATTGGTTTTGATATGGTAGGAATTGTATTTATGCTGATGCTACTCGGGTTGGGTTTTTTTTCTCACGAGATAAAAGTCGATGGACTCATTTCACCCATCAATCAGTTTAAATCAGCTTTTAAATTATTTAGCAATTATTCACTTCTTTCATTGATGTTACTGATTCTGGTTGTTGTCTGTTTGACGAGTTTTATTTCTTTGATTTATGCCTATGTGCTCCATGTTGAGTTTCACTTGCCGGTTGCTTTAGTTGGTTTTTTTCCTATTACAATGTCAATAGTAAGTTTGCTGTCAACGGGTTTCTCAGCCGTATTATCCAAGCTTGTTGCTCGACTGAATGACACGTTAATTATTGTGATAGTTATGTTGATTAATTTTTCAGTTGCTATCGTTTTTATGATGCTAAATTTGGTGTCAATAAAAGCTTGGTGGATTTATGTTGTCGTGTCTGCTGTATGGGTTTTTAACCAAACCTTGTTATTTATTTTTCTCACTCACTACCTTGGGATAATGCTAAAAAAATTAAATAACAATATCGATGCAAATATCCTTTACTTCTTTTTATATTACGTAATAATTATTATTTCTACGTTGGTTTGGTCTGCATTTGAAACCAGTGACTTTATAGTGCCACTTATTGCATTAATTCTCACTACCATACCGATAATTCTCGCATTTTTTATTCCCTGGCGTCAGATCAGGTCGATGGAATCACGTGCCTAAAAAATATATTTTTCTCGAGAGAGGGTAAATTATAATGGCCACGTATTTGCGTCCGAATACTCCTTTGCCAAGTCCGCTGATCCTGTGTGATATCTTGATACAGTTAAGTGGCGTATTGCTAATGTTTGTGCTTGTTTCTCTGTAGCGATGACTAAATTCAGCTGGGTCACAGTTTTCGTTGAATTCTAATGGGTTATCATCATCACAAAGGCGCTTTGCAGGCAATAGTGAGATTAAATAATGCTTAAGTGATTATTGTCAAAAGCATGTTTGTATGATATTCGATACTGATTTTTATCATTATTTCTCTTGGCCTAGCAGTGTGTCGGTAAGCAAAGGTTTCCAAATCACACAATAGAGAGTGATAGTTGTGTTCTAATTCTAGGCTGCTATCATAGGTGCCAACCTCATTTTATAGCTGTTTTATCATTACCATGAAAACCACAAATTCCTTAGCTGTTGATATCGCTGGCGTTATTGTTGGTGGCAATGCTCCTGTTGTCATTCAATCCATGACAGATACGGCGACGGAGGATATTGCTGCAACTGTTCGTCAGGTAAAGCTACTTGCCGATGCGGGTTCTGAATTGGTTCGTATTACCGTTAATACTGAAGCCGCGGCAGCTGCAGTGGGCGATATTCGTCGGCAATTAGATGATCTGGGTTGTTCCGTACCTTTGGTGGGTGACTTTCATTACAACGGTCATCGGTTGTTGCAGGAATTCCCCGATTGCGCAACAGCGTTGGCTAAATACCGTATCAATCCCGGAAATGTTGGCTTTGGGACTAAAAAAGACGAACAATTCAATACTATGATCGACATGGCTATCACCCATAATAAACCAATTCGTATTGGTGTTAACTGGGGTAGTTTAGATAAGGCTTTGGCAGCGCAGTTAATGGATGAAAATGCTAAGCGCGCCAATCCATTGTCATCACGGGCGGTTTTGCGAGAGGCACTGGTATTGTCGGCACTCACAAGTGCGCAAGCGGCAGAAGACCGCGGCTTGCCGGCGAACCGTATTGTCTTGTCATGCAAAACCTCCTCGGTCAATGATTTGATTGAGGTTTATCAAAATCTTGCTGAGCGGGCACCGTACGCTCTACACGTCGGTTTAACCGAGGCTGGTATGGGTACCTCTGCTATCGTTGCATCCAGTGTAGCACTCGGTGTTTTATTACGGCAGGGCATTGGTGACACCTTGCGAGTTTCACTGACACCAGAGCCTAATGGCTCTCGAGATAATGAAGTGCGTGTCTGTCAAGACATTGTGCAGTCACTCGGGTTACGTTCGTTCAGCCCAGTGATTACTTCTTGCCCCGGTTGCGGCAGGACTACCAGTAGTTTTTTTCGTGAATTGACCGACCGCGTGACCCAATACGTTCGGCAACACATGCCAGAGTGGCGTCAAAGTTATCCTGGTGTTGAAACCTTATCAATTGCTGTTATGGGTTGTGTGGTGAATGGGCCCGGCGAGAGTAAGCACGCTAATATCGGTATTAGTCTGCCCGGTACGGGTGAGGCACCCTCTGCGCCAGTATTCATAGACGGAAAGAAATCGGTCACCTTACGTGGTGATGATATCGGTGAGCAGTTTATTGCTTTGATCACTGATTATGTTAAGACGGCTTTTGCTCCCAGGCTGTTAGCTGATCAAGAGTGTTAATAAAGCAATACTGGGGGTGTTGATGAGTAAGTCCAGGTCTCGAATTGCATGGATCGGTCCAGCGTCGCCGATGGCATCATTATCTCATGTTGAGTCAGCCAAACAGCTCGTTGAATCACAATACCCGTGTGACATTATTTTTGGATCTGATTGTCACAAAACAACCTCAATTGCTAAGCGCAGTGAGTTTTTTTTAGAGTATGCCAACGACCCATCGATTGATGGTCTATGGGCCGTGCGTGGCGGTGAGGGCAGTGCTGATATCATCGCGAGCCTACTTGGAAAGCGCCAGCAATTGCAAAATCTCTCGCATAAATGGTTAATGGGATTTAGTGACATTACCGCATTATTATTTTTCATGCGTGAGCATTGTCAGTGGCGTACGATTCATGGTCCCTGTGTTAATGGCTTTGTTTCGGGTCAGCTTGAAGCTAGCACCCTGCGTGGTGTGAATGGATTATTAAACCAGCAATCACACGCAGTTATTTGGAATGACCTAGCGCCAATTAATCAATCTGCACACCATTGCCAAACTATTGAGGCACCCTTATTCGCTGGAAATTTGACCATGATCGGTCTAGGAGTTAAGGATTGCTGGGAGCTCGATATGCGCAATAGAATCGTTGTGGTTGAAGATGTCAATGAAGCACCGTATGCCATTGTCCGCGGTTTGAAATACCTAGCGCGGATTGGTGCGTTCAACAGCGCTGCGGGTTTGATTCTAGGATCATTCACTCAACATCAAGACACTCAATCGCCAATCGCAAACCAAGACTTAACGTCATCCATTAAGAGTTTAAAAACATTTGCTGAAAATTGCGATTGTCCCGTGTTTTTGTCGTCTCAAGTTGGTCATGGTGTTAATAATCAACCCATCCCTTTAGGTGTTATGGCACAATTAGACAAGGTGGGTGACCAAATTCAGCTATCTTATGCGTTAAACTAATTATATTTGGAAAGCTGGTGTTAGTTCTTTATCAGTTAACCCTGATAATAATTGTCGACGCAATATCTGAAGTACTTCGTGTGTAAAGACATTTTCAGTGGCGTGCGTCAGTTTCTCTTTTAAGTTTTGAGGGCTGCTTTCGGGTGATGGTATCGTTAATCGATTGAGGTCATCTAATGCTTGTTGAATTTCCTCAAAGGAGCATTGGTCTAGATTTTGCACTACATCGACGATTTTATTATACAATGCTTCGTCAGTCAGCATTGGTTCTCGGTCAGTGGGCATTTGAAAGACACTAGGCGGGCGAGATATCTCCCTGTCATGACAAAAAGAGTTTCGTCTGCGTCGCGACAGCTGCTGGACGTCTTTTTTTTCTTGCAGTTTTTGTTGCAGTTGTGAACAAAGTTCATCGCACCCATCAACATCGACATTTTGTAAAAATGTGATAGCAGAGAGGAGACTGTTATTTGAGGGATGTGCACTTGCGATACTCATTTGGCGGCAGTCTTCAATTTCTTGATGGATATCTGTAATTTCTCTGATGGTTGGGAGCTTTTTAAAGGGTTTTGGCTTCATAAAAAGGGCATTAGGTGGATGATTGATCGAGTAATGACGAATTGATAATAATCAACTGACATAATACTGTAAACAAAATGCTATTAGGTAAGGCCATGTTCATGGTCTAACGTGGCAATTGATGGGTAAATCGAATAGACTGACTTGCACTCTAAGCGGCGAGATTTACCATGAAAGCATTAGATATCAAAGATCTTAACAAAACTTATGCCAACGGGGTCTGTGCATTAAACAACCTATCTTTAGCCGTCAACTCGGGTGAATTTCTTGGGTTGCTGGGGCCTAATGGTGCGGGTAAAACCACATTGATTGGTATTTTAAACTCGCTGGTTTTAAAGTCGTCCGGAAAGATTTTTGTATTCAATCACGACATTGATCGTGCATTTGCTCGAGCAAAAACCTACATTGGCACGGTACCGCAGGAATTTAACTTTTCGGTATTTGAAAAAGTCATTGATATAGTGATCAATCAAGCCGGCTTTTTTGGCTTACCCTATCGGTTAGCACGTCAGCGTGCTGAGAAATATCTCTCCATGTTGGGGTTATGGGAAAAAAGAAATCATTATTCAAAGTCATTATCAGGCGGTATGAAACGTCGATTAATGATTGCTCGTGCTATGGTTCATGAGCCTAAGCTATTAATTCTTGATGAGCCCACAGCGGGTGTTGATATTCATTTGCGACGAACGATGTGGTCTTTTCTTGAAGAAGTGAATGCCATGGGCACTACAATACTGTTAACCACGCATTATCTTGAAGAAGCCGAACAGCTGTGCCAACGGATTGCGATTTTAAATCAAGGTCAGATTATTCAGGATATGAATAAACACCAATTAATCAGCCAGCTTAAGGTAGAGAGCTTTGTGATGGATAGCTCTCAGCCTATTAACGAACAGATGCAACAGACTCTGGTTAATAGTACAGCGCCAGGTATTGCTTTTACAGATATCACTAGTGATACATTTCAGGTCAATATTTCTCAGCCAGCAAGTATCAATCAAGTGTTTGATCTTCTTGAAAATCATAATATCACCATTGGCAGTATGCGTAACAAAGTCAATCGCTTGGAAGAGCTGTTTGTCAAATACACTGAAAAAACTCAGGAGACGGTATGAGCCATTTAGAGATCTGGTTTGCTTTTTTGACGGTGATTCGTAAAGAGCTTGGGCGTTGTTTGCGTATTTGGCCACAAACTATTGCTGCGCCTGCAGTGACTACCACGTTATATTTTTTTATTTTTGGTCGCGTGATTGGTTCCCATGTTTCTGATCAAGGAGCTTATAGTTACATTCAGTACATCGTGCCAGGGCTAATCATTATGGCTACTATCATCAATGCCTATATCAACACGTCATCGTCTTTTTTTGGTGCTAAGTTTTCAACCTGTATTGAGGAAATGCTGGTATCACCCATGCCAATGTTTGTTATTGTCTTAGGTTACACTATGGGGGGTGTATTAAGGGGAATGATGGTTGGTTTCGTCGTTGCTTTAGTTGCCATGGTTATGACACAGGTTCACTGGCAACACCCTCTTTTGATTATATACACAATGTGCCTTACCGGTGTGATCTTTGCGCTAGTTGGTATCATTAACGGTGTTTTTGCAAGGAAATTTGATGATGTGACATGGGTGCCAAGTTTTATTATTGCCCCTCTAACGTATTTTGCAGGTGTGTTTTACTCAATTGAGATGCTGCCACCGTTTTGGCAAATGGTTTCTCATTTTGACCCAGTCTATTACTTAGTATCGGCTTTTCGTTACAGTATGTTAGGTGTCGTTACCCCAGGCTTGCATTACTCGCTTACAATTAGTTTTGTGCTTGCCCTGGCTTTATTCTTTTATGCTAACTATCTTCTAAAAAACTCCAAACGATTACGGGCATAATTTATTAGGTTCTTTAGTTAATCGAAAGCACAACACCCAGCTTATCAGTAGTGATCCTAGCAAGATCAAAAAGCTAGCGAAAAACTCATTGGTCGCACTCGATAACAAAGTTTGATTCTTTAATAAATGCATGGTTGTTCCAAGTAGTTCCTGAAAAAGAAAACCACACACACCAATCACCATATTAATTAAAGCAAAGATCAAAGCATGATGTTGTGGGCGGTAGTAATCCCTAGCATAGGCGAATGCCAATAACATGCTGGAAACAAAAAAACCAATCAGGAAGTATAACGGGTAAAGAAAGTAAGTACTGATGGGTGCGCGTGACGATAAGACGACTAAGCTAAATAATAGAATCGTTAGGCTATTGGCAATGAGCATCCAACGCGATTTCTTTTTGAAACATTTGGCAATAATACCATGCAGAGGGCCACCCAAGGCAATACCCAAAAAAATCATGCCGCTAATTAAGGCTGCAGTTTCAGTGCTGATATGATGGCTGTACTTTAGAAAAACCACGTCATAGAGTTCAGAGAAGGCATTCACAACGGTACCGACCATGATCCCGGCATATAAAGCCAGTGCCCATATTCGTGTTGATTTTAAGACAGGTAGGAAGGGGGCTTTGAATTTGTTGGGTTGTTGTTTTCGCTGCTTAGAGCGTAAGAAGACAGCAATAAAAATGGTTAAGACAAAGCCCATCATTGCTATACCGCAAAGAGCATATTGCCAGTTGGATTGCTCAATCACGTGATTGAGATAGGGTTGGCCCAGCAGGCCGCCGGCGACACCAATGGTATTGGTTAAGCCAACTGCGATGGGGAAAAGATTTTCAGGAAGCCAAGCGGATGCTGTCTTTAGTGCGCCTAAAAAAGCAGCAGCGGATCCAATTGCAATGAATACGCGGCCCAAGATAAGGCAAAACAAAGATGGCATGGCACTGAGCAATAAGCCAATGGAAACGATTAAGCAGGAGACGGTGATAGTGATTCGAACGCCGTAGCGATCTAAACAAAATCCTGCGGGTAACTGGGAGAGCGCATACAGCGGAAAATAAATTCCCATGATGTTGGCGATGGTGACAAAGCTGGTATTGAGTGTGTTGGCAATTGGCTCAATCAGAACACTGGGTGCGGTGTGTTGAAAATAATCCAAGGCATAGAACAGTGCAGCAATCAGCCACATGCACCAACCTGTTAGCAGTTGTTTTGTTTTCACATTAGCGCCCAAAATGATCAACATATGATCAAGTTAATACAAGAGCTGAACCATACCACACTTTAAACGCCTGCAACATCAAAACATCTCGGCAGAATTGAGGTATGAAATAGATTAGCTTGTCTAATTTTTTTGATACTCAATCACGGTATTTCTCTAATGGTTGCATCAATTAGACTGCGTGAATGCAAACTGGATTTTCTCAACAAGGCATGTGTTTACTAGAAGCCTTATTGGCATGGTTTTTGGTCGTCTTGGTGACGCTAGCTGTGTTTGAATGCCATCGCGAAAGCTTATTGGCCTTGCGTGAAGATGCGTTGTATCAACGCGCGATATTATGGGGGTCAAATATCGCAGAGAGTTGTTATGGTCATCGCAGTTGCAACCTTAATGATCAGCAGATTATCTCATTGGTGAGGCAGCTTAAGTCAGAGCTACCACGAGCATCGGTACAACTACACTGTCAGGATCAACGGTGTCAGCTAAGCATGCATTGGATGATGAATCATAGCAACAGCTATGCATTCAAATTTGCGCTGTGAGAGATCAATCTCAGTCTGGCATGGTATTAATGGAGGTTTTAATTTCAATTGCAGTCGGGTCGTTATTGCTGGTGGTTACAATCACAGTGCTTAGCGATTTGATTGAGATCTCTGAGCTGCAAAAGCGCCTAGCAGCAGCTTTGGATCAAGAAAGCTGGCTGATGCAAGTCCTGCCTAATCGTATTCGGCAAGCTGGACTACGAACTTGTCCAAGTGAATCATCACCACGTCATCCTGTAATCAAGATCTATCAAGCCTCTGAGCAAGCACCACGATGGTTGACCCAGCGATATCTGCGATCGGATGCCATGATAATTAGTGGTTGTCGCCCTTATAAAGGTAAATTCCGCTGGATTGATACCGCATACTATATCGCTAAGGCATCATTTAAAGATCACAAAAAACGCTCTATTTTAGCGCTGTACCAGAAAGTCAAAGGTGGACGACGTGAGGTGTTGATGTTAAATGTCAGAGATTTAATTATTTCGCATCAGTTTATCAAGCAAGACCATCCTCAAGTCGCTCACGTTGGATTGCGACAGCCCCATGTTGGCGTATCCTTATTATCAATCACTGCCATTATGCAGTTGTCTGATGTATTCGTGTTATCACAATCAATTGTTCATCTGCAAGGTCGCACGTATACCGTACAGCCTCGGCAAATACTAAAAGCTGTGCCTTTGTGGGTTGCACTAAGAGAGCAATCATGACAGATGATCAAGCAGGGATCACACTGGTGATGGTGTTGTGTTGGATCGTTATTGTGACAACGGTTATTGTTGGGCTGATGAGTTCGACATCAGAACAAGCTGTGTTATTGCGCGCGCATCGCGATTATACCAAAGCATTTTACCTAGCTAATACGGGTTTGATATGTGCCGAGCAAGCCCTTTCTCAGCAAAAAAAATCTTGTCAGACTTTACCAAATCTTACATTTACGTTTTCACGTCTGAAGCCCATTGAGCAGAACCACTATGAATTATTGGCCAATGCACACTACGGTAAAGCGAAAGTCAGTGTGGTTTCACGAGTGGCGTGGGTGGCCGGTGCAGATGTTGAAAGACTTGCTTGGCAGATCCTACCTCAGAAGTTAACGCATGCAATGCCGTGATTATGTTTTAGCCTGTTGTGTTGGTTTGATGATCCCTAAACGTTTCATCAAACTAATTTTACTCGTGGGATAACGCATGCGAGCAACAAGTTGGATGCTGAGGTAGGTAACGAGTGATAAACACAAGAGAAGGAGTTCTGTTTGACCGATATACCAGGGCCATGGCAGCAGTCCAGGTACGGAATCGGGTGGTGTTGCTAGGTAGATATAATTCATCTGAAAAACATGGTCAATTAAGCCGACGCAGGCGGTGTAGAGGTTAAATGCAACTAATACATGAATAAATGAGCGCGTGGTGACGGCCGGACGATGGACGCAATAAACAAACAAGGTATTGAGCACAATAAAACCATGAATAATAAAAAAGATCAGGTAACGAATCATTGAGGTATGTTGCGCTAGATTAGGCGTCAACAGTGCAAGCAGGGCTGCCCAACCGGATAGGTAGATTAACATGTATTGGAATAATCGCCGTTGCAACAGTATTGCACAAGGAACAACCAGGATTCCTGTCATGTGACACAAGTGCAAGGGCACAACATGGTAGAGATAGCAGCTGCCTAGCACGGCAAGCATGGGCGGGAGGGCGATTGCTGCGCGAAACACGCGGTGTTGACGAATACGCGGAGGAGTGATGACTAACCCAATTGCGAGCACAACAAACACGGCCAATGCCGAATAATACCAACGGTTAAAGGGTTCATAACCCGTTGGCAAACGCAGTAGATGAATGACAATATTGAGCAAGTCCATGAGAGCGGTTGAGTCCGTTAAAAAGCCAAGAAATTTGCGGTATATAAGAACACAGCAAACTTTGAAACTCAACCTAATTCATGGGTTTAGTCTGATTGAGAAGCGATCAGATTGGATTAAATAGGTGACGAATTAGTGGTTAGGATGCAGTGTCAAAGTGCCCGCATCTTCACCCACACAGCGGTAATCATAGCGACAGGCACCTTCGTCAGCAGTCCGATTGATGTCTTTGTATGAAAAAACTCGATTCCCGTAAAATGAGTCTTGATCGGAATACTTTTTCATCTCAGGCGGACAGTCAATATCGGATTTTGTCGACCACTCAGCGACTTGACCATGGGAATCGGTCGTCCGTGCGTGCGAGATGAGTCGCCCGTGGTTAGTAAAATGCACGAAAATATCTTCAGGATAAGGGCACGACTTTAAATGCCGGTTCTCGTTAGTGTTGCCGCGTAAGGCTGTTGTTTGAGCATGCGCTGCATAAAAAAGAAGTAATAGAGACTTTATTATTGATGGCATGGCAGACTTTATTATTGATGGCATGGCAATTCTCATAATGTGTAAAAAACGACCAAACATACGTCGATCAATTGATAATTTCAATCATAAATGGTCGAATAATCTTGGTTTAAGAAAATTCACATTACTGTGGCAGTGTCAGGCTATACTGAAGCCGTGAATAGGGGCTTGGCTTTATGATTTAAGGGCCTGCATGAGATTGAGCAAGGTTTGATTGAAACCAATCAAAGCCAGGTTAGTTTCATAATGACTGGTATGCTGATGGCAATCCGAGAGTAAGTTTTTAGAGTCTGCTTGGATTGATCGTTGTAGTCTTTCAAAATCAGCGGTGAGTTGTTCTGGCCACAATGGCAGTGCTTGACGCTGATTAATGATCTGATTCTGATACTGCACTAGCCAACTATCGAGCTGCTTAACATGGTTAATGGAGTTTGTATTTTGGATGACAACTAAAGCATGCGTAGCAAATGGTGATTGCAGCCTAAATAAGACGCTATTGAGACAGGATTCAATATTAAATTCTTGTTGCAAGACTTGCTCAATAAGAGGTTTGTGTTTGAAGTAATGTAGCGGGTGGAAGCGCAAGGAGTGGTAAAGGGCTTTGTTGTCAGTAATTTGTTGCGTGATGTTTTTTTTCATGACAGATAATTGTGCTTCGTTCAGCGATTGTGAAATGGCGGTAAGAAGCTCTCGGCACTGTTCAAGTAGATGGCAATATGTAGATTCTATGGTGTTATGACCAACGCGATTAAAGATACACAGGCTGGCAGTTAGCGCAATACTAACACCAATGAAGGTATCAGCCAGACGATCAGTTGCAATGGATACGAGTTTTGCAGTGCTCATTGCGTTGTCTGAAAAAATCATAAAGTCATGATACAAGATGGTGATCATGATACAGGACGAAAATAAAAAATAGTTTTTATTTAGTGAATAAGTACATAAAAAAATTAGTAGTGGTATCCAAATATAAGGATTAGAGAGTTGTGGCCAGAGAAAAAGTATACAAATAAAGGCGATAAGAAAGCCGAGGCAGTGGCCAAGCATACGCTCTACCACTTTTTTCGAGGTATCGCCTGAACGCACTTGCAGTACTAGATTAGTGGTTAAAATGATCCAGTCTGGATGCGTTGAGTCGATAACCAGGGCTAATCCAAACGCACATCCAATCGCAATCATTGCGCGAATTGCCACCTTGGAGTTATCGGTGAGTCGTTTATGGTCAAATAATCGTGTGGCTAATAGTGCGTTTTTGAAGTCAAGTAACAGTGCTCTCAATGAGCCTTGGTTTTCATCGATGATCAGAGATTTTGCTGGTTGATAGAAATCCACTAGGTCGTTAGATAAACGATGAATGAGATAACACAGTTCAATTTCATCGAGATTTTGTGGACGATTAGTTGTCATGGTTTGCTGTTGAAAGCGTTGGTGAGCAGATTGGATTTGCGAGACTTTTAAATCAACACCATCCTGGTTGATCTGATTAAAAAATTGCTGACATTGTAGTCTAAACTGGTCGCTAACCGATTCAAGTTCTATGAGTCGATCGTATTTGTGCAGAACAATTGATATCGCTTGATAGGTATCGTCTTGATTGTTCCATCGAGGTGTAAATAGTGTTTCGTCCATACGATTATCACGCATAGAGTCAAGTTTACTGACGGTTGTGTCACTAAAAAATTTAATTGCTTTGTGAATAATGAGTTGACGGTTCTTATATCGAATGGTTATTTGATGATAAGTAAATAGCATGTAATACATGAGATGCGCGATAATGGTCATGCTGCACCCCAGCAGTAGATAGAAGAACACATCTTGATTACTAAGATGCGTTGAAACTGATTGTTGAACATAAGAGAAAGCCATCACGATAATGGAAAGCTTGCAAATAAACAGGAAACCCGTGTTGACAAGCGTATAAAAATATAAAACGCCACATATCACGATTAAGGCAATGAAGCTGATAGCTGTGTGATGAATCAGACTATGAGTTATGACTGCGCCTGCAATCATAATGCCTGCACCAAAGACAAGCATCAGTAGTTGTTGCCTAAGCGCATTGCCGTACTCAAAGAAGCCTGTCAGTGCAGCGCTTAATGCGCAGTAAAATAAGCCAAAGCCACGAATCGATAAAACATAGCCGATGGAAAGGCTGACGCAACAGCCCACGGTCCCTGTTATGGCGTGGCGCCAATGATGACTGTGAGAGAGCAAATACCCTGAAGAGGTCAGTAGTCGTCGGGTCTTATGCATAGTAGATCAATGGCTGGAAAATTGTTGATAGTTTGTAGTAATACTACTGCAATAGCAAACAGCGCCTTTAAATTATGTCATCTATTCAAGTTGTGGCTGGCCGTAAGTAATGCGAGATTAAGAAACTACCTAAGATGATGCTACCACCGATGACCGTGGTCAATGATATCGCTTCGTGAATTAAAATGGCGCCAAGCAGCGCAGCAAAAATCGGTTCAAATAGGTAGATGATTGCTGCTGTGGCAGCGCTAATATAACGTTGAAAAAAGTTTTGTAATAGCAAGGCAAGAGCCGTGGCGATAACGCCACAAAACAACAATGATCCCCACAATGTTAGTGAGGAGGTAAAGTAACTGTGCTCTGTCGGTAATAAGCACAATGGAAATAATGCTGAGATGATAATTTGATAGAAAACCAGTAGGAAGACATCCTGGCATTGTTGAGTGAATTTGCTGAGGGCGCAAATATAGGCGGCATAGCTCACGGCACAAGCCAGTGTCCAGCTTAATCCTTGCCAGGCAATTCGATTTTGAGTCTGACTGAGAATATATACCCCAACCAAGGATAATCCTGCTGCTAATAAGTCAATATTCCTGATGCGATCGAGTTTGAATAGTGGTAACAAAAACGGAACCAAGACTACGTTGATTGCAGTTATAAACGCTGAGCTAGACGATGACAGTGTGGTTAAACCGATAGTTTGAGCAATATTCGAGAAACCATTAAGAACGCCGAGTATAGCAGCGTGCATGAAAAGTCTTGGGTAAGTATTTCGATAGTGAGCAAAAAAAATCGGTAGTAGAATCATAGAAGCGATTATGTTTCTAATGACAACGAACAATACTGGGCTGCAATTGTGCAGGGCTATATGAATAAAGGGAAAGGTCGCTCCCCAGCAAGCCGTCATTATAAACAGCGCCACCAATGCGCATTGCGACTGATTCATACGAATTTATTCTTTCGGCAGTGGATTAAATTACTGCGCTGCAAGCTCAGGCAGTGTCACATTCAGTTCAAGTACTGCATTATTATCTTTAGTCTGTAAGTCTACGTGAATATTATCTAAGTTAACTTGAGTGTGTTTGGCAATCACCTGCATGATTTCTTGGCGAAGTTGTGGCAAGTAATCGGGGCTATTACCTTCAGAACGCTGTTGCGCGATGATAATGTGTAAGCGATCTTTAGCAGTTTGCGCCGTATTTTTGTGCAGACCTAGGGCTTTAAGGACTCTCATGCCACCACCTCCGTTTGGCTTTTAAAGAGACGTTTGAAGATGTTCTGTTTTTTGGCATCTGGATCGAATGCGGGTAATTTTTTTAAGAAACGCAAAACGATTTCCTGATAGGCAT